>CAJMRI010000019.1:0-41689 GCA_905215905.1 uncultured bacterium | reverse complement strand
CCAGCCCGTGGGAGGCCAGGGCGCCGCTGACCGGTGGACGGCACCGAGCCGTCATTGGACTTAGAAGGGGGAGGCCTCGCGGCCTCCCCCTTTTTTGCGTTTTATAAAGAGCTGTAATACAAGAACTCGCCTTCTTTTAGCTTGTCTTACTGTTTGGCTGTATTTTGAGTCCTTCTTTTGTATTTGCGCGATAATAACTCCCATTGGCGTTAGGGAGGACTTGATGTTTACCGTTTTTGTCTTGGGCAATATTGCTTCGGGTAAGTCGACTGCCTGCCGCTATCTCGAATCTCATGGCGCCATGCTTATCGATCTGGACGAGCTTGCCAAATCGCTGTATGTGCCAGGCTCCGATATCGTCAATGCCCTCGCGGAAGAATTTGGCTGGGATATTTTGGATGAGGAGGGCGGCATTCGCCGCAGCATCCTCGCTTCTCGAGCTTTCGCTTCTCCTGATTCGGTCGCACGGCTCAATGACCTTGTGCACCCCGTTCTCATTGAACAGCTTTCGCTTAGGATTCTCGATCCGGTTTGTTGTACGGTTTCGTCCCCCCGTTATCCCTTTGCGGTTGTCGAGGTTTCTGCCCCGACTGGTTTTGAGGATGCTTTTGGCCTGGCTGATGAAATTCTGGTTATCAGTGCTCCTTTGGCAGTTCGTCGCGAGCGTGCCATTCATCGTGGTATGGAGTCCTCTGATTTTGATGCTCGCTCTGCATGCCAACCTGATGAGGCTTCGCTTTGCAATCTCGCTACGACGGTAATCGATAATGCGGGAGGCGATAATTCGCTCTTTGAACAACTGGACGCATGGCTTGTGCGCCATGGCTTCGGGGATGTAACGGATAAGGAGGAGGCCGATGCCTAAGACACGTTTCTTTACGTGGTATCGCGTTGCGCCACTTGCCGTTGTGCTCGTCTTCGGCTTTATTTCGCTCGTCTACTCGTATGCTCCTGCCGCCTTCTTTAAGCCTTTGTATCCAATTGACTACGAGGCGTATGTAAAGCAATCGAGCATTTCGCACAATCTTGATCCATATCTGGTGTGTGCTGTCATAAAGTCGGAATCGAATTGGGATCCCGAGGCTGAGTCGAATCAAGGCGCTCGGGGATTGATGCAGCTGATGCCCGAGACTGCCCAGGATATGATTGCCAAGGGTCTTGTCGATGGTAGCGAGTATTCCGCCGACAACCTTAACGATCCCGCTACGAACATCGAGTTTGGCTGTGCGTATCTTTCGTATCTTCTAACGTATTTTAACGGGTCGACTGACAGCGCCATTGCCGCCTATAACGCCGGCATGGGCAATGTCGACGGATGGGCGCAGCAGAGCACGTCGCTTCATAATGCAATCACCTTTCCCGAGACGCAGGCGTATCTGATTCGTGTCAATAATGCCTGGGTTCGCTACAAGACCCTCTATCCCGATCGGTTCGTATAGGACTATGCCTGCCGCCTGCGTATACTGCAGATATATGAGTTAGGAGTATCCATGGCGGAATTTGAAGTTGAGCGTGTTGGAGGAGAGCTCAAACGTTTTGGCGTTGAGGGCTCTGAGGTGCCGTTTGAGGTCGTGTCTCCATACGAGCCCGCTGGTTCCCAGCCTAAGGCCATTGAGTCGCTTGTGCAGGGTGTGAGGGACGGAGATCGCTATCAGGTTTTGCTGGGCGTGACTGGTTCGGGCAAGACCTTCACGATGGCTAAGACTATTGAGGCCCTGGGGAAGCCGACGCTGGTCATGGCTCCCAATAAAACGCTCGCCGCTCAGCTTGCGAGCGAGCTCAAAGAGTTCTTTCCCAACAACGCTGTGGTCTACTTTGTCTCGTACTACGACTACTATCAGCCCGAGGCGTATGTGCCGCAAAGCGATACATATATCGAGAAAGACTCCTCGATTAACGAAGAGGTCGAGATGCTGCGCCATCAGGCGACCGCGTCACTGCTCTCTCGACGCGATGTGATCGTTGTCGCATCGGTCTCGTGTATCTATGGCATTGGCTCTCCTGAGGACTATGCGGGTCTGGCTCCAAACGTCGACAAGAAGGTGCCGCTCGAGCGCGATGACTTTATCCATGCACTTATCGACATTCAATATGATCGCAATGACTATGGCCTGGCGCGCGGCACGTTCCGCGTGCGCGGCGATGTTGTCGACGTGTATCCGCCTTATGCCGAGCATCCGTTGCGGTTTGAGTTCTTTGGCGACGAGGTCGAGCTGATTGCCGAGATCGATGAGGTTACCGGTGAGATGCTTCGTGAGTACGAGGCCATCCCCGTATGGCCGGCATCGCACTACGTGACCGAGAAGCCGAAGGTCAAGGCGGCTCTGAAATCGATCAGCGAAGAGTGCGAGAAGCGCGTGGCGGAGCTCAAGGCGACTGATAAGTTGCTCGAGGCGCAGCGTCTGCAGCAGCGCACCGATTATGATCTTGAGATGCTCGAGACGATGGGTTTTTGCAACGGCATCGAGAACTACTCGCGTCATCTGGACGGTCGCAAGCCGGGTGAGCCGCCGTTTACCCTAATCGATTACTTTCCCAAGGATATGCTCTGCATCATCGATGAGAGCCATGTGACGGTGCCGCAGATTCGCGGCATGCACGAAGGTGACCGCTCGCGTAAGGTGACGCTGGTGGAGCATGGTTTTCGCCTTCCATCGGCACTCGATAACCGCCCGCTTCGTTTCGATGAGTTTGAGGCAAGGATACCCCAGTTTATCTATGTTTCGGCCACACCGGGCGACTACGAGCTGCGGGTGAGCCAAAACGACGTTGAGCAGATTATTCGTCCAACCGGTCTGCTCGACCCCAAGATCGATGTGCGTCCGGTTCGTGGGCAGATTGACGATCTTGAGGACGAGATTCGCGAGCGCGTTGCCCGCAAGGAGCGCGTGCTGGTGACCACGCTCACCAAGCGCATGGCCGAGGACCTGACCGACCATCTGCTTGATGCCGGCATTAAGGTCAATTACATGCACTCCGATACAGCGACGATGGACCGTGTCGAGATCCTGCGAACGCTGCGCGAGGGCAAGATCGATGTTCTCGTTGGCATCAACCTGCTTCGCGAGGGCCTAGACCTTCCCGAGGTCTCACTGGTGGCAATTCTCGATGCCGATAAGGAAGGCTTCTTGCGCAACCGCCGTTCGCTGATTCAGACGATTGGCCGCGCGGCCCGTAACGCCGATGGCGAAGTCATCATGTATGCGGACGTTGTGACCGATTCGATGAAAGAGGCCATCGAGGAGACGCAGCGCCGTCGCGAGATTCAGATGGCATATAACGAAGAGCATGGCATTGTGCCCAAGACGGTGCGCAAGGCCATCAACGACATCTCAAGTTTTATTGCCGAGGCCGAAAAAACCGTGGGTTCCAAGGGGCGCTCGAAGGGCGACTCTCTTGGACATGGCGCATTCTATACGCCCGATGAGTCGGGCGAGGGTGGCGTGCCGGAAACGGTGGCGCCCGAGCAGACACTTGCGGAGCAGTTGGAAGAACTGCCGCATGACGAGCTTGTGCGGATCGTCGAAACCATGGAAGAGGATATGCGTAACGCTTCTGCCGCCATGGACTTTGAGGAGGCGGCGCGCCTGCGCGATGCCGTCGTTCAGATTCGGGCGATGCTCGAGGGTGCGTCTGAGGACGAGACGATTGAGCGCTTACGTTCGCAGGCCCGCAAGGGTTCCACGTTCGCATCGGGCAGAAGACGCCAGGGTGCACGGTTTAAGAAATAGTGAACAGGCCCCGAGTTCCCTGTGGAGCTTGGGGCCTGTGTCTTTTGCGCGCTGGAATTCGTGCGTTAGAGGTCTGCGATCAGGGCTTCGGCACAACGGATGCCGTCGGTGGCCGCGCTCATGATGCCGCCGGCATATCCAGCTCCCTCACCACAAGGATAGAGGCCCGGGGTCGACACGGCATGGCACGTTCGGTCTCGGGTGACAGTGACCGGTGAGCTCGAACGAGTCTCCACGCCGGTAAGAACGGCGTCGGGGCGGTCGTAGCCTCGTAGCTTTTTTCCGAGTAGGGGAAGTCCCAGGCGGAGCGACTCGACGATATGCTGCGGCAGGGCTTCGTCAATTGCCGTCCAGGTCACACCGAGCGGATAGGTGGGCTTTACCTTTCCGGGCGCCTTGCTGGCGCGTCCTGCGAGGAAATCTCCGACGAGCTGTGCCGGTGCGTTCCAGTTGGAACCGCCCAGGCGGTAGGCGGCCGCCTCGCAGGCGCGCTGGAGCTCGATGCCGGCGAGTGGGTCATCGTTGGGAAGGTCCTCTGGCGTGACGTTAACGAGCAGGGCGGCATTTGCATTGCGTCCGTCGCGGGCATTGAGACTGGCGCCGTTGACGCACAGGTGGCCCTGCTCGGAAGAGGCGGCGACAACCTGCCCGCCGGGGCACATGCAAAACGAGAACACGCTGCGGCCGTTGGGAAGATGGGCGACGAGCTTGTAAGGGGCTGCTCCGAGGGCAGGATGTCCCGCCGAGGCTCCGTATTGGACTCGGTCGATGTCGCGCTGCGGATGCTCGATGCGAACGCCCATGGCAAAGGTCTTTTGTGCGAGGGCCACGTTGTGGCCCTTAAGGAGCTCAAAAATATCGCGAGCAGAATGCCCGCAGGCGAGGATGAGGTGCTTTGTCTCGATTGGCTCGCAAGCGGCGTCTTGGGACGATTGGACATCAATACCGGTGATGGCGCCAGACGCGTCGATGCGAATGTCGACGAGCTTCGTTCGATAGCGGACGACACCTCCGAGCTGCTCGATGCGCTGGGATATAGCGGTGACGACCGTGGGAAGGATGTCGGAGCCAATGTGCGGCTTGGCATCCCACAGAATATCGCGGGGCGCGCCCGCCTCGACGAAGGTTTCGAGGATAAGGCGATGGGCGGGATTTTTGGTTCCCGTATTGAGTTTGCCGTCCGAGAAGGTTCCCGCGCCGCCCAGGCCAAACTGGATATTGCTCTCGGGGTCGAGGATGCGCTCCTTTAGAAAGAGGTCGATCGCCTGCGAGCGGCGAAATGCCGGGTCGCCGCGCTCGATGAGCAAGGGCTTAAGACCTGCTTCGGCGAGCGTAAGCGCAGCGAAAAGGCCGGCGCATCCGGCGCCGACAACGACAGGGCGTTCTTGAGGCGCGTCGGAGGCGGGGGAGGGGAATGAAGGCTCATCGTCTTCTATCGCGCGTACGCGCGAACGGTCACGCTCGGCAACGCTGTCGACCGCTTCTCGCTCGAGGTGGGGACTAGTCAGCTCAACACGAAAGCTCAGGATAAAATGGACGTCTCGTTTTTTGCGAGCGTCGATTGACTTGCGGTGGAGCTCGATGGACTTGATCTCGGAGTCCTTGCAACGTAGGACGCGCTTGGCGACTCGCTTGCCAACAATGAGGCAGGCATTTTCATCGCCGGCTTCATCGAGCGACGCGTTGACTTGGGTGATTTCGATCATCGAGGTCTCCTTAGAGGCAAGAAAGAGGCCGTCCGGTATCCCAGACGGCCCGAATGTGTTTTTGATTATAGACTGCGCGGCTACAGGCTGCTTGCAGCGCGAATGCCCGAGATCCAGGCCCACGCAAGGTTAAAGCCTCCGCAATCGGCGTCGATGTCGAGCGCTTCACCGCAAACGTAAAGCGGAGCGTCGACAACGCTGCGCGCGCGTAGGCTGGGTGTTGAGATACTCTTGACAGATACGCCACCACGCGCGACCTGCGCTGAGCGCTCCTCGGCTGTTCCCTCGACGAGCAACTTAAAGTGCTTGAGGATCGAGACCAGGTGGATGACATCGTTGGAGCCTGGATGGCACTGCTCGAACGCTGTGCAGACGACGCGGGAGAGTTGCGGGGCGAGCATGCCGTCGAGCCAACGGGGATCGCGGGGTGAAAAGTCACCGAACAGCTCAACGCGCCGGTTGAGGATATCGAGCAACTCGTCTTTGGAGAGGTCGGGGAAAACGTCGAGCAGGATCGTATCGCCGTGCTGGATACGACGAGAGAGGTTGAAGACAGCGACACCCGAGATACCGAAGGTTCGAAACAGCACTTCACCGTCTTCGTGCCAGAGCTCATTATGATTGCGGGCGAGCGTCAAGCGGGCACGGACGCGCAGGCCATCCAACGTCTTGAATGCCGTCCGATCGCCAACGACCGTTGCCGATACGGGGCAGAGGATGGGGCGCAGCGAAGTGAGGGGGAGGCTAAACGTATCGGCGATACCGGTGGGGTTGCCGCCCGTGGCGATAATTACGGCATGTGCCTGCAGGGCCTCGTTCTTGCGAGGGACATCGGCGAGCGCTTTCCGAAGCGAGCGGAGCTCCGATTTTCGGTCGTCGTGCTTTTTTGCCTTGAGTGCCCGCGCTGGACGGTCTATTTGGAGTGCCCAGCCTTCGGAAGCTTTGTGCGCCGAGGCAACGTTGGCTCCGCAGATTAAGGTGATACCTAGGCGGTCGCAAACGCTGAGAAGCGCGTCGCGCACCGATTCGGCGCGAAGGGAGCGCGGGTACAGCCGGCCTTCCTCGGAGGTTGTCATGATGCCCAGCGAGGAGAAGAAACCCATAAGCTCTTGTTCGGGCTGGGGGCCCATGACGGATTCGACGAATGCGGGGTGGTTATACCGCTGAGGATCAATCGATTCGTTGGAGAGGTTGCAACGGCCGTTACCGGTCGCAAGGAGCTTGAGGCCGCAGGCGACATCGCGCTCAACGATGCAGACGCTTTTGCCAGCGCGTGCGGCCGTAATGGCGGCGGCGAGGCCTGAAGCCCCGCCGCCGATTACCAAGACGTCATAGAGGGCGCTCGCGTTCACTTAGGCCTCGTCGGTCTCGTGCGGGGTAATAGCCTCGACGGCAGAGACTGCCTTGGGCAACATGCCATCGGGCAGCGCGGTCTCGACCTCGCCCTTATCGCAGGCCTCGGCGAGTGCCGGATTAATGGGAAGCTGGCCCAAGATGTCGAGGTTATAGCGCTCTGCGACCTCGGGGAGCTTGCTCTTGCCAAAGACCTCGATCTTCTTGCCGCAGTCGGGGCACTCAATATAGCTCATGTTCTCGACAATGCCCAGAATGGGGACGTTCATCTTCTCGGCCATGTTGACCGCCTTGGCGACGATCATCGAGACCAGATCCTGCGGGCTCGTGACGATGACGATGCCGTCGACCGGCAGCGACTGGAAGACGGTGAGCGCGACGTCGCCTGTTCCCGGAGGCATGTCGACCAGTAGGTAGTCGATGGGGCCCCACGAGGTCTCGCTCCAGAACTGCCTAATGGCGCCTGCGATGACCGGACCGCGCCAAAGGACGGGGTCGGTCTCGTTTTGGAGCAGCAGGTTGGAGCTCATGACCTTGACGCCGTGCTCGGAGATTTCGGGCAGCATAAGGTTGCCAAGGGCATGGACGTGGCGTCCACTCATACCGAACATCTTGGGGATAGAGGGACCGGTGATGTCGGCATCGAGGACGCCGACCTTGTGGTCGTGACGGGCAAGCTCGGTGGCGATGGCGCCGGTGACAAATGACTTGCCGACACCGCCCTTGCCGGAAAGCACGGCGATGACGCGCTTGACCTCGGACAGCGTGTTCTCCTCAAATTGCGACGGCGACGTTTGTCCGCCGGCGGCCTGTGCGTGTTCGCAACCCATGTATGACTCCTTTGTATATGCTGGGGCCGGGGCCCCGCGATGTGACACGAGCGTCATTGTACCCTCGTTTGCGAGCGGGAGTCATTTGCGATGCGTTTGGGCCGAGCGTGCTTGCAATACGATGGGCCCAAGCGAATGGGCGGGCTTACTGAACTTTGCTGGCGAACTCGAGATATTGCATGCGCTGCAGCTTGTCGATCGTCGAGGCGTAGGGGCTGTCTTTCGATTCCAAGTCGTAGCGCAGCCCGTCGGCACCGAGATAGCCGGCGACATTGATGGTGGGCACATCTGACCTTGTCGCAAGCAGGGCCTTTTGGTAATTGGTGAGCGGGGCGCCGATCTTATTAAGGGTAATGGCTGCAATCTCGTTTGCCCCGACGGTGTCGTAGACGTTGAGCTCGGTATTGCCGGCGATCTCATAGTTAGCCCAGACGAGATATGTCGACTGATAGATACGGAAAGCGTGGCTTGCCGTATCTTCCTGAGGGTACAGCTCGTCGTTGAGAGTCGTTGCGGCGCTCGGCTGATGGTCGCCAAAAAAGACAAGAACAACCGGTCTGCCGATGTTGCGGAGCTCGTTGATAAAGTACTCGAGGTCCCGGTCGGATGCGTTGATGCAGGTGAGATAGGTGTTGAGCGCGCTGTTGGCGCCTTCGCTGGCTCCCTCGACCCAATAGTTTGTCAGCTCTTCGGCGGGAACGGTGCCATAGTCGTAGCCGCCGTGATTTTGCATCGTGACGTCAAAGATGAACTGCGGCGCTTCGTCGGTTCTAAGCAGGTCGAGTATCTTGTCGTAGGTGACGTAGTCGCATACGCCGGCATGGTAATAGGGCGCACCTTCGAAATCGCCGATTGAAAGAAAGTCTCCAAAGCCCAGCTGCTGATAGATTTTATCTCGATGGTAGTTGACGGGGTTTTGCGGGTGCATAGCGGTAGTGGTATACCCAAGCTCTTTAAGGTCCTTTGCCAGGCTGTTTACGCCATTCATCTGATACAGCTGATAGGGGATCTTGCCTAATCCGACAAAGGCCGTTGTCGCTCCGGTCAAAAATTCGAATTCGGAGTTCGCCGTTCCGCCACCGGCGACCGAAGCGAGCATGGTGCCGCGAACAAGTGTGTCGGGAAGCGAGTTGTAGAATGCGGGGCCGGTGTACCCGGCCGCCTGGAGCTGCTCAAAGCACGAAAGGTCGCTAAAACTCTCATTCATGACGGCAACAATCGTCGGCTTGATTTCATTGAACTGGGCAACGGCCGCCGCGCGCTGCTCGCTCGAGCCATATGTGCTGTCGTAGGCGGCGGCGAGCTCCTGCTCGATGCTCTGCGCCTCATCGGGCGTATAGTCTTCGGGCTTCTCAATGGGCAACTCGTTGACCATTTCGGTGAACGAAGTGATAAAACCCTGAGACGCATACGTGGTGATGGGCTGCCAACGGTCAAATCCAAAATCCAGCGCCTGCTCCAAGTCGATGTTGGAAAAGCCTGAGAGCCCCACAACGGTCACTAGCAGAAAAGCACAGAGGTTAGCGGCGATAGCGGGGAAGACATGGGTGGGCGTACGGAGCTTTCGCGGTCGGATGAGCGAAAGAAGCCCCAGGGAAATCTCCAGCAGGGCGAGAGAGGTTACGATTCCGGCGGTAAGGGTAAACTCGTATCCCTCGCTCACTTCCATTGCGGTGCCAAGGGCCAAGATATCGCTTGGCAGGATGGCTTCGCCTTTAAACGTTATGACGAAGTGCTCGGCAATGCCAAGGATGCAGCAGACGACGGGCACGAGAGCCATGACGCCTCCATGACGCTGTCCCAGCAAATAAAGGGAGAGCAGAACCGTCGCGAGCAGCCCGACGGAAAACCCGAATGAGTTGGCGGGAATGCGATAGAACGTTTCGTTGCAGGCAATTTCGAGTGAAACGAACGAGAGCGCTGAAACAGCGGCGATGACAAGGATGTCACGGCAAATACAGGCAACCGTTCCCGTCGCAAGGTCGGTTTGGTCGATAAGTCCCGAAACCAAGGGCTCGACAAGAAGCATGACGGCGGCAGCACCGAGCGCCGAATAAGAAAGGACCCATAGGGAGCTGCCCTCATTTACGAGCAATTGATTCGTAACCCATGCAGCTACCACGCCGAGCGGGATGAGGAGCGTCGCGCACCAAAAGACGCGGGCAATGGGTGGCTTTTCGTTGCGTTTGATTGAAAAATACACGCGCACGACGACGGCGGCCACGATAAGGACGGCGATGAATATGGGCAGATTGGCCATGTCGCTCGAAGTGATTTCAAGGGGGATATCTTCGGTCATGGACGTTCCTCTGGTACAGCAAATTAAGTTCAGTATTAGATTACTGTAACCTTTCCACGGCATTTCGAGAAACAAAGCGCCCGATACGCAAAGCTAAAGGTCTGCGAATCTTGTATTACGAACATCTGTGCGCGTCGAGTGCGCTAAACTCATCGGCAGTATGATTCGATGCAATAGGAGGCAAGGAGCTTCCATGTCTGATTCTTCTATCGTTATTCGCGGCGCTCGTGAGCACAACCTCCGTGATATCGATGTTTCCATTCCGCGTGACCAACTCGTGGTCATTACCGGTCTTTCTGGCTCGGGCAAGAGTTCGCTGGCATTCGACACTATCTATGCCGAGGGCCAGCGTCGATACGTCGAGAGCCTTTCGAGTTATGCGCGCCAGTTCTTGGGCCAGATGGACAAACCCGACTTGGATTCAATCGACGGCCTTTCGCCGGCTGTCTCAATTGATCAAAAGACGACATCCAAGAACCCGCGCTCGACGGTTGGCACCGTAACCGAGATTTATGACTATCTGCGCCTGCTGTTCGCCCGTGTGGGCACCCCGCACTGTCCCGAATGTGGCCGTGTCATTGAGCGTCAGACGACCGATCAGGTTGCCGACAAGGTCTTGGCGGCGGGGGAGGGCCGCCGCGCGTTTGTGCTGGCACCGGTGGTACGCGGGCGAAAAGGCGAGTACACCAAACTGTTTGAGGACCTTCGCGCCGAGGGCTTTAGCCGCGTGCGTGTCGACGGTGAAGTGCGCTCGCTCGACGATCCGATCGATCTGGACAAGAAGTTCAAGCACGATATCGAGGTCGTGGTCGATCGCATCGTGATCCGTGAGAACTCTCTGGGCCGTATCGCCGAGTCTGTTGAGCAGGCGACCGCGCTGGCGCACGGCAATGTGAACGTATACTTGCTGCCCGACCGCGACGCTCCCGAGGGGACCGAAGGCGAGTTGCTGGAGTATTCGCTGGCGTTAGCGTGCCCGGAGCATGGGCACTCCATCGATGACCTGCAGCCGCGTGATTTCTCGTTCAACGCGCCCTATGGCGCGTGCCCAGAGTGCGATGGCCTGGGCTTTAAGAAGACGGTCGATGCCGAGGCCCTAATCGAAGACCCCTCGAAGTCGATCGCCGACGGGGTCTTTGGCAGCCTGTTTGGCAACTCTAACTACTATCCGCAGATTTTCGCTGCGGTCTGCAAACACTTTAAGGTGAGCGTCGATACGCCGTGGGAGGATCTGCCTCCGCGGGTGCGTCGCGCGTTTTTAGACGGCATGGGCGACCAGAAGATTTCGGTCGACTATCAAAAGCTCGATGGGCGCCGCAGCCAGTGGGACACCAAGTTCTCGGGCGTGCGCAATATCCTGTACGAGCGCTATACCGAGACGACGAATGAGAACACCAAGGCGCGCTTGGAGAAGTACATCCGCGAGGAGCCGTGCTCGAGCTGCCACGGCGCTCGTTTGCGCCCCGAGATGCTCGCTGTTACCGTAGGCGGTAAGTCCATTTACGAGGTCTGTTGCCTATCGTGCCGCGAGTCGCTCGAGTTTTTTGAGGGCTTGGAACTCACCGAGCGCCAACAGTTTATCGGCGGGCGCATCGTCAAGGAAATCCTGGAGCGCTTGCGTTTTCTGGTCGATGTCGGACTCGACTATCTGACCCTCGATCGTGCCTCGGCGACGCTTTCCGGAGGCGAGGCCCAGCGCATTCGCCTGGCAACGCAGATCGGCGCCGGCCTCATGGGTGTCCTGTACATTTTGGACGAGCCATCGATTGGCCTCCATCAGCGCGATAACGAGCGCCTGATCAAGACGCTTGAGCGCCTACGCGATATCGGCAATACCGTCATCGTCGTCGAGCATGATGAGGATACGATTCGTGCTGCCGACTATGTGATCGACATGGGCCCCGGCGCGGGCGTGAACGGCGGACACGTGGTCGCCGCGGGAACGCCTGCCGATATCATGGCGTGCCCCGATTCGATGACGGGTGCCTACCTGACCGGCAAGCGAATGATTCGGGTTCCCGATGAACGCCGCAAGCCCGGTCGCGGCTGCCTTAAGATCACGGGCGCCCGCGCCAACAACCTCAAAAACGTTACCGCCAAGATCGAGTTTGGTACGCTTACGGTCGTTACCGGCGTGTCGGGATCGGGTAAGAGCTCCCTGGTTACCGACACCATCGCACCTGCCCTTACGAATGCCATTCACCGTTCGACGCGCCCTGTGGGTCCGTATAAGAAAATCGAGGGCATCGAGTGTATCGATAAGGTTATCGATATCGACCAGTCGCCGATTGGTCGCACGCCGCGTTCCAACCCTGCTACGTACATTGGCCTGTGGGATGATCTTCGCGCGCTGTTTGCGAGTACGCCGGAGTCGAAGGCGCGTGGCTACTCGCCGGGACGTTTCTCCTTTAACGTGAGCGGCGGTCGCTGCGAAGCATGCAAGGGCGACGGACAAATTAAGATCGAGATGCACTTCCTTCCCGATATCTATGTCCCCTGTGAGGTCTGCGGCGGCAAACGCTATAACCGCGAGACGCTTGAGGTCACCTACCGTGGTAAGACCATCTCGGACGTGCTCGACATGAGCGTCACCGAGGCACTGGCCTTCTTTGGGAATATCCCGCAGATTAAGCGCAAGCTCCAGACGCTGTACGATGTAGGCTTGGGCTACGTGAGCCTGGGCCAGCCCGCCACGACGCTCTCGGGCGGCGAGGCGCAGCGTGTGAAGCTCGCCAAGGAGCTTCATCGACGCCAGACGGGCAAGACGTTCTATATTTTGGATGAGCCGACGACCGGCCTTCATTTTGAGGACGTCCGCCAGCTGCTCGATGTGCTGCAGCGCTTGGTCGATGCGGGCAACACGGTGCTGGTGATTGAACACAACCTTGATGTTATCAAGGTTGCCGACCGCCTGATCGATATGGGCCCCGAGGGCGGTAACGGCGGCGGAACCGTCGTGGTTTCGGGCACACCGGAGCAGGTTGCGGACTGTCCGCAGAGTTATACGGGCAAGTTTTTGGCGCCGTTGCTCAGGCGTGACCGGGAGCGTCAGGCTCAACTTCATGCTCAATAAATAGGCGATTCAGTTTATGGGCGCCATCGACTCCTTGTGATTCGATGGCGCTTGCTGTGTCGAAGTGACGTATGCAGCCGAATTGGACATATACTTAATCCTTGCGTCCGAATGCGAGGGAAAGGATATGCCATGGCAAAGGCTGTAAAGACGCCAAAAACCAATGCGATGCGCGAGCTGGAAAGCGCCGGCATTTCCTATGTTCTACATACGTACGAAGACGATGGTGATGAGTCGGCGGGCCTGGGGGTCGCGATTTCGGAGCAGCTTGGCGAGGAGCCCGGACAAGGATTTAAGACCTTGGTCTGCGTGACGCCGTCCAACGACCACGTCGTGTGCTGCATCCCTGTTGCCGACGAGCTCGATCTAAAGTCCGCCGCGCGTGCCGCGGGGGAGAAGTCCTTGGCCATGATGCATGTGAAGGATTTGCTTGCGGCGACTGGCTACGTTCGCGGCGGCTGCAGTCCGGTCGGTATGAAAAAACGCTACCGGACGCTCATTGATGAGACATGTGTCCTTTGGGATACCATTTTTATTTCGGGAGGCAAGCGTGGTTATCAGCTTGAGCTTGCACCCGATGATTTAATTGCATTTTGCGGGGCGACGGTCGCCCCGATTACGAGAGAGGACTGAGCGATGCCGCAGGAAGAATTGAAGTGCGGAGCTCATTTTGCAAAAGAATCTGCGCCTCAGACACCCTCATCCGAAGCTTCTTCGTCGCGAGATGGCACTGATGATATGGGCTCGTCGGACTACTCCACGGTTGGTCGTTCCGCCGGGCTTATGACCATCCTGACCATCGTGTCTCGCGTCACCGGCTTTATCCGCACATGGGCAATGGCGGCCGCTATCGGCATGTCGCTGCTCTCGTCCTCCTATCAGGTCGCCAACAACCTGCCCAATATGCTCTACGAACTCGTGATGGGCGGCATGCTCGTGACGGCGTTTTTGCCCGTGTACATGGGCGTGAGGCGTGAGCAGGGTCGCGAGGCCTCGAACGAGTACGTGGGCAACCTGCTCGGTATTCTGCTATTGGTGCTGGGTGGCATTTCGTTGCTGGGGACCGTGTTCGCTCCGGGCTTTATTTGGACGCAATCGTTCCTTTCGGGTGACGGCGGCAGCATGGATACCGCTGCGTTCATGTTCCGTTTCTTCGCCATCCAGATTCTGTTTTATGGTTTGGGCTCGGTGTTCTCGGGCGTTCTCAACGCACACCGCGACTACTTCTGGTCGACGTTTGCCCCGGTCCTCAACAATGTGATCGTCATTGCGAGCTTTATGGGCTTTGCGCCCGTGTCCGCACAGTTTGGCGAACGTGCCGGCATCATCTTGATTGCGGCCGGTACGACCCTCGGTGTCTTTGTTCAGATGGCTTGTCAGATCCCCGCGCTTGGCAAGCACGGCGTGCATCCCCATATCCATATCGACTTTAAGGACCCCGCACTGCGCCAGACGATTGCGCTCGGTATCCCGACGCTGCTCGCTACGGTGTGCATGTTTGTCTCGACTTCTATCACGAACGCTGCCGCGCTGGTGGTCCAGCCCGAGACTGGTCCTTCCGTCATCGCCTATGCGCGCCTGTGGTACACGCTGCCCTACGCGCTGATTGCCGCCTCGCTTTCGACGGCGCTCTATACCGAGCTCTCTCACGACGCACAGGAGAAGGATTACGACAGCGTTCGCACGGGCATTTCGCGTGGCGTCGCCCAGATGCTGTTCTTCCTGGTTCCGTTCGCGCTGTACCTGATTGTCTTCGCGCGTCCGCTCAACATGATCTACTGCGCTGGCAAGTTCGATGAGTCCGGTGTGGCGCTGGTGTCCGAGTTCCTTGTCTACCTGGCGTTCTCGCTGCCGCTCTACGGCGTGGTCGTGCTGATGCAGAAGAGCTTCTCTGCCTTGCTCGACATGAAGCCCTATAGCCGCTATTGCCTGTATTCCGCCATCGGCCAGGCCGGCTCGGTTCTGCTGTTTGGCGTTGTGCTGGGCTTCGGTATGCCGGCAATCGCGCTTTCGTATGTCGTCGACTACGTGATCTTGGTCGGCTGTTCGCTGTGGTGGCTGCGTCGCCGCCTGCGTGGTCTTCAGGTTAAATCCATCCTGCATGGCGGTTTCTTTGGCCTTTTGCTCGGTGGCCTGGGTGCTGCCGCAGGCGCCGGCGTCATGTGGGCGCTTGAACGCTTTGTCGGGGCACTTGGCGGCTCGATTCTGATTACTCTTGGCTACGTTTGCGTTGCGGGTGTCGTCTCGCTTGCTGTTACCTTTGGCCTTGCCGTCATCCTTAAGATGCCCGAGGTCTCGGCGCTGCTTCGTCGCAAGTAGGTGCGCGTGGCCGGTCACGACAACATTCCAACGCTTGCCGAGCAGGTTTCGCGCGTTCCCACGCAGCCCGGCTGCTACCTTTGGAAAGACGCCAAGGGCGATGTCATCTACGTGGGCAAGGCGAAAAACCTGCGCGCTCGTATGCGTCAGTACGTGACGCTGCAGGACGAGCGCCAGAAGATCCCGCTTATGATGCAGCTGGTGGCGAGCTTTGACTATATCGTGGTGGAGACCGAGCACGAGGCGTTGGTGCTCGAGCGCAATTTGATTGGTCAGTACCATCCGTACTTTAACGTCGACCTCAAGGATGACAAGAGCTACCCCTTTATCGCCATTACAAAGGGCGACCTGTATCCCGCTATCAAATACACGCGTGAGCGTCATAAGCCGGGAACGCGCTATTTTGGACCTTATACCGATAGCCGCGCGGCACGTGAGACGATAGATACGCTGCGCAAGGTTATCCCCATCTGCTCCGCATCCTGTGCGGAGTGGCGTCGTTGTCGCCGTATCGTCGAGTCCCACAAGGGCGAGGAAGACATCGTCAATATGATTTGCGCGCAAAACGGGCGCCCCTGCTTTGACTACCATGTCGGGCGCGGCCCGGGTGCGTGTGTCGGCGCGATTTCCCCGGCAGACTATGCCAAGAACGTCAAGCGTGTCGAGCGCTTTTTGTCGGGCCATCGCAAGGATGTCGTCGATGAGCTGACCTCCGAGATGACGGATGCCGCTGAGGCGCTCGACTTTGAACGCGCGGCACGCGTCAAACGTCGTTTGGAGGTCATCAGGGGTCTGGACGATCGTCAGCAAGTCGTTTTTCCCTCCAGTGTCGATATAGATGTCATCGGTTTCTATCGCGAGGAGACCATCTCCGCCGCTTGCGTCTTCGTCGTTCGCGAGGGCCGAACAGTTCGCACCTGCGAGTTCATTCTCGACAAGGGTCTTGATGCTGACGAGGAAGAGCTCCAGTCGGGCTTTCTTAAGCGCTATTACGACGAGACGGCTGATATTCCAGCTGAGGTCAACCTTTCCGTCGAGCTTGAGGATGCGGAGGCGCTGGGGGAGTGGCTTGCGGGCAAGCGTGAGCGTTCCTGCCATCTCCATAGGCCGCAGCGTGGCGAAAAGCACCGTCTGCTCGATATGGCATCCAAAAATGCGCGCCATGCTCTCATGCGCTACATGATGCGAACGGGGTACGCTGACGACCGCACCAATCAAGCGCTCCTGGAGCTCGAAAGTGCGTTGGCGCTGCCATCGCCGCCGTTGCGTATCGAGTGCTTCGATATCTCTACACTGCATGGCACCTTTACGGTCGCCTCGATGGTGGTGTTTACCAACGGGCGCGCCGACAAGAGTCAGTATCGTCGTTTTAAAATTCAGGCCGAATTGGACGAGGCAAACGACTTCGTGTCGATGTCCGAGGTTTTGGGACGACGTTATGCTCCCGAGCGTATGGCCGACGAGCGCTTTGGCTCGCGCCCCGATTTGCTCGTTGTCGATGGCGGTAAGCCGCAATTGACCGCTGCGATCAAGCAACTTGAGGCTCTTGGGCTCGATATACCAGTTTGTGGCTTGGCAAAGGCCGATGAGGAGGTTTTCGTGCCTTGGGACGAGACTCCAGTCGTGCTGCCGACCGGGTCCGCGTCGCTCTATCTAATTAAACAGGTGCGCGATGAATCGCACCGTTTTGCCATCACGTTCCATCGCGAATTGCGCGATAAAGCCATGACGGTTTCGGTACTCGATGACGTTCCAGGCGTGGGACCCACCAGAAAACGTGCCCTTATGCGCCATTTTGGCTCGATGAAGCGTTTGCGCGCGGCGAGCGAGCAAGAGATCGCGGAAGTTCGAGGCGTTCCTGCCGATGTCGCCAAAGCGGTTCACGAGGCGCTCGTTGCATGGAATGCCGAGCGCGCCGAGGCGGCGGCAAAGCAATCCGAAAACTAAACACGCCTCTAAACAACTGATATACATGATTGCGTGATTTTCAATCATGTATTTCACGGCGATTACCAGCCGATTTCGGGTTTAATTAACGCTAAAACGTTTGACTAGCCATGGTGAACAACCCTGCTATCCAGCGGGTTGACGAAGACTGATATCTCACCTCGTCGATACATACTGTCTGGCGAATCGTTTGTCAATGAATTCGGTGAACGGTAGTAAATACCGTTCAAGCGTATGTATGTATCGGTCGCCGAGCGCGGCACCTCAGTTGGGTTCGTCGGTAGGTAAGGTATATATCGTCCGCAAGTTGCGCGGGGGCACGTCTAGGCGCTCCCGGGTAAGATTCTCTATTGATAGGAGAAGACATGGCCATCATCAACAAGGGTATGTCCAGGCGTTCGTTCCTCGGCCTCACCGGCAGCGTCGCTGCTGTCGCAGGGCTTGGTCTCACCGGCTGCGGTGGCAGCTCTAGCGACGAGGGTTCCGCTTCCGGTTCCACCGATTCCGCCAACCGTGGCGGCGGCGTGATCACCGCTGGTTCCGCTTACGCTCCGTCCAGCTTCGATCCCGCCAGCACCGGCTCCGCTGTGGGCCTGGGTGCTAACTGGCACGTCGTCGAGGGCCTCTACGGCATCGATTACCACGACTACAGCACCTTCAACGAGCTCGCCACCGACGATCCCAAGTCTGTGGACGACACCACTTTCGAGGTCACCATCCGCAAGGGCGCCAAGTTTTCCGATGGCACCGAGGTCACCGCTGACGATGTCGTTGCCTCCTACACCGCTTGCGCCGCTTCCGCTACCTATGCTCCGTTCTTCCAGCCCTTCGAGTCCATCGAGGCCAAGGACGCCAGCACCGTGACGGTCAAGACCAAGGTCCCCAACTTCTCCCTGCTCAAGGATCGTCTGGCCATCGTCCGCGTTACCCCGGCCACCCAGACCGAGGAGGATCGCGCCAAGCAGCCGATCGGCTCCGGCCCCTGGATGTACGACTCTATCTCCGATACCGAGATCACCCTGGTTCCCAACCCCGAGTACAACGGTGAGTATGCTGCCGAGGATAAGAAGATCCAGTACAGCATCCTGACCGACCCCACCGCTCGCGTTACCGCTCAGCAGGAGGGCTCCACGCTCGTTATGGAGCTCGTTACCGCTGACGCCGTCGACCAGCTCGAGAGCGCCGGCTGCAAGATCGATAACGTTCAGGGTTTCGGCACCCGCTTCATCATGTTCAACGTCGCCAAGGAGCCTTGGAACAACGTCAAGGTCCGTCAGGCTGTCATGTATGCGCTCGACACCGAGAAGATGGTCAGCAACACCTTCGCCGGCCTTGCCACCGCTGCCAGCTGCTACCTGCCCAAGAGCTTCACCAACTATCATGAGGCTTCCACGGTGTACAAGACCGACGCCAAGAAGGCTAAGAAGCTCATCGAGGAGTCTGGCATCACCCCGGGTGCCATCACCCTGCGCACCACCGACAACGAGCAGATTAAGGGCATGGCCGCCCAGGTCAAGAACGACCTCGACGCTCTCGGCTTCGATGTGACCATCCAGACCGATACCTCGCCGGCCACCTACGCTGCCATCGACGGCGGCGAGGCCTACGATATCCTCCTTGCCCCTGGCGATCCTTCCTGCTTCGGCGCCGACCCCGACCTGCTGCTCAACTGGTGGTACGGCGACAACGTCTGGATGCAGACCCGTTGCCCGTGGAAGGAGTCCGCTGAGTGGCAGAAGCTCCACAGTCTCATGGACGAGGCTCTTGCCGCCGAGGGCGACGAGCAGCAGAAGAAGTGGAACGAGTGCTTCGACATCATTGCCGACAACGCCGTTCTGTACCCCGTTGTCCACGTCAAGACCGTCTCCGCTTCCTGGGACGATCCGTCCACTGCGCCCAACGGCGAGGCCCTCGATGGCTTCAAGGGCATCGGCACGACGAGCATGTCCTTCAGGGGCGTTGCGACCGTCAAGGCGTAAGACTCGCTTGAGTCTGTATGCAGGATGTCGGTCGTTGGGACCGTATCCTCATAGTTGAAACAAAGACCCGGGCGGCAACGATGTCGCTCGGGTCTTGTAATGAGTATCCGTACTCATATACCAGTTGGTCCTACCGACAAAAGAAAGGGGAGAGAACGTGAACAACTTGCTACGTTTGATTGGAAGGCGTCTTGTGGCGCTGCCGATCATGGCATTGGGCGTCACCGTCCTGGTGTTCTTCCTTATGTCGTTCTCCAAGACCGACCCCGCCTACACGGCGTTGGGTGACGGTGCCTCGCCCGAGGCGGTTGCCGAGTACCATGAGAAGTATGGTCTGGACGACCCCTGGCCCGTGCGCTACGTGCGCTATATGGGCGATTTGATCCATGGCGACATGGGCACCTATGGTGCTGCTCGCAACTCCGTTGCCAAGCGCATCTCCACGGCCCTGCCCGTCACGATGCAGCTGACCTTCATCGGCCTTGCCATCGGTGCGGTCGTTTCGTTTTTGCTCGGCGTCATCGCGGCACTGTATCGCGACAAATGGCCGGACCAAGTGATCCGCGTCTTTTCCATCGCCGGCTTGGCAACCCCGTCGTTCTGGCTTGCCGTTCTGTTGATCCTGCTGTTCTCTTCCTACCTTAAGGTGCTCCCGGCATCGGGTGCTCTGCCTCACTTCACCACGAATCCGGCTGGTTATCTGGGCCGCATGATTATGCCCGCCATCGCCTTGGCATTTCCGCTGACGGGCCAGATGACTCGTATCGTGCGTACCGCCATGGTCGAGGAGCTCGACAAGGACTATGTCCGTATGGCTCGCGGCGCCGGCGTTCCCGAGAAGGTCGTCGTCGGTATCAACGTTCTTCGCAATGCGCTGATCACCCCGGTCACCACCCTCGGCCTTAAGATCGGTTACCTCATGGGCGGCGCCGTCGTCATCGAGGTTATCTTCAACCTCCCCGGCATGGGCACCGCGATTCTGCAGGGCGTTCAGGGCAACGAGGCGAACCTGGTTCAGGGCGTCGTTATCGTCGTTGCTCTTGCCTTCATCATCATCAACATCGTGGTTGACATGCTCTACCTGCTCATCAACCCGCGCATCAGGACGGTGTAGATTATGGTAAAGATTCGAGAGAAGCAAACCGAGCAGCTCGAGAAGGCTGCCTCCAAGGGGCTCAAGCTCGGTGGCTGGAAGAAGATGACGCTGTCTTCTAAGATTGCCGCCGTCGTGTTGGTGCTGGTCGCCCTGACTGCGATTCTGGCGCCCCTTCTTGCCCCCTATAGCCCGGTCGAGATTTTTACGGCTCGCCAGGCTCCCGGCAACGGATTTATCTTCGGTACCGACGATAAGGGTCGCGACATTCTGTCGCGCATGCTCTACGGTGGTCGTTACTCGCTGATTATCGGCTTTGGCGCCACTGCCATGGCTCTGGTCTGCGGCTCGGTCGTGGGCGCCCTTGCGGCGGTTTCGCGCAAGGCCGTTTCCGAGACGATCATGCGTATCCTGGACATCATCATGTCCATCCCGGGCATCGCCCTCGCGGCCGTCTTCGTCTCCATCCTGGGCAACTCCGTGCCGTCGATCATCTTCGCCATCGGCTTTATGTACACTCCGCAGATTGCCCGTATCGTGCGCGCCAACATCGTGTCCGAGTACGGCGAGGACTATGTCCGCGCGGTCATCGTTTCCGGCGCCAAGGCTCCGTGGATTTTGATCAAGCATGTTCTGCGTAACTGCATCGCCCCGATCATGGTCTTCACCGTTACCCTGGTCGCCGACGCCATCATCTTCGAGGCCTCGCTGACCTTCATCGGCGCTGGTATCCAGGAGCCCACCGCTACCTGGGGCAACATCCTCGCCGACGCCCGCGGCGGCGTGCTCGCCGGCCGTTGGTGGCAGGCGCTGTTCCCGGGCCTGGCCATCATGATCACCTGCCTGGCGCTCAACATCCTCTCCGAGGGCATTACCGACGCCATGGCCGCTGCTCCCTCCGCCGCCCTGGATCCGACCGATTCCTCCAAGCGTCGCGAGGCCGACCTGCTGGTCTCCGACCCCGTTCGCGCCTACAAGGAGCAGGCCCAGTCCCTCTCCGCTCGCCTTGGCGCCCTGCGCGATGTCGAGCTCAAGCGTGACGATCGCCATGTGCCCGACGAGTCTGTCGAACCGATTCTCTCGGTCCGTGACTTCTGCATTCAGTTTGAGCATCACGGCGATATCAACGTCGTCGACCATGTCAACTTTGACGTCCGTCCTGGTCAGACCATGGGCCTGGTGGGCGAGTCCGGTTGCGGTAAGTCCATCACCACGCTGGCCATCATGGGCCTGACCGACGATGACGAGCACCTTTCCGGCGAGGTCCTTTGGGAGGGCCGCGACCTGCTCAAGATGAGCAAGAAGGAGTGGTTCGGCCTGCGCGGTACCGATATCGCTATGGTCTATCAGGACGCCCTGTCCTCGCTCAACCCCTCCATGCTCATCTCTGCCCAGATGAAGCAGCTCACCAAGCGCGGCGGCACCCGCAGCGCCGAGGAACTCCTGGAGCTCGTGGGCCTCGACCCCAAGCGTACGCTCGAGAGCTACCCGCATGAGCTTTCCGGTGGCCAGCGTCAGCGTGTCCTGATCGCTATGGCCCTTACCCGCGACCCCAAGCTGGTCATCTGCGACGAGCCCACGACCGCTCTGGACGTTACCGTCCAGAAGCAGGTCATCAAGCTGCTCAACGACCTTCAGGCCAAGCTCGGCTTTGCCATGATCTTCGTCTCGCATGACTTGGCGCTGGTCGCCGAGGTCGCCCATAACATTACGGTTATGTACGCCGGTCAGGTTATCGAGCAGGCGCCCACCAAGGAGCTGCTCACTAACCCGATCCACGAGTACACCCGCGGTCTTCTGGGCTCCGTTCTGTCCATCGAGAGCGGTTCGGGCCGTCTGCACCAGGTGCCCGGCGCCGTTCCGAGCCCGCGCGATTTCCCCAAGGGCGATCGCTTCGCGCCCCGCTCGAGCCATCCGCGCATTGGCCTGGACACCCGTCCGGTCTTCAAGCGCGTGCCCGGCACCGAGCACTTCTATTCCGAGCTCCCCGACGAGGTGCTCAAGGCAAATGGTTTGACCCCTCACGCGGAGGTGATGTAGATGAGCGAGACCGCAGTCAACGGCGTCGAGCCGATCATCTTCCTTGATGACGTCCACGTCACCTTTAGGACCCGTACCGGCTCGATTCTGCACCCCAACCTGGTTCACGCCGTCCAGGGTGTAACGATTAGGCTCATGCCCGGTCAGACGATCGGCATCGTCGGCGAGTCCGGTTGCGGTAAGTCCACCACCGCCAACGTCATGTGCGGCCTGCAGGCCCCCACGAGCGGCAAGGTCTACTTTAAGGGCAAGGACGTAACCAAGCGTACCGCCGAGGACCGTCGCCACATGGGCCGTGTCATCTCGGTCGTGTTCCAGAATCCGGCTACGGCGCTCAATCCCCGCATGGTCGTTCGCGAGCAGCTGCTCGACCCCATGCGCGTCCACAACCTGGGTACCGAGGCCGAGCAGGAGAAGCGCGTCAAGGAGCTCCTGGAGCTCACCGGTCTGCCCAGCTCCGCCGCCGAGGTTCTTCCCGGCCAGCTTTCGGGCGGCCAGCGCCAGCGCGTCGCAATTGCCCGTGCCCTGTCGTTGAACCCCGATGCCATCATCGCCGACGAGCCCACCTCGGCTCTGGACGTTTCGGTCCGTGCGCAGATTCTGAACCTGCTGACCGACCTTAAGAAGGAGCTCGGCCTGGCCATGGTGTTCATCAGCCATGACATCCAGACGGTCCGCTATATCTCTGACGACATCATCGTTATGAATGGCGGCAAGATCGTCGAGCAGGGCGAGGCCAAGCAGGTCTTCCAGCACCCTCAGGACCCCTACACCAAGATGCTGCTCGGTGCTGCGCCGTCGCTGCTGCATCCCAAGCTCGGCGAGTAGCCTCGCTTTCCCTCCCGTGCGCCCGGTTCCCTTGCCGGGCGCACCTCCGTTGCGATTTCGAAAGGTTGGGTTCACGAGCCATGCCAAGTGCTCAGGAGCTACAACAGCAATTTGGTGGGTATCGGGGCGCCATGCCCCGTCCATCAGATTTCGATCTCTTTTGGAAGGACCGCATGGCCGAGGCCGACGCCGTCGGGCTTGACTATGCGATCGAGACGGCATCGGTCACCGATGCCGTGACCTGCCAGCTTTTCGACCTCTGGTATACCGGCATGTGTGGCGCTCGCCTGCATGCCAAGTACCTTAAACCCGTCTCGGACGAGCCCGTGCCATTGGTACTTCAGTTCCATGGGTATCCGGGTGCAAGCCGCAGCTGGTTTGAGCAGGCGTCGTTTGCGGGCATGGGCATGGCACTCATCGCCCTCGACTGCCCCGGCCAAGGAGGTCCCTCCGAGGACATTGGTGGATTTGAGGGCACAACGGTCGCGGGCCATATCGTCGCCGGTATCGACGGCGGTCCGGCCAACCTCTACTATGTCCGCTTGCACCAAGATATTCGCATCCTGTGCCGCATCGTTCGCGAGCTCGAGGGCATCGATCTTGCCCGTGTGTTTGTGAACGGCGCGTCGCAGGGCGGCGGTTTGGGCATTGCGACCTGTGCACTTAACAGCGAGCTTATCAATCGCGCCGCCATCCTCTATCCCTTCCTGTCGGATTTCCGCCTGGTCTGGGATTTGGATGCCGACGACATTGCCTACGAGGGCCTGCGCTATTGGTCTCGCTGGTTTGACGAGGACTCGACTCGTATCGACGAAGCCTATGCCAAGCTGGCGTACTTCGATTCCAAGAACTTTGCCCCTATGGTCAAATGCCCCGTGCTGTTTGGCACCGGCACAGCCGATACCGTCTGTCCGCCAGCGACGCAGTTTGCGGTCTACAACAACCTGGCCTGTGAGAAGCGACACGAGTTCTTTGAGGGCTTTGGCCACGAGGAGATTCAGGACTTTGACGACATGATCATTCCGTTTTTCTGCGAGGGAGGGGAGGCTCATGTCTAAGTGCGAGAGCAATGTCGACGAGCTGATTGTCCCCAGGCTCGCGGGGATGCCTGGAACGGTTTCGTCAAGGCTCTCTGATTTCCGGGGTTGGCGCGGCGATGCTTCTGCGGATGTTTCCAAATTAGAGACAGCCGCCTCGGACTTTGAGGTTTGCGGCCTGACTGTTACGGCGATTGATTTCGTCAATCCGTGCGCGCGTTACTCCGAGGTTTCCTTTGAACTCGGCGGGTATGTCGTACACGGCCGTTTGATTGAGCCCTTAGGTCACGCCCGGGCATCCGAGCTTGTGCCGCTCTGTCTGATGTTTCACGACATCGACCGACCCGTGCGTGGATGGCATCACATGACGAGGTTTGCCGCCATGGGATATGCCGTGCTTGCGCTGGACGATGAGGCGATTGGATCCAGCGAGCTGCAGCAGGGGATTGCCTCTCCTGCTTTTGTCAAGCGCGTCCGTTGGGGTTGCGCGATGGCGAAGGTGGCGCGCAATCTTGATGGCGTGGACCCCGACCGCATCTTTGCATGGGGCGAGGGCCTTGGCGGCGGAGTCGCGCTGGCGGTTTCTGCTCTGGACGAGCGGGGCCTCGCCTGCACGGCGGTTGCCAATCCAATTCCCGGTGGCCTCGAGGCGTTGTCGTCTCGGGTGCGTGGATCGGTGCTCATGGGCACATCGCTCATGGATGCCGTGAGCGATCCCAAGGGCCAGTTTGCCGTATTCAACGGTCTTGAGTGTGACCGGAGGCATATCATCTATGCCAAATACGCTCATGAGCGCATCAATGCGTTCGAAAACGAAGTCATCGACTTTTTTAACCAAACGTTCTACCCGTGTTCTTTGGCCTAGACGGCCTGGACACTGCCAACAAGAGTGGGTGGCATAGGGCCGCCCGCCAGACAACTAAGGAGATTCTTGTGGCAACTCAGAAATTCACCGGCGTTATCCCTCCCGTCGTTGTTCCCGATACCGAAGATCACCAGCTCGATGTTGTCTCCTTTGAGCGCAGCATCAACCGCATGATCGATGCCGGCGTCGATGGCCTGTTCTTCCTGGGATCCTCGGGCGAGGTCGTCTTCTCCACCGACGAGCGCCGTCGCCAGATTATCGCCGAGGCCGTGCGCATCGTCGATCACCGCGTGCCTGTTCTGGTCGGCATCATCGATACCGAGACCGAGCGCATGATTGAGCACGGTAAGGTCGCTCAGGAGCTGGGTGCCGATGCCCTCGTCGCCACCTGCCCGTTCTATGCCCTGCAGGGCATGACCGAGGTCGAGGAGCACTTCCGCATTCTGCACGAGGAGCTCGATCTGCCCATCTTTGCCTATGACATTCCCGTGTGCGTTCACACCAAGCTCCCCTGGAAGCTCCTTGCCAAGCTCGGCGCCGAGGGCGTCCTTGCTGGCGTCAAGGATTCCTCGGGTGATGACATCTCGTTCCGCTACCTCGTTCAGGAGAACGAGAAGAATGGCCATCCGATGAGCATCCTCACCGGTCACGAGGTCGTTGTCGACGGCGCTTACCTCGGTGGCGCCGACGGCTCTGTCCCGGGCCTTGCCAACGTTGAGCCCGAGGGCTACGTGCGCCAGTGGAAGGCCGCTCAGGCCGGCGACTGGGCTACCGTCAAGGCCGAGCAGGATCGCCTCAATGAGATTTCGCACATCTGGGACGTCACCTCGGGCGTCCAGGGCTATGCCGGTGGCGTCGGCGCCTTCAAGACCGCTATGAACCTCATGGGTATCTTCGACAGCCCGACCATGCCGCGCCCGGTGAAGGCCATGACCGGCGAGAACGTCGAGGCGATTAGGAAGGTCCTCCAGGACAACGGTCTCCTGTAAAGCTTCCCCAGGCACCCGACCTCGCCGTTCAACCGTGTGGCCATGACCCATTAGGTCAATGGCCACACGGTTTCTCGGCGATCTCAGACACCTGGAAAACCTTTACTGCGCTGTGACGGCTAGCCTGACGGCGCATTTCCTGTAGTTGTTTTTATCTCCGAAGGAGAGCGACATGGAGAACAAGTACGTCTGCTCTGTCGATATCGGCGGAACTAAAATTGCGACTGCCATCATGGAGTACCCGGCTGATGGCAGCGTGCCCCATCCGGTCTTTGAAGCCGAGGTTCCCACCGAGGCCCAAGAAGGCGGCGAGGCAGTTTTCCAGCGCATCGAGGCGTCTATTAAGGCCGCCATCGAAGCGAACCCCGATGTCGAGGTTCTTGGTGTCGGCATTGGCGCCGCAGGCGTCGTCGACCCCAAGACGGGCGCCATCGCGTATGCCAACGAGATTATGCCCGGCTGGTCTGGCGTTCAGTTGGGGCCGCGTCTGCGCGAGGACCTTGGTCTTCCCGTTGCCGTTGTGGGCGACGTGCAGGCTCATGCTCTGGGCGAGGCCCACTGGGGCGTCGGCAAGGGCAAGTTCTCCGTCTTGTGCCTGGGAATCGGTACGGGCATCGGCGGCGCATATGTCGAGAACGGCCGCG
Organism: uncultured bacterium; assembly: GCA_905215905.1. GTDB lineage: Bacteria > Actinomycetota > Coriobacteriia > Coriobacteriales > Coriobacteriaceae > Collinsella. The sequence continues at coordinate 14,956 of CAJMRI010000019.1, read as the reverse complement.
TGATGCAGGGCTTCCATGGTGCTGCCGGTCATATGGGCCACATCGAGTGCTCGGCTGCCGCCGGCATTCCCTGCGCCTGCGGGCGTTCCGGCCATCTTGAGTCTGTTGCTTCGGGCACTTCCATTGGTCGTATGTACGATGAGCGCTTTGGCCGCGTCGACCCCAGCCGTCCTTCGGTCGGTCGCGATGTGAACGACCTGTGCCGCGCGGGCGACGCAAAGGCGACCGAGGTCATCCATGACGCCGGCTTTGCGCTGGGCGCCAGCTTGGGCTCGCTTGCCAACATTCTGGATCCAGAGGTCATCGTGCTTTCGGGCGGCGTAATTCATCAGGGTCCCGATTGGCGTTCGCAGACGTGGAAGGATTCGGTGCACGAGGGCTATGCCAGCCAGGCGCTCGATCCGCTCCAGGACACACCGATTCTCATCGGGTCTCTGGAGGGCGATGCTCCGCTCATCGGTGCCGCCGAGCATCTTCTTGCCTCGTTAAAGTAAACGTATCTGCTGTAGGAGCCTCCCGAGACAACGCGCCTCGGGAGGCTGTTCTGAGAAAGGTTGCAGCCTTATGACCGTCGATCCTTTGATTCAATCCCTGAAGGGTAAGCTCGTCGTGAGCGTTCAGGCGTATATGGGCGAGCCGCTTCGTACGCCCGAGACCATGGCTCAAATGTCTCGCGCTTGCGAACTCGGCGGCGCCGCCGCCATTCGCTGCCAGGGCCTTGCCGACATTTCCGCCATTAAGGGTCGCTGTGAGGTTCCTGTTATCGGCCTGTGGAAGGATGGACACGAGGGCGTCTACATCACGCCGACGCTGCGTCACGCCCGCGCCTGCGTTGCTGCCGGTGCCGATATCGTGGCGATCGACGCCACCGATCGTCCGCGCCCCGATGGCAAGACGGTCGAGGATACCTTCCGTCCGCTGCACGAGGAGGGTGTGCTCCTGATGGCGGATTGTGCCACCATCGAGGACATTCGCCGTGCGGTTGATATGGGCTTCGACCTGGTATCCACCACGCTCTCTCACGGTGTCGCCGCCATCGACTGCACCATGGCCGATGGCCCCGACCTGCCGCTCCTGCGTCAGGCGACCGAGGAATTCCCCGGCCTTCCCATCATTTGCGAGGGTCGCGTGCATACGCCCGAGGAGGCTCGCGCCGCGATCGATGCTGGCGCCTGGGCCGTTGTCGTCGGCACCGCCATCACGCACCCCACGAGTATTACAAGTTGGTTCAAGGCTGCGCTTGAGGCGTAAGACAGGCCTCGTATCCGCTCGGGGCGGTATACTCAATAAAGGCAATTGACCGCGCGGGATCCGGGTTGCTGGGTCCCGCGCTTGTTTTCGGGAGGCAGCACATGCAAAAGGGAGATGCCATGGATGCGGCGGAGCGCTCGGAGCGCATCCCCGATATCGTCATCATCACCGGAATGTCCGGATCGGGCCGCACGCAGGCCATGCACGTGTTCGAGGACATGGGCTATTTTTGCATCGATAACCTGCCTCCGCGTCTGATCGCCCAGCTTGCCGAGCTCGTCGGCATCAATACGGGCGTGGGCAGGCATCTCGCCGTCACCTGCGATTTGCGTAGCCAGGGCTTGTTCGATGAGCTGCTCGATGCAGTCGCCGCGCTCGAAGAGCGAGAGATGAGCTGCGACATCGTGTTCCTGGAGGCTTCTGACGAGGTACTGATTCGTCGCTACAGCGAAAATCGCCGCCGTCATCCCATTGCCAAGCCGGGGGAGACTACGGCCGATGCGATTCAGCGCGAGCGCCTGCAGCTGCAGGGTGTGCGCGATCGAGCCGATATGATCATCGACACGAGCCGCCTACGCACCTCTGCGCTGCGCAACAAATTGCGCATGGCGTTCTCCGAGTTGTCCGACCAGCAGCTCATGGACGTTCACGTGTTCTCGTTTGGCTTTAAGCACGGTATGCCCGTCGAGGCGGACATTATGATCGACGTTCGCTTCCTGCCCAATCCGTTCTACGATCCCGAGATGCGCACCATGACCGGTCTCGATAAGAAAGTCTCCGACTTTGTTCTGGACCATCCCAAGACGCAGGAGTTCTGGAAGGCCTGGACGCAGCTGCTCGATACGGTCATGCCCGGTTATATCGCAGAGGGCAAGCCGCAGCTTTCTATTGCCATCGGTTGCACGGGCGGTCAGCACCGCAGCGTTGCCATCGCCGAGGCCACGGCCCGTTACCTGGAAGGCGCCCAGTATCACGTGAGCATCTCCCACCGCGACCTGTCGCGCGCCAACACGAAGGCATAGGCCTGCATGTCGTTTACCGCTGAGGTGCGCGACGAGCTTGCGCGCTGCGAACCCGAATGTGAATACTGCGATTTGTCGACGCTTGCCGCCCTGACGCGTGTGAGCGGTACGCTTTCGTTGGCCGGCTCCGGGCGGTATCGTTTGACGGTCGCGACCGAGACGGGAGCCGTCGCGCGCACGATGATCACGCTGACGCATCGCATCCTTAAGCTCAAAACGGAATTCACCGTTCGTAAATCGGTCTTGCATAAGGTCCGTAACTATCTCATTACCCTGCCCGATCAACCCGACCTGGACAAGGCTCTGGTGCTGCTGGGCATTCTAGACCGCAGGGGAGGGCTCGTTGCTGGTGTTCCCCGACACATCGTTGCCCGTCCCTGCTGCAGGCTTGCCTACATCCGCGGCGCGCTCATCGCGGGCGGCTTCGTGGCCGATCCACGCGGCGATTTTCATTTGGAGATCGCGGTGCAGGGCGAGCAATATGCCAAGGGGCTTTGCGACCTGTTGGGGCAGATTGGGGTCCATGCTCGTGTTAATGCGCGGCGGGGGTCATATGCCGTGTACATTAAGAGCGCCGAGGAAATCGAGCATTTATTAAAGCTGATTGGTGCCAAGCGCAGCGTTGCCGAGATTGAGGAGGCGCGCGCGGTCAAGTTGGTTAAGAACGATGTGAACCGTCGCGTGAACGCCGAGCTCGCCAACCAGACCAGAAGCGCCGGTGCTGCCCAACATCAGCTTGCGCTTATCGATGAGCTCGAGCAGCGCGGCCTTCGCGATGCGCTTCCGGATGCCTTGGCGGTCTTTTGCGACCTGCGCGAGCGCTATCCCGATCTGTCGCTGCGTGATTTAGGGGAGATGGCTGACCCTCCCTTGTCGAAGTCGGCCCTCTACCATCGAGTTTTGAGGCTTGAAAAGCTCATTGAAGCAAACGGGTAGTTTAAAGTATCGACTTATATACGGATTTAGCTGCTATTTTATTCTTTAAAACGTTTTAACGTAAATTTGATTTTCAATTTCGAGCATTCTCGTGAAATTCAAGTCAAAAAAAAGGTATATTAGGCGAGTGGTTAGTTTGTGGGCCTCAACGGCGGGCGCTGTAGCTTGCGGGGGCCTTACGAAAGGAGACACAATGGCAGTAAAGGTTGCTATTAACGGCTTCGGTCGCATCGGTCGTCTGGCTTTCCGTCAGATGTTCGGTCATGAGGGCTCCGAGATCGTCGCTATCAACGACCTCACCTCTCCCGATATGCTCGCTTACCTGCTGAAGTACGACTCCACGCAGGGCAACTACGCTCGCGATCACGAGGTCGTTGCTGGCGAGGATTCCATCACCGTTGACGGCAAGGAGATCAAGATCTACAAGGAGGCCGACGCCAACAACCTGCCTTGGGGCGACCTCGACGTCGACGTCGTTCTCGAGTGCACCGGCTTCTACACCAGCAAGGCTAAGGCTCAGGCCCACATCAACGCTGGCGCCAAGAAGGTCGTCATCTCCGCTCCGGCCGGCAGCGATCTGCCCACCATCGTGTACAACGTCAACCACGAGACGCTGACCGCTGAGGACAACATCATCTCCGCTGCTTCCTGCACCACCAACTGCCTCGCCCCGATGGCCAAGGGTCTGAACGACTTCGCTCCCATCGTGTCCGGCATCATGACCACCATTCACGCCTGGACCGGCGACCAGATGCCGCTCGACGGCCCGCAGCGCAAGGGCAACAAGCGTCGTAGCCGCGCCTGCGCCGTCAACATCGTCCCCAACACCACCGGTGCTGCCAAGGCTATCGGCCTGGTTCTCCCCGAGCTCAACGGTAAGCTCATCGGTGCCGCCCAGCGCGTCCCGACGCCGACCGGCTCCATCACCAACCTCTACGCTGTCGTTGACAAGAAGGTCACCGTCGACGAGGTCAACGCCGCTATGAAGGCCTACGCTTCCACCATCTCCGAGACCTTCGGTTACAACGAGGACGACATCGTCTCCACCGACATCATCGGCGAGACCCACGGCTCCATCTTCGACGCCACTCAGACCATGTGCTCTGACCTCGGCAACGGCCAGACCCTCGTTCAGGTCACCTCTTGGTACGACAACGAGAACTCCTACACCTCTCAGATGGTCCGCACCATCAAGTACTTCGAGAAGTTCGTTGCTTAATTTAGCTTTTAGCGAATAGCTCGTTGAGCGTCTAAAGAAGGGCGCGGCCTCATAGGGCTTACACCCTAGGGTCGCGCCCTTTTTATAGGAAATCGTCTGCCGTAATGGGAGGCAGACACGTACGAAAGGTAGAAGCAAACATGGCCTTTACCAAGAAGACCGTCCGCGACATCGATGTCGACGGCAAGCGCGTTCTCGTCCGCGTTGACTTCAACGTGCCTATCAAGGATGGCGTCGTTGGCGATACCACCCGCATCAAGGCTGCCCTGCCCACCATCAACTACCTCGTTGAGCACAACGCTCGCGTCATCCTCATGAGCCACCTCGGCCGTCCCGATGGCACCGGCTTCCAGCCCGAGCTGTCCCTCGAGCCCGTCGCCAAGAAGCTCGCTGAGCTCTCTGGTCTCGATGTTGCCTTTGTCGCCGACACCTACGGCGAGAAGGCTGCTGAGGCTGTTGCCGCCGTCGAGCCGGGCAAGGTCCTCGTTCTCGAGAACGTCCGTTTTGACAAGCGTGAGAAGAAGAACGATCCCGAGATCGCCAAGAAGCTCGCTTCCTATGGTGACGTCTTCGTTCTCGATGCCTTCGGCACCGCTCACCGCGCCCAGGGTTCCGTCGTGGGCCCCGCCGCTTACCTGCCTGCCGTCGCCGGCTTCCTGCTCGAGAAGGAGGTCGACACGCTGACCGGCATCTTCGCCGAGCCCGAGCGCCCCTTCGTCGCTATCGTCGGCGGTTCCAAGGTTTCCTCCAAGATCGGCGTTCTCGATCACCTCATCGACTCCGCTGATACCCTGATCATCGGTGGAGGCATGGCCTACACCTTCTTCCTGGCTCAGGGTCTGACCGTCGGTCAGTCCCTCAAGGAAGAGGACTGGGTCGAGCGCGCCGGCGAGATGCTCAAGAAGGCCGAGGAGAAGGGCGTCAAGATCCTGCTCCCCATCGACAACCGCGTTGCCGATCACTTTGGCGAGGACGCTGTCCCCGAGGTTGTCGCTTCCGACGCTATCCCCGACGATCGTGAGGGCATGGACATCGGCCCCAAGACCGAGGAGCTCTACGCCGAGGCCGTCAAGGGCGCCAAGACCGTGTTCTGGAACGGCCCCATGGGCGTCTTCGAGTTCGACAACTTCGCTCACGGCACCCAGGCTATCGCCGAGGCCGTCGCCGAGGCCGACTGCACCTCGATCATCGGCGGTGGTGACTCTGTCGCGGCTGTCAACAAGTTCAACCTGGCCGACAAGATGAGCTGGATCTCCACCGGTGGTGGCGCTTCCATGGAGCTCGTCGAGGGTAAGGCCCTGCCCGGAGTGGAGGCGCTTCTCGATGCCTAATCGCACCCTTCTTATCGCTGGTAACTGGAAGATGAACAACGACGTCGCCGAGGCCGCCAAGCTCGCCGACGAGCTGGCTCAGGCTCTGCCCGAGGTTCCGGCTGGCGTCGAGGTGCTCGTCTGCCCTCCGACCATTGACATCACCACGGTTCATGACCGTATTCAGGCTGCCCCCATCGCCCTCGGTGCTCAGAACGTGTACTGGGAGGCCAAGGGTGCCTTCACCGGTGAGTCCTCTTGCGACATGCTCAAGTCCGCTGGCTGCACCTATTGCATCATCGGTCACTCCGAGCGTCGCGACTACTTCCACGAGACCGACGAGGATCAGAACAAGAAGGCCAAGGCCCTCGTTGCCGCCGGTCTTGTTCCCGTCTTCTGCTGCGGCGAGTCCCTCGAGGTCCGCGAGGCTGGCACCTATGTCGAGCACGTCGTGAACCAGGTCAAGGCTGGCCTTGCTGGTCTTGAGATCACCTGCCCCAAGCAGGTCGTCGTCGCCTACGAGCCCATCTGGGCTATCGGCACCGGCAAGACCGCTACCGCCGAGGACGCTCAGGAGGTCTGCGGCGCTATCCGTGAGACCCTCAAGGAGATGTTCGGCGAGGAGCTCGCCGACGGTATCCGCGTCCTGTACGGTGGTTCCGCTAAGCCCGGCAACATTGCCGAGCTCGTCGCCAAGCCTGACGTTGACGGCGCCCTCGTGGGCGGCGCTTCGCTCAAGGCTGCCGACTTCGCCTCTATGGTCGTCAAGGCAGGCGAGTAGGACATATGGCACAGCGTCATCTTCCTGCACTCCTGATCATCATGGATGGCTGCGGCCTTGCTCCGGCTGATGGCGAGAACGCCGTCGCCGCTGCCAAGACGCCCTTCCTTGATAGCCTGTACGAGAAGTATCCTCACACCACGCTCGGTGCTTCGGGCGAGGACGTGGGCCTTCCCGACGGCCAGATGGGCAACTCCGAGGTGGGTCACCTCAACATCGGTGCCGGCCGCATCGTGTTCCAGGAGCTTTCGCGCATCAACAACGCCATCAAGGACGGCTCCATCGCCAAGAACGAGGTCTTCGTCAAGGCTATGGACGACGTCAAGGCCGAAGGCAAGACCCTGCACCTCATGGGCCTTATGAGCCCTGGCGGTGTTCATTCTCACATGAACCACGTCGAGGCTCTGGTCAAGATGGCTGCCCAGCATGGCGTCAAGACCGTTCGCGTCCACGCCTTCATGGATGGCCGCGACGTCGACCCGCAGTCCGGTGCCGGCTACATGAGCGAGTTCTGCGCTTTCCTGGCTAAGATCTCCGAGGAGACCGGTTGCGACGCTCGCGTTGCCACCGTTTCGGGCCGCTATTGGGCCATGGACCGCGACAACCGCTGGGAGCGCATCCAGCGTGCCTACGACGTCATGGTCAACGCGTCCGATGCCGATACCGACCCCGTTGCCGGTATCAAGGCCTACTACGAGAAGGATCCGCGCGGCGACGAGTTCGTCGAGCCCTTCGCTGCCCACAACGAGGGCATTCACGAGGGCGACGCGGCCATCTTCTTCAACTTCCGTCCCGACCGCGCCCGTCAGATGACTCGCGTGTTCACGGACAAGGAGTTCGACGGCTTTGAGCGCGAGCAGATTAAGCTTTCGCACTTTGTGACGATGACCGAGTACGATCCGACGTTTGACGTCGAGGTCGCCTTCCCCAAGACATTCCCCGAGAACGTTCTGGCCGACGTTATCGCCGCCAATGGCCTGAAGCAGCTGCACACCGCCGAGACCGAGAAGTATGCCCATGTGACGTTCTTCCTCAACGGCGGCATCGAGGAGCCCAAGGAGGGCGAGGAGCGCGTGCTCGTCGCTTCCCCCAAGGTTGCTACCTACGATCTGCAGCCCGAGATGAGCGCTCCCGAGGTTACCGAGAAGCTCGTCGCCGCTATTAACGAGGATCGCGCTGATTTCTACATCGTGAACTTCGCGAACTGCGACATGGTTGGTCACACCGGCGTGTTCGACGCCGCCGTTAAGGCCGTCGAGGCTGTTGACGATGCTCTGTCCAAGGTTGTCCCGGCGATTCTCGCCAAGGGCGGCTTTGCGCTGATTACCGCCGACCATGGCAACGCCGATCACATGTTTGACGTTGCTTCCGACGGTTCCAAGCATCCGTTTACGGCTCACACCACCAACCGCGTGCCGTTCATCATCGTTGATGATAAGGCCAAGCTCACCGGTATCGAGGACGGCCGTCTTTCCGATATCGCTCCGACCATGCTCACCATGGCTGGTATTGAGCCTTCCGCCGAGATGACGGGTCGCGTGCTCGCCACCGAGGCCTAATAGAAAACAAATACCGTTTTCTAGTAAGGGGGTTGTCCACAACCGGACGACCCCCTTTTTGGTATTTCTGCCATTTCTACCCCGTCCCTAAATGGCAGGTGGGGGAGTGTTGGAGGTTGTGGTACAGTACTGGAGTTTGAATTGTTCTATTAAGGAGCTTATCTATGGGTCCGTTTCAGATTCTTCTGTTTGTCGTTTGGGCTGTTTCTGCCGTGGCGCTGACGATTCTCGTTCTGATGCATTCCGGTAAGGGCACCGGCGTTTCGGATATGATCGCTAGCTCGCTGTATAACTCCAGCTCTGCCACGGGCGTCATGGAGCAGAACCTCGATCGCCTGACGGTAATTATGGCCGTCGTTTTTGCCGTGTGTGTCGTTCTGTGCATGTTTTTCTTCCCGCAGGGCATCGTCGGCTACTAAGCATCGGCGTATATACGTTTGTAAGGGGTCCCGCATGTGCGGGGCCCTTTTTGTTTACAGACTTGTAACAGAGCCAAAATATCCCCACATACTTCGCCCAACTAAAGAAATTCTCGACCGTTAACCGGAATCAGCGCCAAATTGTGCATAAAATGCGCTACTGTATTGCAAAACGTTGGCCCGCATTGCATAACCAGCCATAACGGCGGACCGCGTTTGAATGGTTCGAATGGGCTGTCTCGACGTTGCCCGGCCGAATTCACTTTGTCCTATCTCATAAGGAGGATGGCATGGCTGATTCTATGTTCCACCAGCCCGTTATGGGTCGTCGCGCCTTTGTTGGCGGCACCCTCGCTGCGAGCTCCATGGCTTTTCTTGCCGCGTGCGGCAAGAAGGGCGGCGACGCTTCCGGATCTGACTCCGGTTCGACGCTGAACTTCTACATCAACAACCCGGTCTGCATCGACCCCTACAACGTCCAGGAGGATCAGGGCACTCAGGTCGAGTACCAGCTCTTCGACGCTCTGACGGAGTACGACCCCGAGAAGGGCGAGATCGTTCCGCTGGCTTGCGAGTCCTTTGAGGCTAACGACGACGCCACCGAGTTCACCTTCAAGATCAAGAAGGCCAAGTTCCACAACGGTGACGACGTTACTTCCAAGTCCTTCAAGCTCGGTTGGGAGCGCCTGGTCAACACCAAGTCGGCCATCGCTACCGAGTATGGTCCTTCCGAGGTCTCCTACCACCTTTCCATGGTCGAGGGCTATGACGATCTGCTTGCCGGCAACGCTACCGAGCTCAGCGGTGTTACTTGCCCCGACGATGAGACCCTCGTCGTCAAGCTGTCTTCCGCTTACGCCGACTTCCCCTTCGTCGCCTCTCACCCGGCTCTGTCCCCGGTTCCCGAGTGCGCCGAGTCCGATGTCAAGAGCTTCTACCTTGCCCCGGTCGGTAACGGCCCGTTCATGATGGACGGCAAGTGGGAGGATGGTCAGGAGATCAACCTCAAGAAGTTTGACGATTACTATGGCGACAAGGCCAAGATCGATGGCATCCACTTCCAGGTCATCAAGGACATGGAGACCGCTTACAAGGAGTTCCAGGCCGGTAACCTCGATGTCTGCGACGTTCCCGTTGCTCAGATCGATGCCGCCAAGAAGGACCGTGGCGAGTCCAAGGACGGTTACACCATGGGTGACGGCGAGCATATGCTGCTCGGTGCCGAGCCTTCCACGTACTATCTGACCTGCAACACCACGGCCGAGCCGTTCAATAACGCCGACCTGCGCAAGGGCATCTCCCTGGCCATCAACCGTGAGGCCATCTGCAAGACCATCTTCAAGGGTACCCGTACCCCCGCCGACGGTATTGTTCCTCCGGGAATCGCCGGCTACAAGGAGGGCGCATGGGAGTTCTGCGCCTATGACGTCGACAAGGCTAACGAGTACCTCGACAAGGTCGCTCCCGCTGGCGCTAACGGCGATCGTGGCATTAGCGTGACCCTTTCCTACAACCAGGACGGTGGTCACAAGGAGATCATGGAGTCCATCATCGGCGACCTCGCCAAGGTTGGCGTTACCGCTGTCTCCGATACCCCTGAGTGGTCTGCCCTGCTCGAGCAGTATCAGAACTTCAACTATCAGTTCGGCCGTCTGGGCTGGATCGCCGATTACCCGATCATGGACAACTTCCTGTACCCGCTGTTCCACTCCGACTCCCTCGGTGGCGACAACCGCTCCGGTTACAGCAACCCCGAGTTCGATGCCAAGGTCGACGAGGCCCGCACCACGGTTGATGACGAGGAGCGCATCGCCAAGATGCGGGAGGCCGACGCCATGGTCGCTGCTGACTGCCCGGTTATCCCGGTGATGTTCTACACGCACACCATCGCTGGCTCTGACCGCGTCAAGCATCTCTATGTTGATCCGCAGAAGCACGCCGATCTGGGTACCGCCGAGCTCGCCTAAGGGTTTTGCAGCTTCCGTGAGGGTCAAGTATTTACGTAGACCTCATGGGAAACATACAGTTCTCCCTAACCTGGGGTAAACTGGCTGATGGTAATTTTGGGATGCCGGTCTGGCGATCGGCATCCCATTTAGGTTAATCCCTAGATAGGGGAGTGGTATGGGTAAGTACATCGTTAAACGTGTGCTTCAGTTCATCCCGGTGTTTTTGGGCGTTACGCTGATTCTGTTCGCCCTCCAGAATATCGTGCCGGGAGATCCGATCAAGCTGATCGGTGGAGACAAGGCTCTGTCCCCCGAGGTGGAGCTTCAGCTTCGCGTTCGCTATCACCTGGTCCAGACGGACGAGGACGGCAACGCGATCCTTGACGAGAACGGCGACCCCGTTCAAACGTCGCTCGTGGACCGTTACTTGTATTACATGAACGGCCTGCTTCATGGCGATCTGGGCAATTCGTACCAGCGCAAGCTGCCGGTTACGGAAATCTTTGCCCAGAAGTATCCGTATACGGTCAAACTTGCCGCGTGCGCCATCGTGCTCGAGGCAATCATGGGTATCGGTGCGGGTATCATTTCGGCGGTTAAGCGTTATTCCTTCTGGGATATTTTGGTAACGCTCACCACGTCGATTCTCGTTGCCGTCCCGGCCTTCTGGCTCGGTATGTTGCTGCAGCTGTTCTTTGGCGTCATTCTCAAGGACGCCACGGGCGGTGCATTCTCCATGCCGATCTCGGGTGCCGGCGGTTCCAGCTCTCAGTATCAGGATTGGATGCACTATGTGCTTCCGACCATTACGCTGGCTTCGGTTTCGACCGCTTATGCCGCCCGCATTATGCGCTCGCAGCTGCTTGACGTCATGAACCAGGATTACATCCGTACGGCAAAGGCCAAGGGTCTCTCCAATCGCGCGATCATTATCAAGCATGCGCTTAAGAATGCACTCATCCCCGTCGTTACCTATATTGGTGTCGACTTCGGCGGCATGCTTTCGGGCGCCATCCTGACCGAGACGGTCTTTAACTGGCCCGGCATCGGCTTCGAGGTCTACCGCGCCATTAGCATGCGCGACTGGCCCATCGTTATGGGCGGCGTTACGCTCATTGTTGTCGTCGTTATGGTGATCAACCTGCTCGTCGACATTAGCTATGCATTCCTCGACCCGCGCATCCGCCTTGGCGGTCCGTCGGATAAGGCCTAAGGGAGGTACGTCTCATGCAGGAAACTGATTCTCAGTCTCAGGAGCAGGCTACCGCCACCAAGGCCGCATCTGCTCCCGCCAAGTCCCGCACGCTGTGGGGCGACGCTTTTAAGCGTCTTCGTAAGAACAAGCTCGCCGTTATCGGTGTCTGCTGGATCATCATCGTTGTTGTGGTCGCCCTGACCGCCGATCTGTGGGCTAAGCCCTGGCTCGGCTCTCCTACGGCTTCTGACTCGACCACCATGGCCGAGACGTCGCTGCTGGCTCCGTGTGCCGAGCACCCGTTTGGCACCGACTCTCTTGGTCGTGACATTCTCGTCCGTGTTATCTACGGTGCACGCGTTTCGCTTTCCGTCGGTATTATGGCCACCGCCATCTCCACGGTGATCGGTCTGGTCATGGGCGCCCTGGCCGGTTTCTATGGCGGCATCTGGGATACGATCATCATGCGCTGTGCGGACATCTTCCTGGCGTTCCCGTACGTGCTGTTCGTTGTTGCCATGATTGCCGTTATCGGTCGTGGTCTTCAGAATGTCTTTATCGCCATCGGCATTCTCGGCTGGCCTTCGATTGCGCGCGTCTTCCGATCCGCGATCCTGACGGTCAAAGAGAACGACTATGTTGACGCCGCTCGCGCTATGGGTGCATCCGATGCGCGTATCGTTATGCGCCATATCTTCCCGAACTCCGTTGCTTCTATCGTGGTCTATGCGACCATGAACATTGGTGGCGCTATTCTGACCGAGTCTGCCCTGTCCTTCCTCGGCATGGGCGTTATCCCGCCTACGCCTTCGTGGGGCTCCATGATTCAGGACGGTCAGCAGTATCTTCTGACTGCTCCCTGGATGATGATCATGCCCGGTCTGGCAATTCTCTCGACGGTGCTCGCCTTCACCCTGCTGGGTGACGGTCTGCGCGACGCCCTCGACGTCAAGATGAAGGACGCATAAGGATGAAGAAGAACAAGAACTATGTGGACCTGAAGGACCAGCCGGTTCCCGAGGGCCAGCATCTGCTCGAGGTCGATGACCTTAAGATGTATTTCCATACCGAAGATGGTGTCGTTCGCGCTGTCGATGGCGTGTCCTACACACTCGATCGCGGCGAGACCCTGGGTGTCGTCGGTGAGTCCGGCTCCGGTAAGTCCGTGACCGCCATGACCATCATGGGTCTTATCTCGATGCCTCCGGGAAAGATTGAGGGCGGCGACGTTCGCTATCGCGGTCGTTCTATCCTCGAGATGACCGAGGAAGAGATGCAGCACATTCGCGGTAACGATATCGCGATGATCTTCCAGGATCCTATGACCTCCTTGAACCCGGTCTATAAGATCGGCAAGCAGGTGGGCGAGGGCCTTCGTCTGCATCGTGGCTACTCCAAGCAGGAGGCGCTCAAGCGCGCCACCGAGCTTTTGGACCTCGTTGGCATTCCCGAGCCCGAGAAGCGCGTCAATGAGTATCCGCACCAGTTCTCCGGCGGAATGCGTCAGCGCGTCATGATTGCTATGGCCCTTGCCTGCGATCCCGATATTCTGATTGCCGACGAGCCCACGACCGCCCTGGACGTTACCATTCAGGCTCAGATTATTGAGCTTATGCAGGAAATGCAGGAGAAGAACGGCAACGCCATCATCATGATTACCCATGACCTGGGCGTTGTCGCCGATATGGCCGACAAAATCATGGTTATGTATGCCGGCCGTCCTGTCGAGTTCGGTACTGCTGAGGAAATCTTCTACGAGAGCCGCCACCCCTACACCTGGGGCCTTATCCGCTCCATCCCGGAGCAGGCCATCGAAGAGAAGAAGCCGCTGACGCCGATTCACGGCAACCCGCCTTCGCTCATGAACCTGCCCGAGGGTTGCGTGTTCTCGCCTCGTTGTCCCTATGCGACCGATAAGTGCCGCAAGCAGCGCCCTGAGCGCGTTGTCACCGAGTCTGGCCACTATTCTGCGTGCCATTATTCCGGTGACCCCGAGTTCCTCAAGAATGCTCCTGCGACGTCCCGTACGCGCAAGGATTCCGAGAAGGGAGGCGAGGCGTAAATGGCAGATAAGAACGAGCGCACTCCGCTGCTGAAGGTCGAGCACCTCTCTAAGGAATTCCCCGCCGAGTCCGGCATGTTCGCCAAGCGCTTTTCCAAGCGCGTCGTCTCTGCTGTGAACGACATCTCGTTTGAGATTTATCCTGGCGAGACCTTTGGTCTGGTTGGCGAGTCTGGTTGCGGTAAGTCCACCACGGGCCGCACGATTATGCGCCTGACCCAGCCGACGGCAGGCAAGGTGTTCTTCCAGGGCAAAGATGTTGCCGAGATGAGCAAGCATGAGATCAAGGACATGCGTCGCGAGATGCAGTTTATCTTCCAGGATCCCTATGCTTCGCTGAACCCTCGTATGACGATTGGTGAGATCGTCTCCGAGCCCATGACCATTCATGGTGTGGGCACCAAGGAAGAGCGTATCGAGCGTGTCCGCGAGCTGCTGGATGTCGTCGGTCTGAACCCCGAGCACATCAACCGCTATCCGCACGAGTTCTCGGGCGGCCAGCGCCAGCGTGTCGGCATCGCCCGCGCGTTTGCTCTGAAGCCCAAGCTGATTATCTGCGACGAGCCTGTTTCCGCTCTGGATGTTTCCATTCAGGCCCAGGTTCTGAACCTTCTTAAGGAGCTCCAGGACAAGTTCGGTACGGCCTATCTCTTCATTGCTCACGACCTCTCTGTCGTGCAGCATATCTCCGACCGTGTTGCCGTTATGTATCTGGGTAAGATGGTCGAGGTTTCGGACTGGAAGACGCTCTATAGCGAGCCGCACCACCCGTACACGCAGTCGCTGCTGTCTGCCGTGCCGGTGCCCGATCCGGATATCCAGAAGACCCGCAAGCGCATCATTCTCGCTGGCGATCCGCCGTCGCCGCTGGATCCGCCGACCGGTTGCCGTTTCCACACGCGCTGCCCGATCGCGCAGGGCATCTGCTCCGAGAAGCTTCCCGAGTTTAAGGAAGTCGCACCGGGTCACTGCTGCGCCTGCCACTTCGCCGAGCCGTTCCCGATCAAGGAATCGCACATCGACCTGTAGTCGGTTGTTCTCGTCCGGGCCCGCCTGGTGTTACTTTTCAGAACGTCCTCGGACATGTCGGAAGCCCCGCTGCGCGCTACGCGCTGCGGGGCTTCCTCCGTCCTGCGGAATGTTCTGAAAAGCAACACCAGGGCGGGCCCTGCGTTAACGCGGCAGAGGGGAGTGAGATTCCTTGATCGCTCACTTAATCTAATAGGAAAGTTAGTGAGGCCGGAGCTTTGGCT
>CAJMRI010000018.1:0-43337 GCA_905215905.1 uncultured bacterium | reverse complement strand
GACCTAAATTGTTTGCATTAAGTTATGTCTAAGGTGTAAATGAGTAGTGGTTTGCGTGTCAATGCGTAGCAGTCCTGCAGCTGTTTGCGTGCGGTCCAGTTTTGTACCCGCTTGACTGGTTCGCACGCAGCCAGCTGGGGATGCGGTCATTTTGCGATACACGTCCGCGTCTCTAGCAACTGCATTTATACATACCGTTCACGGTGGGGCAGAGCCACGTGCTTGTCTGACTGGGCTCAGGGTTGAATATGGAGCGCCTTCGCGCACAAGCGCCCTGGCGAAGCCATACCCAAACCCCATGAGCCACACGTAAGACAGCAAGGGGGTGGTGCTCGTGTGGTATGTGATCCAGGTCATTAACGGTCGCGAAGATATAATGCGCGAGCGCATTGAGCGCATGGTGCCGGCTGGCGCCATGCAGGAGCTCTTTTATCCCCAATTTCAAACCGAGATCAAAGTACACGGCGAATGGGTCAATACGACCAAGCCGCTCTTTCCCGGTTATCTTATCTGCGATACGGCAGATCCCCGTACTGTGCAACAGCATCTGCTGCGCATGGACGACTTTGCCCGGATGCTTTCCCAAGACGGTCAGTTTGTGCCGCTGGCAAAAGAAGAGGTCCAGCTTATTGGTGGCTTTACGCATAAGGGAGACCGCGTAGTTCCTATGAGCGAGGCCCTAAAAGACGGTGACCAGGTCGTAGTAACGGCAGGTCCGTTGCTGGGCCACGAAGGCCTTATCAAAACCATTAACAGACGCAAGAGCATTGCTTATTTGGAGCTCGACCTGTGTGGCCGACGCGTAATTACGCGCGTTGGCCTCGCGGTGCTTTCAAACGAGCAGCGCGTCATGCGAAACCTTAAAAAGGCGATTGCCTAGCTGCTGGCGATTGTCGCTCAAACCAAGGAGGACCTTCAGGTCGGGGACGTAGTGTTGGAAGAGAATGTGTCAGATAAAACAGAATATGTAAAGGATGTGCCCGTGGATGCGGCATTGATTGGTCAAGTTGGGGATTGGCGGGCAGACTCTCAGACTCCTGTTGCTACGGAATTTCCTCTCCCCGTGGAGAATCCTGCTCCGGCGCAAGGTTTCGTGGCGCCGGGAAGCTATAGGGCTCCCGCCGCAGATCCCAAGGCTGCCGCCCCCAAGAAAGGTGGGCCTGCCTATTTTGCCTTCAAGCGAGCTTTCGACATCGTTTTTTCTGCTGCGGTCTGCGCGGTGTTGGCCATCCCCGTTGTAGCAGCATGCGTCGCCATTGAGATTGACTCTCCCGGAAAGCCGTTCTTCCGTCAAAAGCGAGTTGGTAAGGGTGGAAAGACTATCTATATCTTCAAACTCCGCACCATGGTCTCTGACGCTCACGAGCACCCTGAGAAATACATGACTCCCGATCAGCTGGCGCAATGGCAGCGCGAACAGAAGGTTGACGATGATCCCCGAATCACGCGTGTAGGCCGCTTTCTTCGCCGCACTTCGTTGGACGAACTTCCTCAATTCATTAACGTTCTCTCGGGTGATTTATCCGTCATTGGCCCTCGTCCCGTAACACTTGAGGAAACGTATGAATACGGCGATGCACGCGATGAGGTGCTCGCATGTAAGCCTGGCATCACCGGTTGGTGGGCTGCGACTGACCGCAACGAATCCACGTGGAGAAGTGGTCAGAGGCAAGCTCGTGAGCTCTTTTATGTGCGCCATCAGTCGCTCGGGTTGGATACCCGCGTGTTCGTAAAAACGTTCAAGGCAATGAGGAGGGGGAAGTAACGTATGACCGATTCTCCCCTGGTTTCCATCATTATGCCCCTCTACAATGCTGAGCCGTATCTTGTCGAGACCTTCGACTCCGTTCTTTCTCAGTCCTATAAGAACTGGGAGCTCATCGTGGTCGAAGATTGTTCTTCGGACGCATCTCTTCGACTTGCGAAGGAATACGAGAACAATGATCGTCGAATCTCGGTTCATCCCAACGAGCACAACGTTGGTGCGGCTAAGTCGCGCAATACCGGTATCGAACACGTTTCCGGCGATTTCGTCGCGTTCATGGACGCCGATGACGCATGGCTTCCGGATAAACTTGATCACCAGCTTGCGTACATGCGGGATTGTGGTCTGGGGATGTGCTTCACCTCGTACGAGACCATTGAGTCTGACGGACAGCATAGGAATTACGTACACGTACCCAAGAGCATCGACTACGACGGTTTTCTCAAGAACACCGTGACCTGCAGCCATACCATCGCGTTCGACCTCTCGAAAATACCCCTGAGTCTTCTCGTTTGTCCCGATTTCGGAGATTCGTTCGATTTCCCTGAAGACATGGTCGTCTGGCTCCAGGTCCTCAAGAGCGGCGTTCCAGCCGGCGGCCTCGACGAGGTGCTTGCAAAGAACAGGAAACATGGCGGCTCCCGCTCCGCTAATAAATTCCGTGCAGTTTCCCGCACGTGGAACGCCTACCGAAAAGTGGAGAAGATAAACCCAGTCTATTCCGTGTATTGTCTGTTCTGGCAGCTGACGCACGCGGTGCTTAAAAGGATTTAGGATTGAGGCTGAATGAGGATTCTATTTCTCTCGAATCTTGAGTTTGAGGGCTTCGCGGGCCCTACGTACTGTGTGCCTGCACTGATCGGGGCCTTATCCGAACTCGAAGAGGTTGTCTGGTATAACATGAGACCTGTCGAGCGCGTAGAATGGAGGGGCCTTCCCTTCTACAGGAACCCTAACGACTTTGCTTTCGACATTGAAGATTTCACAAGTCGAATCTGGCGCCCTGACCTAATCGTTTTTGAGGGTTTTTATGCGTTTCATCCCAACGCGACCCTCTTGGGCGTGCTGTCTTCGGGTATACCATATGTGATTGAGCCGCACTGCGCCCTCACGAGCGGAGACCAGGGGAAGAAAACCTTTAAGAAACGAATCTGCAACGCCGTTTTCTACAACCGTTTCGCTCAAGGCGCCGCTGCGATCCACTACCTTACCGAGAAGGAACGCGATGAGTCCGGTGAGAAATGGAACCGGAACAGCTTCATCGAGCCGAACGGCATAGAGGTGCCCAAGGAGCGCCCTCATCGGGAGTCGTGGCATGGCGACGTACCTGAAATTGTGTTCGTTGGCAGAGTGGAGCCCTATCAAAAGGGGTTGGACGTCCTCCTCGAAGCGCTTACTCCGTTGAATGCTTGCGCGGATTCACCGCGCTTCCATCTCTCGATTTACGGCAACTCCGTCAACGGCTTCTCAAACGAGATGGAGAAAAAGCTACAGGCCGCGGGGCTTTCAGACGTCGTTGCCGTTCGCGGCCCTGTATACGGGGATGAGAAGGATGCGGTTCTGCGCGCCGCGGACATCTTTCTCCTCACATCACGCTACGAGGGGATGCCGATGGGCCTGCTCGAGGCGTGCGCCTACGGGTTGCCGTGCGTGGTCACCCCGGGTACCAACATGTCCGACGTCATCCTCGCCGAGGGAGCCGGATGGGTCTGCGACCTTTCTCCCGAATCCGTGCGGGAAGCCATCGTCGTCGCCGCCAGCTCTGCTGAGGCCTATGCGGAGATGGCCCTGGCCTCACGTCGCGTTGCGGAGTTGTTTTCGTGGCCCTCGATCGCCAAGTCGATTCGAACCGATTATCTAAAGGTGATTGGGCGCGCATGACGATTTATCTGATGGAAATAGTCGTGATTCTCGTTCTCGGTGTAATCACGGGCGTGTCGCGCGGGGATGCTGAGAGACGAGGCTTTATCATCTTGGCCTGCCTTGTCTTATTCGCGCTCTCCGGCCTGAGAAGCTACGCGGTCGGAGTGGATACGCTCCAGTACTGGAACGCTTACCTAACGGCGTGGATGGCACACTCCTGGTATGAAACCGGGTTCCTGTACCTCCTCCGGGCCTTGAACGCGGTCAGCCCCAATCCGCAGCTCCTCCTTCTCTTCACCAGTGCAGTCATGACCGCCTGCGTCGGGTATGTGGTCTATAAGTCGGACTGCAATCCCGTGCTCGCACTCTTCCTCTATGTGACACTTCTGACGTATGCCTCCTTTATGAACCTCATGCGCCAAGGTATCGCCGCCGCAATCATCATCGCGGCGATACCTTGGCTGGAGTCCGGGAAGAGGATCCGTTTCGCTGTGGCGGTCATTTTCGGCTCCCTGTTTCACTTGACCGCCATCGTCATGCTCGCGCTCATTCCGCTCTCGGCGCTCGCACCGACAAAGAAAGTCATGCTGGGTTATGGCGTCGTCGCGTTGGCTTTGGCCCTTTCCCCTGATTTCGTGTGGAGCTTCGTTGGGAAGAACTTCGACAAGTACTCGACGTATAGCATGTCCTCGTGGTCGGGGGGGAATGCGCTCGCGGCGCCGATCATGACCGCCATGGACGCTTTACTGATTGTCGTTTCCCATTTGTTTGGGGCGGGGGCTTCGGATGACGACAGGGAGGAGAGGGTTCTTTTCCATGGATCCATGCTCCAGGTCGTCTTCCAGTTCCTCGCTTGCTTCGTGAACATCTTCCAGAGGCTGACGACGTTTACATCGTTTTTCCTTGCCTTATACGTGGCGCTGCGATTCCGAAAGATCGATACGAAGCTCAAGTTCCTCCTCGTTTACGGCATATGCGCAGTTACGGCCGTGTTCTTTGTAGTAATTATGGTCTACCGGCCGCAATGGCACGGTGTCGTTCCTTTTTCCTTTTTCTGGCAACTTGTTTAGGTTCATGAGGATTGTTAAATGGGACTAGTGTTGAACAATCTCGGAAGGACCTCCCGAATCTGCGTGGCCAGGGAGCGCTTACCCGGGTTTCGGCCACCACATAACGTTCCTCGCCCGAGCTCCACGACTTATGACCTGCAACACCTTTGGTCGAAATCACCGTGCTTATTCCCCGCTATATCGGCAAGCTCGGGCGGGTCATTTCTGTGGGGACGAAACTCTCGAGCGGCGTTGCATGGGGAAGGATCTTCGATCGCGAGACGCGGCAAGGCCTAGAGTTCCTCAAAGATGTGTGGTTTGAGGACACTGTGCAGGCATAAATGATCGTGCTGAGGTTCAGGGGCGACCATCGACGAATTGGACTACACATACCGAAAGCAAGTTGACTTGCTAACCTCGAACAGCCTGTCGAGCAAGAGGTCTGTAGACAGGTACTTCACGATCGAAGCCATGCTTGCTTCGCGCAGGACATTGGGCTTTCCTTTTCACCAGAGGATGTATGGCCAGACCCTCTATCAGCTCGGCCTCTTGTTTGCAAACCTCACGGTCGCGCTCGTTGACGGGGAATCTCGCTGCGTTTTTGCTTTGGCTAACGAGTTGATGAAGGCGAATAGGTCGCCGGGGGAAAGTGCAAGTCGTTCCTCGAAAAAATGGGCAATCCCGAGAAAGTTCTTTTGGAAGTCGATAGCGTCCTCTGGCGGCTGGCGTCGCTTTCGCTTTAAGGGCTCAGGCACCCGGTCTTTATTGCCTTGCGCTTTAGCTCGAATATAAACGAAAACTGAAATTTGTTTGGGTTGATATAGATATTGAAAAGCAGTAACACACTCGCCAAAAATATAATTTGGCAGTACGGATTACAAGTACTTAAGTACGTCTTCCCCCTCATCCTCGTGCCGTACCTCACGCGCGTGCTGGGTACGGGTGGCTACGCCGTCTATGCCTACGTGTTGTCGTTCATGGGAATCGTCCAGACGCTCGCCGACTTCGGTTTCATGCTTTCCGGAACAAAGCAAGTCGTCGACCTGAGGGACAACTGCGAGGTCCTTTCACGCCTGCTCGGCTCCATAGAGCTCGCTCGTCTTCTCCTCGCCGCCGGCCTGTGCGCGGTCGTCGTGGTCGTCGCCCAGTTCATCCCACTGCTCTGGGACAATATGGGGTATGTACTGATTGCCTATGTCTCCACCGTGCTCAGGGCCTTGCTACCGGATTTCATGTTTCAAGGTTTTGAGGACATGGAGCCGCTCACCACGCGTTTCTTCGCGGCAAAGGTGATCACGGTCGGCCTGACTCTTCTGGTGGTCCATGGACCGCAGGATCTTCTGCTCGTCGCAGTTGCGGATGCCCTGGGCGGCTTGGTAGCGCTTATCTGGAGCTTCATGACCGTTCGAACCCGCTACGGCGTGCGTGTTTCCTTCGGTGGCTTCCGAAACGCCTTGGCTGAGCTAAAGAGATCTGCCGTGTATTGCGTGTCGAACATCGGCACCACCCTTGTCTCGGGGTTCACCACTTTCGTCGTGGGAATCGTGCTCACCGACCCGACGGAAATTGCGTACTGGTCGCTCGCCCTCACAACCGTGAGCGCGGTTCAAGCGCTCTATTCTCCGATATCCAGCAGTCTATATCCCCATGTTGTGGCGCATCGGGATCTGGGCGCTGTTAGGAAGATGGCGATTATGGCAGCTCCCGCCCTATTGGTCGGCACCGTTGCGTATTGTCTGCTGTCCCCGCAGGTTTTTTTTCTACTTGGCGGACAGGGCTACGTTGCGGGTTCTTGGGTCATGGTTGCCCTCAGCCCTGTCCTGCCGCTCTCTTTCTATTCGATCTTGATTGGCTGGCCGGTACTCGGCGCTTTGGGTAAGGTCAACGAACTTACCGCCTCGACTGTTGCCTCCGGTGTTATTAACGCTGCTCTGCTCCTCGCGATGGCGCTTCTCGGCCGGTCATCTTTGTTCGCGATCTGCGTAATCCGCTGCATAGCCGAGGTCGCGCTACTTGGAACCAGGGGGTTTGCGCTGATTGAATGTTTAAGGAAGGGAAAGTTGCATGTGTAACATCACCCCACTCTCTATCGAAGAGCTACACCAGAAGGAGTTGGAACTTCTTGAAGCGTTTGATGCCTTTTGCTCCGAACACGGCCTTCGATACTCGCTTACGGCCGGCACTTTGCTTGGCGCTATTCGCCACAAGGGATTCATCCCCTGGGATGACGATATCGACGTCTGTATGCCGCGCCCCGATTACGATCGTCTTGCAACGCTTGCTGGCGAGTTGCCGGCTGGACTCAGGCTCGTTGGCCCCGAGAACAGCCCGTTTGTTTACCCCTGGCGCAAGTTCTGCACTGAAAGTATTAGAGCTCAGGAGCTTACCTATGAAGGAGTAATGGATCAAATGCTCTGGATAGATGTTTTCGTTATGGATGGCGTTTCTTCTGACGAAAGCGAGATTGAGCGCATGCAAGTCCGCATGAACAAGGCCTCGCGTGCAAGCGTTTGGTCGAGCGCCAATCATAATTCGGACTCAATGGGAAAACGCTTCATAAAGAACGCAGCCAAAGCGCTTCTTAATCCGGAGCACGCAAAGACGAAGATGATGGCAATGGCTGAGCGCGTTGCAGCCGAGCCTGGTTATGACGCGGCAAGCCGCGTCAGCAGCGTACTCGGACTGGCCAAACACGGGTGGTCGCTTCCCAAGGAAGGCTACGAGGACATGGTCGAGGTTGAGTTCGAGGAGCACATGCTCCCCGCTATGGGCTGCTGGGACGAATACCTGACCAAGTGCTACGGGGATTACATGCAGCTGCCGCCGGAGGACAAAAGACAGACGCACTGCCTGAAGGCATGGTGCGTGAACGAAGAAACAAAGGAGAATGCAGATGCTTAACTTCACCGTTGGTCCGGTTATGAGTCCCAGCGAGGTGCTGGAAGTTTCAGCCAAGAGCGCACCCTATTTCCGCACGCCAGAGTTCTCTCAGGTAATGCAAGAGAACGAGCGCATTATGTTGGACTTGTTGTCCGCACCCAAGGATTCACGCTGCGTGTTTCTAACGGCTTCTGGCACAGGCGCTATGGAGGCTGCTGTGATGAGTGTCTTAGCGCCCGCTGAACGAGTTGCAGTGGTCAATGGCGGCAGTTTCGGGCAGAGGTTCGTCGACCTATGCCAGCTGCACGGGCACACCGTCGACGAGATCAAACTTGAGTTCGGGCACCAGATAGCGCGGACAAACCTCGAAGACGCAGTGGATCTCAGCTGCGGTGCGCTGCTCGTGAACATGCATGAGACCTCATCAGGACTGTTGTACGACATGAGCCTCCTGTCCGACTTTTGCCGCGAGCGCGAGATGCTCTTGATCGTCGACGCAGTGAGCGCGTTCATCGCCGAAGAGATTGACATGGCGGCTCTCGGCACCGACGTGGTGCTGACGGGTTCGCAAAAGGCGCTAGCTTGCCACCCGGGCATCTCCCTCATGGCCCTCTCGCCGCGCGGACAGGAAAGGGTAGCGGAGAATCCCGAGGTTTGCTCCTACTTGAGTCTAAAGGAAGCCCTGCGCAACGGCGAACGTGGGCAGACTCCCTGGACGCCTGCTGTCAACACGCTGCTTGAGATCAATGCGCGTTTGAGGTCGATCGAGGCGCGCGGGATCGACGCGGAGCGCGCCGAGATCGCGTCGCGCGCGAAGGCCGTGCGCGACGCCCTGACGAGCACCACACTCGAGATGGTCCCCGAGAACCCCTCCAATGCAGTGACGGCGCTCCGTTGCCCCGCGAGCAACGCGAAGGCAATCATCGAGCGCGCCAAAACCGGGTACGGCATGTGGCTGTGCCCAAACGGCGGTGCGCTGTGCGACGAGGTGTTCCGCATCGGGCACATTGGTGCCATCACAGAGGAGGACAACGACAGGCTTATCGACTGCCTGACCTCGCTATCGGCCGAGGGTCTGTTCTAGGTGGGGGCGCAGATGAAACAGATAAAGGTCATAGAAGGAGAGGACTTCCGGCGCATGCAGCTATTGGAGCTCGACATGCTCGTGGAGTTCGACCGCGTGTGCCGCGCTCACGGGATTGCGTACACAATCTTCGGCGGGACGCTCCTTGGCGCAGTGCGCCACAAGGGCTATATCCCCTGGGATGATGATGCTGATATTGCAATGCTTCGTGAGGACTACGAGAGGTTCCGTTCTGTCGCCCATGAGATGGACTCGTCCATCTGTTTCTTCCAGGACCATCTGAGCGATCCTGAATACAGGTGGGGGTACGGCAAGCTCAGGCGCACCGGAACGAAGTACGTGAGGGTCGGACAGGAGCACTTGAAGTGCAAAACAGGAGTCTTTGTCGACGTGTTCCCCATGGACGACGCGCCTCTTGGTATGGGCGGCCAAATTCTGCAGGACTTCTGGTGCATGTGCCTGCGCAAGGTCCTATGGTCTGAGGTCGGCAGACTCGATCCCCGCGTGTCGGCTCCGCTCAGGGCCTGGTTCTCACTGTTGTCCAAGATACCCGCAAAGGCGGTTTATGCTCTAGCCGCTCCAATGGAGCGCAAGAGCACGGACGACAGCCCCAACCGCGTGAGGACGCTGCTGTTTCCAGCTACCGGTACCCTCTATCGAGAAAACCCGCTCGAAGAGCGTTACGCGATGCCTAAGGAGTGGTTTAAGGACCTGTCGGAGTACGAGTTCGAAGGGAAACGTTTGATGGGGACACGTGACTTCGACGCGATCCTCACTTACATCTATGGCGACTACATGCAGTTGCCGCCCGAGGACCGCCGGGGGCAGCACTCGCCGGTATCGAGCTACGAGTTTTAAGGAAAACGAACGTGAATGTGAAGAAAGTGGCCTGCTGGGACGAGGGCCTGCGGCGTGTTCTGGAAGGTCAGCGCGTTGAAAACCCCTACGCACTTATCGATGCGCTGACCTACGGGTTCGAGGGCGACAACGTTGCGTGCTGGGAGGTCTTCGACGAAAGCCGACTCGAGGCGGTCGTTTACCGATATTATGACGGACTCCAGGTCGTCTTCTGCGGGCAGGCAGGCCACCGCGCAATCCGGGCCGTCGCGACCCTCGTTGAGAAAATGGACCCCTCCATGGTCCAGACCTCTTACAGTGCAGCGGCAGAGCTCGCCACCGTGCTCGCCGACTACAGTTTGTCTGAGGGGTGGGTTATGCGGGCTGACGGAACTCAGGTACCAGACCCCGCGGCGGTCAGGGCGACCGAGGCCGACTATCCTGAGATAGCCAAGCTCATCTGCGGCGACGAGGAGATTGGCAAGCACTACGACGTCGGCGCGCTCGTGGCTCAGTTGTGTGAGAGAGAGCGACTTCAGGGCTGCAGGAGCATAGTCATTAGGGATAGCGAAGGAATTGCTGCGCATATGGCGACCTATGCCGAGTCCGACGATGTTGCCGTCTGCGCCGGACTCAAGGCACGCCCTGGCGCGGAGAAGGGTGTCGGGGCGCGGGTGCTCTCATCGCTGGCCGTCGAAGTGGCCGCGCGCGGCCTCATACCTTTGCTGTACTGCTACATAGAGCCACTGTGGCCTTGGTACGAGGTCCATGGGTGGGAGAAAGCCTTCCACGTCGCGAAGCTCGAGCACTGCGGCAATTACTAAACAAGCCACGAAAGGGAAGGTGAGGCCCATGAGGAAAGTGATCACATATGGAACGTACGACCTTCTGCACCGGGGCCATGTGCGCCTGCTGGAACGCGCCAAGGCGCTCGGCGACTACCTGGTCGTGGGCGTAACCGCCGATGGCTTCGACAAGGTGCGCGGGAAGATTAACGTTTCCCAAACCCTCAACGAGCGCATGCGTTCTGTCCAAGAGCTCGGGATTGCTGACGAAGTAATCGTTGAAGAGTACGAGGGCCAGAAGATTGACGACATCAGACGTATGGGAATTGATGTGTTCACCGTAGGCTCTGACTGGGTTGGTAAGTTCGACTATCTCAGGGAATACTGTGAGGTGGTCTACCTTGATCGTACGCAAGGCGTCTCGAGCACCGAGCTTCGCGCCGAAAGTGGACATCTACGAATGGGGTACGTGGGCAAGCGTGTGCTAGTGGAGAAGTATCTGCGTGAAAGTGCCTTCGTGAATGGCGTTGACCCCACCTGCGCGATGATCGACAGTGATGGAAGCCTCGCAGGCTGTGGCTTAGTCGAACAGGTTAATGATTTCGATGAGATAGTCGGTCGATGCGACGCAATCTACCTTGCATCGCATCCCAATCAGCACTATGGACAGATTAAGCGAGCGCTTGAGGCGGGCAAACATGTTCTATGTGAGAGCCCCATTGCCTCAACGCGTGAGGCGTGCCGGGAACTGCAGGCGCTCGCACGCTCAAAGGGCCTCGTTTTGGCCGACGCGATCAAGACGGCGTATTCAACGGCCTACCATCGACTGCTTCTGCTCGCCAAGAGTGGTCACATTGGACGAGTTCTGTCGGTGCGCGCTGTATGCACCAGCCTTGTTGATCTTGGCAGTGAGGACATCTCGAGCGTTGAGGGCAAGTGGTCGAGCTCCAAAGCCTGGGGTCCAGCAGCGTTGCTGCCCATCTTGCAGCTACTCGGAACTAATTATCAATCAGCCGATTTTGTAAGGGCCGACCTTGAAGGTCACGCTGGCTTTGACGCGTTTGGTGAGATCCGACTGGCATTCGAGGATGGCTACGGCGAGGCGGTTTTCGGCAAGGCGGCTAAATCTGAGGGGTCGCTTGTGGTTTCCGGCACGGATGGCTACATTTACGTACCCGCTCCCTGGTGGAAAACAGACTACTTCGAGGTACGCAAAGAGGATCCTTCTCAAAACAAGCGGTATTTCTTCCAGCTTGACGGCGAGGGAATTCGCAACGAGCTCGTCGAGTTCGCGCGAGCAGCTGAGCGTGGAGGCAAATGCGGTCTTTACATCGATGATAGTGTGTCCGCCGCCATAGCTGGCCTGCTGGGCCAATTCGACGCAAGTAAAGACCACATCGAACTGTCGCCTATCAAGCTCGGGAGCGACACCTGTGGTGAAGGCGTAGCGAGGTAGACTCGTTTAGATATACACTCGACCCATTAATCATGCTGTAATCTGAAGCATGCGGGAGTGGTGACTATCATTCGTCTAGGTGATAGCGGTCAGTATCTCAATTGCATGCTTATCTTTCATTGATTTAATTACAACGCAAGCAGCAACTTGCGAATAACGGAAGCCGAAATTTAGCTACTTCCACGTAAACTCTCTCCATGAGTTTTGACTTAGGTTGGTCCAAAAAATGACTACGTCAACTTGCGATCCAACCTAAACCTACCGTAGGCACTTGAATGTGTCTTCGCTATTTGGTATTTGACTAAACAAAACAAATGAAGGACCCTTTGCTAGGGTCATGATGATTACATAATTTGATTTAGAATCAGGCTCACATTAGTTATGTCTATGTGAGCCTGATTTTTTAGCAAGTGCCTGCAAGTCTCTATACGGGCAGTCATGCAAATAAGAATCTGTATCATTTATTTGTATTTCTAACGGTTTAGATATCGTGCGACACCGCGCCTGCCCTAAGCTGCGGTAGGTCGCGTCGGTCATTAGGATATGGCGCACCACCCTTGCGATCGGGTACCATCTGTCCCAGGCCAGGTTGACCCGGAACTTCCAGGCGCGTCAGTGATCGCATAGTCCCACTATTTGGGAGCTGAATTAAAGAATCCTGAATGCAGAACGATAATTGTAGTATTGCCAATTGATTTTTGATTGCGGAGGAGACGATAGATCTAACGAATCTACCTGAGTACATCTCAGCGATTGAGGCAATCATCGCGTTGCTCATTTCTTGTTACCAAGCTCGTCTCAGCAATAAACAGTCTCTATTCAATCGACGTTTAAATATATGGATAACCGTCGATAAACTCATGAGTGTTTACGCAAAAAACGCGAAGAACTTGGAACATGATGACGAACCGCAAATGGCTATCGACCTACTATTTGTATGGCTGACTAACACTACGTACCTGCAATCAATTTCAGCCTCAATTAATAAGGTGTTAGATGCCGACCTTCAACTCAAATTGCATTTAAAGCTTGATGAAATGAGATCGATCGCCATGGAGGCGAGATTTTGCTTCAAGGGAAAGAGCGGAGAGGCAATAGCCGAATTCATAGAAGCTTACCAATCCCTTTTGTTTTCAATGTATCAGTATCAGATTCTATTTAATAAGAT
This sequence comes from uncultured bacterium, assembly GCA_905215905.1. Lineage (GTDB taxonomy): Bacteria > Actinomycetota > Coriobacteriia > Coriobacteriales > Coriobacteriaceae > Collinsella. The sequence continues at coordinate 30,450 of CAJMRI010000018.1, read as the reverse complement.
GCTCCAGAATGCAAGGGAATATCAATGGACGCTTGAACAGGCTTATGAAAGGTTAGATGAGCCCAATCAACGGAAAGAACTCTTTGAGAAAGAAAATGCTCTTGCCGCTTCATACAAGACTCTATGTCAGCAAAAGATACGAGGTGCGATTCAGCACCAAATAAAACTAACAGGCTCTATATGGCGCTGAGAGAATCGATGGATTACGTGATGACTGGTAACAGCACTCAGTTTCTACTGAGATTCTAAACAAGCTATGTACTGATGTAGTTCTAATTGACCCTAGTGTCTCATTTGCTGGTATCCGTCTGCCACTCGAGCACTTTTGGGATATGGCAATACGAAATAAATGTCAGATCACATTGTGTCATAGGTCAACTCAAGAAATACTTATTGAAAAGCGCTTAATAGCAATAAGGGAGGGGTATGTGAGCAGTTGCCGATTTGCCCCTTTCAAATAAAACCAATTTGGTACTTATTAAGTCTTATGGGTCGGTCCCGTCCATCTTTACTAGACCATAAGCTGATACCATATTTTTATTCAAGTCGGCAATTAGCGCTCCCGACTTGATTCCATCGTCTTAATACCATTTACCCAAATGTATTAAGTAATGCGGCTTTATATCGGAAGGTTGGTTACGCCTTGAGCATTTTTAGCAAATTCCGGCTTCCTTCCAAGGAGGGTATTTGCCAGGAAAATCAACTTAGGCCAATGACTCCAAAGTATGATTCTAGTCAACATGGTCGTTACGTTGGCCGGCTTAACGATGCTCTATATAAGCAAAATTGCAAAAATGTAGCTCTCTCAGGATCTTATGGAAGTGGCAAGAGCAGCATTTTGGAACAATTTGCTAAAGAAGCGAAGGCGGGTGGTCATTATATTGCAAAAGTTAGTTTGGCAAATTTTTGTACCGGCACGAGCAGCATTGGGCCAGATTCCAAACTTTCAACAACAGCATTACTTGAACGCGAAATCTTAGGCCAGCTTCTTTATCAAGGAGACCCTTCGAAAGCAAGTAAGTCGTCATTCAATCAAGTTCATAACATCGCCCTATATCGTCAGATTCCGAAAATCCTATCCCTATCGTTAGTTCTATTTACAGCCATTATCATTGCGATGCTTCTCCCAGGCGCCATAAAGGGAGATGCCGAACGCTGGTTCAATGCTCTAGCGAGCATGAATGATGATTCCCTGCATCATTGTTTATTGATACTCATCGCCATAGCTGCCGTTACGTTTTTCCTGACTACAATTATTTCTGCATGTCTACTTTCGTCTATAAACAGCCTGCATCTAAAATCAATCTCGACATCAGGCTTGAACCTATCGCTCGATAAGGAAGTCGGCGACTCTTCATACTTCAATAAATATAGGGACGAGCTTATTTATCTCTTCGAAATTAATAAGTACGACACCGTAATTTTCGAAGATATTGATCGCTTTGACGATCTGGGCATTTTTGACGAACTGCGGAAACTCAATGACCTTTTAAACTTAGCGCCTGGCATTGTTGGCAAAAATGGCAATAAGGTTGTTAGATTTGTATATGCTATAAAGGACAGCATATTTACCTTTGGTAATGAGTCCAAAGGAGCTTCAAAAGAAGTTCTTGGCTCCGGTCGTGTCAAGTTTTTCGACATGGTCATTTCTGTAGTGCCGTTTATTTCTAAGTTTAATGCCAATGAAATGGCCGCCAAGGTTTTCGTTTCGGAGCTAAAGGATGCCGGTCAGACAGACGAAAGTGCGCGCTATTCTGATTTACTTCTTCTGGCCGCTCCATATATTGCAGACATGCGCTTGATGGTCAGCATCCGTAATGACTATCTGGTCATGACACATGAAATGGGTTCCCCTTCTTTCGGTAGTCCCTCTGCATTGGGGTTGACCTGTACAGGCATTTTAGCAATTGCTATTTATAAAAACCTCTATCCTCTTGAATATGAGGACCTTCGAATCGGCAAGGGCAAGTTAAATGAGCTGTACGACATACATCAAAAGGGGATTAATCGATTGCTTCCGCAGTATTTGGCTGCAACTAAACTCGTCCAACGCTTCAAAGAACACGGTGATCTTGTGGATGAGATTGCCGAAACGCTGGGCAATGAGCTTAAGGAGGCTTTGGATGAACGCGTCTATTCAATAAGCTGTCTATCAATAGGAAATAATTCTTTTGACACGCGAAGCAATTACTCTGACAGCATATTTCGAAAGAGTTTCTGGGTAGAGTTCTTTTCACTTAACCCCGAGGAATTCCTCTATATCAGCCATGGTCCCAATTATGGCAGCGAAGGTGTAAGGCTGACCAAAAGAGAGTTTCTTGACTTAGTTGGTATCGATTTGCCTGATATCGGAATGAAAGTTCTGTTGAACGATGGATTTAGCGACACCTCGTTTGCCAGCTTAGATTCAAAAACCGAACAACTTCGTACTGCTGATTATTATTCTAAGCAAGATTTGCTTTGTCCAATCAATACCAATGGAGGGGAAGAGCGTCTTGAATCCTTTGCCAAAATTGTTAAACAAATAATAGGCGACGAACTTGTTTGCGAACTTATTAGGAAGGGTTATATAAGAAAAGACTTTGACCTTTACATATCTAAATATCCTACTGATGCAAAGCCGCGCGTTATTAACTTTGTCTATCACTGCTATCAGCGCGGTGTTCAGGACCTCGATTATTTCTTAGATGATGACGATTGCAATGCAGTTTTTAAAATCATTCCGACCGTTCACTTGGATCGTCCTTGTTGTTTCAACCGTTATTTGCTGTCGCATATTCTTGGCGGAGGGAACGCTCCTTCAGCCAATGTTGGTCGTGATGCAGTCATTACAACTGTAAACGGTATCGTCAACAATTACACAAGCTCAGGAAGACAGATAATCGAACGCTTGCTTGAGGAATATCCCAACAATAAGAGTCTTGTGCACAAGTTTATTTCGGCATTGCTTAATCAAACCGAGCGTAGCTTCGATATCCTCATTGAGTCATCAGGGAGCGTTTGCGCGACTCAGTCCCAGCGCGAGCTTGTTTCCTATGCTTTTGCGAACATGAATCTGGATGTTTCTTATACATGCGAGTCGAGTTCTTCCTGGCTGTCGAAAAATATTGAGACCATGTCAATCGCTGATGCAGTCTCAAACGAAACTAGGGCTAATGTTATAGCGAATTATCTCAGTAGATGTTCAATTACCATTCACAAGCTAAGCGCTCTTGGAACTGAACTCAGCTCTTCGGTTGCCGAACTTGGAAACTATGACGTCACGCGCGCCAACTTGTTGTCTGCATGCAAAGCATCGGATCTTCCAACGCTAGACACGCTCGAGGAAGCATATGCTTCTGTCTATAGAAGGGTCGTTTCTTCTGAGGATTCGCTTAATTCTTACCTGACGGCTTTATATCCAGCTGAATATTCGATTGCTGGATTCCCGCCCTTTATCTTTACTAGCCTCTGTCGAGCTGCGGAGTCATGGAGCGATTCGGCCAACGTTGACGAACTCGCAAGTTCAATCATTGCCAAAATAAAACTAGACGGTGGCGAAGTTAATCTGAATGAACTCGATTCTAACAATTCAATTGATAATACAGGCGCCATGGGAATCGCGCTGGTTCGAGAGCTCGTTTTCAACCAAAAAGTTGCAGGGACATTAAGCAATGCGAACCTTATCTTGAAGCTCGAAAGTGTCGATGATTTGAGTAGCGAACTTCGCCTGTTTGATAGATTTATAAAACAATTTCCGATTATTGAAATGCCTGTCGAACAAAATCTGGGTGATTCTGTCGTTCTGGATCTAGCTATTGGATTATTGTACAAGGCACATCTGACATCTACCAATTTGCTCAACGCAATGACCAGGCTAAGAGCGATTAACAGAAGCGTTTTCCCTCTTACGATTGATAAGGAATCGATTGATAAAATGCATTGCTATGACCCTGCCCTCGTTGAGCTGACTGAAAGAAACTTTATTGGACCAACAAAGACTGTTTATGAGTATTTAGACGGACCCAAGTGGAATTCTCGCAGGAAGGTTCTAAAGAGGCTGTTGCAAAAATATCCTACGAAAGACCGGTCTATCCTACCTCGTATCTTTTCGTGTGATTTGCCTAGAATTGTCTCGGCTGCAAATTCCTGGGGATCTTGGTTGGCTGCGGATATCGCATCTAATCCGCACTATTACCTTGATCAGAGCTGCAAGGATGATTCCGAAAAGGCGAAGGTGATTGCGGAGATTGAAGATAGGGCCAAAAAGCACGGTCTTCTATAGTTTGCTCGACCTTTACGGCAACTACTAGCGGCATACGTCTACGCAGCTTGTATGCGAATGCCGCCAGTAAAGCATGAGTCTGCGCCACGCCATCAAGATCGGCATGTTCGACGCACGATAGATCTATTCAATAAGGAACGTAGAAATATACAGCGGAACAAGCATTCTGGCTAAAAGGATCGGTGAACGGGCGATTGCGTTCTGCGACAGCCCGTTCACCGACCTCAGCCTCAGTGCCCTCCTGGCCTTGATCCTTCTCGCCAGATGGAACCTCCTCATTCCCTGGACTGCATGGCAGCCCGAGCGTAACGGAGATGCGCGGGGAGGCGTTTAATGGCGGTGCCGAACGGCAATATCCGGCCGGGTGGTCGGCGGTGCCGATTCGCAATATAGGTGGTGTCGAAAGGGCCTAGGGCTCAACTGGGAAGAGCATGGTATTTGGGGACACCTCCGCTCCCCGAATCATCACCTGCTGTCTAAACTGTTAACTCATCAATCCATCAGCAGGAATACAATTGCATCATCATTAATATGATTGCTAAGGAGATACTTTAATGCCCGGATTGTTCGCGATGCACTCACTTGTTGTCTATAGGCTTTGGGCAAATACCTATAGACACAAGGAGGAAAGACTTGATGTCTCGAATTACGGCAACAAACCTTTACTAGACTACATTTTTAGCTTTGTTAATGACAATAACGCGCCGTTTCAAGTAAATGAAGGTGAACGGTTCATTCAGTTCGATTCTTATAGGCAAATATATGACAGTGTTTTAATCAATCTAAAATCTGGTCGCGCGGGACTTCATGTTGATGTCGTTGACACAAGAACAATGACCGATAGTGGAATTTCCTACACAGAGGAAATGGCCGGTATGGTCCCTTCTAGGCTACTCATTAAATGTACTCCTGGATTAGGCTATGCGCTGATTGGGATTGAATCAGTTCCGAATGGCGGAGGCGCCTCAGTGCCAGTTACAGCACTAAAGAATTATATTGCCAGTCATTCAACAGGAATATCCTTAAAATCAGAACGAGTGCAAGAAAGGTCTGCACTTGACGCATTTACGGGAGTGGAGCAATTCGAACTTCGCCGTTATCGCCCCTCCAAAAACATTGAAGACGGTACCGTGGCAAACGTGGGAACTATGTCATTCATTGCAAAACATAAAAGAGGCCTTCGCATCCCTCTAGCGACAATTGATATGATTAAAGACAAGAAAGCGGTTGCGGAGTATTTTGGCGTTACGAGCAACTATTCTGGTCGAGAAGAAGTTTTTGCCACGCTAAAGCAACGTGACGGAAAACCTAAAACGTTTATGCTTGATAAGGAATTCGCAGTTCCCATAACTGAAGTATTAAATGAATCAGGACAGCCGCCACTTTCTGATGATCAGTTTATCGCCGTTTGTCTTGATAGTTTCGCTAGAGCAGAGGATGTTTTCAATAGAGATAAATAGTCTATTACGTTACTCCGGAAGGTCGGTAGCATGGGCAAAATTGACTTCTGGCAACTTCTAATCAAATATATTGATACACTCCGCAATTATCAATCTAATAAAATATCGCACGGCGATATATTTGTTCAGCTAATTGTTCCTGCTTTGCTGTCGGTGGCTCTGTTTTTTAATTGGCCTGACGGCTGCATTAACCTTGAAGATTTAATATCTAATCTCATTAGCTGCATCTCTATAATTTCTGGCCTTATGTGTGGTGTTGCGGTACTTCTCTTTCAATTGCGCTTGCAAATGAGCTCTCAAATAGATCCAAAACCACTCGATCGCGAGTTTACAATGGTTGATGAATCTTTTCATATATCTATGTGGACTGTTTTGGATGGGCTCTTCGTTGTTGGCTTGTTATGTATTGCCCCATTGACAAAAAACTTCAATGAGCTATTTTCCAGATTCTTATTCTGTCTCGCGGCCTTCTTTCTTCTTAACTTTCTACTTGTCACACTCATGACTCTAAAACGAATTAGCGCTGCATACACAGCGTTTTCACGCGGCTGGAAAATGTAGTCCCAAGCCCATGAGCTTTTGATAATAGTGCTTCACGGAGCCGCGCATATATAGAATAGTCCAAATCAAATCAGAGTTTTGCGGACGCAGTCAACGATCTCGGTTGCATACGCAATGACTTACGAACATCGTTTGACGTGATCCGCTCCTTTCACCGATTGGCAAAACGATTTACACCTAATTATTGGCACTTCTCTGGGGCATTTTCTTTGTTTATGCCTTGATCTCGCTAAACTAATAACTGCTGCTACCAGGGCATTTTCTGGTGCACATTCTATTGGCTCCTGCGAAGATCGGAGCGGGTATGTTTGCTGCCAAGTCCCACACCAGCCGTCATCACATCGCGATCGCTGCCATGGCCTGCCTATGCGTTTTGCTGGGCGGGCCTTCTTATGCCGCGGGCGCGGAGAGCCTCATCATCGCGGGCGCGACGTACTACGAGCCGGGTGTGTCGGGCCCCGGCTGGGCCTGGACCGATGCCGACCACCTGGAGCTTGACGGCTACGCGGGCGAGGCCATCGGCGCCGACGGCGACCTGGTGCTGACACTTGCCGGGCAAAACTCCGTGACGGAGTCGCATGCACCCGATGCGGACATCACGCTGTGCGGCATGGAGGCATGGGGCAATCTGACGCTTCGCGGCACCGGGTCCCTGACGGCGACGGGCTCGCAGTGCGGGATCCACGTGTCGGAGGCGCTCGTGGTGGACGGCTGCACCGTCGATGCACGGGCGGACGGGGCCGATATTACGAACGAGGCGGTTGCCGGCGTGATCGCAGGCGACATGGCCGTGCGCGGCGGCGGACGCGTCGTTGCCGCGGGCGCCGGGTCCGGAGCGGGCGTGCGCGCCTACGGCGCGTATCTGCAGGACGCGGGCATTGGCGATGGCGCGGCCAGCTGTCGGCTTTCCGTCGACACCTCTTGGCTTGATGCGGCCGGTGCCGAAGGCGGCGTTGCGTGCACGGGCGGGTCGCTTGTGTCCGCACGGTTTATGGCGCCTACCGGCGGGGCCTTTGGTGCTGGTGGCGTGATGGATGCTGCCGGTGCGGTGGGCCCGCATGTGGTGGTTGAGCCCGATCTGGCCACGCCGCCGGCGGGGGAGACCGACAGGGGCGAGGTGACTGGCGATAGCGCGGAAAAGTCTCCCACCGATGCTAACCCCACTGCCGGAGAGCCCACCACAGGACCCACGGCAAATCCCTCTCTGAAACCTGCGGCCACGCCAACCAAGACAACAAAGACAGTAACCAAGACCACGGTGTCCACGCCGTCCAAGTCCAAACCCGACACCGCGACCACTTCGGCGCTCCCCAAGACCGGCGACAACAACTGGATCGTCGCCTCTGTGGCGCTTTTCCTACTGGGGACAGTGCTGTTAGGTGCAGCATGTCGCTGCTGAGACCCCGTTTAAGCGAGACCAGGGGAGAGGTAAAGCAGCTATTTCAGAAGCCTTAAGCCTTTTTCAAATTCATTTTCTTAGAGATTGGTGCCGTACCAGCCTCCGCTGAGACGGCACTATTTAGTTTTGCTCTACAGCTTCACAATCTGTTACCGATGTTGAGTCTTAAACCCCATCTGCCAGAGCGATAAGATAATTACAATCAAAATGCTGCCGTTTATAAAGCCTCTTGCTCCACTAAAGGATTGTTATATGTCTAATGAAACTAAAGTTGAGGTTGAAGATGTAGCCTCGTATATCAAATACATCAACGAGCTTTCACCAACAATAGATGGTGACGCCAGAACATATGAATCTACATTTGTTTTTCGAGGACAAGGTTCTACTAAGTACGATCTCGTTCCGTCAATCGGAAGAGACAGCTATTGGCGTAAACCGGGATCGAACACCATTTCCCCTATACCAGGCAGCCTTGAGCACGAGGCTGATTTCATTGAAACTGCTTGCCGCATATTGCCAAATGTTTTTAAACGAGAATTGCTTCCGATTGATCTTTTAGCCTGTCTCCAACACTACGGAGTTCCCACCAGACTATTAGATGTCACTTCAAACGCGCTTGCTGCCCTCTATTTCGCCTGTGGCAATGTGGCTGACGAGGGCGAAGTATTCATCTTTAGGCGACCAGGAGGAGATAAGCGGGAATATCCCATCTGCCAGGCAATCGCAGACTCGTGGCATCTGTTTATGAACTCAAAGTTTCTGTCCCGTTTTGCCTCACTTGCAATATCAAGACCATACTTTGACTATCAACGTGATCTAGTGCTTTCAAGTTTCCCTGAACCAACTGATCAGGCAAAATGGTTTAAGGAGTGCTGCGAAGACACATTATTTGTCTACGGAACTAGATATCTTGATAGACAGGCCGCTCAGTCTGGCCAATATATCCTTTTCCCAAATGACATTCGTGAGAAAGATCCATGTTTGTCATTTGATGACTTGATAAGTCCACTGCCCAAAGACAGTCCCGTAATAGCCGGTCGTTGCATAGTGCCATCTGATAGGAAAGTATCAATACTGAACGAGTTGAGTAAAATTGGCATTACCGAAGCTTCGCTCTTTCCCGACAGCATTGAGAAGAGATGTGCCGGCATAGTGAGTGAGATTAAAAGACACCGTCACTGAAGGATTGCTCTTAAAAGCAGTGAAGAGAAGCATGCATCAATAATTATGACTTTTGACAACTGTACAGCAGACGCAACCGACCCTATCGTGCCGAAAGCACCCCGTACTTTACCCGATGATCTGGACAGCATCACCCTGATCGACGAAGCTGCCGCCCCGAGACGTCGTGGTTCAAGCTGTAAAGCAGCGTTGATCTGCGGTTTTACTGGTTACGGCGTTTGCCATTGCGCGCCCGACGCCCACGAATTTAAAATCGGGGGCAAAAAGTTCTTGGTAAACCACGCGCGGCTATGATAGTATCTCTTTTGCCGAAAGGCGACGGGCGATTGGCTCAGGGGTAGAGCATATCCTTCACACGGATGGGGTCACAAGTTCGAATCTTGTATCGCCCACCATCAAAAGCGCAGGTCAGAGGTGTTAAGCCTCTGGCCTTTTTCTTTTTGACACCAAAATCGAAGCGAAGTCACTTAAGGCGTTATATGTTACGCAATTCACCTTAGGTGTCGTCATTGCGCGTTTTGCAAAATGCGTCTGTGTTCATTCATTGAATTCCCTGCGTAATCTATGTGCAATTGTGGAGACAGAGACCACTGGCTCACAGCTTGTACCAGCGCGTTCATGCCTATGGCGGCTTTTCAACGGATTGCGTCAAGCTTTTGGTCAGTGTTTGGTCAGCTTCCCGTACTTACCCGCATGATGTGCCAGTAGATAATCGACCTTACCCGCAATCCGCACGGCCCGAGGCCGTAAACCAGGGGAGGCGCAAATGGACGAAATCGTCTGCGCAAATACTGCATTCCGCTATTGGCGCTGCCCACCGCAGGTGCGCGACCTCTACCCGCGCTTACCTAGCTCCGAAGATGGCTGGCGAGCTCTATCCCAAGCCCCTTTTGTAACCGAAGTTCTCAAGACGCCAGTCATCACAGCAGCATCAACACGAAGCAACCTGCATTCCAAGACAAGACGGACCATCCGATGGAACAACGCCTATACGGAGAAGGTTTCCATCGACACGGGCATGGGCTTTAGCGTCACAGACCCTCTTAATACGCTATTCACCATGACTCGAAGCGTTTCTTCATGCGATCTGGTTCTGGCTATGTACGAATTTTGCGGATGGTTCTCGGTTTTTAAACCATCGCCCGCGGTTGACATGGCACTTGAGCGGGCAAAATCAGAAGAAGAGCATTACACCACAAAAAGTCTGTTTGAATTAGACGAAACCCAAGACGAGGCCCCATGGAAGCGAGTCTATGCTCGGGTGCACCAGAAGGACAGCGAGCATGATCAAAGTGGGCAGCGGGATGACGGATCCGGAAATAAAACTAACGGAAAGGGCACATCGCTTTGGATGAGAAAGCCTCTTATTGAAATAGAAGAATTACATAGATTTGCGGCGAAGGTTAAGGGCGAGATGTGGGGAAAGCAATTCTGCGAAGCCGCACAGCAGGTAATGGGTATTGCTGCATCCCCGCTAGAAGTTGCTGGAATCATGTTGCTAAGTCATCCGAGGCGTGCCGGCGGAGCGGAGTTTAAAAACATATTCGTCAACGACCTAACACCGCTGTCGAATTCAGCTCGGAAAATCGCAGGTCAGAAAATCTGTTACGGCGATATCGTCATCGTAAACCCAATAATAATGAAAGCTGTGATTATCGAACTTCAGGGAGAGGTTATCCATGGTTCAGGCGCCGTGCTGGACCACGATGCCGCACGAATGACAGCATTACAAAGCATGGGATACGACGTATTTCTTGTAACCCATGACATGCTCAATGATCACGATCAGCTTGATGCCATCATTCACAGTGTGTGTGAGCGATTGGAGTTGCGCTACAAACCAAAAACCGAGGCGATGAGATGCGCTGAGGCCAGATTGCGAGCCAACGTTCTGTGCAATTGGCTTGGTATTGGTAAGTAATAATGTTCAAGTGAGCATTATTACTACTTTATATGCTGCAGTAATTAAGTGCCATTTTAAAACCACGCCGGTTTACTACGTTGGATTGGGGGTAGCTGAGCACACCGAATTCGTCGCTCGTAAAACCGCAGGTAGAATGCCTGCCCGTTTTGCGAATGTAGGCGTGTGGTCGGAAATCCGGGAATCGTCGTAGTAAACCGGTCCGTTTATGAAGCGACCAGCTGGCGCGAGCTGCGCACGGTTCAGTAAATTGACCCGAAGGCGCGGAGAGGGGCTCAGACGAAACCCTCCCGCGGAAGCACCGCGGATTGCTTTGTTCTGGCCGGCGGCACCTGGGGCGCGCCCCGCGGGCTATTTCGGGCATCGTGTGTCCCTTCGGCCCCGCGCCGTTCCGCGCACCGTAAAATCTTTTCCAAAATTGTCCTTGCATCGTGGTCCGAGTTCCCGTATAGTACTTCATCGCACGGGGGCGTAGCTCAGCTGGGAGAGCGCTTGACTGGCAGTCAAGAGGTCAGGGGTTCGATCCCCCTCGTCTCCACCCGAGCATTGAACTAGGCTCCAACGCAAGTTGGGGCCTATTTTCATATTAATCGATTTACACATCTGTTGGCTGGGCAGCATCTTGGCTACATATCCATTGTTAATCATGAATATGAATGTTAATAACTTTACGTCTGTGGATGGCAAAGCTAGTCCGCAGCACCAATAACAAAGAGGCCAGGCGTAACGCCCGGCCTTAAAACTCTCTGGTGGGCCCTCCGGGATTCGAACCCAGAACCCAGGGATTATGAGTCCCCTGCGCTAACCGTTGCGCCAAGAGCCCTTATGAACAGTGAATGCAATTCTAACAAAGGCAACTCAGACCTAATTTCTTCGCTTCACGACGTGAAATACTACCATGCACGAGCAAGTCGCACAACGCAAGATCAAGCCCGATGCTAATCAACAGCAATTCTAGGCGCGTCGCAGAAAAGACGCGATCTAAAAAATTTAAGGCCTTTAATTCAGGGCTCCAACACACTTTTGCGTGAAATCAACCTGATGCCATTTCAAAACCATGCCGGTTTACTACGACGAATCGGCGACCCCCGAGCACCGTGTGTTCTCCGTTTGCAAAACCGCAGGTAGGTAGCCCGCCGGTTGCACGAAAAGGCGTGCGTGGTTGGACATTCCTGATTTATCGTAGTAAACCGGCATGGTTCTGAGGCGCTGGGGAGGGGCGCTTCGCAATCGGACCCGATAATGGGACTGGCGGCGCACGGAAAACCCTGTTGAACGGGGCGCGTCGTGTTCCACGCGCCAAGTCGGCCGGCGTACGGGCTGTGCGGGGGCCAGGCGCCCCGCGGGCTGGCGCGGTCCCGTGCGCGCCGACACTCGCGAAAATTTTTCCAAAAATGTCCTTGCATCGTGGTCCGAGTTCCCGTATAGTACTTCTTCGCACGGGGGCGTAGCTCAGCTGGGAGAGCGCTTGACTGGCAGTCAAGAGGTCAGGGGTTCGATCCCCCTCGTCTCCACCCGAGCATTGAATGAGGCTCCAACGCAAGTTGGGGCCTTTTTTCATATAGGCACACAAGGTCAAAGGCGGCACCATGATCCTCCTGGTCGACAAGATCGAAAAAAGCTTCGGCGCACGCGTCCTCTTTAGCGGCGCGTCCTTCCAGATCAACCCCGGCGAGCGCTTTGCGCTCGTTGGGCCCAACGGCGCCGGCAAAACCACCATGCTCAAAATCATCATGGGCATCGACAGCCCCGACGCCGGCCAGGTCCAGTATGCCAAAGACTGCCAGGTGGGCTACCTAGAGCAGGAAACCAACCTAGAGCACAAGGACACCACCATCCTTGCCGAGGTCATGGCCGCCGCCAAGGAAATCCGCCGCATGGGCGAGCGCGCCAACGAACTGCAGGCCCAAATCACCGAGCTCTCCGAGCAGGGCAAGGACGTCGACGCGCTCCTTAACGAGTACGGCCAGGTCCAGGACCGCTTTGAGCACCTGGGCGGCTACGAACTCGAGAGCAACGCCCGCAAGATCCTGTCCGGCCTGGGCTTTAAGGTCACCGACTTTGAGCGCCCGTGCTCCGAGTTCTCGGGCGGCTGGCAGATGCGCATCGCGCTTGCCAAGCTCTTCCTGCGTCACCCCGACCTGCTGCTTCTGGACGAGCCCACCAACCACCTGGACCTCGAGAGCGTCCAGTGGCTGCGCGGCTTTATCGCCAACTATGACGGCGCTGTGCTCATCGTCAGCCACGACCGCGCGTTTATGGACGCCTGCGTCGACCACGTCGCCGCGCTCGAGAACCGCCGCGTAACCACCTACACCGGCAACTACAGCAGCTACCTCAAGCAGCGCGAGGACAACCTGGAGCAGATGCGCGCAAAGCGTGCCGCCCAGGAGCGCGACATCGCCCACATGCAGGTCTTCGTAGACAAGTTCCGCTATAAGCCCACCAAGGCCGCCCAGGCGCAGGAGCGCATCCGCAAGATCGAGCAGATCAAAAAGGAGCTCGTCATCCTGCCCGAGGGCCACAAGCACATCGACTTTAAGTTCCCCGACCCGCCGCGCTCCGGCGATATGGTCGTGGGCCTGGAGGGCGTCTCCAAGTCCTACGGCAACAAACACATCTACAGCGACATCGACCTCAAGCTCTACCGCGGCGAGCACGTGGCACTCGTCGGCCCCAACGGCGCCGGCAAGTCCACCCTCATGAAGATCCTCGCCGGCCTGGAGCCGCCCACCACCGGCACCCGCGATCTGGGCACCAACGTGGGCGTGGCCTATTACGCCCAGCACGCGCTCGAGGGCATGACCGAGTCCAACACCGTCCTGCAAGAGATCGACACCGTCACGCCCAAGTGGACCGTGCCGCAGCAGCGCAGCTTGCTAGGCGCCTTCCTGTTTAGCGACAACGATTCCATCGAAAAGCAGGTACGCGTCCTCTCCGGAGGCGAAAAGGCGCGTCTGGCCCTGGCGAAGATGCTCGTGGCCCCCGAGGCGCTCCTGTGCCTGGACGAGCCCACCAACCACCTGGACATCGACTCGGTGGACATGCTCGAGAACGCCCTGCAAAACTTCCCCGGCACCATCGTGCTAATCAGTCACGACGAGCACCTGGTACGCGCCGTGGCCAACCGCGTCATCGACATCCGCGACGGCCAAGTTACGGTCTACGACGGCGACTACGACTACTACCTCTACAAGCGCGAGGACCTTGCAGCCCGCGCCGCCGCTGAGGCGTCCACGGAGAGCGCGCCTGCCACGGCCAAGCCCGCCAACGCCGCCCAAGCCAACAGTCCCGCCCCGGCTCCCAAGCCTGCCGAGGGCAAAAAGACCAAGGAGCAAAAACGCGCCGAGGCCCAAGCCCGCGCTGCGCTCAACAAAAAGCTCAAGGGCGTGCGTAACCAGCTCAAAAAGATCGAGACAGAGCTGGACAAAAAGCGCGCCCGCTATGACGAGCTTATGGAATTGATGGCAAGCGAAGAGCTTTATGCCGATCAAGACAAGTTCAACGCCGCGCTGGGGGAATATAACGGCCTTAAGCAAGAGCTGCCCAAGCTCGAGGACGAATGGCTGGAGCTTTCCACCCAGATCGAAGAGGAGACCGCGCGTGAACTCTCGTAAAGCCGCCGCCGTAGCGATGAGCATCATCGCCATCGCCTGTCGCATCTGCGGCATCTTTATGAGCGCGATGACCGTGCTGCTGTGCTTTAGCGGCCTCACCGCCAAGCTGCAGATCGTCGGCTTTGTCGTCGAGCTTTCGCGCGCGCTGCCGAGCGCCATCGCCGGCTACGGCGTCATCACGTCGCCATTTGGCGGCGTGTTCCGCCTGGATTACGCCATCGTCGCCGTGATCCTGTTTGCGATCGACTATCTGCTCACGCGCGCCTCGCGCCGCGTCCGCTAGTGGGGCGCCATGTCCAGCAGCTACCTCATGAACCTACTCGCCAGCGCCGTCGCCGTCATCGTGGGCATCGTGATCCACGAGAGCGCACACGCCGCCGCGGCCTGGGCGCTCGGCGACAAGACGGCCCGTTCGCGCGGCCGCGTGTCGCTCAACCCGCTTAACCATATCGACCCGTTTGGCACCATCATCCTGCCGCTGCTCATGCTCGCGGCCGGCGGTCCCGTGTTCGCCTTCGCCAAGCCCGTGCCGGTCTACCTCAACAACCTCAAGCACCCCAAGCTTGACGAGGTCCTGGTGAGTGCGGCCGGCCCCGCATCGAACATCGCACTCGCGTGCCTCGCGGCCGCCCTCATGCACGCAACGTACGGCAACCTCTACACCAGCATGTCCTTTGCCGTAGCATCACAGATCATGAACTTCGGCGCCACCTTTATCGTGGTCAACCTGTCACTCGCGTTCTTCAACCTCATCCCGATCCCGCCACTCGACGGTTCGTCGATCATCGTGCCCTTCCTCAAAGGCAAGGCGCTCAACAACTACTACCACCTGCAGCAATACGCCATGCCCATCCTCATCATAGTTCTGTATCTGCTGCCCATGTGGACCGGCATCGATGTAATCGGCCGCTATTTCGACGTTACCGTGTATCCGCTGGCCGAGTGGCTGCTCAACTTCGCAATCGCCGGCATCTAAGGTAAACTTACAGGTCGACCGTGCAAAACGGTCGTAACATGCACCCAAACCGCGCCGCGAAGGCGCCGTCAAAGGAGGTCGAAGATGTCGTATCGCGTGTCGACGCAGGTCTACAGCGGACCGTTCGACCTGCTGCTGCAGCTGGTAACCCGCCAAAAAGTAGATATCGGCGCCATCTCCATTAGCGAGGTGGCCGAGCAGTACCTTGCCGAGGCCGAGCGCATCGAGGCGCTAGACCTGGACGTGGCGAGCGACTTTTTGCTGGTCGCGGCAACCCTTTTGGACATCAAGGCCGCCTCTCTGGTGCCGCAGGAGGCCCCGCGCAAAGTCGATGACGATGATGACGAGTTCGACGAAGACCTCGAGGAACTCAGCGCGCTCGACGGCGACGCCTTGCGCGAGGTCCTGATCCAGCGCCTGATTGCCTACAAGCAGTTTAAAGGCGCGGCTGCGGCCCTCGGTGCCCGCATGCAGGCCGAAAGCCGTATGCATCCGCGTGTGGCCGGCCCCGACCCCGAGTTCCTAGGGCTCATGCCCGACTACCTGGCCGGCATCACCCTGCGCGGCCTCGCCGTCATCTGCGCCGACCTGGACGGCAAGCGCCAGACCTTCTTGCTGGAGGCCGAGCATGTGGCGCCGCATCGCGTGCCGCTCGACCTGACCGTGGCCTCAGTCGACCGCTTTACCATGGCGCACCAAACCTGCACCTTCCGCGAGCTGTTGGACGGCGACGCCACGACCGAGCAACTCGTCGTCACCTTCTTGGCCATGTTGGAGCTCGCCAAGCGCGGCTCGCTCACGTTGAGCCAGGACGAGATCTTCGGAACCATCTGCATCAACCGAGTCGAGGGCGCCGAGGCATACGTGCCCGGCGAGGGCCCCGAGCTCACCGAATAGGAGCCGCAACCATGTCAACCCTTTCCACGCTGGAGGCAAACAGCCTCAAAGGCGCCCTTGAGGCGCTGCTGCTGGTGTCGAGCGATCCCGTGAGCGCACCCGCGCTGGCAGGTGCGCTGGATATCGCCCCGGGCGAGTGCGCATCGCTGCTCGCCGAGCTCAAAGTTGAGTACGAGGAGGCCAACCGCGGCTTTCAGCTGCGCGAGGTTGCCGGCGGCTGGCGCCTGTTTACGCATCCCGCCTACCACGACGTGGTCGAGGCCTACGTGCTGAGTTGGGACACGCAAAAGCTGTCGCAGGCGGCGCTCGAAACACTGGCCGTCATCGCATACCACCAGCCCGTGACGCGCGAGGTGGTCAAGGGCATCCGCGGCGTCAATTCCGACGGCGTCATTGCGTCGCTCGTGGACAAGGGCCTGGTGCGTGAGCTCGGCCGCGATCCCCAGCGCGGTCAGGCCATCATCTACGGCACGACCAACGCCTTCTTGGAAAAGTTCGGCCTGCGCTCCACCCACGACCTACCCGACCTGGAGCAGTTTGCCCCCGACGAGCAGTCGCGCCAGTTTATCCGCGAGCGTCTGAGCGGCCGCAGTATTCAGTCCACACTCGAGGAGCAGGCCGAGGACCTGGACGAAGAGCGCGAACTGCTCGATACCGATGTTGAAGATGTTGAGGCAGTCGAGGACTTGGAGACCCTGGTCGTCGACGAGACCTCGGAGGATTTGCATGACGAGGACTAACGGAGTAGGGGAGGCGCACGCCGTGGGCAACGCGGTACCCGCAACCGACGCCCAGCCCGTCTACCCGCACACCATGCGTCTACAGCGCTTTTTGGCACGCGCAGGCGTGGCGAGCCGCCGCGGCTCAGAGGACCTGATGACCGCCGGCCGCGTGACCGTCAACGGTCAGGTCGCAACCGAGCTGGGTACCAAGGTCGACGTCGACCGCGACCTTATCGAGGTTGACGGCATGCCCGTCAACCTCAACCAAGGCGCCGTATACTTGATGCTCTACAAGCCGACCGGCTACCTCACCACCATGAGTGATCCGCAGGAGCGCCCTTGCGTGGCCGACCTGGTCCCACGCGGCCGCTTTCCGGGACTGTTCCCGGTGGGTCGCCTGGACCGCGACACCACGGGCCTTTTGCTCTTTACCACCGACGGCGACCTGTCTCAGGACCTGCTGCATCCCAGCAAGCACGTCTACAAGACCTATCAGGCACTCGTGGACGGGCAGCTGACCGACCGCGATCTTGAGCCGCTGCGTCGTGGCATCGAGCTCGACGACGGCCTATGCCAGCCGGCGATCTGCCGCGTCATCACCGCACGCGAGGCCGAGGCCGTGGCTCCGCAAGGCGTCAAGTCCGGTACCACCGCCGTGGAGGTCATCATCCGCGAGGGTCGCAAAAACCAGGTTAAGCGCATGTTGAGCAAGATTCACCATCCGGTGATCCGTCTGCATCGCTGCAACTTTGCGGGCCTGGAGCTCAAGGACGTGGCCAAGGGCTCGTGGCGCGAGCTCACCGACCGCGAGGTGCAGATCCTCAAGGCCGGCGGCATCCCGCCCAAGCAGGCGAGCGCCAAGCGCAACGGCGGCAGGCCCCAAGACACGCCCGCCAGCCGCACGCGTCACCACGGCAGCCACGGCTCCGCACCCAAGCGCAACACCTACCGCGAGCGCTACACGGGCTAGGCAACCCGCCGCGCCCCAACGCCCGCGAACCATACCAGCACGTCAACCATCGAAAGGAAGCATTGCATGATCGTCGCCATCGACGGCCCCGCCGGTTCAGGCAAGTCCACCATCGCCAAGGAGATCGCCCGTCAGCTGGGCTTTAACAAGCTCGACACGGGCGCCATGTATCGCGCCGTCACCTTCGCCGCGCTCGACCGTGGCATCAACCTGGACGACGAGGCTGCCATCGACGCCCTCGCCGAGCAGATCGAGATTCGCTTTACCAACGGCACCGGCGAGGACACGCGCCTGACCATCGACGGCCAGGACGCTTCGGCCGCCATCCGTACCCCGCAGGTCGACGCCAACGTGTCCAAGGTCTCGGCCTATCCGGGCGTGCGCGCCGCCATGCTCATCCACCAGCGCCGCGCCGCCGAGGACCGCGATATCGTCGCCGAGGGTCGCGACATCGGCACCGTCGTGTTCCCCAACGCGCAGGTCAAGGTGTTCCTAACCGCCGACCCGCGTGAGCGCGCCCGCCGCCGCGTGCTGCAGCGCCACCAAAACGACGCCCAGCCGCTCACCGAAGAGCAGCTCGAGGCCGAGGTCGACGAGACCCTCGACGCCCTTAAGCAGCGAGACAAACTTGACAGCAGCCGCGAGGTCGCCCCGCTCTTGCCCGCCGAGGACGCCGTGCACGTCGACTCCACCGCCCACACCATCGACGAGGTCGTCTCGATAATCGAGGACCTCATCAACCAAAGGAGGTAGCCCATGCGCCTGTTTAAGCAGACGCCCGAGGACTATTACAACGCCCCCTACGCCGAGTTCCCGGCGCTCATCCGCGGCACTGTCGTCGTGGTTATGGCCATCCTTTGGGCCTTCTCCAAGCTCATGTGGCGCTGGAAGGTAGAGGACGCCGACCTACTGTTTGAGCGCCAAGAAGGCCGCGGCAGCGTGGTCATCTGCAACCACACCTCGATGGCCGAGCTCTTGGCCGTGGAGACGGCGCTGTTCTTTGGCGGCCGCCGCATTCGCCCCATTTTTAAGTCCGAGTTTGCGAAGAGCAAGATCGTGCGCTGGGCCTTTAGCCGCGTGGGCGGCATTCCCGTCGAGCGCGGCACCGCCGACATGAAGTGCCTGCGTGCCGCCCAGCATGCGCTGCAGCGCGGTGAGGACGTCCTGATCTTCCCCGAGGGTACGCGCATCCGCTCGCGCGAGATCAAGCCCGAGGTCCACGGCGGCTTTGCGCTCATCGCCCAGATGGGTAAGGCACCCGTCAACCCGCTCGCCATCTGCGGCTGGTCCGATATTACGCCTGCGGGCAAAAAGATCATGCGCCCCAAAAAGTGCTGGATCCGCGCCGGCAAGTCAATTTCGCTTTCCGACGCGCCTGCCGAGCTCAAGCGCAAGGAGCGCCTAGCCTGGTTTGAGTCCGAAGCCATGAGTCGCGTCTACGCCATGCGTGATGACCTGTGCGCCGAGCACCCGGGCAGGTTCTAGCCATGGACGAGGAAGTCATGAACACCGCCGAGGCTGTGCCCGGCAAGGCAGACGCCCCCACTATCGAAATCGCTGCCCACGCCGGCACCTGCTACGGCGTACAGCGTGCGCTCGATATGGCGCTGGCCGCTGCGCCGCAGGCAGGGGAGTGCACTCAGGTCCATACCTTGGGTCCGCTCATCCATAACCCGATCGTGGTACGCGAGCTCGCCGAGGCAGGCGTCGGTCTGGCCGACACCTTGGACGACGCCACGTCGGGCACTGTGATCATCCGCGCCCACGGCGTGGTGCCGCAGGTCATTGATGCCGCTCGCGAGCGTGGCCTTAACGTCGTCGACGCCACCTGCCCCTACGTGAAGAAGGTCCACGTGGCGGCCGAGCGCCTGGTGCGCGAGGGCTACCGCGTGATCGTCGTGGGCGAGCCGGGCCACCCCGAAGTCGAGGGCATCCTGGGCCACGCCGGCGATGACGCGCAGGTCGTGAGCTGCGCTGCCGATGCGGACGCGCTGTCGCTCAAGGGTAAAGTGGGCTTGGTTGTGCAGACCACCCAGACTGCGCAGAACTTGGCCGAGGTCGTGGCTGCTATCACCCCGCGCGTGCAGGAGCTGCGCGTGATCAACACCATCTGCGCCGCCACGAGTGAGCGTCAACAGGCAGCAGCCACACTTGCCAACCGCTGCGACTGCATGGTCATCGTGGGCGGCAAGAACTCGGGCAACACCCGCCGCCTGGCGCAGATTTGCGCAGACGCCTGCGAGCGCACGTATCACATCGAGGAAGCTTCTGAGCTCCAAGCCGCGTGGTTTACCGACGCTCACCACATCGGCATCACCGCCGGAGCCTCCACCCCGCAAGAACACATCGAGCGCGCCGTCGAGCGCATCAAGGAGCTTTGCCGCTAACCATGGACCAGACCGTACCCGCATACGCCGCCGAGGTGGCCGATTACGGGCGCAGCCGCGACCCCGAGCCGGGTGAGGGCGCGCTCGTAAAGAACGTGCGTCCCGAATCGCCCGCGTGGGATGTGGGTATCGAGCCGGGCATGCGCGTGCTCACGGTCAACGGTGAGGCGCTCACCGACATGATCGTATGGCTCTGGGAGGCCGACGATGATACCGTCGACCTCGAGGTTTTCGACCCGCGCGACGGCACCGTCACCCCCGTCGAGCTCGACCGCTTTCCCGGCGAGGATTGGGGTTTGGAGTTCGATGGCCCCATCTTCGACGGCATGCGTACCTGCGTCAACGCCTGCGTGTTCTGCTTTATGACCATGCTCCCCAAGGGCGGCCGCTCCACGCTCTATATTCGCGACGACGACTATCGCCTAAGCTTTTTGCAAGGCAACTTTGTCACGCTTACGAACCTCACCGACGAGGACGTGCAAAACGTCATCCAGCGCAACATGAGTCCCATGAACGTGTCGGTCCACGCTGTGAGCCCCGACGTCCGCCGTCGTATGATGGGCCGTAACGCCCAGCGAGGCATGGACGTACTCGAGACCATCATGGCCGCCGGCATCGAGATTCACGCGCAGATCGTGTTGTGCCCCGGCATGAACGACGGCGAGGAGCTGGAAAAGACCCTGCGCTTTTGCGAGGAGCACGAGCAAATCACAAGCCTGGGCATTGTGCCGCTCGGTTTTACCAAACACCAAAACCGCTTTAGCTGGTCATACAGCGACAAGCCCGAACTGGCGCGCGAGACCATTGCCATGATCCGACCGTTCCAGGACCGCGCCTATGAGCGCTTTGGCCGCCACACCTTCCAGATGAGCGACGAGTTCTATCTGGACGCCGGCATCGATCCTCCAGAGGCAGACTTTTACGACGGTTACCCGCAGTACTACGACGGCATCGGCATGATCCGCTCGTATCTAGACGAGACCGACGACGTGCTTGCCGCCTATACCGAGCGTCTGGCCCGCGTCCGCGAGGCCATCGCCGCCCGCAGCCAGCATCTGCTGTGCCTCTCGGGCGCCAGCGCACGCGACACGGTGGCCCGCTTTGTGGAGTCGCCCCAGGGACTCGCCGGCACTGTCACGGCCATCAAGAACCGCTACTTTGGCGGCAACGTGGACGTGACCGGCCTCATCGTCGCGTGTGACATCTTGGAGCAGCTGCCCCAAGATCTGTCGGGGGTTATGCTCTTTGTGCCTAAGCTCATGTTCAACGCTGACGGCATGACGCTTGACGAGTATCATCGTGACGATTTACTCGCAAGCCTTACCAGTCGCGGCGCCGAGGTTCATGTGGTGTCGACCATGCCGCATGAGCTGCTCGATACCCTGGAGCATATCCTTGGCATTGTGCCTGCCGACTCTAACACTTCCACTGAACCTACCCATTAAAGGAGAGCAGATGAAACCTATCGTCGCCGTCGTCGGACGCCCCAACGTGGGCAAATCCACGCTCGTTAACCGCCTGGCCCAGACCTCGGACGCCATCGTCCACGAGTCTCGCGGCGTCACGCGCGACCGCTCGTATCACACGGCCGATTGGAACGGCCGCGAGTTCACCATCGTCGACACGGGCGGTATCGAGCCGCTCAAGAGCGACGACGTCTTTGCCACGTCCATCCGCGACCAGGCGCTCGCCGCCGCCGAGGAAGCCGCAGTCATCCTGTTTGTAGTCGATGGCCGCACCGGCGTCACCGAGGAGGACGAGTCGGTCGCCCGCATGCTCAAGCGCTGCGACAAGCCGGTCTTTCTGCTGGTGAACAAGCTCGACAACCCCGATCGCGAAAACGACAGCATCTGGGAGTTCTATTCGCTCGGTATCGGCGAGCCCACGCCGCTCTCGGCCCTGCATGGCCATGGCACGGGCGACCTGCTCGACGATATCGTGGCCCTGCTTCCCGAGGAAGAAGACGAGGTCGCCGATGAGTTCCCCGACGCGCTGAACGTGGCCATCATCGGCCGCCCCAACGCCGGCAAGTCGTCGCTGTTCAACCGCATCCTGGGCGCCGACCGTTCTATCGTGTCCAACATTGCCGGCACGACGCGCGACGCCATCGACACGGTCGTCGAGCGTAACGGCAAGCACTACCGCATGGTCGACACCGCGGGCATTCGCAAGAAGAGCACCGTGTACGAGAACATCGAGTACTACTCCATGGTCCGCGGCCTGCGCGCCATCGACCGCGCCGACGTGGCGCTGCTCGTCGTCGACGCCTCCGTGGGCGTTACCGAGCAGGACCAGAAGGTCATGGGTCTTGCCATCGAGCGCGGCTGCGCCATCGTGGTGCTGCTCAACAAGTGGGATCTGCTCGACGACGACCGTAAGCGCGAGGCCTGCATGGAGACCATCGACCGCCGTCTGGGCGTCATGGCTCCCTGGGCCCAGTACCTGCGCATCTCTGCTCTCACCGGCCGCAGCGTCGAGGAGATCTGGGCGATGGTAGACGCCGCCGAAAAGACGCGCTCGCAGAAGATTAGCACCTCGCGCCTCAACGCGTTCCTCACCGACCTGCGCGAGTTCGGTCATACCGTGGTGGACGGCAAGCGCCGCCTGCGCATGCACTACGTGACCCAGACGGGCGTCAACCCGCCGACGTTCACGTTCTTCGTCAACCACAGTGACCTGGTCAACGACACCTACCAGCGCTACGTGGAGAACCGCATGCGCTCGACCTTCGACTTTGCCGGCACGCCCATTCGACTCTTCTTTAGGAAGAAGGAGCAAAAGGATGCATAATCCGATTCTGCTGACCGCCATCTGCGCCGTGGTCTCGTTCTTTATCGGAGCGATTCCGTTTGGCCTGATCTTGGGCCGCGTGTTTAACCACACCGACATTCGCAAGGCGGGCTCCGGTAACATCGGCACCACCAACGCCCTGCGCGTAGCCGGCCCCAAGGTGGCCGCGCTCACGCTGCTGCTCGACTGCCTTAAGGGCGCCATCTGCGTTGTCATCGCCCGTCCGTTCATCGCGAGCGTGGGCTATGGATTTCCGCCGAACATCATGGCGCCCGGAGCCCCCGGCGACTGGATGCTCGGTGTCATTTGCCTGGCAGCCGTGTGGGGCCATATCTTCTCGCCCTATCTCAACTTCCACGGCGGCAAGGGTATCGCAGTTGGTCTGGGTGTCATCCTCGCCTGGTACTGGCCTATTGGCCTGTCGCTGCTGGGCATGTTTATCGTAGCCGTCGCCATCACCAAGTATGTGTCAGTGGGTTCGCTTGCCGCGGCCATCGGACTTCCTATCGCTGCTTGCGCGGTCTTTCCGTACAGCAGTCTGTGCCTCAAGTTCTGCATGGCGATGATCGGCATCACCGTGGTGTGGGCCCATCGCTCGAATATCCAAAAGCTCATGGCCGGTAAGGAGTCCAAGCTCTCGTTTACCAAGCGCGTCACCGAGCCCGACGATAAGTAGGAGAGAGTCATGAATGTTGCGCTGATTGGCTCCGGCTCCTGGGGAACCGCCGTCGCCGGCCTCGCCGCAGAGCGAGCCGAGCGCGTGACCATGTGGGCCCACAGTGAGCAGACGGCCACCGGCATCAATGCCGAGCACCGCAATCCCCGGTATCTGGTGGACTACGAGCTGCCCGGCAACGTTGTCGCCGCCACGGACCTGTCGCAGGCGCTCGACGGCGCCGAGGCCATCATCTTTGCCGTGCCCTCCACGCACCTGCGCAGCGTATGCCATCAGGCAACACCCTTCATCGCCGCCGACACCCCGGCACTCTGCCTCACCAAGGGTATTGAGCCCGAATCCGGCCTGCTTATGAGTGAGGTAATCGCCAGTGAGATCGGCAACGAGTCGCGTGTCGCGGCGCTCTCGGGCCCCAACCATGCCGAGGAGATCTGCCGCGGCGGGCTTTCTGCCGCCGTCATCGCCAGCAATGATCCACAGGTAGGGGAGACCTTTAAGGACCTGCTCCTATCCACGGCCTTCCGCATCTACCTGTCGCAGGACATGACCGGCGTCGAGGTTTGCGGCGCCATGAAAAATGTCATCGCCATCGTGTGCGGCATCTCCGCCGGCACCGGTGCCGGCGACAACACGCTTGCCCTTATCATGACGCGCGGCCTGGCAGAGATCAGCCGTCTGGTGCACGCCCGCGGCGGGCAGGCCATAACTTGCATGGGACTCGCCGGCATGGGCGACCTCATTGCCACCTGCACCTCGGAGCATTCGCGCAACCGCACCTTTGGCTACGAGTTTGCCCACGGCATCTCGCTCGACGAGTATCAGACGCGCACGCATATGGTGGTCGAGGGCGCCGTCGCGGCCCGCAGCGTCAGCGAGCTTGCCCGTTCACTGGGCGTAGACATTCCGCTCACCTTTGCCGTGGAGCAAACGCTCTACAACGGTGTTACTTTGGATAGGGCGCTCGAGATTCTCACAGATCGCGTCCCTTCTCAAGAGTTCTACGGACTCACCGACTAGCGCAGAAAGGCTTCTACCATGGGTTCCATTAAAATCGCTCCGTCCGTCCTTTCGGCCGACATGGCCAACCTCAGGGGCGAGCTCGACAAGATCGCCGGTGCCGACTACGTGCACTTCGACGTTATGGACGGTCACTTTACCGGCAACCTCACCTTTGGCGTTGACATCCTCAAGGCCGTCAAGCGCTCCACCGACGTGCCGGTCGACGCGCACCTCATGGTATCGAACCCCGATGAGACGGTCGATTGGTACGCCGACGCCGGTGCCGACATGATCACCGTGCACTATGAGGCCTCCACGCACCTGCACCGCACGCTCACGCATCTTCAGCAGCGCGGCGTCAAGGCCGGTGTGGTGCTCAACCCCGCCACCCCCGTGTGCGTGCTCGAGAGCATCATCGACGTCGTCGATATGGTGCTGCTGATGAGCGTGAACCCCGGCTTTGGCGGCCAGAGCTTTATCCCGGGCACCATCGCCAAGCTCCACGAGCTCAAAGCCATGTGCGAGCGCCACGGCGTGTCGCCCATGATCGAGGTCGACGGCGGCATCTCTTCCAAAAACATCGCCGAGGTCGTCAAGGCCGGTGCCAACGTGCTCGTGGCCGGCTCCGCCGTATTTAAGTCCGAAGATCCCGCTGCCGAGGTTGCGCTGCTGCAGAAGCTGGGCAACGAGGCCGCACAGGAGGCATAAACCCTTATGACCGCAGGTCAAAACCGCATACCCGTTAATCTTGACTATGCCGCCTCGACGCCCATGCGCGCCGAGGCGCTCCTTGCGCAGCGCGAGTACGACGACAGCGAGCTTGCCGGCGTCAACCCCAACTCGCTGCATTCGCTCGGCCGCAAGGCCGCTGCACGCCTGGAAGTGGCGCGTCGAGAGATTGCCCGCAGCTTTGGCGCGCGCCTCCGCCCATCAGAGATAATCCTGACCAACGGCGGCACCGAGGCAAACCAGCTGGCGCTGCTCGGTCTTGCCGAGGGCGCCCGTCAGCGCGATCGCAAGCGTAACCGCGTGATCGTATCTGCCATCGAGCACGATTCGATTCTGGACAACCTGCCGCTGCTGTGTGCCGCCGGTTTTACCGTCGACCTGGCGACGCCTTGCCGCGCGGGCTACATTGAGCCTGTCGCGCTTGTCGAGCTACTAGGCGACGACGTGGCGCTCGTGAGCATCATGGTTGCCAACAACGAGACCGGCGTGGTGCAGCCCATCCGCGAGCTTGCCGCGGCCGCGCATACCGTGGGCGCCCTTTTCCACACCGATGCCATCCAGGGCTATCTGCATATTCCGCTCGATGTCACCGAGCTGGGCGTCGATGCCATGTCCGTTGCCGCGCATAAGATCGGCGGCCCTGTGGCATCCGGCGCGCTCTACCTTAAGAACCGCACGCCGCTGCGCCCCCGAATCTTTGGCGGTGGACAGGAAGCCGGACGACGTGCCGGCACGCAGGACCTGCGCACGCAGCTCGCCTTTGCCGCTGCCGCCCGCACGCTGACGCCCCATGTGGCCGAGGAACGCGAGAAGCTGCAAGCCCTTTCCGACAAGCTCTACGCCACGCTTACGGCCCATCCGCGCATTCACGCCACGATGGGCGACTATGCGCATGCCGACCGTCTGCCCGGCATGGTATCGATCTACATTGACGGCATGGACTCCGAGGAGCTCATCATCAAGCTCGACGCTGCCGGCTTTGAGGTATCGGCAGGCTCGGCATGCTCGAGCGGCAGTATGGACCCCAGCCACGTTTTGAGCGCGATGGGTATCGGTCGCGAGCAGGCATTGGGCGCACTGCGCATTTCCTTTGATGACCGCGTGAATCCGGGCGATCTGGACGAATTTGCCCAGACGCTACTCTCGATCGTAGGCGCCGCATGATCGTCGCCGAGCTTGAGCGCGCGCTGCTGGCACGCTATCCCAAGGCGGACGCCGAGGGCTGGGATCACGTAGGACTCTCCGTTGGCGATCCGGCCGCGGAGATCGCCGGCGTTGCCTGCGCACTCGATGCGACCGAGGCTAATGTTCGCCGCGCCCAAGAAGCAAGCGCCAACGTGCTGCTGACGCATCATCCCATATACATCAAGGCACCCGAGGCCTTTTGCCCGGCGGATGCCACACGACCCCAGTGCAGCGCGGCCCTCTACGAAGCTGCCTGCTGCGGGGTGAGCATTATCTCGCTCCACACCAACCTGGACCGCTCGCACGAAGCCCGCATCTGCCTGAGCGAGCTGCTGGGTGCCGCACCCGTGTGCTCACTGGAGCACGTGGACGACCCCGAGACCACCGGCCTGGGCGCGCTTGCAACGCTCAACGACCCGTGCACGCTGCGCGATCTTGCCGCCCGTGCTGCCACGGCCTTCGGCAGCAACCCGCGCGTATGGGGTGAAGCCGAGCACCCGTGCCGAACCGTCGCCATTTTGGGCGGCTCCCTGGGCGACTTTGGAGAGCTTGCTATCGCCGCGGGCGCAGATGTTGTCGTGACGGGCGAGGCGGGCTACCACGTGGCGCAAGACCTTGCCTTGCGCGGGCTGCCGGTGATCTTGCTCGGTCACGACCGCTCCGAGGAACCGTTCGTTGATATATTGATGAACTCTGCAGTTGACGCCGGGGTCAACCCCCGTCATGCGATTAAAATACTGAACCCTTGCCAATGGTGGACTGTGACAAAAGGAGAGAACTTATGAGCGCCGGCGCTACGCTACTCAAGCTGCAACAGATCGATTTGGAGCTCGCCCGCAACAAGAGCGAACTTGCCAATATGCCGGAGCTCAAGGAGCTCGCTTCAAAGCGCAAGACCTATGTGAAGCTCAAGTCCGAGATGACCAAGCTCTACGCCCAGCGCAAGGATCTGGACATTGAGCTCGACGATCTCAACACCACCGAGATTCAGACCAACAACGCCATCGAGGCCGCCAAGAAGCGCCATGTCGACGGCTCCGACTACCGCGAGGTTCAGGACCTGGAGAACGAGCTCGCCACCCTGGCCAAGCGTCTGGACAAGATCGAGCACACCCGCAAGGACGTCGTCGTCGCCCACAAGGAGGCGCTCGACCGCGAGGCTCGCGCGCAGGCCATCATCGCCAAGTTCGAGGAGGGCGTGAAGGCCGATACCAAGGCCGCCCGCGCCAAGGCTGCCGATCTGCAGGCTCAGATCGATGCCGCCACCAAGGAGCGCATCGCGCTTGCCGCCATGCTGCCGACCGACGTGCTCACCGATTACGAGCGTCTGCTCAAGCAGTTCCGCGGCCTGGCCGTCGAGACCATCAAGGGCAATATCCCCACGGTCTGCCACACCGCGCTGCAGGCGTCGTCCATGAGCGACCTCAACCACGACGGCAGTGAGATTACGCACTGCCCGTACTGCCACCGCCTGCTCGTGCTCCCCAGCAAGGAAGCCTAACGATGACGGCGGCACCCAACAATTCAATGCAACTTGAGGGAAAAACGATCCTGCTGGGCATTACCGGCGGGATCGCCGCCTATAAGTCGTGCAATATCGTGCGCCTGCTGCAAAAGCGCGGCGCCCGCGTGAAGGTCGTTATGAGCGAGCATGCCACCGAGTTCGTGGGCCCGCTCACCTTCCGCGCGCTCACCAATGAGCCGGTCGCCGTGGGCTTGTTCGACGATCCCTCCGACCCCATCCACCACATTTCGCTGGCGCAGGAGCCCGATCTGGTGGTCGTGGCGCCCGCGACGGCCAATATTATCGCCAAGATGGCCAACGGCATCGCCGATGACCTCATCTCCACCACGCTGCTGGCAACGCCGCGACTCATCGTGATCGCACCCGCTATGAACAACGGCATGTGGAAGGCGCCGGCAACGCAGGCCAACATGGCCACGCTGCGCGAGCACGGTGTCCATGTGGTGGGACCCGGCAGCGGCTACCTTGCCTGCGGCGACGTGGACACGGGGCGCATGAGCGAGCCCGAGGACATCGTCGAGGCTGTCTGTGAGGTGCTCAACCCCGTGCCGCAAGACCTGACGGGCAAGCGCATCGTCATCACCGCCGGCCCCACGCACGAGCCGATCGACCCGGTGCGATTCATTGGCAACCGTTCTTCGGGCAAGATGGGTATCGCCCTGGCGGGGGAGGCCGCACGTCGCGGTGCCGCCGTCACGCTCGTGCTGGGACCGACATCGCTCGACGTTCCCCGCGGTGTGGAGTGCGTGCACGTACAGACCGCCTCAGAAATGCTCAAGGCAGCGCTGAGCGCCTTCCAGACGGCCGACGCGGCCATTTGCGCCGCCGCCGTCGCCGACTACACGCCGGCGGCCCCAGCGGACCATAAGCTCAAAAAGGCCAACGAGCGCCTGGATCGAATCGAGCTCGTCGAGACCGTTGACATCTTGGCCGAACTTTCACGCCAAAAGGGCGATCGCCTCGTAATCGGCTTTGCAGCCGAGACTGATAACGTCGTCGAGTACGCCGAGCGCAAATTGACCCGCAAAGGCTGCGATGCCATTATCGCCAACGATGTCTCACGCGCCGATTCGGGCTTTGGAACCGACACCAACAAGGCTTGGATCGTGAGCATAGCGGGTACGCAAGAACTACCCGTACTAACAAAACCCCAGCTCGCAGATACAATTTTGGACTTGCTTCAAAATTTGTAAAAAAGTTCTTGCACAAGGACAAAGTTTCGGGTTAATATACTCCCTGTTGCGAGCGAAAGCAGAGCAACAAACAAAAGCTTCGGGACGTGGCGCAGCTTGGTAGCGCACTTGACTGGGGGTCAAGGGGTCGCTGGTTCGAATCCAGTCGTCCCGACCAGAAGTTTGCAGGTCAGGCACTTAGTGCCTGACCTTTTTTGTTTTAAGCAATTGCTTAATTTTCAGTAAGCAACAGGGTGCCAAAAATCTACCTACGCGATAATCGCCTTTTGCGGCTACTTGCGCGTTTTGCACGCGCTTGAGCCGATTTATTAACGCGATATGAATCTACATACGCGTAGCTGGTATGCAGCCGAGTACAGGCTGCATTTATCGCGGCGATTAACACAGATATAGCGACTATAACGGACAAGCGTGTCGCTGTATTTATTCCAGTAGTTCACTTGATCGGTGGACAAGTTGGCAGTTGCAACGAAACGCCAAGCAGGATGGGCTCTATACGAGGACGCCGCAGGGTAATGGCGGGGGAGTGCGGCGGGCGCTCTGAGAGCCGCTGTGTGACCCCATGTCTCCTTAACTCGATAATTTGTGTTTCAAGCCACGAATCGGTCGAGCAATTGCCAAAAGAACGGCCCATGCAGGATTGCACGGGCCTTACATCAGATCAAATTTGAGCTAGAAGCACCAAGCGGAGCAGACGCAACACCATCTCGTCGCGGCCTCGGCGAGCGACATATCGCAGTCGAGGTAGACAACGAGGAAGTCGTCAGGCCCCGCAGAGGGGGACCGCGATGGTGGCCACCGCGCCGCCCGAGGGACTGTTGGCGAGCGAGACGGAGCCCCCGTGGGCGCTCGCAGCCTCGGAGGCGGCGTGGAGGCCGAGCCCGTAGTGGCGGCCCCCGTCGCGCAAAGAGCGGGAGGAGTCGTCTGTGAAGAGGCGCTCACAGCCGCGTTCGAGGGCAGCGGGAGAGAAGCCCGGTCCGTCGTCGGCCACCTCGAT
>CAJMRI010000017.1:0-43878 GCA_905215905.1 uncultured bacterium | reverse complement strand
AACTGCGGGAGCGTGCCGTCAGCTCAATGTGTTCGGTTGAGATCGGAAATCAACCCCACAAAGGGGACAGGCACCTTTGTGGTGGTTTTCGACGCTAACGGTCGACCATCTCGCGCAATGAGATTAAACTTGAATTGCTCTCTGAACATATCCATTTCTGCCTATCCTCAACAGATCTTTGTCTCGAGGAGCGCATATGAAGCCGCCTCATTCCACCGGTCGCAACGTCATCGCCATTCTCGCCATACCCATCGTGATGCTCTTCCTTATCGTCATCACGCCCTTTTCCCTTGGTATCACCTCGCCCTTCGATTTATGCGGAATGGTCGACGCCGGCTCGCGTGCCACCTCGCTCTCCTTTATCTGTCGCGGCGTGTTTTACGAAGATGGAATTCCCACCGGAAGTTGGCAGTCAAAGTTGCCACTGCTCGGTCAGATCGACGGATGCTCCCCCTATTTCTGCCTTGGACCTCAGACGCTAAACTATCTAATCGACGACCAGCCACTCGACTTCATCACCCTCGCCTACGACTACGCACCAAACACCGATGAGCGCCACATGAACCAAGTCCTCGACAAGATGCTTGGACAGTGCGGGCTCACCGAGGAGGCCGGTCGAACCATCTATAGCAACCAGAAATTAAAGCGAACAGAACTCCGCCGTGTCGGAAAAATCAAAGGGCGAAACGGGGCCGCCTACTGGGATGCCTGGGCAACACGCGACAAGGGCGAATTCGGACACAGCACCTATATGGTCACTGTCTACACCAAAGACGGAATTAAGGACAATGTTGACGATTTCGCGTCATCCAAACTCGGCATCCCCAAAACAACCAAGACTCCCGGCTTGGATGAAATCCTGTAGGGACGCCCATTAACATGCCGCTCAACGATCACAACAACATCGAGCTAGTCCCCACCACCACAAAGGTGCCTGTCCCCTTTGTGGTGGTTTTCGACAAAAAGAAGCCGCCCCAATAAAAAGAGGCGGCATCAAGCAAGTCTATTTATTAGCGTCCCTCAAGACCCAACGAGAACGTCGCAGTAGCCCCAGCCACACCTTTCCCTCGGGCGACCCTCGCGAAGCGCGTGAGCACGAGGGAAAGGTGTGTCCGGGGCGTACAGCAGAGTTACTCGGCAGCGGCCTTGAACTTGTTGTAGTTGATCAGGCAGCCGGCCTTGACGATGGCACGCTCTTCGGCCGTCATATCGGCAATATAGAGCTCAATCTGCTCGACCGCACCATCGGCGCGCACCACGTAGGCGGCGATGTTCTTGAGGTCGCCATCGAGCGCGGCACGGATACCCGGCACAAAGACGTAGTCGCCCACCTCAAAGTTGGGCTCCGTCTCCATCTGGAAGGGCACCATGCCCCAGTTCATGACGTTGGAGCGATAGCGCTTGGTGGCGTACTCGTGGACGATGTTGGCCAGGCCGCCAATTACGCGCTGGCAGCTCGCGGCCTGCTCGCGGGCGGAACCGTCACCGGGTTTCTTGGCATAGAGCATGGAGCCGTACTCGGTCGCCCTGGCATCGGCCGCGACACCCGCATCGGCCAGTGCCTCAAACACGCCGGCAAGCTCGGCATTGAGCACCGCCAGGTCGCCCGTGGCCTCGCCGGCCACGCGGCGCTTCTCCACGGCGTCGACCTCCTTGGAGCGACCCACGTAGGCCGGGTCGCGACGGCTCAGCGTAAACTCGGCCAGACCCAGCGGGTTGGAGCGGAAGGAGCTCGTCTCGCCCGAGGGAATGAGCTCATCGGTCGTAGTGACCGGGTCCATGATCTTGGAACACACCTTGAGCAGGATGTCGTCGCCGAGCGGCTCCATCGCGGGCCACGGCTTGATGTTGGGACCCTCGACCAGCTCGTCGGCAGGCTCCGCCTTGCCAAAGCCCCAGTACACGCGCTTCTTGTACGGCGCGTCGTCGAAGGTGTACTCGCAAGCCTCGTCCCAGGTGTCCTCGGGCAGGTCGGTCGCCGGCGTCAGGATGCCGCCGTTGGCAGCCGTCGCCGCAATGGAACGGGCGTCCATCAGAGCCACGGCGCTCAGCTGGCCATTGCCCGGCTTGGAGCCCTCGCGGTTGGGGAAGTTGCGCGTAGTGTGGCGGATCGACAGGCCGTTGTTGGCGGGCGTGTCGCCGGCACCGAAGCACGGGCCGCAGAATGCCGTGCGCACGATCGCGCCGGCCTCCATAAGGTCGTAGATATAGCCGCGGCGTGTAAGCTCGAGTGCCACGGGCTGGCTCGTGGGATAGACCGACAGCGAGAACTCGCCGCAGCCGGTGTTGGCGCCCTTGAGCACGCGGGCAGCCTGGACCACGGAGTCGTAGTTGCCGCCCGAGCAGCCGGCGATAACGCCCTGCTGCACGTGCAGCTTGCCGTCGACGATCTTGTCGAGCAGGCTAAAGTGCGTCTTACCCTCGCCGATCTTGGCGGCCTCGAGCTCCACCTCGTGAAGGATGTCCTCGAGGTTCTCGTTGAGCTCGTCGATCTCAAAGCCGTTGGAAGGATGGAACGGCAGCGCGATCATGGGCTTGATGCTCGACAAGTCGACCTCGACGCAGCCGTCGTAGTAGGCGACATCGGCGGGCTTGAGCTCGCGGTAGTCGTCGCCGCGGCCGTGCATGGCCAGGAATGCGTGCGTGTCCTCGTCGGTGGCCCAGATGCTCGACAGACAGGTGGTCTCGGTGGTCATGACGTCGACGCCGTTGCGGTAGTCGGTCGTCATGCTCGCGATGCCGGGGCCCACAAACTCCATGACCTTGTTCTTGACGTAGCCCTTGGCAAAGACAGCGCGGATGATGGCGAGCGCCACATCGTGCGGGCCGACGCCGGGGCGCGGGGCACCCGTGAGGTAGATGGCGACGACGCCGGGATAGGCGACGTCGTAGGTGTCGCGCAGCAGTTGCTTTGCCAGCTCGCCGCCGCCCTCGCCCACGGCCATAGTGCCCAGAGCGCCGTAGCGGGTGTGCGAGTCGGAACCCAGGATCATCTTGCCGCAGCCCGCGAAGTTCTCACGCATAAAGGAGTGGATAACGGCGATATGCGGCGGAACGAAGATGCCACCGTACTTCTTGGCGGCCGAGAGACCGAAAACGTGGTCGTCCTCGTTGATGGTGCCGCCCACGGCGCACAGCGAATTATGGCAGTTGGTGAGCACGTAAGGCAGCGGGAACTGCTCCATGCCCGAGGCGCGCGCCGTCTGGATGATGCCGACAAAGGTGATGTCGTGGCTCGCCATGGCGTCGAAGCGAATCTTGAGTGCCTCGGGATCTCCGGACGTACTGTGTGCCTGGAGGATCGAATACGCGATGGTGCCGCGCTTGGCATCCTCGGGCGTCTGCGTAATACCGCGCTCGGCAGCCTCGGCCGCAGGCACAACCTCGCTGCCGCCGCGCAGGTAGATGCCGTCCTCGTACAGCTTGACCATACTGTCTCCCACTCTGCCCAAAACGATTTGGGCGCATAGCATACATTCGTTCAATATCGTGCCATAGAACGGTTGCGAGTGGGTTACGAATCTGCACGTTCACTTTATCTCAGTAAAGCAAAGAACGAGTTGGGTGCCGGGGGCAGACTTAGACGCCGAAATGACGAGAGTGGATAATCTCCCACTTTGAGCCTGCAAACAGGCCAAAAACGGGAGATTATCCACTCTCATTCTGCGGGCACTCATTTAAGTCTGTCCCCAATGAGTGCCCGGCAGCGTCGGCGGAGCTATAGGTCGCTACCCGTACCTAGCAGCTTGCGCATGACTTGCTCGGGGTTGACCGAGCCGTCGCGCGGGGCCAGGGCGGTGATCTTCTTCTGCATCTTGTACTCGTGCAGCTCGTCCTCGAGCTGGCGCACGCGTGCGCGGAGTTTTTCGTTCTCGCGCTCGCGCTCCTCGGCACGCTCCTTCATATCGAGGATGCGCACCACGCCGGCAAGGTTGATGCCCTCGTCGGTCAGTTGGTTGATGAGTTCCAGACGCTCGATATCGGCACGCGAATACAGGCGCGTGTTACCGCCCGAGCGCTGAGGATTCACCAGGCCCTTGGACTCGTAGACGCGCAGAGTCTGCGGGTGCATGCCGGTCAGCTCGGCCGCCACGCTGATCATGTACAGCGGTTTGTTCCTATTGTCCTCGGCCATGCTACCTGACCCCTTTCCGTCTCGTTATCGTCCATCATAAGCCCGCGGGCGTGGGCGTGCGCCGCGACCGCCCTAGTACGTCGCCTTGTAACGATTGACCTTCTCGCGATAGTCGCGCGTGTCGGCCTCGCGCAGCTTGGTCATGGCATCGCGCTCATCGTCGGACAGGTTCGTGGGAACCTGCACCTTGATCTCGACGAGCAGCGCGCCCGTGCGGCCACGGTGCTTAACATCGGGCGCGCCCATCTCCTTAAAGCGGAACTTCTTGCCCGTCTGGGTACCCGCGGGCACTTTCAAACGGACCGTCGCACCGCCGGGCGTGGGCACGTCCACCGTGCAGCCGAGCGCCGCCTCGTAGACCGAGACCGGTACCTCCATGGTCACGTCGGCGCCTTTGCGCCTAAACAGCGGATGCTCCTCCACATGCGTGGTCACGACCAGGTCGCCGCGCTCGCCGCCGGCAACGCCATACTCGCCGCGACGTTTGTAACGCAGCTTGCCGCCGTCGACCGCGCCTGCAGGCACCGAGACCGTAATGGTCTGCTGCTCGCCTGTCGAGGGAATGCGGTAGGTGACCTTGTGCGTCACACCGCGAAACGCGTCCTCGGCCGTCACATCGACGGTCAGCGACAGGTCGCCGCCCTTGCGAGCGCGGCTGCGGCCAGCGCCGGCACCGGCAGCGCCCGCAGCCCCGGCAAAGCCCGAGCCCCAATCGCTGCCCCAGGCGCCGTTGCCGCTAAAGATGCTGTCGAAGATGTCGCCCCAGCCGCTGGCACCAGCGCCGGCACCGTAGCCGCCGCCATACGCGCCGCCCGCGCCCGGCATGCCGCCAAACATGAGCATCTGGTCGTACTCTTTGCGCTTCTTCTCGTCCGAAAGCGTCTCGTAGGCCTCGCTAATCTCCTTGAACTTGGCCTCGTCGCCTCCGGCATCGGGGTGATATTTTTGCGCGAGCTTGCGAAACGCGCTCTTGATCTCTTTGTCGGAGGCGCTCTTGGATACGCCCAGGATGTCATAGAAGGTTTTGCCTGCAGCCATCGTAGCTCCTCTCCTGTTTCATCCGCCGCCCAGCGGGCGGCGGCTCATGCTTTCATATGGCACTAGGCCAGAAAGGGCCCCGGGTGTTGCCCCGGGGCCCTTCTCAATTACTCCTCGGTGCTCTCGGCCGTATCGGCCGTAGCATCCTCGGGCGCCGCTTCGGGCTCCGGTGCGGGGCGCTTCTCGCCACCGTAGGTCACCGTCACCATCGCGGAACGCAGGATGCGATCCGCCATGCGGTAGCCCTTCTGGTACACGTCGTTGACAGTCTCGTCGTACTGCGATGCGTCCTCGACACGCCCCACGGCCTGGTGCTCGAGCGGATCGAACGCCTCGCCCTTGGGGTCGATGGGCTCAACGCCCTCGTGCGCAAACACATCGAGCAGCTTGGCATGCACCGCATCGACGCCATCGACGAACTGCTTAAAGTCGTCGGAAAGCTCCTGGCTACGGGCATGGTCGATCGCGCGCTCGATATCGTCAATCACCGGCAATAGCGCGGTAACAAGCTTCTCGGTCGCGCGCTCGCGCTCGGCGATACGCTCATTGGCGGTGCGGCGACGGAAGTTCTCCCAGTCGGCCTGCAGACGGGCGGTACGCTCGGTGGCGTCCTTTGCCTTGTCCTCGGCGGCCTTCTGAGCCTCTGCCGCAGCATCGAGCTCATTGCGCACGTCGGCAAGCTCTTTCTGAGCCTGCTCGAACTTGAGCTTAAAGTCGTTGTCGGCGGCTTCCTCACCGGCGCGGATAGCGGCTTCCACCATCTCGTCCTCGGTCATCGTCGCCTCCTTGTTGGAATCCTCTACCTGGTTCTCGGCAGCCTCGGCGGCCGGGGCCTCGTTGGCCACGGTATCGTCAACGGCCTCTACGGGAATCTTCACGTCCTTCTCCTCAGAGTCAACGGGGGCGGCGCCAGCGGCGGCCGCCTCCGTGCGAGCTTTACGGGCGGACATGATTATTTGTCCTCGTCGTCCACAACCTCGTAGTCGGCGTCGACAACGTCATCGTCGGCAGGCTGGGCGCCAGCGGCACCGTCGGTCTGCTGCTGAGCGTCGGCGTAGACAACCTGGGCCAGCTCGTAGGCCACGGACTGCAGGGACTCGCCGGCGGCCTTGATAGCCTCGACGTCAGAACCCTCGAGCGCCTTCTTGGCGTCGGCGATAGCGGCCTCGGCCTTGGACTTCACGTCGGCGGAAACCTTGTCGCCCAGCTCGTTGAGGGTCTGCTCGGTGGAGTAGCACAGGCTATCGGTCTGGTTACGGACCTCGACCTCTTCCTTCTGCTTCTTGTCCTCCTCGGCATGAGCCTCGGCGTCCTTGACCATACGATCGACTTCGTCGTCGGACAGGGCGGTGGAGCCGGAGATGGTGATCTGCTGCTCCTTGCCGGTGCCCTTGTCCTTAGCGGAGACCTTGACGATGCCGTTGGCGTCGATGTCGAAGGTGACCTCGATCTGCGGCACGCCGCGACGGGCAGCCGGGATACCGGTCAGCTGGAACTTACCGAGCGACTTGTTGTCGCGGGCAAGCTCGCGCTCGCCCTGGAGCACGTTGATCTCGACGCTGGTCTGGTTGTCGGCAGCGGTGGAGTAGACCTCGGTCTTGGAGGTCGGGATCGTGGTGTTGCGGTCGATCATCTTGGTCATGATGCCGCCCATGGTCTCGACACCCAGCGACAGCGGGGTAACGTCGAGCAGCAGGATGCCCTCGACGTCGCCGGTGAGCACGCCGCCCTGGACGGCAGCGCCGTCGGCAACGACCTCGTCGGGGTTCACGGACATGTTGGGCTGCTTGCCGGTCATGGTCTTGACGAGCTCCTGGACGGCGGGCATACGAGTGGAGCCGCCGACGAGGATGACCTCGGTCAGATCGGAGAGCTTGAGCTTAGCATCGCGCAGGGCGTTGGTGACAGGCTGCTTGCAGCGCTCGAGCAGGTCACGGGTGATCTTCTCGAACTCGGCGCGGGTCAGCGTGTAGTTGAGGTGCAGCGGGCCAGACTGGTTCATGGTGATGAACGGCAGGTTGATGGTGGACTGCTGGGCTGCGGAGAGCTCCTTCTTGGCGTTCTCGGCGGCCTCCTTCAGACGCTGCAGGGCCATGGGGTCCTGACGCAGGTCGACACCGTTCTCCTGCTGGAACTTATCGGCCATCCAATCGATGACGCGCTGATCCCAGTCGTCGCCGCCCAGGTGGTTGTCGCCCGAGGTGGACAGAACCTCAAACACGCCGTCGGCGAGGTCGAGGATGGAGACGTCGAAGGTACCGCCGCCCAGGTCGAAGACCAGGATGCGCTGGTCGGTGCCCTGCTTGTCCAGGCCATAGGCAAGAGCAGCAGCAGTCGGCTCGTTGACGATACGCTTGACGTTGAGGCCGGCGATCTTACCGGCGTCCTTGGTGGCCTGACGCTGGGCGTCGTTGAAGTAGGCCGGGACGGTGATGACGGCGTCGGTGACGGTCTCGCCCAGATACTTCTCGGCGTCAGCCTTCATCTTGGCGAGCGTCATGGCGCTCACCTGCTCGGCGGTGTAGTCCTTGCCCTCGATATCGACGACGGCACGGCCACCCTGGCCCTCCTTGACCTCATACGGCACGGTCTTGATCTCGGAGGTGCACTCGGAGTACTTGCGGCCCATGAAGCGCTTGATGGAGAACACGGTGTTCTTGGGGTTGGTGACGGCCTGGTTCTTAGCGGCCTTACCCACAACGCGGTCGCCGTCGGCGCGGAAGCCCACGACGGACGGGGTGGTGCGGTCGCCCTCGGCGTTCACGATAATGGTCGGAGAACCGCCCTCGAGAACGGCCATTGCGGAGTTAGTAGTACCAAGGTCGATACCAAGAATCTTACTCATTAGAAATTCCCTCTCTCTTTTGCGTTCGCGCCGCCTCGACGGTCTGTCGCGCGGCGCTTCGGCTTGTCTTTCAGGATGTAGTGTATCCCCTTATGGGCTGGAATATACAAAATCTAAGTCAATTCATATAAGATTTCTTATCTCTGAGAGTTTAGGTTCTCAAATGTGCAGGTAGATGCACTGTTTGAGTTCTCGGCAGATCTATTGAGATCTATGTAGAGTTGACTGAGGTTTGCGTCCGGGGGTGCCTGGGGGCCGTCTTGCGGCAAGCGCATCCCGGTTTGAGCGTGGATTCCGGGTCGCAGTTTCCGTCTGAAGGCTCAACCGGAAACCGTATCCCGTTTTGAGAGCTGATACCGGGTCGCAGTTTCCGCTAGCGGGCCCAACCGGAAACTGCGACCCGGTTTTCGGCCAAATAACGGGATGCCCTTTCCGCAGGCGCGCTCAATAGGTCAATATTACAAGTCACCTATAGCTAACATTTGCGCAGCTCAACGGCCCCACCTGCGCGTTTTTTAGTAAACCTTGGCATACTCGGCGAACGGTATGAAGATGCCGGCCAGAGGGTATTGCAAACGGTCGCTCCCGTGGTATGTTTTTGCCCGAATCAAACCGACGCGCATCGCCTGTAGCGTCGGTCAACAGAGAGGAAACTACCATGGCTCATCCCGTAATTGATGCCGACGAGTGCATCGCTTGTGGCGTTTGCGTCGACTCCTGCCCCGCTGGCGTTCTGGAGCTCCAGGACGTCGCTACCGTCGCCGACGAGGACTCCTGCGTCGCCTGTGGCGCTTGCCAGGACGCTTGCCCCGCTGGCGCGATCACCGAGATCGTCGAGGAGTAACAACTCCCCCACTTGCACACTCAAAAGTACACCGTGCACAAAAAAGGAGGCTTCCGCATCGCCGCGGAGGCCTCCTTTTGTTTGTACAGGCAGCTAATTGGGGACGGGGCTACCTTGGCAGTTGCGGTGGAATAGTTCCTGGCTCATTGCTTAGGTGCCGATTGTAGGAACTATTTCACCGCAACTTATAAAGACAGTATCGGGTTAGGACAAATCATCCTCGTAGGGCATTAAATCGGCAAGGTAGCCTTTCTCCTTGAGCATGGCCTCGATCTCGTCGAGGGTCTGCTCGTCTTCCGCCGCGATGCGATGGAAGTGGTAGCCGCTCGTCACCGTCAGCAGCGGGAAGCTCTTGCCGCTGGCGATGCCCTCTAGGTAGCGCTCGACATCGCGGCGGTTGCGGATGTCCAGGTCGGCCGTGATCTTGCCGTACACGCGGTGATTGACGATCACGTTGAGCACGGCGCCACCGGCGTCGACGATACTCGTGAGCTCATCGCCTGCCTGCTCCACGCTGTGGCGAACCTTGACCAAGCGCGTGGGCACGGCGGGGCTGCTGGGGGCCTCCTGCAGCACGTAGCCGCGGTTGGTCGCCACGATATCGTGCCCATCGGCACGCAACAGGGCAATATCCTGAACCACGACCTGACGGCTCACGCCAACCTCGCGGGCAAGTGCGCTGCCCGAAACGGGCTCCTTGGCTCCTTCGAGCACGCCCATGATGGCACGGCGACGCTCGCGGGCGTTCATTATTTACCGTCCAGCAGACGCAGGTGCTTAAGCGAGAGGTCGAGGATCGGCGCAGAGTGCGTCAGGGCGCCCGAGCTAATATAGTCGACACCCAGATCGGCCAGGGCGCGAATGTTGCTGGCGTCCACGTTGCCCGAGCACTCGGTCTTGGCGCGACCGGCGATAAGCTCGATGGCGGCGGCCATGTCGTCATGGGTCATGTTGTCGAGCATGATAATGTCGGCACCGGCCTCCACGGCTTCGCGCACCATGTCCAGGTTCTCGCACTCAATCTCAACTGTCGTGGTAAACGACGCATGGGCGCGCGCCATCTCGATCGCGCGCGTCACGCCACCGGCGGCATCGATATGGTTGTCCTTGAGCATGACGGCCGTCGACAGGTTGTAGCGGTGGTTGCTGCCGCCGCCAATCTCAACCGCCGCCTTCTCAAACACGCGCATGCCCGGCGTGGTCTTGCGCGTGTCGACGAGCACGGTCTTGGTTCCCTCGAGCGCCGCGGCCATGCTGTGCGTGTAGGTAGCGATGCCGCTCATGCGCTGCAGGTAGTTGAGCGCCACGCGCTCACCCGAAAGCAGCACGCGCGCATCGCCGCGCACCTGACCCACATGGTCGCCGGCGTGCACCTCGTCGCCATCGGCAACGTCGAGCAGCACCGAGCTCTGCGAATCCAGCAGCTCAAAGGTACGGGCAAACACATCCAAGCCGGCGATGATGCCGTCGGCCTTGG
Organism: uncultured bacterium; assembly: GCA_905215905.1. Classification (GTDB taxonomy): domain Bacteria; phylum Actinomycetota; class Coriobacteriia; order Coriobacteriales; family Coriobacteriaceae; genus Collinsella. The sequence continues at coordinate 33,539 of CAJMRI010000017.1, read as the reverse complement.
CGATAAGCTCCACCGTGGCGGGACGCGCCGTGGGGCACACGCTCGCCGTGCTCACGTCCTCAAACGTAATGTCCTCGCGCAGAGCCTGCAAAATCAGATCATCGACGACGAGCTTCATGGTAATGGGATTCATGGTCTACTCCTCTGCGGCCTGCGTGCCGGCGGCACGGGCCAAATCATCGATTGCAAGGGTATCGGAACTCAGGGCGCGATGGCGTCCATCGAGCGCGGGCTCGCCCGCCTGCTCCACGGCCAGCGACTCGCCGGTGCGCATGTACCACGCGGCGCGACGACCCCAGACCAGCGCCTCGAGCAGACTATTTGATGCAAGGCGATTCTTGCCGTGAACGCCGTTGCAAGCCGTCTCGCCCGCGGCGTAGAGCTCGGGCATCGAAGTGCGGCCGTCCTTATCGACCCATACGCCGCCCATAAAGTAGTGCTGCGTGGGCGTAACGGGGATGGGCTCGTCCAAGATGTCGCGGCCGTCCTCAAGGCAGCGCGCGCGAATGTTGGCAAAGTGCCCAGTCACCACGTCGCGCTCGACGGGGGCAAAGCTCAGCCACTCGTGCTCGGTGCCGTCCTGCTTCATCTGCTCGCGGATGGCGGCAGCGACAACGTCGCGCGGCTGCAACTCGTCGGCAAAACGCTCGCCGGCGGCATTGAGCAGAATCGCGCCCTCACCGCGGCAGCTCTCGCTGATCAGGAACGTACGGCCTGGCTGCGGCGAGAACAGGCCCGTGGGATGGATCTGCACGTAGTCCAGGTGCTCCATCTTAATGCCGTGCTCCTGCGCGATGTAGCAGGCGTCGCCCGTGAGCTGCGGGTAGTTGGTCGAATGGTCGTATACGCCACCGATGCCGCCCGTCGCCCACAGCGTATGGCGGGCATGGATCTTAAACGGCTTACCGACATGCACGCCCTCAGCGGCATTTGCCAGCTCGTCGGCGGGGCGAGCTGAATCGTCCTCGTCCACGGCAACAGCGACGACACCAGTGCACACCGTGGCCCCATCGCGCTCGGCCGTCAGGATGTCGGTCATGGCAACGTGTTCGAGAATCTGCACGTTGTCCAGCTTGCGGACGGCCTGAAGCAGCTTGGTCGTAATCTCCTTGCCCGTAATGTCGGCATGGAAGGCAATGCGCGGACGGCTGTGCGCGCCCTCGCGGGTAAAGTCGAGGCCGCCATCGGCCTTGCGCTCAAAATCCACGCCCATCGCTAGCAGGTCGTTGATGACCGAGCGGCTCGAGCGGATCATGATGTCGACGCTCTCGCGGCGGTTCTCGTAATGGCCGGCGTGCATGGTGTCCTCAAAGAAGGCATCGTAGTCCGAGCCCTCGGGCAGCACGCAGATGCCGCCCTGCGCGAGCATCGAATCGCACTCGTCGACCGCGCCCTTGGAGAGCATGATCACGCGCGTACTCGTCGGCAGGTTGAGCGCCGCGTACAGGCCCGCCACGCCGCAGCCGGCAATGACGACGTCGCACTCCATATCGGGGTATTGCTTGGTTTCCACAGGAATCCTCTCCCTTGAATGTGACATAAGGAACCGTCCCTCATGCCACATTGTTCTAGCGTGCTGCGTACTCGAGCATGCGGTCGAGCGTGAGCTTGGCCTGGTCTGCCGCCTCGTCCGAGACGCCGATCTGCACCTCGCCCTCGCCCGTCTCCAGGCAGCGCACGAGCTTTTCGAGCGTGATGAGGTCCATGTTGACGCAGGTGGGCTGCACCGCGGGGAAGTAGAACTTCTTGCCGGTGCCCTGGCAGCGGCGCTCGAGCTCGTAGAGCACGCCGCGAACCGTCACGATAATGAACTCGCTCGCGTCGGACTCCTCGGCATACTTGATGATGCCGGCGGTGGAGCCGATGTAGTCGGCCTCGGCCAGGACGTCGGCCTTGCACTCGGGGTGCGCCAGCACGAGCGCGTCGGGGTGGGCCTCCGTCGCGTCGACGATCTGCTCGACGGTGATGATGTGATGGCGCGGGCAGTAGCCGTTGTTGAGAATGACGTGCTTTTGCGGCACCTGCTCGGCTACGAAGCGGCCGAGGTTTTGGTCGGGAATGAACAGGATATGCTGCTGCGGCAGCTCGGACACGATCTTGACGGCGTTGGAGCTGGTGACGCACACGTCGCTCCAGCTCTTGATCTCGACCGTGGAGTTGACGTAGCAGACCACGGCCAGGTCGTCGCCGTACTCGGCGCGCGCCGCGTCGACCGTCTCGCGCTTGACCATATGAGCCATGGGGCAGTCCGCGCCCGGCTCGGGCAGCAGCACGGTCTTGGTGGGGTTGAGCAGCTTGGCGCTCTCGCCCATAAACTCCACGCCGCACAGCACGATGGTCTGCTGCGGCAGGCTCTTGGCGAGCTTAGCCAGGTAGAAGCTGTCGCCGACGTAATCGGCCACAGCCTGGACCTCGGGCGCCACGTAATAGTGCGCCAGGATCACCGCGTCGCGCTGGGTTTTAAGTTGCTGAATGGCCTCGACGAGCTCTGCGGGCACCAATGCCGCGCGCTCCGTTGCCGTCGTTGCCGATGCCAGGCCGGCCGCAATGTCGCGTGCAAGCTCCGACGCATCCATGTTCGCGCTCTGTGCCATCAAGGCCCCTCTCTTTTGGCGAATCTTGGGGCTTTAGTATGACACCTAGGTTTACAGCTGACAAGACAGCTGTAAACCTAGGTGTAAAGTTGAAATAAAGATTCAATCATGCGGCAGGTCCATTTTCGAACTGGCAAGCTGAGGACAGCCGAAAATGGACCCGCCCCATGATTCGGGCAGCCCGTTTTGTCCTGGACCAAGGGGCAGTGGTCAAAAAGGGCCAAATATGAGTACTGTCACCAAATTAGTAGCATCGATTTTCCGGTCCAGAGCAGCAAAATCGCCTTGTTTGGAGCCCGATCGCGACTCTGAAGAACGAAAATCGATGCACTTTTGGCCTCTGGCACCGATTTTTGAGGCCATTTGGCTGCCACCAAACTGGTAACAGTACTCATATTTGGCCCTTTTTGACCACCGGGTTTCCGGCAGGCCCCAAAAGCGGGCCCGAATCGCTCGATCCGGGCCCGCTGGGGGTAGCGAGCACAATCGAGGTGTAAGAAGCAAGAGAGGGCCATCGCCTAGAATCGTCAGCGCCTAGATATTCAACGAGAGGAAAGACAATGGTCCGCAGCGACATGCTACCCCAGCCGGACCGGGGGCTCGGCCTCGACCGGCCCCAGACCGAGGCATTTCACCGACGAGTTCAAGAGGAAGATAGTCGATCTCCACAACGCCGGAAAACCCAGGCGCGAGGCCATGGACGAGTGCGACCTCGACAAGAGCACCGTGGAGAGGCGGGTCAAGTCGATAAACGAGACCGGCTCGCCGCGCGCCGCCGACAACCGCACGCCCGAGTAGAACCGGATCCTGGAGCCCGAGCGCGAGAACCGCAGGCTCCGGATGGAGGTCAACGTCTTAAGACGAGCGGCGCCAGCATACGCTCGGAAGTCAGGGCCATGGCGGCCAACGGGGGGCCGCTGCCCCATATCGGCGCAGCGCTGGCATCGAGGCCTTCTGACCTGTGTCAAGATTTCGGACACGCATGCTCGAGAAATCAAGCGGCCATAGGCATGGCCTCGAGCTTGGGCTCGGTTCTCTCGAAGAAGGCCGCCATGGCCTCGGCCGGCACCTTGTAGCCGATCGTCGAGCGGGGCCTTCGGCGGTTGTAGTACGCCTCGATGAACTCGACCACCGCGTGCTTGGCGGAATCCCTGGTCGGGAAGCTGCGCCTGTAGTACATCTCGTTCTTCAGCGTGGCGAGGAACGACTCGGCCACCGCGTTGTCGTGGCAGTTGCCGGCGCGGCTGCAGGACAGCCGCACGTCGTTGTCGCGCGCCCATTCGGCCAGAAGCCTGCTGGTGTACTGGGCGCCGCGGTCGGCGTGGAATATCGCGTTGCCGGCCACGTAGCCGCGCGATTTGGCCGACGCCAGCGCCGAAACCACGATGTCGGCGGTCATGCGCTCGGAGAGCGACCAGCCCACCACCATGCGGGTGTTGAGGTCGATGACCGTCGACAGGTACAGCCATCCCTCGCCGGTGCGCAGGTAGGTGATGTCGCCCACGAGCTTGCAGGTTGGAACGGGACTGGTGAAGTCGCGGCGCACCAGGTCGGGCCGGGGCCTGGCCTTCGGGTCGGGGATGGTGGTGCGCTTCCTGGCGTTGGGCGTGCAGCCGCGTATTCCCAGCTCGCGCATCAGCTTGCGCACCCTGTACAGGGTCAATCCGGAGAACTCGCCGGGCAGGAAGCATTTCACGAACCGGAAGCCGAACCTGCGGTCCGACTCCAGCCACACGCGCCGGACCGCCTCGCGCTCGGCCGACCAGTCTTCTCGCGGGCAGCCGTTGGAGAGCCACGAGTAGAAGCCCGATCGGCTCACGCCGAGCACGCGGGCCATCATTTTCACCGGGAATTCGGCCTTCTCCGCCAACATCATCCGGTAGCACGCGGCTACGCCTGGCTTTTGGCGAAGAAGGCCGCGGCTTTTTTCAAGAAGGCGTTCTCCATCTCGAGCTCGCGTATGCGCCTTTTCGCCTCGCGAAGCTCGCGGTCCTCGGCCTTGGGGTCGGGCCCGCCGGCAAGCTCGCGCCGGCGATTCTGCACCCACTTGTTCACGGTCTTGGAATTCAGGCCCAGTTCTGCGCAGCATTCCGTTATCGGCCTGCCCGTCGAGATGATGTAGTCGGCGGTCTCGCGCCTGAACTCGTCGGTGTACTTGGCGGCTGGGTTGGACATAGCATACCGTCCTCTCGGTCGTCGATGAATGCATTCTAAAGGATTGGGCCTCTAGCATGCGTGTCCGAAAAGACGATACAGGTCAGACAACCCAATCAGACGTCGTCTCGAGCGCGTCCTCTGCACGGTCGAGCGTGCTTCTGGCCTTGGCACCCTGTTTGAACCACGAGCGCAGGTCCTCGAGCGTGCTGCCCGCTGCATACACCTTGATTTTGCGACCGCCTTTCGTGGTCACCGTGCAACGGTCGCCGCTCTCGCTGTTCTCGTGCGCCGTGACCTTCTTGAGGTAATCGCGACGGAACGCCACGACGCGGGCATTGCTGATCTCGATGAACCAATCATCGTCGACAAGCGAAGTGCCCGTGGTACCTCGACTTGCCATCTCCTCGGCGAAGGAGAAGCCGAGTTCGCGCTCCTGCCTGCCGATCTCGAGGATGCCGCGGGCGGGCATGCTGAGCATGAGCAGGGGCAGGAGTCCCCCTATGAACAGGAAGAGGAACGGGACGAGCAAGAGCAGACGAGCACCGGCATCGGTGAAAACAGCCATGAAGGCGATCACGAGCGAGAAGACGAGCGCCATGCCGTTGAAAACAATCGTCAACGGCTTGATGGCAGACCAACACAGGCCCGCCTTGGTCATGGGACCGTCGACGGCGCCCGAGACTTCGATGCCCTCTTCCTCCAGACGGGCGAGGAGGTTGAGCGAGCACACCCCCTCGAGGCTTATCGAGCAGAACTTCCGGTCGCCCTCGAACAGGTCGATCCTCATCATCTGCGTGTGAAGCGTTGCACGGGTGATGTTGCCAAACGTCGTCTCCTTGCGGATGCCGAAGGCGTTACGCGAGAGAATTCGCTCACCGTCCACGTCGATGCGCGGGATGCTCAGCAGGGCCCAGATGGCCATGCCCGCGAGCGCCATGGCGTGACCGAACCACACAAGTTCGTGGTCCCACTCGCCCAACGAGACGCCCTGCCAGACGTAGACACCCAGCATGAGCAGTTCGAACGCGACGGCGCAGCAGGCGACGATCGTGCGAATGGCAGCGGGCATGCGCACCGTGAAGCGATCGAGGCTGTCCGTCGCCTCACTGCGCTCGCGCGCGCCGCGACGGGCGACCCATGCAGTGAGCGGACCGACGATGAACACCACCATCGCCACGCGCAGGAACGATTCGAGTATGTCGCCCATATTAACCACCATCCCAATAGAAAACGTGAATTTGGGAGACTATAGCAGAGCGAAGCGATCTGCACGGCATCGTCCGGGTGTTTTCGGCATACGGTGGAAACCAGCGGCAGCGGACGTTGAGAACTCACCCAAAAGACGCGATTCGACCGAAGCGATTCTTCTTGACTTGGTCTCAATGTGATACGACATGCGCCACTACCTGCGCGGTCTTGCGGCCCTGATCGAAGAGGGTCACACCGATGAGGCACTCGGGCGCATCGACGCGCTCTGCGAGACCAACGACCGCACCGCCGTGCGCCGCTACTGCGCCAACGAAACGGTCAACATTGCGCTCTCGTCGCTTTCCGCGGACATCAACGCGCGCGGCATCACCGCCGATCTGCGCGCCGCCGTGCCCGAAACCGTCCACGTGGGCGATGTCGATCTATTCAGTGTGGTATCGAACGCCCTGGACAATGCCATCGCCGCGGCGAGCGCCGCCCCCGAAGGCAAGCGGTTTGTCGACCTGGACCTTCGCTACGAAGACGGTCAGCTTCTATTGCTGGTTTCCAACACGTTTGGCCGTGCGCCGCACATGGTCGACGGCATGCCCGTGGCTCAGCACACTGGGCACGGCTTTGGCACCAAGAGCATTATGCTTGCCGTCGAGCGCATGAACGGCAACTGCCAGCTCCGCATTAACGGCGACCGGTTTGAGCTGCGCGCCGTGATGTAGGGGCTGCCGCCAACCTCGCTACAGCGGTGCAGCCGCCGGGGTCAGCTGCTTAATGTAGGCCCACATGCGCTGCTTGGCGGCCTTGTCGGTGAGCGCCGCCTCAAAACCGTCGAGCGCCAGCACGCGGCGCCCCTGCACATGGGCGACCAGGCCGGGCTTGAGCATGGCGGTGTCAAAGTCATCAATTGCCACAAGCATATCGGCATAGGTCTCGCGCATGACATCGGCCGCACTGTTGTCGAGCAGCAGCACCGCCTCGGGGTCCAAGGTCTCCAGCGCCTCGCGGAACAGGTCGCACGGCAGAGTCTCGCCCACCGCGACCGCTCCGTCACCCGCGCCGGCGACGCTTGCCAGCACGCAAAAGTCCTCGGGGGCATATCCGATGGCGCCGAGCGCCTTGCGCAACGCGGCGCCATCCGCGCCGGCAGCCAGCTCGCCGCCCGAGCACTCGGCTTCATCCAAATCGCCTTTGACCAGCACAATCGGCGAGCACGCGTTGCCCGCGATACGCACACCGCGACCTGCAAGCGACGCGAGCTCCTGCTCGGTCGCCTGAGCGATGGCTTCTTTTTTCTGGCTTTGTGACGTGGGCATGCGCTCTCCAATCGTTTGCGTGCCCACCATTATATAAAAGAGCCGCCCGCGAGTGGTTGCTTTGCGGGCCGCTGGGTATAAGCACGGTCGTACTGAGTTTTACGCGGCCGAGCCGCGTCGTATTATGGAGGTCACCATGGCTGACATTAAGCAGATTACCCCCGAGAACTTCGATTCCATCGTTAACGACAGCCTGCCCGTACTGGTTGATTTTTGGGCCCCGTGGTGCGGCCCCTGCCGCTCGCTCTCGCCCATCGTAGACGAGGTTGCCGACGAGCTGGCCGGCAAGTTGGCTGTGGCCAAGTGCAACGTCGACGACAACCAGGACCTGGCCATGAAGTTTGGCGTCATGAGCATCCCCACGCTGATCGTCTTTAAGAACGGCGAGGAGGTCGACCGCTCGGTCGGCGCCTTGCCCAAGGCAAGACTTCAGGCACTGCTGGAGAAACATCTGTAATACGCTTGTTACCCATCTGCCGTCCATGAGCGGTTTCGCACCGCTCGCCGGAGTGCCAAACGCAAGGTATGCGACCACGGATAGTATGGTAGATACAAACAGCCCCCAGTGAACGGGTGCGGGTCAGACGGACTCGCACCCGTTTTCTTATGCGGCGGCGCTCAAGGCGGGCGTAGTAGAATCTGAACCACCATATCGCCCCGTACAAAAGGAGACTCCCCATGCATGACGTCGGAATGAACATGAGCCAGCTTGCCATGAGCGTCAAGCAGGTCGACGACACCATTGAGCTCGCTCACGAGTGGAGCCATCAGCTGCTGCATGCGACCGAGAACTTTGACATGGAGCGCATTGGCGCCAAGCTCGAGGCCGCCATGGCGGCACTCCACGAGGCGCACGATGCGCTCGAGGGCTACGAGGAGGCCATCGAGGCCGACCACAACTCCGTCGGCTCTGTGAAACTGGTGTAACGTGGCCGAGCACGAGCACGCGCACAATCACGGTGCGGACGACGATGCAAGCTGCCGCTACAGCGGCTCCAGCTCCGAGCTGGTCCGCTTTTCGGTCACCGCGCCCGACGACCTGCTGCGCCGCTTTGACGAGCAGATCGCGCGCCGCGGTGACGTGGCTAACCGATCCGAGGCCGTACGCGATCTGATTCGCGCCTCGATCGCCAAGGAGCAGATGCGCACGCCCGACGAGCAGGTCATCGGTTCGCTCACCATGATCTATGACCACCATACCGGCGATCTGACGCGCCGTCTGGACGAGGTGCAGCACGACTACACCGACGAGATTGTCTCGACCATGCACGTGCATCTGGACCACCACAACTGCCTGGAGATTCTGGCGCTCAAGGGTCGCGGCAAACGCGTCTATGAGCTAGCGGACCGGTTGCTGGGACTGCGCGGCGTTAAGCACGGCGAGCTCACCTGCGCCGCCACCAAGCAGAGCCTGGGGCTGTAGCGGGATTTCCCGCAGCGCACCTGCCAAAAAGGGACAGGTTTGTTTTGGCAGGTTTAGAAGTTTTACCGACCAAAATAAACCTGTCCCTTTTTGGTCGGTTTTGACGAGGGGAAGCCACATGCGGCATGTGCATATTCATGTGACGGGCATTGTGCAGGGCGTTGGCATGCGGCCATTTGTGTATCGCGAGGCTATGGCGCATGGCATCTGCGGCTGGGTGCTCAACGCGGGCGATGGCGTACACATCGAGGCGCATGCTTTGAGCGAGGCGCTCGACGAATTTGTCACCGCGCTGTCGGAGCACGCGCCGGCCGCAGCCCGCGTTGAGCATGTCGCTGTTGCAGACCTGGAGCCCGACGCTTGGGATGCCGACGATGAGCAGGTCTTTCGTATTGTAGCGTCACAGGATCAGACCGTGCACACGACGCTCATCTCCCCCGATATCGCCACCTGTGACGACTGCCTGCGCGAACTGTTCGACCCCGCCGACCGTCGCTATCACTACCCCTTTATCAACTGCACCAACTGCGGGCCGCGCTTTACCATCATCCGGTCGCTGCCTTATGACCGAGCGGCCACGTCGATGGATTGCTTTCCTATGTGCCCCGAGTGCGCTGCAGAGTATGGCGACCCGCTTGACCGGCGCTTTCATGCGCAGCCCGATGCCTGCTTTGACTGCGGGCCACATATTACCTGGCGCGAGGCGGCGGGCGACATGGAGCTCGAGGGCTCGGGGGCGATGCCGGCCGTCGGCAGCACGCGCGAAACCAGCGATGCCATTATTGACCGCTGTGTCGAGCTGCTGGCCAGCGGCGGTATTGTCGCCATCAAGGGGCTGGGCGGATTCCATCTGGCCTGCAACGCCGCCAATGAGCAGGCGGTGGTCGAGCTGCGCCGTCGCAAGCGCCGCAGCAACAAGCCGCTTGCCGTTATGGTGCGCAGCCTTGCCGATACTGAACGCCTGTGCCATGTCGATGATGCCGAGCGCGACTTGCTGGCCGGCAGCATCCGCCCCATTGTGCTGCTGCGCCGCCGTGTTGTTGGCGAGGGAGATTCCCCCGACGGCCTTACACTCGCGCCATCCGTCGCGCACGATCTACCCGATCTCGGCGTCATGCTCCCCTATACACCGCTTCAGCATCTGCTGCTTGCAGCTGCCTCGTCGCATGGCATGCACGCGCTGGTCATGACCAGCGGAAACCTGAGCGAGGAACCTATCGAGACCGACGATGCCCTTGCATGGGAACATCTTGTTGCCGCCGGCATCGCCGACGCGCTACTTGGCAACGACCGTGCGATTCTCTCACGCTACGACGACTCCGTGGTACGTGTGGTCGACGGCACCGTCATGCCTGTGCGTCGCGCACGCGGATATGCGCCGCAACCGTTGTCGCTGCCGGCGCTCGACGGCACTGCACCCTGCGTGCTCGCCTGCGGGCCGCAGCAAAAAGCCACGATCGCGCTCACGCGCGAGGACGCCGACGGCCATGTGGCCTGTTTTGTGTCGCAGCATATCGGCGATGTCGAAAACGGCGCGACCTTCGATGCCTGGAGCGCCGCCCGCGCACGTCTAGAAAACCTCTTTGACCTGACGCCTGCCGCCCTGGCATGCGACATGCATCCCAACTATCTATCGAGCCAGTGGGCGCGTGAGCGGGCACGGGAGCACAGTCTGCCGCTAATCGAAATCCAGCATCATCATGCGCACATCGCGAGCGTAATGGCAGAGGCGATTGTCGCTGGCCGGATTGCGCCTGATGCACGCGTCCTCGGTATTGCCTTCGATGGTACGGGTGCCGGCACCGACGGCACCATATGGGGCGGTGAGTTTCTTATCGCCGGCCTTGCCGATTTTGAACGCGCCGCGCACCTGCGCACCTGGGCGCTGCCAGGCGGAGCCACATCCGTGCGCGATGCCCGGCGCAATGCCTTTGCCCTGCTGAGCGAGCTCGGCCTGCTCGAGCATCCGGGTGCCGCGGGGCTATTGGGCACCCTCGACGAGCAAACACGCAGCGTGACAGCCACCATGATCGAGCGCGGCATCAACAGCCCGCGTACCAGCAGCATGGGGCGTCTCTTTGATGCCGCGGCAGCGATTCTGGGCATCTGCGACAAGGCAACCTACGAAGGCGAACCCGCCATAGAACTCGAAGCCGCCGCCTGGCGCGCGCTCGACGGTAAGACCGTTCGTCTCGACGGCAATCATACGGGCGTATTCACGTCTGCCGACGACTCCCCCATCTTGGACCCCCAACCGCTCATCGAAGCTCTTCTGAATGGAATCGAGGCAGGCGCGCCGGCCGACAGGCTCGCGCTCGACTTCCATATCGCCATCGTGCGCTCTTCGGCACGAATCGCACGCGAAATCTGCGCGCGCGAAGGCCTCGATACCGTCGCGCTCTCGGGCGGTGTGTTCATGAACCGGCTTTTGCTTCAGCTCCTTACCCACGAACTCAAAGACGCCGGTCTTGCCGTCTTGGTCCCCCACGCTGTACCCGCCAACGACGGCTGCATCGCCTACGGTCAGGCCGCCATCGCTCGCGCTCGCCTCGCGCAGACGGCGTTGCGATAGGCTGTTTTGCCAGCCTGCGCGCCGCCGTCTCACAGGTGTAACGCGTTTGCTCGTGACTCCCGCGAGCGCTACCATCAACTGATGGGTAATTAGGCGCCTATCCAGCGCAAAACGTATAAAAGGGGAACATTATGTGCCTTGCCGTTCCCGGTAAAGTGGTCAAACGCGACGACGACCTTAAGGCGACCGTCGACATGATGGGCATCGAGCGCCCCGTTTCGCTGCGCCTCGTGCCGACGGCACAGGTAGGCGACTATATTCTCGTGCACGCCGGCTTTGGCATTCAGATTGTCGACGAGCAGGAAGCCCAAGAGACACTCGAGCTCGTCAATACCATGACCGAGCTGGCCAAAGAGGACCAACTCGCCACCAACCCAGCCGAGGCATACTAGTGGCGGCGGCGCAGCCGGTTCGCTCCGGTATCGACTTTTCGGCATTTCGCGACCCCAAGCTGGCCCGCGAGCTCATCGATCGTATTCATGAGCTTGTCGGCAACCGCAGCATCAACCTTATGGAAGTCTGCGGTACGCATACCGTGAGCATTGGCCGCTATGGCTTTCGCTCCATTATGCCGACGGGGCTCAAACTGCTAAGCGGCCCGGGGTGCCCCGTTTGCGTCACCGCCAACCGCGACATCGATCACGCAATCGCGCTTTCCAACATGGACGGCGCCATCATCACCACCTTTGGCGACATGATGCGCGTGCCCGGATCGTCCACCTCGCTTGCCGCGCAAAAGGCGGCGGGGCGCGACATCCGCATCGTCTACTCTCCGCTCGACGCACTCGACATTGCCGAGCAAAATCCCGAACGCCCGGTCATCTTTATGGGCGTCGGCTTTGAGACCACAACGCCCACCATTGCCGCCGCTATCCTGGAGGCCGACGCGCGCGGGCTCCAGAACTTCTCGGTCTACTGTGCTCACAAGACCACGCCGCCGGCTCTGCGTGCGATCTCCAACGACCCCGAGACCGCCATCGACGGCTTTATCCTGCCTGGTCACGTCGCTACCATCACAGGCCTGGCACCCTTTGGGTTTTTGGTCGATGAGTTCGAGACCCCCGGCGTAGTCACCGGGTTTGAGCCGGTCGATATCTTGCAGGGCATCTGCATGCTGGTCCAGATGATTGTCGAGCACAGGCCCGCAATCGACAACGCCTACCGCCGTGGCGTCAATGCAGACGGCAATCCCGTAGCGCGCCAGCTGGTCGAGCAGGTGTTTGAGCCATGCGACACCACGTGGCGCGGGCTGGGGCCGATTGCGGCTTCGGGTCTTTCCATCCGACCCGAATTCGCGCGCTTTGATGCCGGCGCCCGCTTTGACGTGCCCGTTGAGGCGACGGTCGAGCCACGCGGGTGCCGCTGCGGCGACGTGCTTCGCGGAGCCATCACACCGAGCGACTGCCCGCTGTTCGGCCACGCATGTACGCCCGAACACCCCGTCGGCCCCTGCATGGTGAGCTCCGAAGGCAGCTGCGCGGCGTACTTTAGATACCGCGACTAGCCCGGACGCCCCCGCGTACCGGCACCACCCACGATTGGAGTTTTCGATATGTCCCGTACTGCCACCGATAGCACTGTCCTGCTGGGCCACGGCTCCGGCGGCCAGATGATGAAGCGCATTATCGATGAGGTCTTTCTGGATGCCTTTGGGTCGCCCGAGCTGCTTGCGGGCAACGATGCCGGTGTCGCCGCACTGCCCGCAAGCGGGCGAATCGCCATGTCGACCGACAGCTTTGTGGTAACGCCGCAGTTCTTCCCCGGCGGCAATATCGGCCGACTCGCCGTATGCGGAACCGTCAACGACGTCGCGACCTCGGGCGCTAACGTGCGCTACCTCTCATGCGGCTTTATCCTCGAAGAGGGCTATCCCATGGACAAGCTGCGCCAGATTGTGCAGACCATGGCCGAAACGGCGCGCGAGGCGGGCGTGTCCATAATCACCGGCGACACCAAGGTGGTCGAGCGTGGCGGTGCCGACGGCGTCTACATCAATACCGCCGGCGTGGGCGAAGTGCCCGCGGGCGTAACGCTCAGCGGTGCGAACTGTCGGCCCGGCGACGCCATCCTGGTATCGGGTACGCTAGGCGACCACGGCATCGCCATCATGAGCCAGCGCGAGGGCTTGGCGTTTTCGAGCGACATCGAAAGCGATGCTGCGCCGCTCAATCATCTGATTGCCGACGTGCTCGCCGCCGCCCCCGACACCCGCTGCTTCCGCGACCCCACGCGCGGCGGCCTGGCATCCACGCTCAACGAGTTTGCCCAGGCCAGCGGCGTTGCCATGGAGATCGACGAGGATGCCGTGCCCGTGCGCCCCGACGTGCAGGCGGCATGTGAGATGCTCGGTTACGATGTGCTGCAGGTGGCAAACGAGGGCAAGATGGTTGCCGTGGTGCCGGCCGAGCAAGCCGATGCCGCGCTGGCAGCCATGCGCGCCGCCCGCTACGGCGAGAACGCCGCCATCATCGGTCGCGTGCTGCCACTTGCCGAGGGCGCCCGTCCCGCCGTGCGCGTACGCACCGGCTGGGGCTCGACCCGTATCCTCGACATGCTTGTGGGAGAACAACTGCCGAGGATTTGCTAACGACAAAGGCTCAGGGCTATTAAAGATATTCAGATTCCAAACATGCCCGGCACGCATGCCCAGTATCATGGGGTGCGTTTTACAACTCAAGCGGCAGGAGCACCCATGGCAGCAGCTTTTTCCCATGTGATCTTTGATCTGGATGGCACCATCCTCAACACGCTCGAGGACCTGGCGGCCGCCAGCAACCATACCTGCGAGATGCACGGCTGGCCCACGTTTGCCGTAGACGAGTACCGCTACAAGGTGGGAAACGGCATGCTCAAGCTGGTCGAGCGCTTTATGCCCGCCGAGTACGCGGGCGACGGCCGTATGTTTGAGCAGACGCTTGCCGAGTTTAGGGCCTATTACGGCGAGCACAAGGAGGACCACACCTCACCCTACGCCGGCACGATTGAGATGCTCGACCGTCTGCGCACAGCGGGCGTTCAGCTTGCCGTGCTCACCAACAAGGATCATATTTCGGCAGCCCCGCTTATCGAGAAATACTTTGGCCCCGATCGCTTTGCGCTGGTACAGGGCCGTGTGGGCGCATTTCCGCCCAAGCCCGAGGCACCCGTCACGTTGCATGTGATGAAAGAGCTGGGCGCCGATCCGGCAACCACGCTCTATGTGGGCGATTCGAATGTCGATGTTCTGACCGGCCACAACGCCGGCCTTAAGAGCGCGGGCGTCAGCTGGGGCTTCCGCGGCCGCGCAGAGCTGGAAGCCGCCGGCGCCGACTACGTGGTAGATACGCAGGACGAACTCGCCGAGCTAATCTTGGGCGAGTAGCGAGCGACACCGCTTAACGCAGCTGCGACAATTCTTCCACGCGGAAAGTGCATCCCGTTTTGGAGCTCCGAAATGGGATGCACTTTCCGTTTGAGGCGCGTCGGGGAAACCGTATCCCGTTTCAGAGCAATATTCCGGGTCGCGGTTTCCGCAACCCGCCCCATCCGGAAACCGCGACCCGGAATTCGGCCAAAAAACCGGGTCGCATTTTCCCGAGCATTTGATACGGCGTTGATACAAGGAGTGTCCCCAACTGCCGGCAGAAAAGGAACGTCCCCAAGTGCCGCCTCAATGACTACCATGGCAACGCCGCAGGTAGAGGACGGGCAGCGAGCGGGCACCAGAGCGAACAAATTGGCATGAAAAGAGGACGGCATAGACCTTCTGGTCATGCCGCCCTCTTTGAATGACAAGTTGTCGCTCTGGTGCCCGCGCAGCGTCGGGCAGTTACGGCGTTTGGTAAAACGCCGTAACGAACTACCGTGTAACTCCCCTAGCTCATCATGGCATTCATCATCTCGTTGGTTGCGGAATCGTCGGCAGACCACTCGCCGTCGTCATTGCAGGAATACTTGAAGGTGACCTTGGTGTCCTTGGTCTTAGCAGCCTTGGTCACATCGACCATAACCTGACCGGCCATCTTGTACAGCTCGTCATCGGAAGGCATCGAATCGAGCGCGGCCACCTTCTCCTGATACTGGGTGGCAAAATCCTCAACGATCTGGTTCATGGACTTGCAGGTAATGGTGACCTCGGCAGTTGCGGTGCCCTTGTCCTCGTCGACCGTCACGTCGCCGATCTTGTAGTCAAAGCCCTCGAGATAGCTCTTGGCGTACTCCTTGGGATCGATGCCCAGCTGCTCGAACTCGTCGCCCGAGGCCTCTTCCAGGCCGGCGAGGAAGTCGTCGCCGCCGTTCTTGACCTCGTCAAACTGCGTCGTAAGATCCTCGGTAATGAGCTCCTCAACCGAAGGACCTCCGCAGCCGGAAAGCACAACCACGCACGCGACCAGAACAGCCATCAGGGGCGCAAGCAGCAGCTTCTTCTTCATGACATTCCTCCCAACAAGCGGCACCGCGCTTCCCGACGCGGTGCACGTCGTAACAATAAGGCCATACTAGCCGATAACGAACACCCCCGGCAAAGCAAAGGCGCAGTCGGCTCGATTTAACGTCCGAACGGTTTACCGGTCCGCCCAACGCGCAATAAAACGTTCCGCCGCATTGCAATAAAAAAGGGCGGCCGGATAACCCGACCACCCCAAAACACCCTTATGTTGCCGCAGACTACTTGCGGACGACCTTGACGATGGCATCGCCAGCGGAGACAGCGGAGTCAGCCTCGACGGCGAGCTCGACGTCGGCGAACTCGGCGGTGTTGGACACAGCCACGACGACGCAGTCCTTGTAGCCGGCAGCGGCGATCTTGGCGCGGTCGATCTTGAGCATGGGCTGGCCAGCCTTAACGACATCGTCGGCCTTGACGAAGCCCTCGAAGCCGTCGCCGTTCATGTTGACGGTATCGACGCCAACGTGCACCAGAACCTCGATGCCGCTATCGGACTGCAGGCCCACGGCGTGACCCATGGTGACGGTCACCTTGCCGTCGCAGGGAGCGTAGACCAGATCGTCCTCGGGCCACACGGCGCAGCCCTTGCCCAGGACCTCGCCGCCAAAGACGGGATCGGGCACATCGGCCATCTTGATGACCTTGCCCTTGACGGGCGAGCACAGCACGTCGGCGCCGGCAGAAGCAGAGATGGAGGACGGAGCAGCGGCAGTCGCGGGCTCAGCCTTCTTCTTGAACATGTCAAACAGACCCATACGTTTTCTCCTCTTGATTAAGCGCAACGTTGTGCGCATGCTTATGGTGATTATAGTGCCAAATGGTTCAAATGCTAAGGTGGGGACTCGAATCGCGAGCCCATCCCAACGCTTTTCCCCGGTGGCACTCATATTGTCGATTAATCCAGGCCCTCGGCACCGTTGGACTTGATGATCTTCTGGTAGGCGTAGAAGCTGTCCTTGCGGCGGCGCTCGTAGGTACCGGTGCCGTCGTCGTACTTATCGACGTGGATGAAGCCATAGCGCTTGCGCATCTCGCCGGTGCCGGCGGACACCAGGTCGATGGGACCCCACCAGGTGTAGGCGATCAGGTCGACGCCGTCGGCAATGGCCTCGCCCATGGCCTTGATGTGGCTCTGCAAGTAGGCGATGCGGTACGGATCGTGGATGGAACCGTCCTCCTCGACCTCATCGTAGGCGCCCATGCCGTTCTCGACCACCATCAGCGGAATCTCGTAGCGGGCGTAAATCTCGTTGAGGGCGATGCGCAGGCCCAGCGGATCGATCTGCCAGCCCCAATCGGTGGACTCCAGATAGGGGTTCTTGCCGCCAAAGGTCATGTTGCCCTCGGTCATCTCGTGATCCCTGTGGGTGCCCACGGTGCCGGACATGTAGTAGCTAAAGGTGTAGAAATCGACCTTGCCGTCGGCGATATCCTGCAGGTCACCGTCCTCCATCACAAGCTCGACATCGTTCTCGGCCCAGAAGCGCTTGGCATAGAACGGATACTTGCCGCGCACCTGCACGTCGGAGCAGTACCAGTTCATGGTATTCATCTCCTGCTGCGTGGCGAACACGTCGGCCGGATCGCACGTGGCGGCATAGGAGAGGATGAAGCAGTCCATGTTGCCCATCTTAAACTGCGGATAGTGCTCGTGGGCATAGCGCACGACGCGGCCGCTGGCGACAAACTGGTGATGCAGGGCCTGCATACGGGCCTGCGGCGTGGTGTGGACCGCCGAAGCCGGGCCCTCAAAGCCCTGGATCATGCTGGTCCCAAAGAGGTTGCCCATGTCCTGGGTGCCGCAGTTGATCTCGTTGAAGGTGAGCCAGAACTTGACCTTGTCCTGATAGCGGTCGAAGACGGTCTGGCAGTACTTCTCAAAGAAGCCGATGAGCTCGCGGCTCGCCCAGCCGTTGTATTTCTCGACCAGGTGATAGGGCATCTCGTAGTGCGACAGGGTCACGAGCGGCTCGATATTGTGAGCGCGCAGGCAGTCGAAGACGCGGTCGTAAAAGGCGAGGCCGGCCTCGTTGGGCTCGGCGTCGTCGCCGTTGGGGAAGATGCGGCTCCAAGAGATGGACATGCGGAACATGTTGAAGCCCATCTCGGCGAACAGCGCGATGTCCTCCTCGTAGTGATGGTAGAAATCGATGCCGTCATGATTGGGGTAGAAGCGGTCGGGGTCGATGTCGATCGTGATCTGACGCGGCTCCTTGTAGCTGCCGCCCAAGAAATGGTCGTCGACCGAAGGACCGCGGCCGTCCACGTTCCAAGCGCCCTCAAACTGATTGGCGGCCGTGGCGCCACCCCAATAGAAACCCTCGGGGAACTTGATGTTTGCCATGAGCATCTCCTTTGCATTGCGGGTCGATAGGCCGAGTATCGCCCACGCACGCGACAGACAGGGGCAGGGGTGCCAAACCCGACACTTCTTTTCGCAGACGCGCGCTGCAACAGCGCTGCAGCTGAAACTTTTTGACACCGAAGGAGCGAAGACGATCCGCTCCGCGCTTACCGGCGGTATGCCGCGGGGGTGCAGCCATACTTGTCGTGAAACTTACGGTAGAAGAAGCTCATGTTTTCATAGCCCACCGCATGCGCAGCCGCCCCGGCCGTGGCGCCGCCGCACAGAAGCTCGGCCGCACGTACCAGGCGTCGCTCCTGCACAAGCTGCCTAAAGGTCTTGCCCACATGCCGCTTGAGGAGCGCCGTCGCATAATTAGGGCTCAAGCCAAACTCCGCCGCCATCCCCTCGAGGGAGCACGCGGCGAATTCGCGATCGATATAGCCGAGCATTCCCGTCACCAGGGCAGTGGGCCCCGCCGCGCCGTCCGCCGCGCCGCGCACCAGCTCGCGCTCGTAGCAATCCATGAGCTCGGCCAAAAACAGCTGAAACAGACGCAAGACGATCTCGGGACCGTTGGGGCTCGGGTCGTACAGCTCGCAGAGCATCTCCTGCATGTAGCGCCGAATCCGACGGCTCTCGCCGCAATGAAAACGGACATGGCCCCGATGGTCCGTCTCGCTGTTGAGCGCGTTGAACAAAAACCGCGAGACCGCGCTCTCGCGCGAGAGGCTCGACTCGAGACTCCGGCGCAAAAAAGAGCGTGAAACGGTCATGCTTAGCATGATGTCGTCCTCACCAAGCGCCGCCACGGCATGCGGGCAGAGGGCGTCGAGCAAAAGCACCTCGTTGCGGCCCAGCTCGAGCCTCTCCCCCGCCACCGTCTGCGGGCAGCGTCCGCGATACACATAGCTCAGCTCCACGTAATCATGCACGTGCTCGGGAACTGCATTAAAGCGCGAGTTTTTCCTTATCGTCAGGCCACGCGGCATGCCGGGCTGGGCATAGGCAAACCCTGGCTGCCCAATCTTGCGCACTGGGCATCCGTCGATTTCGACATGCTCGGTCATAATCGACCAATCAAATGCCATGCCGTCTTTATAAGCGATCTCACTGGTGCTCAGTTCGCTGAGCCTACGCTCGAGCTCGTCGATCTCCATGGCTTGCCAATCGTTGATTTGGTCATAGTTCGTCGTGATTCAGATATTAGCAGAACGCGCCGACGCGTCCATAATCTGTGCTATGCAGCAGATCGATCGAGCCAAGGAGGATCCATGACCGCGTACTATCAGCAGGTGCTCGAGGGCACATACGACAACCACGTGCTTCCGTTTTTGTGGATGAAGGGCGAGAGCCATAAGACCATTGCCGAGTATCTGGAAAAGATCGCCGGCGCCGACATCCACGAGGTCTGTCTCGAAAGCCGCCCACACCCCGATTTTTGCGGCGAGGGCTGGTGGCGCGACTTGCGCTTTGTCATTGACGAGTGCAAGCAGCTGGGCCTTAAGCTCTGGATCTTGGACGACGCGCACTTCCCCACGGGCTTTGCCAACGGCGTCGTCAAGGAAGCCGTGCCCGAGCTCCGCAAGATCGTGCTCACGCACCGCACGTTCGACATCGTGGGCCCCACGTCCGCCGCAAGCATCGCGCTCGCCAACATGCTCGACAAAACGGAGCGCTTCCACGGCGTGACATTTATGCAGGACGGCAGCCCCGTCGACGTCGCTTACCGAGTAATCGACGATGTAGACGGCAACCCCAGCCGCCTGGTCTTCGATGCACCTGCGGGCCTCACACAGGCATGCGTGATGTTCACGAGCGGCAAGACCTCCTACAACGAGGACTACATCAATATGGTCGACCGCGCCTCGGTGGCGCAGCTCATCGATGCTGTCTACGAGCCGCATTTTGAGCATCTGGGCGATGAGTTTGGTAAGACGATCCTGGGCTTTTTCTCCGATGAGCCCGGATTTGCCAACGAGAAGGGCACCACGGGCCCCGATGGCATCTCGGACACGCTCATCGGCAAGGCCACCGCGCCCCTACCCTGGTCGGCCGAGCTTGAGCGTCGCCTACGCGCGGCACTGGGCGAGCGCTACCTGGCCGAGCTCCCGCACCTGTGGGACCGCGAGCCGGCCGGCGCGCACGTACGCCACGTCTATATGGACATCGCGAGCACCCTCTATAAGGAGTGCTTCTGCGACCAGCTCGGAGACTGGTGCCGCGCGCGCGGCGTGCAGTACATCGGCCACGTTATCGAGGACAAGGACTGTCACGCGCGCCTGGGCGTGGGCGCCGGGCACTACTTCCGCGCCGTGGGCGGTCAGGACATGGCGGGCGTCGACATCGTGATCAACCAGCTGGTACCCGGCATGGACCGCGGCCTTCACAGCTACGGACGCGGCGTGTGGAACCTCGAGTTCTATAACTACGTGCTGCCCAAGCTGGGCTCCTCGGCAGCACACCTCGACCCCAAAAAGCAGGGGCGCTGCATGGCCGAGGTCTTTGGCGCATTTGGATGGCACGAAGGCCTACGCGAGATGAAGTGGATCGCCGATCATTTTTTGGTGCGCGGCGTCAATTGGTTTGTGCCGCATGCCTTTAGCATGGCCGCCTTCCCCGACTGGGACTGCCCGCCGCATTTCTATGCGCATGGCCAAAACCCCCAGATTGCACACTTTGGGCAGCTCATGAGCTACATGAACCGTACGGCGAGCCTGCTGAGCGGCGGGCGCGCAACGACCCCGGTGGCGCTTCTCTACCATGCGGACGCCGAGTGGGCAGGCGAGGCGAACTTTATGCAGCATGCCGCCTCCGAGCTTTTGCGCGCGCAGGTCGACTTTGACATCGTGCCGGCAGAGGCATTTGAGGACGCAGGGCGCTATGCCATTGAAATTGCCGCAGACGGTAGCGGCTTTAGCGTGAACGGCCAGGCATACCGCTGCCTGGTGATGCCCGGAGCCGAGTTTGTCGGCGGAGCCGTGCTCGACTTTGCCGCGCGTGCCGCAGCCGCAGGTGTTGCCGTGTACGCGCTGGATGAGCTGCCGAACAAGCGCTACGACGGTGACACTGCAGGCCGCGAGGGCTTTGCCTCCCTGGATGCAGCCGCGGTCGCCGACATCAAGCTCCTGGCGACCACCGAGCTCGCAGACACACTTGCCAATACCGGCATGCAGACCGTGGTTTGCGCCGAGCCCCAGCCCTGGCTGCGCGCACTGCGCTACGAGCGGGCGGGCGAGAGCTATCTGATGCTCGTCAACGAGCATCCCAAGCAGGGTATCTCCACTCAGATTGCGCTTGCCGACGGCACACCCGTTGCAGGCGCGCGCCTCGACCTGCTCAACGGCACCGAGCCCGCCGCCTTTGACGGCACGCTCGAGCTGGCTCCCTACGAGAGCTGCATCGTGGTCCTTGGGGCTACAGGTTCCGTTGCTGTGGCAACCGCCGAAGACGAAGCCACATGCGTCGACGGGCCCTGGGCGGTTGCCTTCTCTGCCCCTGGCACCGATGCCTTTGGCGAGTCTGTTGAGCTTGCAGACCTGCGCGACCTTTCCTCGGCCGAGTTCCCCGGCAAGGCCGGCACATTCCGCTACCGGGCCTCCTTTGTCCTGGGCGAAGCGGCCACCCGCACCGTCATCGACCTTGGCGAGGTCTTTGAGACCGCAACCGTCACCCTCGACGGCAAATCCCTCGGCACACGCATCTGTCCGCCTTACCGCTTTGAGGCCGGCGCGCTTTTGGCCGGCGAGCACGCGCTTACGATCGATATCATCAACACCCTCGACCACGCCGTCCCCGACATGTTCGGCATGACCGAGCCCTCCGATCCCAGCGGCCTCTTGGGGCCCGTACGCGTGCTCGGATAGCAGCCCGAGCGCAAACAACTCGGGCAGGGCACGCCCTATGTTGAGCCCGCGCAGCGTCGAGCGGTCCGTCGTTCATAGACCGGCGGACCAAAACTCCCAGCCAAGCCGAACGTTTTATTTATCGCTATGATTGGTTTATCGCGACGCAAACGCATAGGAGCCATATGGATCTCAGGCGAAAGATCACGCAGGGCAAAAGCCTCACCCCCACCGAGCAACAACTTGGGCGAACGGCCCTCGCCATGGGCGAGGATGTGCGCGGGCTTTCCATTAAGGAATTTGCCGCGTGCGCCAACGTTTCGGTCGCGAGCGTGCACCGCTTTTGCAAAAAGCTCGGCCTCGAGGGCTTCAAAGATCTCAAGGTCGAGCTCATCCGCCAGGCGACCGAGGCGGGCAACCGGCGCGACGTGGACATCAACTTTCCCTTCGATGCCACCTCCACCCCTGCGCAGGTGATGGAACGCATGGAGGGGCTCTACCAGACCACCTTGGCCGAAACGCAGGAGCTGCTCGACCCTGCACAGCTCAACCACGCCGCCAAGCTCATCATGCGCGCCGGCACCGTGGACATCTACACGGGCTCGCATAACCTGTATCCAGCGGGAATGTTCCGCGATCGCCTGCTTTCCGCCGGCAAAAGCGCGACGTGCCACGACAGCGTCGAGGCTCAGGTGCGCACGGCGCTCGCCTCGGGTCCCGACCATGTGGCAATCATCATCTCCTACAGCGGCCTTGCCCCCAACCTCAAGGAGATCTTGCCGATCCTTAGCAGTCGACATGTCCCGGTCATCGTCATCGGCACGCCGTACTGTGCCCGCATTCACCCCGGCTTTGCCGCCTATCTCACGGTAAGCGACCACGAGAGCATGACGCACCGCATCACGCAGTTCGCCAGCCATATCGCCGTGCAATACGTACTCGATTCGCTCTATAGCAGCTACTTTGCCAAAGATTACGCCCGCTGCTCCGAGTTCCTAGAGCGCTCGTTCCCCTACACCCGCCTGCCCGGACTCAAGTAGCGACGAGCGTGGATTTTTGGACACTCAGATAACGAGCGTGGATAATCTCCCACTTTGAGCCCGCACACAGGCCAAAACCGGGAGATTATCCACGCTCATTTTGGGTCCCCTGGGAACGCATGAGGAGGGCGGAAGACAGCCGTTATTTGCGAGGCGTCAGCGACGTAAAGAGTCCGTGTTGGTTGCAGTAAAGATATATCCTGCCGCGCCCGGTAATATGGAAGCGCGGCTGCACCGATTGCTCTGGATAGAGCTTCTTAAAGCAGATGCCGTCCATAGTCGCATATGCCACAAAGCTAATGTAGTGATCCTTGGTCATGGGATGATCGAGCGTGACGTACCAATCGTCCTCGATGCGCTCGATGGAAAAGGCGTGGTCCGCGTCCGGCTCTTCGGCCTCCTGGGGAAACATCGTGGAGCCACAGCAGCTAAAGCTGCCTTCTCCGAGCGCGTGCACAACGTTTCCGCAGATAGGGCAAACGTAAAAGACGCCTTTGAGCATATTGCCTGCACGGTTGGCGTTGGCCCGAATGTCACCAGCCAAAAGCTCGGCCACGCTTATGCCGAGTCTCTGGGCCAAAGGCTCAACGAGGGAAATGTCGGGAAGGCCGCGGCCGGATTCCCACTTGCTGACGGCTTTATCGGTCACGCCAAGGCTTTCCGCCAGGGCGCGCTGGGTGAGGCCGCGCTCTTCGCGCAGCTGCTTGATGGCATGCGCTGCCAAAAAAGTATGGGAGGCATTGGTTTGCCGTGTCTGGTTCATGGGCTGTCCAATCAAATTGAAGAAATGGAGTGAACCGGTTCGACAGTCAGTATCCATTTGAAGGCCAGGCTCGACAACCTACGCTGCGTAGACATGCGCCAATCGAACGAGCGCGGATTTTTGGACGCTCATCCTGAGTAGTCATTTAAGAACGTCCCCAACGACCACATCAGGAGTGTCCCCAGGTGCCGGCAGAAAAGAAACGTCCCCAGGTGCCGCCCCTTGCCAGCAACGGGAGTGCCGATGTCTTGGCAACGACAGCGAGCGGGTCGCATTTGAGACAAGGTGACGTGAAACGAAAGGGCGCTGACCTTCTGGTCGCGCCCTTGAAGTTGAACGTCAGATTGTCCAAATGCGGCCCGCGCAGCGTCAACTGGTTACGCGGTTTGGTAAAACCGCGTAACTAACGAACGCCGTACTGCTCGTAGTAGGCGTCGATAGCGGTCTTGAGCTCGTCGTCGATGACGACTTTGCCGTCGATCTCGTGGTTGTAGAGGGTCTCGACGACCTCGGCCATGGAGACGATGCTCGCGACGGGGAAACCGTACTTGGCCTCGATCTCCTTCTGCGCGGTGGTCACGCCACCCTTGCCGACCTCCATGCGGTTGAGGGACACGATGAGGCCCTTGATCTCGACATCGGCAGCAGCCTTGACCTTGGGATAGGTCTCGTCGATGGACTTACCGCTGGTAGTGACGTCCTCGACCATGACCACGCGGTCGCCGTCCTGGGGCTCGTAGCCCAGCAGGTTGCCCTTGTCGGCGCCGTGGTCCTTGGCCTCCTTGCGATCGCAGCAGTACTTGACCTCCTTGCCGTACAGCTCGTGGTAGGCAATTGCGGTCACGACGGCCAGCGGAATACCCTTGTAGGCCGGTCCAAACAGCACGTCAAAGTCGTCGCCAAAGTTATCGTGGATGGCCTGGGCGTAATACTCGCCCAGCTTCTTGAGCTGGTAGCCCGTCACATAGGCGCCGGCGTTCATAAAGAACGGGGACTGACGGCCGCTCTTGAGCGTAAAGCTGCCGAATTTAAGAACGTCGGACTCAACCATGAACTTGATGAACTCTTGCTTGTAAGCCTCCATGCGGGCTCCTCTCGTAATCGCGTACGTGCCTTCCAGTTTAGCGCAGGCAGGGCGCGTTGCGGGCGCGCTTTGGGGCCTCGGCATTCTGTAAAGGCTTTGTCAGGGGCAATGGTTTTCCAAACATTGGGGTTGACACGGCAAACCCCCTCATCAAGAATACGGGCGGATTGTAACGGGTACGAGATACCCAAAGCGCGCCGCGCCCGGCCTTAAGGAGGTGTGCCATGGAAGGCAGTCATAGTCGAAAAACCTGCATGTCGCCCTCGGCACGCCGCGAGGATTCCGCGCACGCATAAGCGCCAACAGCCGATCGTCAAAACCACCACAAAGGTGCCTGTCCCTTTGTGGTGGTTCGAAAGCATGACGTGAGCGACATCTAGGTTTTTTGAAGCACATACGACACGTACGCTAACTCCCTTCAACAAGGAGGACCCTATGCTGATGCTCAAAACCGCCACGGTACTCGAAGCCATCTCCAAGCGCCGCCGCACGGCGCGCCCCGCCGCTCATACCGGCATGTCCAAGAACACCATATTCGCCGCCACCCATAGCGCCGAGGATGCCCTCGTGCTGCTCGACGCCACAGCCGACGGCCTCACCGCCGAGCACGCCGCCGAGCGCCTGAGCGCCGTCGGCCCCAACACCATCGAAGCGCCGACCAAGACGCTCGCCCGCCGCATCGCCGACGCGTTCGTCGATCCCTTCGCTGGCATCCTCGCCGCCCTCGCACTGGTCTCGCTCTACATCGACGTGCTCGCCGTGCCCGAGCTGCAGCGTGACCCCTCCACGGTCATCGTCATCGGCATCATGCTGCTGGTATCGGGCGGCATGAAGTTTATCCAGGAAGCCCGCAGCGGCAATGCGGCCGAGGCCCTTAAGGACCTGGTCTCCAGCACCTGCTGTGCCCTGCGCGACGGCGAGCGCGTCGAGATCCCCTTCGACGAGCTCGTCCCCGGCGATGTAATCCGCCTCTCTGCCGGCGACATGGTGCCGGCAGATGCCCGCATCATCACCGCGCGCGACCTGTTTGTGATCGAGTCCGCACTCACCGGCGAGAGCGAGGCCGTCGAGAAGACCGCTGCCGCCGCGGGTGCCGACAGCTCCGCGCTACCACTCTCTGCCTGCAAGAACATCGTCTTTACCGGCACCTCCGTGCAAAACGGCACCGCCATGGCGCTTGTCGTTGCCACCGGCTCGGACACCTACCTGGGCGGCATCGCCAAGATGCTCAACGGACGCGGCGAGAAGAGCGCGTTTGACCGCGGCGTCTCGAGCGTCTCCATGCTGCTCGTGCGCCTCATGCTCGTTATGGCGCCGGCGGTCTTTGCCATCAACGCCGCCACCAAGGGCAACGTCATCGACGCGCTGCTGTTCGCCACGAGCGTGGCCGTGGGCATCACGCCGCAGATGCTTCCCGTCATCGTGACCACGAGCCTGTCGCAGGGCGCCAAGGACCTCGCCCGCCGCCAGGTTATCGTCAAGGAGCTGCCGGCGATCCAAAACCTCGGCGCGATGGACGTCCTGTGCTGCGACAAGACCGGCACCCTCACCGAAGACCGCATCGTGCTCGAGCGCTACCTCAACACCGACGGCAACGAGGATGCGCGCGTGCTGCGCCATGCGTTTTTGAACAGCTTCTTCCAGACCGGCCTCAAAAACCTTATCGACCTGGCCGTCATCGACCGTGCCGATGTGACGCCCTCGACCGTCGTGCCCGATTCTATGCTGGGCCAGAGCCTGCGCGACCGCTATACCAAGGTCGACGAGGTGCCCTTCGATTTCTCGCGCCGCCGCCTGAGCGTAGTTGTCGCCGACGCCCAGGGCAAAACCCAGATGGTCACCAAGGGAGCTGCCGAGGAAATGCTCGAGATCTGCTCCTTTGTCGAGGTCGATGGCGCCGCCCAGCCGCTTACCGAAGATAAGCTCGCCCAGATTCGCAAGCAGGTCGCCGGGCTCAACGCCGAGGGCCTGCGCGTGATTGCCGTGGCGCAGAAAACCAATCCGCGCTGCGTGGGCGAGTTTGGCATTGCCGACGAATGCGACATGGTGTTGATGGGCTTTTTGGCCTTCCTCGATCCGCCCAAGGCGAGTGCCGCGGGCGCCGTCGCCACGCTCGAGGCCAAGGGTGTGGCGGTCAAGGTCCTGACCGGCGACAACGACCGCGTCGCCGCCACCGTCTGCGAACAGATCGGTATCGACGCGAGCAACGTCTTGCTCGGCTCCGAGATCGATGCGCTCGATGACGCCGAACTTGCCGAGCGCGCCGAGAACACCCACCTCTTCGCCAAGCTCTCGCCTCTGCAGAAGGCGCGCCTGGTGCGCGTCATGCGCGAGCTGCTCGGTCACACCGTGGGCTTTATGGGTGACGGCATCAACGACGCCGCCGCCATGCGCGCGAGCGACTGCGGCATCTCGGTCGACTCCGCCGTCGACATCGCCAAGGAATCCGCCGATATCATCTTGCTCCAGAAGGACCTGGGCGTGCTCGAGCGCGGCATCATCGAAGGCCGCCGCACCTACGGCAACCTACTCAAGTACCTCAAGACCACGGTGAGCTCCAACTTTGGCAACGTGCTATCCGTGACCGTCGCGAGCCTGTTCTTGCCGTTCTTGCCCATGAGCGCTCTGCAGCTGGTGCTGCTGTCGCTGGTCTACGAGATCGTGTGCATCGCGCTGCCGTGGGACACCGTCGATGACGCCTGGACTGCCCGTCCGCGCGCCTGGGATGCCGCGTCCATTAAGGGCTTTATGCTCGAGTTGGGTCCCGTGAGCTCACTGTTTGATATCGTGACTTTCGCCGCGCTCTTCTTTGTGGTGTGCCCCGCCGCCGTGGGCGCGAGCTGGGCCGAGCTTGCCGCTGTAGGCGACGTCGCAGGCATGGCGGCCTTTACGGCGCTCTTCCAGAGCGGTTGGTTTGTCGAGTCCATGTGGTCGCAGACGCTCGTGGTCCACATGCTGCGCTCCCCGCGCCTGCCACGCCCGCGCGACCACGCCGCGCCCGCGCTGTGCCTCCTCACCGTGCTGGGCCTGGTGCTCGTCACCTGGCTGCCGGCAAGCCCCATCGCCGATGCGCTGGGTCTCATGCCGCTGCCGCCAATCTTCTTCGCGCTGCTCATCGGCATTGTCGCCGCCTACATCGCGCTCACCCAACTGGCCAAGCGCCGCTACATCGCCCGCCACGGCGAGCTGCTGTAACGCACGAGTTGTGACGCTCGACCCATCAGGCGGTCAAAAAGTCCCGCCTCACTGTCCCCTTTGTGGTGGTTTTGGTGCGCTACGAGGCATTGGTCAGGCGGCTCCAGAGTTCGTCAATATCGATTTGGTCGCCGCCGCTCAGATAACCGGTGTGAATAAAAGATTCACTATAGATATAGATGTCATGCGCGCTGTCGCCATCATCTTCGGTGTCGTAGGCCGAAATCACGTAACGGCTGCCGTCGAGCGCCTTGACCAGCCAATACACGGAATCGTCGATTGTGCACTTCTCCTGCACTATCGCTGCATCGCCGATTGCGCCGGTGAGCGCACGATTGCCCGTCGTATAGCCGCCCACCGAGAGCAAAATCGCCACGCTATCGTCTCCGCCGCCCGGCTCAAGTTCCTCGTACTCGGACTCCGAAAGCGGTATCGCGCTGTTCGCAAGTTCGTCCACGTCATCCGAAATCTTAGAAAAGGTAAAAGCGAAAAGTCCCGCGTCATCGGCGGCACCGTAGCCCACGCTCTCGCCTTGCCACTCATAGTTTTGATGCTTGAGCAGGCGCACCAGGTCGGCGCCGTCCAAGTTGATCGCAGCATAGACCGTCACGTTGGCGTTGTCGTCTACACAGGCGGCGTCCGCCGTGGTCGCCTTCTTGGCACCGCCCGCGCCGCCCAATCCGCCCGAGCAGCCAGCCAGCGCACAAGCCAGCGCACCCGCGCCTGCCACAAAGGCCGCACGGTTCATCGTCACTTCATTCATCATGTTCGTTCCTCGCTATGGTATTGGCCACGTCGCACCTAGCCGAGCGCGCGTCCAGTCTTTTCCTGCCAAAACTCGTCTATCGTCGGAGCACCGCCGCCCTGGGTAAACCTACCGGTCTTGATAGCCTCCTCGGTAATGAGATCCAAGCGGTAGTCACCGTTTTCCATCGGGCTCGTCATGGCGACGTGCCACGCCATGTTGGAACCGTATACGCACGCGATCCATGAGCCCGAAGTAATCTGCGCCCGGTCCTCGACCGGCACGGAAAAGCCCGCGATAACATCCTCGCAGCTCGAATAGCCCGAAAGTTGCAGCGTGAACATCACGGTGCTTCCGGTGCCGCCCTTGTCGAGCTTTCCGATTTCGTCCTCGCCGAGCCATTCGGTCGCGCCGTCCTTGCTGATATTGCAGACGCTGAGCACGTGTCCCGCCTCGTCCTCGTACATCTCGAGCGCGTCTTGCCAGGTATAGCCCTGCTGCGAGGCAAACTCCTGCAACTGCCAGCCCTTAAGCTCGAGGAGCGCCGCGATGCTGATGTTGCGGTGCGCATCCCAGCAATCATCCGACCACGTATCGAACGCATCCGCCGAGCCGCTGTCCGCGTCGCCGGAATCGCCCGACGTCGCACCCGCATCCATCTTGTCCTTTACCGGGCGGTCGTCGTTAAAACCCGTCGCATCCTGCGTCCGCTGTCCGCCGCACCCCACAAGCGTCAGCAGCGCCGTTCCCGCCACCGCGACAAATGCCGTGCGCGAAAGTACCGTCTCCCTCATCATTGTTCCTTTCCCGTTCTTTATCACCATGCCGAGAAACACATCCGGCATCGATTCACACATAACCCGCCTCACGCTATTGACGAGGCAGCTCCGTCCAGCCAAAACCGGGTTCAAAACCATCGCGTGTACCGATCACATCGCCCGAACCGTTGACCCAGGCCTGGTCGGCCATCACCGAGACCTCGACATCGGTGCCGTCGGGTCTGGCGTAATGGTTGACCCCGCGAATGGCATCGGAATACGAAGCGGTGCCCGTCCCCACGCCCGCGCTGGAAAAAACGGCGGCGCTGGCAGCCATATTCGCGGCGTGCTGACGGTCGCTGCGATCGAACCACGCCTGCTGGTAGCTGTCGAACGCCGCCTGTTGCGAGGCATGCATCTGTTGCCAGGCTGCAAACTGCTGTTGCTGCTGGGCAATGTTCATCTGCGTGCGTTGGCGCTGCTCAAGCACCATCTGTTGCTTTTGAGCTGACGCCTCGCGTGCAATCGCCGGATTGAGCCGCAGAGTCGACGCCATTGATGCAAGCGCCGTGGAGGCCGCCTCTTCCAGGCGACCTTCTGGCGCAACCAAACAGAAGCTGTCCCTGATACGCCACTGCAGCAGGTCGGCCGCACCCAGCTCGAACGACGCTCCGTCCGGGCAACCGCCTCGACCCGTGGGCTGTTCTTGCGCGACGCCCTGTCCCGCCGCTGCCGCCGCCTGGCGCTCGCGCAGGCGCTTGCCCAAAACACCGCCGATCAGCCCACTCGAAAGGCCCGCGCCCAGCAGCGCCTCGGCCCCAGCGGCAACACCTTTACCCATAGAACCCGCGACGCCGCCGATTGAAAACATATAGCCCTCGACTTTGGCCGCCACCGCGAGCTCGGTGGGCACTGGAGCGCCCGTGAGCCGATATCGACGCATGCGGCACTCATAGACCACATCACTCGGTTCCATCGAAAAGCCCTGGATTGCAAAGTCGTTTGCCGCCTCGCGCTTTACGCGGGCACGCTCGCGCTCGATATCGACCGCCGCGCTCGATGGGTACGGTTGCTCGGCAACAACCTCTGCCCGCGCGCCCAGCCGTGCTGCACAGGCCTGAGCCAGCTCGTCGCAAGCTGCCTCCACGTGCACAAACACCTTGCGTTCGGTTTGCGTGGGGATACGCTTGGCAACGGCGCCCGCATCCACGTAGCAGAGCTCGGAGCGGTACATAATCCGCTCACCCATCGGACCCGCCGCCGTCACGCCAACCGAAATCGGGCAGTCGAAACTGCCGCTGCGCTCAAGATGCGCTTCTTCGATATGCCAGCCCCGCGGCAGCGCCACCTGCGCGAGTGCCTGGCCGCCAGAGGTATCGCATGCGGCATGAAGCTCAAGGTCACCGATGTGAGGCGCATCCGTCGTGGCTGCGTCACGAGACGACGCGACGCCGGCAGTCTCCACCGGCGCATCGGCCGGCGCGTCCACACTCGGGTCGCCGCCTTCGTCCGCATCGTCATCGGCAGTCGCCCCATCTGTAGCCCCCACGGCGCCCGAGTAGCCCACAACGCCCTCAAGTCGGACGCCGCACCCCGGGCAAAATCGCACCGGCACGCCGGCGACCCGAGGCAGCTGCGCCCCGCACGCCGGGCAGAATCTCAAGTCACTCATCCCGTACATCCCTAATTTCGTTAGCTGTTTTTGATTGCGGCAAGCTGCCGCCATAACTCATCGGCACCGTTAAGTCGATACGCCGTCCTATCGAGCACGATGTTTTTGCCCTCAAGTTCTACCGATTGCTCCGAGCCATCCGTATAGACAAAGACGAGCGTTCGGCCGGCATCGCTCGTCCGCTCATCCACCGCATCCCCCACGGTGCAGCCATCGAGCGCGGCAAAAGTCGATGCGACCAGTTCGTCATCGTCGGTCTCATAGGCCGTCCGCGCCTCCCCGTCCTCGATAAGCTTGACCGCCACCGGAACGGCAGCGCAATCGTTGAGCGACACTTGCGCGGCAGTCTTTCCCTGAGCGCCATGGTCGCCGGCAACGTAAACTCGCAAGAGTGTCACCGCCGCGGCAAAGACCACCACGGCGATAAGCACGCCCGCAATTTTATTAGACGCGCAACCCCGAGACGCCATAGGTGCACCCCCTCCGTTCTGCTCTGCTCAGCATCACATTCATATGCCTTTGAGCACCAAAACGGCAGGTGACAAATGTCTCATATTCATATTTTTGCAGGTAAAAAACCACCACAAAGGTGCCTGTCCCCTTTGTGGTGGTTAGCTAGTCTTGGGGTGTCCAGGACCAGAAGAAGTTGATGAGGGCTACGCGCGAGGAGGCACCTGTCTTTTTGTTAATCGAAGCGATGTGGCGATAGAGCGTGGAACGCGAAAGGAAGAGTGCCGCCGCCACGTCCTGCACGCTGTCGTCCGAAACGACCAGTGCCTCCAGAACATCGCGCTCGCGCTTGGTGAGCCCAAAGGCGGCAACGAAGCCATCGAGCCGATCGTCAAACGAAAGCTCCGGCGCCTCCAGGGGCACCGTGTCGGCCTGGCCGGGCTCACAGCTCACGCCAAGATCGTCGGTGGCAAGCGCCAGCCTGCCGCGCGTCGCCTCGCCCTCACCGTCTTGTCCAAACTGTCCCAACAGCGAAATCGCGATGCCGACAAACAGCACGAGCACGACGCTCACTGCCGCCAGCACGTTTTGACTCGAGATAATCGCCACTGCCGGAGCCGTCACGAGCATCGAGCAAACGTTGTTGATAACACGGCCCATGCACGGCCACAGATACGCCCAGCGGGCATACATCGAAATCGCGGCGAACTTCGCGGTGAAGAACACCACGAAAAAGCCCGTGCCAAGGTAAAAGATAATCGTGGCGGCAAGCGTGTTGCCACCGTTGCCATCGGTGATAAGTACAAAGAACGAGAGCGTGGACAGCATGGCGGCGCACGTCATGATGATATTCATATACGAACGCCCACGCAGGTCATACAGGACGCCGGCGGCAAGGGCGCTCACAACCAGCAGCAAGCGCGGCCAGTCGCCCAGATCGATAGCGCCAGCGGCATGCGAGGTCGTAAGGCCGGCATTGAGGGCCGCGAACACGCCGGTGAGGCAAGCGGTCGCCACCGTCAGACGCACCACGGCGCCCTGAAAGGTCGCCTTTGCCTCGGGGTCATCGTGCCACCTGGCGCCACGCTCCGACGCATCGACCGATAGCTCGGCAATCTCGACCTCGAACTCGGGCGCAGGCTCATCACGCAATTTAGCGCGGCGGACACCGTGAAGCAGCCCCACCAGCGCAATCGCACAGGCAATGAGAACAGACTGCTGGGGAATGCCCGCAGGCATCACCATATGGTTGAGCACCTGCACCAAAATGCCCACAGCATAGGAAACCGCCACGGTGCGCGCCAGGCAGGGCGTCTGCGCAAAACGCCGCGCAAGATTGGCATGGGCGGTCGATCCGCAATAGCCCAGGGCGCAGCACGCCACCAGGCCGCCGGCAATTACTACCTCAAACCGCATTGCCATAATCATCAGCAGCAACGCCGATACCAACAGCACGCCCGTAATATCGCTCGTCGCATCGATCGTCTGGGGACGGCGATAGTACAGAAATGGGCGCACGAAAAAGCCAATCACGCTCGCGCCGACAACGATGCTCTCGTAGATGACGACCTCACTCGATGGCACGAACTCGGCCATGCGCGCATCAAAGAAATACTCGCACGCCAAAAACGTGAAGAAGAACAGCGCTAGGCACAGAATCTCCCGCATGCCCCGGCGCAAATATGCGGTTGTGTCTCCCAGGTCCCTCATGGTAACCCCCACCCGCTTTGTTGTCCGGAACACCATTTTAATAAAGAACCAATCTCAATATCGAAGCCAAGTTCGAAATGTTGCAAATTCGACCCCAGCCGTCCGCATGACGCCGCGATTTTGAGCCGCATGACCCAGAAGGGGCGCGCGCAAGCTCCAACTCGGCAAGGAGTATCCCCCAACTGCCACTCATTTAAGTACGTCCATTACAGTCGAAATTGTCAGCCCGGGACCGTCTCGGG
>CAJMRI010000016.1:0-45893 GCA_905215905.1 uncultured bacterium | reverse complement strand
CGGCATGGGCGGCTCCGGCCAGCTCAAGAAGTGCGTGACCGAGGCCGTCAACGAGTACTTCGCGCCGATCCGCGAGCGTCGTCAGCGCTACGAAAACGACCTGGACTATGTGAAGGACGTGCTGCACGAGGGCAACCGTCGCGCCAACGAGATTGCCGAGCAGACCCTGGCCGAGGTTCAGGACGCCATGGGCATGGTGTACTAGATCGATCTGCTGGCTAGAACTTTCGATTGCTATAGGGCGGGCGCTAGTGCGTCCGCCTTTTTTGGTGCCCGACCGGTTCGGCTCTGCCCATTGCACTCCCCCGAAAAACAGGAACAGGCCCGCTGGCAGTTAGTTGCCAGCGGGCCTGTTCCCGAAGTACACCGTTGAATCGCACAGAGGGGAGGAATGCGAATCAAACTCAACAGGGCAGGCTTTTTCATCGCCTATTGCCTGCTCCGTTGCTGAATACAATATAGTTCACCGTGGTTTACTTTGTAGCGTCAATATGTTCCCCCATAGCTTCTCCATAAGTTAGCTCAGGTAAACTAGAACCACCACAAAGGGGACAGGCACCTTTGTGGTGGTTTTAACCACGGCAGAGCCGCTAGAGCCCTGCAGGCCAGCGACAGGCGGCCAAGTCGACGTGCATGTCGTCCTTAAACGCCACACCCTCCCCTAGCAAAAGCTCACGTTGAGCATCGGGACCGCCAAAAGCAAAACCATCGCATATGCGGCCATCGGCAAACACCACGCGGTGACAGGGAATCTCGCCGGGGCGCGGATTGCCATGCAGGGCATACCCCACGTACCGCGCACTTCGTGGACGTCCAGCAAGCAGCGCCACCTGACCATACGTGGCGACCATCCCCTCGGGAATCTGCTCGACCACCTCGTACACCCGCTCAAAAAAGCCCTCAGACGCCATTGCTCGCTCCCTTCCACCCGGAATAGCATAAACCACCACAAAGGTGCCTGTCCCCTTTGTGGTGGTTTTGGCAGGTGGGCTAGTTAACGGGCTGGAAGAAGGCTACGGCTACGGCGCCGGGGCCTACATGGGTGCCGATGGTGGCGCCGATGGTGTGAACGGGCAGTTCGCCCTCGGTGTGGCCAGCCCACAGTGCCGCGCTGTCCTCGATATACTTCTTGAGCACCGCATCCGAAAGGCCCGTATAGCCGAGCGCCAGCGGCATGGAAAAGTCGATGCCGCCCGCCTTTTCGACCTTCTGGTTGAGCAGGTTACGTCCGTTCTTGGAACCGCGCGCCTTGCCCAGCTGCACGATCAGACCGTCCTCGGCAGCCACCACGGGCTTTACGTTGAGCAGCGTACCC
This sequence comes from uncultured bacterium, assembly GCA_905215905.1. Taxonomy (GTDB): domain Bacteria; phylum Actinomycetota; class Coriobacteriia; order Coriobacteriales; family Coriobacteriaceae; genus Collinsella. Next base: position 44,578 of record CAJMRI010000016.1, on the reverse strand, counting down.
ACGGCACCGGCCGCAGCAGACAGGCGACCGCCGCGCACCAGGTACTCCAACGTCTCGAGCAGGCCGATGACGACCACGCGGTCGCGCACGGCCTCGACAGCCGCCGCAACCTGAGCCGCGCCCTGGCCCTCGTCCACCAGGCGCAGCGCATACTCGACCAGCACGCGCTCGCCCAAGGTCACGTTATTGCTGTCCACGACGAACATGTCGCCGCCCGGCGCCTCGGCAAGTGCCGTACGAGCACTCTGGTTGGTGCCCGAGAGCTTGGCTCCCACGGTAATAATCACGGCCTCATCGCCGGCCTCACGCGCTTCGGCAATCGCCTGCGAAAAGGCGTACGGGTTGACCTGACCGGTCTTGGGCAGCTCATCGCGCTCCACAAGCATCTCGTAAAAGCGCTGGTGATCGATGTCGACGCCATCCATATACACATCGGTGCCAAAGGTGACGGACAGCGGCAGAACACGCAGAGCGGGGTGCTCCGCCGGCGACATATCGCTTGCGGAATCGGTAATAATGCGGACGGACATAACGAATCCTTTCTTGCGCAGGTCTCGCGCAGGGAATTTTGACAGCAATGTCCCGGCACGGCGTACGCGCTCAAACGGGACGATGCAGTTCTTGGCTGAAAGCTAGCGCCAGCGCGGCTCTAGATCTCGCGCAGGGTGTTGAGGATCGTGCGCAGCGATGCATACATCTGCTCGCGCTGCTCCACGCCCATGGCCTTGCCGGTGGTATCGAGCACCTCGCGAATGATGCGATCGGCCTCGCTCATGCTCTCGCCGCCCAGGGCAGTCAGGCGCACCGGAGCACGATACTTGACGGCCGCATCACCCGAGTCGTCAACCTCGACGTAGCCGCCCTCCTCCAGATGTGCCAGTGTGCGCGAAACGGCGGCACGGGTAACGCCGGCCATGCGGGCGAGGTCGGCGCCAGTCAGGCCGTCCTTGCTGCGCTCAAGATAGTACAGGCACATAACGTCGGAGCCCTTGAGGCCCAGCCTTGCGCCTTCGGACGTCTTGATACGCTGAATCTCCTTGTAGAGGCCGCTGATCAGTCCGACAAAGTCCTCAAAACGTGTCTCGTCGTTCTGCTGCATGGTGACGACCGCCTTTCGCTTACATGATGCTAACGGGTAAACATCTTAGCCGCACAAGGCAACACCCGTACCCAAATATCCCATTTGTTAACCCATCAACATAAAAACCACCACAAAGGGGACAGGCACCTTTGTGGTGGTTTGGGGCATCGAGTTTGATCCGCAGACTTCGCTACAGCCCCACGCAAGGATTGTCGCGGGTCACAAGCGTTTTAACGACAACCGTCGCTCCCAGATAGCGCTCGAGCAGCTCGGCTAAGCGATCGATCGCGGCCTGGCAATCCCCCATCCGCTCGGGCTCCACGCACTCAATCGCCAGGAACGCATCGGCCGAATTATCGGACAGCGCCGTGCGAACGCCGTCGCGCCAGTTCCAGCAGCGGCATACGGCGCCCGCATCATCGATGTAGGCGAGCTCGCCGGGCAGCGTCGGGTCATCTGTCTCCTCGCCAAGCGGCAGAAATGAATCGCCACCGTCGGTCACCTTCAGGCAAAGGTCTCCCTCAATCGCGTGCAAATCCTCGCCGCCTACGGGCAGCGCGTAGGACAGCGACACCGTGTTGTAGATGTCCACCGCGGGCGTAATGTGGCCCACCGGCTTTCCTTTGAGCACGCGCTTGAGCAGGTTCTCAATTGAGCAACGCGCGCCCTTCTTGGTCTTGAATAGGCGATATGCCTCGCGCCATGCCTTAACCGGCGCATTCTCGCTGATGGTATCACTCGTCAGGTGACGCTCCGCATCGATATTGGCGCGGTCGAGCAACGCGGCAATCGCATCAACGTCCTCTTGAGGAATCTGAGCCGCGGGCTTCATGCCCTTTACGACCACAACACCGACAGCCGCCTGCGGAAATAGCTCCCAAAACGAATCCTCGGCAACGAAACTCTTCATGTGCTCTCCCTTCATAGCATGCGCCCGAGCCCGGGTGCCTAAACAAAAAGCGCTCTTACGACGGCCACCTTCAAAGTCCTACGGTGCCGCCACAAGAGCGCTTACGCTGCCCCCATCCGGAGAAGGGGGCGATATGTCAGGCGTATTGTAACCCGAGTCATTCGCCCAAGCAAAACCGCCACAAAGGTGCCTGTCCCCTTTGTGGCGGATATGGACTCGCGGCGACGCTAGTGTCGGAGTCCCAGCAGGCCGCGGCCGCGATGACGGGCGTCGGCGTGCACCTGAGCGTGCGGACCGGCGGCCTTCACGGACTCGGGCAGGTGCGAGTACTTCTTCTCGAAGTTCTCCTCGAACATCACGGCCAAGTTGTGCGCCGCCTCGTCGTAGCGCGCGGTGCTCTGCCAGTACTGGCGCGGCACCAGGATGCCGTCGGGCACGCCGTGGCACGTGGTGGGAATGTCAACGTTAAAGATATCGTCATGCACGAATTCGCTGTCCTCGATGGTACCGTCGAGGGCGCGGGCCACCAGGGCGCGCGTGTAGGCAAGCTCGATGCGATGGCCCACGCCGTAGCCGCCGCCAATCCAGCCGGTGTTGACCAGGTACACACGCGTGCGGCCGTCGGCGATGCGCTCACCGAGCATCTTGGCATAGACCATGGGGTCGAGCGGCATAAACGGCTCGCCAAACAGCGAAGAGAACGTGGGCGTGGGCTCGGTGACGCCGACCTCGGTGCCGGGGATCTTGGCCGTAAAGCCCGTCACAAAGTGATACATGGCGGCGTCGGCCGTCAGGCGCGAGATGGGCGGCAGCACGCCAAAGGCGTCGCAGGTCAAAAACAGCACGACGCTCGGAGTGGTGCCCATGCCCTTGGTCCACGCGTTGGGAATGTGCTCCACAGGGTAGGCCACGCGCGTGTTGTGCGTGACCGAGACGTCATCGTAGTTGGGCTTGCGGCTCTCGTCGAGCACCACGTTTTCGCAGATCGCGCCAAAGCGGACGGCGTTGAAGATCTCAGGCTCGTGGAACGCGTCCAGGCCCTCGCATTTGGCGTAGCAGCCACCCTCGATGTTGAAGATGCCCATGTCGGACCAACCGTGCTCGTCGTCGCCGATCAGCAGCCGCGTGGGGTTGGCCGAAAGCGTGGTCTTGCCGGTGCCCGACAGGCCAAAGAACACCGCGGTCTCGTGCGTGACGGGATCCATACTGGCCGAGCAGTGCATGGGCAGCACGTCGTCCTCGACGGGCAGCAGGTAATTCATGACGCTGAAGATGGACTTTTTGATCTCGCCGGAGTAGCCGGTACCCGCGACCAAAATCACGCGCTCCTGGAAGTTGATGACCACGGCGGCGCTGGAGTTGAGGCCCTTGATGGCGGGATCGCACTGGTAGCCCGGCGCGGCGAGCACACAGAAGTCCGGCTCGCCGGTGCGCGCGATTTCGCGGGCAAGCGGGCGGGCGAGCATCTGCTTAATGAAGAGTGCCTGGCTGGCGCGCTCGCAGGCGACGAGCAGTCGGCGCGTGTGGTTGCGGTCGGCGCCGGCCATGCCGCGGGTGACGAACACGTCGCGCTCGTTGAGGTAGTCGACGATGCCGGCCTTGATGGTCTCGTAGCTCTCGATCGAAAGCGGTCGGTTGACGGCGCCCCAGGCGATCTTGTCGTGCACGTCGGGCGTGTCAACGATAAAGCGGTCATTGGGGGAACGACCAGTGCGCTCCCCCGTCTCGATCACCAGCGCGCCGTTGGATGCCATGCGGCCTTCTTCGCGGCGGATAGCGTGCTCGACGAGCTCCGCGGCGGGTAGATCGACCAGCAGACGGGGCTGATTCTCGGCGGGATCTTCGACCAGCGTAATACCAAAGTTGGACAAAACATCTGCAGGGGTAACACCAGGCATGGGGCCTCCTTTAAAAACGCGACACGAGGACACGACGCGCACTTTACTCACGTAAAGCCCGTTGTACCCGATATGCAAAAACGTTTTTGCGGCAAGGGCGGCAAGCCCGCCCAACGGTCAAAAATCGCAGGCAAGCGGCCTAGTCATTGGGGACGTTTTTAAACGACTAATCGTTGGGGACACTCTTGAACAGGCAACAACCAAGGAGCGTCCCCGGATGCCGGCACTCGGGGACGTTCCTAAAGTGCCGGCACATAAGGAACGTCCCCGAGTGCCGGCTACTGAATGGCGCCGCCGAAATTATCGAACAACCTGTTCAAAAACACGAACGAACACCGTCGCGTCTATACTAGAGCGCAGCAATAGAAAGGACTCCGCTTTGAGCATCACGCCCATCGATAGCATTCGCCGCGCCATCGCCCGCCGCAATGGCGTCGCCGACCCCACCGTATCGGACGGGGCGCACGGGCAGGGCGGACGCATCGAGAACGGCCTGTTCCCCGCCTCCCACACGGCCGAAGAGCTCGCGCGCATCCAGGAGCTGAGCCAGCGCAACGCCGGCGGCCCCGACAGCAGCCAGGCCACGCGCCGTCGCCGGCGCGAACGCGATCGGGAGCCCGGCCCCGTCCGCCGCATGGTCAACGCTTGGTGGAACCGTCTGCTCGGTGCCGTCTACGGCGGCGGCTTCTCCATGCAGGAAGCGGAATACGAGGAGCACGCCACCAGTCGCGACTATCTTTGGAACACCCTCGGCACCGCCGTGTGGGGCTTGGCATTTCCGCTGCTCACCATCGTGTCTACGCAGCTCGTGGGCGCCGAAGAAGCAGGCAAATTCTCCATCGCCTTTGTCACCGGCACGCTCATCATGATCGCGTGCAACTACGGCGTGCGCAATTTCCAGGTCTCGGACATCGACGAAAAGACGTCCTTTGCCTCCTACCAGCTCAACCGCTGGCTTTGTGGAGCGCTCGCGCTGGCATGCGGCCTGGTATACAGCAGCGCCCGCGGCTACGATGCGCAGATGGCCACGATCGGCCTGGGCGTCTACCTCTATAAGGTGATCGACGGCATCGCCGACGTGTACGAGGGCCGCCTGCAGCAGGCCGACAAGCTCTATTTGGCAGGCATGAGCCAAACGCTGCGTTCCGCCGGCGTCATCGCGGTCTTTAGCGTGGCACTGTTCCTCACGCGCAGCATGCCCATCGCGGCCATGGCCATGGGCATCGCCGCGATTGCCTCGCTCGTACTGGTCACCGCCCCGCTCGCCCTGCTCGAAACCGAAAAATCACGCCGCATGAGTCTGCGCGAGGCTGGCCACCTGTTTGTCCAGTGCGCCCCGCTCTTTGGTGCGCTGTTCCTGTTCAACCTTATCGAGAGCATGCCCAAGTTTGTGATGGAGGGCACGCTGGCATACAAATATCAGCTGTACTTTAATGCACTGTTTTTTCCGGCGCAGGCCATTTTGTTGAGCATTGGATTTATCTATAAACCGCAGCTCCTGCGCTTGTCGAGCATTTGGGCTAATCCTCGCAAGCGTCGTCGCTTTGACCTGATTATTGTTGCCGTTATGGCGCTGATCGTGGTCATCACCGGCGTGTGCGCCGCATTTATGGCAGGTCCCGGTATTCCCCTCATGAGCTTTATGTACGGCCTCAGCTTTGAACGCTACCGTACGCTGGCGCTGCTGATGGTCGTCGCCGGCGGCGTAACCGCGGCCATCGATTTTATCTACGCCATTATCACGGTGCTGCGCCACGCTGGAGACGTCACCAAGATCTACCTGATCTGCTTCGCCGTAAGCGTGGTGCTGCCGGTGATCCTGATTAAGCTACTGGGTCTGATGGGCGCTGTGGTGAGCTACCTAGCCATCATGGCCCTACTCCTGGTGCTGTTGATTGTCGAATACGCCCACATTCGCCAGCGCATAGAACGCGACCGCAACCCGTACGGCGCCTAATTCGAATCAATTTGAAGAAAAGAAACGTCGATGTTTTGGCACCGACAGCGAGCAGTCTCAAAGTGCCCCAGGTTGGCGCGAAAGAGGAGCGACGCGTACTTCCGTACGCGAACGACGGTTTGAGCGACAAGATGGGGTGCTTCGGGGCTGCGCAGCATCAACGTGGCCGCCGTTCGGTAGAACGGCGGAACAAAGTTATTCCCCGGGGCGAATATTCGCGTAGAACTCCGCCCCATCATCGAGCCGCAGGATGCCCACGCGACCGAACTCGGAGCCGGTGGCGGCAGCGCAGTCGATGTCGATGCGATCGGGCACACCGGCGGCATCCTCGCCGCCCAGGCGCACGATCTGCCCGCGGCCCGACTCCTCATCGAGCCCCGCAAGACCACCGACCTCGCAATAACGCCCGAGCGACACCGTTGGCGTGTGACCGCTCACCACGACCGGACCCTTGCCCCCGGCAGAAAGCAGCCCGGTCGGCGCATCCCAATAGCCGTGACGAATCCACAGCAGGTCATCGGCCGACTGCACCGCGAGCATCTGCTGCAGCAGCTCGCGATCGGCACCCACCGCTCCAACGCCATCGGCACAATCGACGCCATGCTCAAGCAAAAACGCGCGCGCCGCCTTCATCTCGATTCCAGCATGTACCAGCAGATACGGGCGCTCCTCGGTCTCGGCCACCGCGTAGAGCGGCAGCGCGGCCATCCATCGCACGAGCTCCTCGTATGCGTCAAATTCCATGTCGTTGAGCTGCTCGCGCGTCGTCCAGCCACCGTTGATATCCCAGGTCTCGGCATCGAGCGGATCCTGGCCAATGATGGCATCGAGCATGATCTGCTCGTGATTGCCCTTGAGCACGAGGGCGTTGGGCAGCGAGCGCACGAGCTTAATAACGCCGACCGGATCGGGCCCGCGATCGATCATGTCGCCCAGCACGTACAGCGTGTCGTCGGACGCCAGCGAAATCTTAGACAGGGCCTCGTCAAGCGCACGCACGTGCCCGTGAGCATCAGATGTCACATAGATCGCCATGGTACGCCTCTCCTTGCATTGCGGCCAAAGCCCGGCGCCGCAACTAAAACTTCAAGTTGAACTTAAACGTTACCCATTGTACTCCGTTGCAATAAAGCTGGAAAGGGTTTCCGAGCAGAGGCAAAGACGGCAGCCGTCTATGACGATATCGCGCACGCCCGCAATCCAACCCCATAAACCCACCATCTTTGGGTACAAATAACCGCAGACAACTAACCGTGCCACGCCAACCACCCAGGAGCGGACACCATCCATGAACCAGATCCTTCTTTTTATCGGCCTCGTCATCATTTTGTGCCTGACCATCAAACCCATCGGCAAAAAGCTCCCCTTCCCCACCCTGCTTATCTTTATCGCGCTCGGCATGCTGTTGGGCGTCAACGGCCCGGCGCATATCGACTTTAGCGACTACGCACTCACCGAAACCGTCTGCAGCACGGCGCTATTGTTCATCATGTTCTACGGCGGCTTTAACACCAACATAGACCGCGCCAAGCCCGTCGCCGCGCCGGCGGTGCTGCTGAGCACGCTCGGCGTCGTCATCACCGCAGGCATCACCGGCGTGTTCGCCCACTTTGTGCTGGGCTTCGACTGGATCGGCGGCCTGCTGCTGGGCTCGGTCGTGGCGTCGACCGACGCGGCGAGCGTCTTTAGCGTGCTGCGCGAGCACAACCTGTCGCTAAAGGGCGGCACCGACTCGCTGCTCGAGGTCGAATCGGGCTCCAACGACCCCGTCGCCTACATGCTCACCGCGGTACTCGCCACCCTCGCGGCGGGTGGCAACATCGACATTCCCGTGCTGCTGGCCAAGCAGATCATCCTGGGCGTGGGGCTGGGCCTTGCCATCGGCTGGATATCCAGCCGCCTGATTGAGCGCGCACACGCAACGGCCGAGGGCGCGCAGACTATCTTTTTGTTCGCCGTGGCGATCGTCGCCTACGCACTGCCGAGCTACCTGGGCGGCAACGGCTTTTTGGCCGTATACCTGGCAGGCATTGTGCTGGGCGCGAGCGACATCACCGGCAAGGTCGAGATGGCGCACTTCTTTGACACCCTTACCGAGATGGCCGAGATGACGATCTTCTTCTTGCTCGGCCTGCTCGTCACGCCCGCGCGCCTGCCGCAAATGCTGCTACCCGGCCTTGCGCTCATGGCGTTTATGCTCTTTGCGAGCCGCCCCATCGCCGTCGGTCTGCTGCTGGCGCCCTTTAAGACGAGCCCTCGCCAGGTTGCGCTCGTAAGCTGGGCGGGCTTGCGCGGCGCGGCTTCGGTCGTCTTTAGCCTCTTTGCTGTGGTGGCCGGCGTTCCCGGCGGACACGACCTATTTGACCTGGTGTTTGTGATTGCCGTATCGAGCATTGTGGTGCAGGGTTCGCTACTGCCGGCGGTGGCGAAGAAACTCGATATGATCGATGCGGCCGGCGACGTGCGCCGCACCTTTAACGACTACCGCGACGAGGACGGCATGTCGTTTGTAAAGCTCAAGGTGGGCGCTGGCCATCCGTTTGCCGGGCGCTCGCTCGCCGATATTGGCAGCGCGACGGACATGCTCGTGGTCTTGGTGCTGCGCGACGGGGCGCACCCGGTACTGCCCAACGGCGATACCGTCATCGAGGAAGGCGACCTTCTGGTGATGGCAGCCCCAACGTTCGAAGAGCGTGCCGAGGTTACGCTGCGCGAGGTCACCGTGACGCTCCACGGTCGCCTGGCCGGTCAGCGCCTGCGCGACGTGCCGCAGGGCAAGCACCCGTTTATCGTGGTGATGCTCAAGCGCGAAGGCCAAACGATCATCCCCGATGGCAACACCCTAATATACGCCGGCGACGAAGCCGTCATCGCCACGCTGGCGTCATAGGGGCCAGAGGCACAGCTACCCCAGCCCCTCCTTGTATTCCTATACCCGCAGGTAGATTGACGAACATGTGTTTGCTTATTATAATTTCTACTTGAATAGACTCCTCGTCTCGTGGTATAAAAGGGTTGGTACCCTCGAATAGAGGGACCTCCAAGAGCCGGGGGCTTCCCCCCGGCATTTTTTTTGCGTAATTGGAGGTCACCTCATGACGGAACTGTCGATCTTTATCGACGAATCTGGTGACGCGGGTCCCGTATCTCGCTACTACATCGTTACCCTTGTTTTTCATGAGCAGGCAATAGAGCTAAATGCAAATATCGCCGCATACGAGCGCAACGTTAAAGACTGCGAGCTCGATATTATGCCATTTCATTTTGGGCCTCTTCTCACTGGTCACGATGATTATCAATGGGTCAACATTCGCAACAGAAAGAAACAGCTCAGCCTATTCCGCCAGTTTGTAGACCGCTCCCCCATCACCTATCAGCCCTTCATCTACGATAAGAAACAGGGCCTTTACGAACCGCAAAAGCTCTCCGCAAAGATCGAGCGCGACGTAACAATATTTCTCAGAGATCACTTGGCGTATATACAGAGCTTTGACCACGTTAAGATCTACTACGACGGAGGCCAAAGCGTTGTAACGCGAGCACTTCATGGTGCTATCGAGAAGGCCATTTCCCAAAAGGCCACGGTATATCGCGACGCTTCGCCCAAGACATACCGACTCTCCCAGGTCGCCGACTATATTTGCGGAATTGAGCTCACGCTCCTTAAATTCCAGAATGGGACAGCGACCAAAACAGACACGGAATTCTTCGGCTCGATTGCCCCATTCAAAAAGAACTTCGTCAAGAAGCTGAGGAAAAAGAGAATCGAGTGAGCCAGCCGTTCTTATCGCAACCATGGTATAAATGGATTGCGTTCCTTTATGGAGGGCAGTCAAGGGCCGGGGGATCCCCCCGGCATTTTTTATGCGTAACGTTGCCGCAATTCCTACCTAGCCTCTAGGGGAGGTACAGGTAGCTAAAAGACCCCCGTCCCAAATTAGCTACATTGCGGGCAATTTGCGTCTCGCAAAACTAAGTGAGTAGACTTTTGCCGAATCGCCGACCACGTCACCAAAGCACAACTCTGTGACCTGCGGGTTTGTTGAAGCGAATTTGTCGTGTGCTCAGGATTTGCAATAAAGCCTACTCACTTAGCCAGCGTGCAGTCAAAATAGAACTGTCGCGAACTCATTAGACTCCATTGCGACGGCTTATCGTGCATTTTGAGCAGCTGTGGGTGCAGACGCCCGTCCCAAATTAGCTACCCTTGTCACATTCCTAGTCATCGTCAACGGCAAAATCGCGGAGGTCGAGGCCTTCGCGTTCGGCTCGGGCTAGGAGCTCTTGGGGCGACTCGTCCTCGATATCCATTACGTCGAGCATAGCGACTGGAAAGCCCACGCCGGCTGCACTCCCCGCACGGTCGAGTAAACTCTCGCGCAGCTGGTCAACATCAACATCGATCTTCATGGTGAAACCCCCTACCGGATCAGGCCCCTACTCAGCAGCGCCGAGCACATTCACGGCTGCAACGAAAGCCGCAACCTGTTTGTCGTCCATCTGCGTGGCCAAGCGCCCCGCGGGCTCGTCATAGGCAAACTGAACCTTATCGATAAAGCAATCCCAAGCGCGCTCATCCACACGCACAGCGGCCTCGCAATACTGGCTGAGCTTTTTGAGTCCATACCAAAACGCATTCACATGGCGCGCAGGATCCTCGTCCAGCACTCCATCATAGCGCCGTCCGTTAAACTCGCGCATGCGCGCCACGGCAACTTCGAGAGAGTCGCCGCCGTCGGCCGAAGCCTCGTCCACAAGCTCGGGAATCGCAACCTCGCGCCGAACATTATGCCTGGTAACACCATCGTACTCACCCACCAACACGTCTTCGTCAAACCGATCATCGTAGTCGAAATAACTACTGCCGCGGCAAATCCCGTGCAGCGAACCAGCGCCAAAGGCACGGAACAACCCACCGTCGGCAACAACGCGCCTATAGGTCTCAAACGACTTCTTAACCTGAGCGAGCAACTCGGCAAGCTCCCCGGCATCGCACCCCGTCTCGCACGTAATGCAAACAAGCCCCGGCAACGATACCGGCTCCACCGTGCTCCCTGCAACGCGGGCAGCGCGTTCGGCCCGGTACGCTTGGGCTGCCAAGCGCGCTCGCTGCGCAGCGCCGCGCACGTTAGTCAGCTCGCGCTTCAGTGCTACGTCGCCAGCCACATCGCTCGCAAACGCGTCAACACCCTGCGGGCCGGTCGCACTCAGCTCGGACTCAAACGTCGCCGTGATCATGCCGGCAAGGTCCGTTGCGTCGGCGGCACAACGCAGCTGCTCCAACTGCGTGCACAGCAGATCGGCATCCAAGGGTGCGGCATCCACAACGCGCACGTCACTCAGACGCGCCGCGCCCTGCAACACCAAAGCCCCCGCAGCATCGTATGCCGCACGAACCCTGTCCGCCGTATTGGCACACAGCTTTACCTCGATAAACGCAAGCGTCTGCTCCAAGCGGGCCAACAGCTCGGCCTTGTCCTCCATACGCAAAAAGGCAGCGTAGCGCCGCTCCATCCGCAACGGGCCCACAACGCCTACCTGCTTGCGAGCGCGCGCAAGAGAATCAAATTCAACGCGGCGTACATACCCGTCAACGGCCTTCACGGCAGACTCGCGCGCAGCACGCTCGGCGGCCTCGACGTCCCCGATCACGCCCAGCAGCTCGCGGGAGCGCGCCTTGCGCAATAACTCCCCGCGATCGTACTGCTCAAGCGCCGTCTGACGCTTTGCTACCGACTCAAAGCCAAAAAGCTCATCGAGCAGCTCACCAATAGAACGCTCTTCTATCATGGCAAGGCCTCCTCACGCGCTGCGCGTCAACATGCCCGCGGGCTCACGTGCGCATCAAACGTCTCGCGCACGCAAGCCCGCGCGCTCGCACCCCTACAGATCCAACGCCTTTTTCGCAGCATCGACCGGGTCGCCATCCATGTAGAACACCGGGCTCAACCCCGAAATAATCTCGGACGAAACGCTCTGCAGGCCCGCGATGGCGCTCAGCGGCAATATCACGCGCTTGGCGCCGGCGTTTTTGGCCACACGCATAATGTCCTCGAGCCCGCGGATCTCGTCCATAGAGCCCGACATGCGCAAGATTCCCGGAACCGCCAGCGCGGACATCACCGGGCGGTTGCACGCCGCGGAGCACAGGCCCACAAACTCGGCAAGCGAGACTTCTTCGGACAGACCCTTGCTCTGCAGGTCGTTATAGAACAGCAGGTAGTCCTTTGAGCCAATGTGCATGCCCGGCGCCACACGGTTCGCCAGGTTCACAAAGTTGTCAAACGCGGCCTCCAGCGTATCGCGCACCGGCTTGTTAAAGGCAACGCCCTCGTGCTTAAACTTGCACTCGCCGGCGACAGCCTTGTTCTCCAGCTTGTACACGGCAACCTCGCCGCCCTGCGACCTACCCACGCCAAACACGTGACCGGACAGCAGCGGCCCGTCGGGAATCAACGTATCCTCGGACTGCTCCGGCACGCGCACCACGTGCACGTCCTGCGGATTGTCGGCATCCATATAACCCAGGTTGACGTCGATAAACTCGACGCCCGCCATAATCTTGAGCTGCTCCTTTACGCGGCGACGGCCCTCGATGGCGTAGTCCAGCAGCCAACGAACGTCATCCTTGTCCATAGCCTCGTCAGGGAACAGCAGCTTGGCCAGGCCGCTAAAGGACTTGCGCACGGCGATCTCGTCACGTTTGTTAAAGTCGCTGTTAAAGCGGAAGTAGCGGTCGATATGATGCGTAAAGTCCTTGCGGCGCATCTCCTTGCAAAACTCCGACAGGCAGTCGGTGATTAAGCCGTAATGCCCGGTCAGCAGGCTCGAGCGCATCTTGGGAATCTCCCAGCCCGGCAGGTAATAGTGGATGCGGTCGAAGAAGGCCGAATCGTTGTTAAACTCCGGCGGGAACGGATCAAACAGGTGCGTGGTCTTAAGGACGTTTTGCACGGTGTCGTTGATGTTGCCCTCAAAGACCATGGAGGCATCGGCGTTAATCTGGTCGCGGCCGCGCGCGTAGCTGCCACTCGCCATATAGTCCTTCATGATCTGTACGGCGTTGGTGTCCTTAAAGCGCATGCCGGCGACCTCGTCGAACGTCACGCAATCCCAATGGCCCACCAAGCCCACGCGATCGGCGCGCATGGAGTTCATACGGCCGAACAGGTTGGCCGTGGTGGTCTGCCCGCCCGAGAGCAAAATGGCGTAGGGCGAAACCTCTTTGTAGATGTGGCTCTTGCCGGTGCCACGGGGACCAAGCTCGCACAGATTGTAGTTGCGCTCGATCAGCGGCACCATGCGCTCGATAAAGTGCAAGCGCTCCTTCTCCGAAAGCTCGCTGGGCTCATAGCCGGCAGAGCGCAGCAGCATGTTGAGCCACTCGTCGCGCGAGAAATACTGACGCTCCTCGATCATGGCGTCCAGGTCCAGGTTGGGCATCTGGATGGGCGTGAGCGACGCCACGCTAAACGGAGAGTCCTCGGGCCCGCGCTTTTTGCGCTTGGCCTTGGAGCGGCGCGGCGCATCGTCGCCAAAGACTTCCATGCCAAACTCGTCTTCCTCTTCCATGGGACGACGATACTCGATGCTCATAATGCACCAAATACCACCCTGGAGAATCTTGGAATAGTCGCGCACGTACTCGGCCGGCATCACAAACGGCTCAATGGTCAGGTTGGCAAACGACGCCACGTAGATGTCTTTGTACTCGTCGAGCTTGGCCGTCACCTTATCGATGATGGTAAAGCGACCCAGCTCGCGGATCTTGGACTTAATGCGCTCGGACTCGTCGGGACGCACGTAGTTATCGGTGAGGATCTTGCGGATGCGCCCCAAGCCCTCCGCCACGGCTTCTTCGTCGTCGGTTGAGCAGTACATGCCCAGCAGGTACTCCAGCACAAAGGTAGGCACGTTGGCGCCACGCTTCATAAGGGCCGTCAGGTCCTTGCGCACGATTTTGCCGCCAAAGTGCTCGAGCAGCTTACCGTCCAGTACATCCATGTCGTAACCGTCGTCCTCGAGAGCCTCGGCCGCGGCCTGGGCATAGCCATCGGTCGAGGACTCGTCCTCGACGGGCACCTCGGCCTCGGCGGGCGCAGCGGTCTCCGTCGGCTCCGGGACAGGCACGGCCTTCGGAGCAGACTCGGCAGTCTCAGCCTCCGGGGCGGGCACGGCCTCCTCTGCAGACACCGCAGCCTGCACCGGCACATTCACATCAATCGAGGGAACTTCCCACAGATCGTCGTCATTGCTATCAAACATAGGGCACACTCCTAAAAACCAAAGTCAGCAACAGGGGCAAACGAAACAGCGATGGTGTACGTCTCGCGCCAAACAATCTTGCCCGTCTCGCGCTCGCGGCAGACCAGATAGTACGGACCCTTTGCCGAGAATCCATCCGCTGCACGCAGCGCAAACTTGGCATGCACCACGCGCTCCTGCGAGTTAGCAGAAGTCTTGTTGGCATGCGCCTTGACCGTATCGCTCACCTCGTTGCCACTTGCATCGGTAAACACCAGCTCGTACTCGCACGGCAAAACCTTGCCTTGGGCGGGTTCTTCCTGGATCAAGTTGACCGAGAAGAGCGAGTTGGTCACTCGGCGTCCCTCACTTAGTACGCGCAGCGTCGCCGCGCGCGTGTCGACAAAGTCCTTGGAACCCGAGCGCGCACGCCAAAAACCGATAACGGGCACGCAGAGCTCCTGCAGGCTCATGCCGCCGTGGACGTAGTTGTTAGTGCCGCCGGGACGCCTAAAGTGCACGTTCTCGCGCGGGGCAAACCCCTCAAAACCGGCACCCAAACGTCCCATGTCAACATTAACAAACACCTCGCATGCCTCTTCCGAAAGCTTGACCACGGCCTCGTTGGGCACCACCAGATGACGCTTGCCGTGCATGACGGGAGCGTCAAGGAAGGGAAGGTCTGGCTTGCCGAGCATCTGACACTCGTTGAGCTCCCGACGCGTGTAGATAAAGCCGTGATCCGCCGTTATAACAACACGCGCGCCCGGGGCGTCGGTGCACACGCGGCGCGCCAACGCCGCAAGTTCCTCCACGGTGTCCGCGCAGGCATCGAAAACGTCATCCTGCGTAGCTGCCTTCTCGCCCGTGGCATCGATCTTGTTGTGGTAGAGATAAACGAGCTTGGAGTCTTTGAGCAGCGCTTTGCGCTCGACTCCCGCCATGTTGAGGTATGCGCTCGAACGTAAAGCGCAGGCCGTGGGCTCAACGTGGGCAAGCACGGCCTCGCGCTGCGGAGTCGTCGCAGTGGGCATGCCGTCAGCCAGCACAAACGAGCCATCCGCTGCAAGCTCAAGCGCCTGATGCGGCAACAGTGCGGGCATGCCCGCCTCGGTAATGGAGGGAAAGACCGCCTGCATGCTAGAAACCTTGACGTTGCCGCCGCGCTCGCGCTCGAGAAGCGCCGCGACGTCACGGGCCACCTCATAGCGCAGCGCGTCGCTTACGATAACGACCGTCGTTTTGGCAGACCCCACAAAGGTGGGCAGCACATGCCAGTAGAATTCATCCTGCCGTGCAGGGCCATCGATGTAGCCGCAATCGGCCCACTCCCCTTGCGCAGCGGTCGCCCAGCAGGCATTGGCGTCGGCCAAGAACCAGTTACTGTAGAGATTCTCCGCCCAGTCCACCACGGCTCGGGCAGGCTCCTCGAGCACATCGCACTCGACAGAGCGCGCCCGCAAATACGCGGTGCACATATGGCGATAGGCAGCATCCATGGAATACCAATCGGACGTATAGGCATCCCACACCTGCTGGGGTTGCGCCAGATGGAACCCGCCCGCATGTGCCTGCCTAAATGCGCACATGTCGGCCACAGCGGCAAGCAAGCCAAAGTAGCTCTCGACACGGCGGTACCAGCTTAGGTCGCAACGGCGCGCCGCAAAGGTGCGCGCGTCCTCAACACGGTCCGCGCCCTGGGCAAACGAGCTGAACAACTGCGAGAGCACAGCCTCATTGACGCACGGGAACACATCAAGCGAGGCCAGCACATCGATCGGCAGAGCCTCAAACCGCACAAAGAGTCCGCGGGCATCCTCCACCAAACGACAGATCTCAAATAGGTCCTCGCTCGATGCCTGGGTATCGGCGGCCTGGTCCCACGTGCGCACCGCCTCAAGGCAATAGGGGCCGTAGGCGGGAGCCACATAGCTTTCGAGTCCCTTGAGCGCTCCCTCGGGAAGCGCGGTAGACGCCGCTGTAAGGAGCACATGGGATGAAAGCATAAGCAATGAGTCGCGCTCATACAGCGGCCCCTCAAACCCATAGCAACGCACAATGAAGGCAGAAAGGACATCGCGCACGCAGTACTTGTCCGCCAACTCGGCCAGTGCCTCGGGGCCCTCGTGCAGCAGCGTGGCCATACAGCCGCGCAGTACAAACGCGGGCCGCGCGTCGACAAACTCTTTACCGCCAAATATCACCGTAAGGATTCCAAGCTCGATATCGGATGCTCCCGAGGCATGCGGAATGCACGCGGCAAACTTAGCACAGCGGGTCTTGGCATCAAAGAAGGTCTTGTGCTCGCGCAGGCTCTCGCGCACGGCGTCGATATTCTCGATGCCCAGCTGATCGGCCAAAAGCGAAAGATAGTCAGCCTGGAACTGATCGGCATACAGCTCAACATCGGCAAGCCAATCGCCCTCAAGCCTGCCGCGCGGGCAACGGCGATACAGCAAGATATCGTTCGCAAGGTCATCGCGGTTGATGAGCTTCTTTACGGCAAACATGCGGCCCTCGCAGGCCTCAACAAACCGCACCGGGCGCTCAAAGTCACCGTGGGCGGGCATAACGTCGTCATCGGCCCCCGCGCCGTCGAAGCCCTCGGCGGCCAATCGCTCAAACTCAGGAGCAAACTCGCCGTCCGCATCGTGCCAAACCACCACACGGCGCGGCGTGCATGGGGACAACGGTTGCAAAAACCGCAATTTGAGTTGCTCTTCTACATCGATCTTGGGCATGGATATCCTTACCGTATCTGCAGTTACTTGATCTTTGCCAGCACATCCTGAAACTTGGCGTAGTTGACCTTGACGCCGTCATCCAGGTCGATCTTAATCATCTGGTCTGCCAAGTGATGCAGTTTCTCTTCGTAGGCAATGGTCTCTTTGAGCTGGTCGTTGAGCTTTTTGACGCGCTTATCCAAACGCACGCGCTCGCCGCGCTCGGCACTGGCAAGGGCGTCGTTGGCATAGCCTATCTGGGAACGATAGCGCTCCTGCTGCTCATGCACATAGTCGGTGCGGATGCGAGCCAACAGGTCAGGCTGGTAGCGATGCATGTAAACAAGGCACTTGAAGCCGTTCTTCTTGCCGCTGTCGAACAGCCAGTAGATGGGGCGCTTCTTGTAGGTCTGACAGTGGTCCTTAAAGAAGTCCTTCAAAAAGTAGGCGCGAATCACCTCGCGCGAGGTACCCTTGCCGCCGAGCGCCTCGGCAATAAAGGCCAGGTTCTGCTCGAGCGTCTCCTCGCCATATACGGTGCGCACAAAGTCGATAAAGTAATGCACGATGTCGTCGTCAAAGTACTCGTCGTCGGTGATGGGCAATACGTCGTCGCCATCGGGCATAAAGGTCACGTGATCGGGATCGGGCATCTTGGCCAGATAGTCGTTGACCGTGGCACCCTGGTCGGCCAAGACCAGACCGTCCACGTCCAGCGAATAGCGGCCAAACATGCAGCCCACGGCATAGCTAATGAGCGAGGTGATCTCATCACGCTTGGTGCGCACGTACTTGTTGCCCTTGTAGCTCTCGGGGATCTCGTCGGCGGCATCAAAGATGCGCGCCACCGATACGTACTTGTCCTCAACATCGATGGGCACCTCGCCCTCCATGTTGTAGATCTTGGCAAAGATTCGGTTGAGCTCTTCCTCGTTAGCGCGAAGCTGCTCAAATCGAGCATTGACCTCGGCCTTGCGAGCCTCGTATTTATCGGCCAAAAGCGTTGCCATTATGCCGCCCTTCGTTTCCATGGTCTTGTAATTAATCGGTCGCCGTAAAGGAATCAGGCTCGGCGTTAAGCCCTATGTGCCGCGCGGCGCCGACGAATTTCTCGTTCGAAAGCAGCTAATTCGTCTTAGTCGCGCGAAATGAAATCGCTCTCCTATCAAATGGAAGCTTGCAAATCGACTTCATGCCACACGCATTTGCCAAACATTCCCGATGCTGGGCTAAACTCAAAGGAGCATTCTCGCAATTCTCTCCCTTCCGAAATTACAAGGAGCAATCGAGAAGCCCCCAACAAATCGACAGCGGTCCCACAGCGACAAATCGCATGGTAATCTTTCGAACCGACGGTCTTCTCGGTAATCAAAAATGAAAGCGTCGCTAAACCAGATGGATCAAAATAAGGGATATAATGAGCGGAAACGTTGCACATGTGCGGCTCCCCGCACATTATTAAATCGAGCTGCAAAACCGCATCCGTTATCGCAAAGTCCTCTGACTTTTCCTGCTCAACGCACTTCAGCTCAATGCATATTTCTCTAGTCTCACCACGGAGAAAACGATCAACCGCCTGTGGGTCGTAATTTTGAGGTTCATAAATACAGCAATCAGACATGGTTATTACCTTTCGAAACTACAGCGTCCTTGCGGAAGCAGTTTATCTTTGGATAATTTGATCTATTGCACTTCCGGCAATAATACCCACGGCATCGGCAGTCCACTTCAGTGCCGTAGGCGTCTCATTCATAGCCTTGTCATGCTGACCGCGGCCAATCAAAGCAAGGCCCTTTTTCGTTATTTGTAAGCCAACACCTTCTTGTGAAAACGCCAAATAATCGGCATCCTTCAACGACTGAATGCACCCAGCAACATCGACTGCAGGAATACCCCAAACAGAAACGTCGATTTCGGAAATACGCTCGTTTTCAAGCTCGATAATCTGCCACAGCAGCTCCCTAATGATGCATGCATCTATGGGACGCTTCGCATCACAGGGAATGATCCACCTGAATGGGAAGGAGATTTCTTTTACCGCACCAGAAATCAAATCAGCCCTACACCAGGCGGAAACATCTCGTTTATCGGCGTTCCACTTTTCAGCACACTCCGCTGTAGTTCGTTTCGTATCTTCGACAAGTTTGTAGGATTTGGCCACAATGCTCACCTACAACAGTGGATGACGTTTGAAATCCCAAGAGGTTTCAAACGAGTCCCAGTCAATCTTCGAAATATCTGACGATTCGGCAACGATTCCACTCACTTTGCTCACCGATTTCGGGTCGCCTTCAACATAGGGGACCGAAGCTATATCAGACACCTGCATATTCATCGTTGGATTCTGCGCCGAAAGACACAGAGCAGAAAGAGAGCTGTTCAACAGGCCCAATATATAATTGAATTGTGGCTCCTTCGGAAAACAACAATGTGCCGCAATGTCATAAAAAGAATCTTCAGGAGCAGACCTGAAGCCAGGTCTTCCCGACGTCAGCATTGTGCATGTAATCTTGGGCTTTCGCAGCATTTCGAGCGGTAAAACGCGGGCATGGGGTTGCTCGAGGATGTAATTCGGATCATTGTTGTAGAAAAGCAAATACTCTAGATTGCCGTTCCATTTTCGATATTTACCTCCCTTAAGGTATTTAATCCACTTATGGTTCGAATCGTTTTGAGTCGGTGACCAATCTGTTTCCCACCACAAACGTAGAAACTTATCGTTATTCGAAGTTTGCATCCCGACTTTAGGATGGGCCACCTCGTCAATAAATCGTCCGGAGGAATAAGCCTCCAATAGCCCATCCCCCAACCAGTAGGCTATGGGGGTGCCGGGGATCTGTTTGAAGGTGTCGGCGTTGCGGCGGTAGAACCAGCCGCAGTCGGGGTTTTGGATGGCCTCCAGCGCCTTGGGAGCCTGAACCGTGGGGCCAGTAAAATCGGCAAGACGAACGTATCCGCCCTTATAGCCATCGATATGCGAATTGTGATAGGTAAATGTGCAGATAGGCACGGTTGCCCCTGCAAAGCCAGAATACTCGAGCTGAATGAGCGTGGTTAGGGTCTTGTCATCGATAAGCCTATTTCGAAGCTTCTCGTAGCTACCGATAAACATCCAAACAAACGGAGTCATCATTCCGATTTCGCCGTGCTCGCCGGCAAAGTCCATAATACGCACGATGAACGAAGAGAACAGGTCGCTCTTCACGTCGGGGTAGTTCTTCTTGACCCATTTGCTCATGAAGGGGTTAAAGCTGCTGCTGCCCATATACGGAGGATTCGCCACGGTGCAGGTAAAACGACGGGACAGCTTCTCGCAGATGGCGGCGGCTCCTTCGAGCTTAGTTTTGGTCGTAGCGGCAAAAAGGTCGTCGGAACAGCTCGCGGCGGCGGCCTTAAGCTCGTCAACCTCTTCCTCTGAAGGATTAAGAAGCGAGCCGATCTCGCCCAAATGGCTCAGTTCCTCGGCGAGCTTCTTGTTACCCGGGAGCTCGTCCTCCCCCAGCGGGATGCTCGAGAGCACGGTAACGTCGGCGCGCACGGCGCGCTTGAAAAAGCGACGATCGTGCTCGCGGGCGCACATGGCAAGCGCCAGCTCGGCGATCTGAGCCGCACGGGGATCGATCTCCATGCCAGCGAGGTTTTTAGTAAGAATGAGCTCGGGAATTTCGCGCTCACGATAGCCGCGCTCCTCGTACATATGGAAGAGCAATTCGAACGCATAGACCAGGATATGGCCTGAGCCACATGCGGGGTCACAGAGGGTTATCTCCTCGGGGCTCGAGATGCGGATGAAGTCCTCGTGCTCAGCATCGGGCTCGATGTAATACTCCATGCGCTCGCGTAACGAACTCCCCGGATTGTTGAGCATCCACAGACGGCCGAGCGAGTTCTCGACCATATAGCGTACGATCCACTCGGGGGTGAAGAGCTGCGTGGCGGGCGCGATGTCCGCCGCCGCTGCCTTGCGCTTGGACTTGAAGAACTCGTCTTTAACGTCAGCGTTGTAGTACTGATACATCCAGCCCAGAACGGTCACGCCCTTGCGCCAGTGTTCGTCAGTGAGGACGGCATTGAGCTTGCCCACCACGCCGTCGGACATCATGAGGCCCTGGGGCAACAGCAGCTCCATGGCTCCGCCCACGCGTTCAAAGACGCCCGGTAGGCAATCGGCAAGCTCCTCGCACTGAGCAACAAACAGGTAGCGCCACAGCGGTTCATCCAAGCCCGCCATCTTGAGCTCGGCTATGCGATCGGTATCGGCCGTCGCTATCTCCACGTCCAGTGCGTTCTCCACGGCCTCGCTGCCATGGCTGCCGTCCGCACGACTTAGCATGCGCATGCGGCTGGGAAGCCATCCGCGTGCATCCATGAAGCGAATGGCCACGATGCGGTTGAACCAGGTGTAGGCCGCACGGTCGCGCAGCGCCTCGTGACCCACCTCTGCCTGCATGCGCAGCAGTTCGTCGCGTTGCTCAATCTCAGCCGGACTTAGGGGCAGGCCGCTAACGGTCTCGGACCCAACGGGCGCGGGTGCAGGTTCGGTGATGCCGTAGCGCACCATCTGCGCCTCCACGCCTTTGATGAGCTCCGTACGGGCCCAGGTGCAGAAGCTCTTAAGAGCAGAATCGTTCATGGTTGATGAGCCTTTCTAAACGCCATAAGCCACCGGTGCGCGCTTTGGCACCGGTGGCTCCGCGGGTTAGTTGATACGGATCTCGTCGTTTGCAGCGAGCGCCTGCATAAGGCGGGAGCGCAGGTCGTCCACGTAGCGCTCCACGTCCCCTGCGGACAAGAGACGAATCGGCTTGGCCAGATCGGCGCGGCGCACAGTCTTGATCTTGCGCCGGGGCACGGGTGCAGGCGTGAGCGCTGACGACGCAACGGCCTTGTTGGAGATCTTCTTGACCACCTCACCCGTACCCGTGACCTCGGTGGTGCGGCGCTCGTTGTCCATACGCATGCGGGCCGCATCCACAGCGTCGTACATCCCGTTGGTTGCTGCGCTGAGCCAGTTGGCCCAGTTAGTCGCGGCAACACTCAGCTCGTTGAGGCTTTGAGCACTGTGGGCACGGTTTTTGAACGACTCGTATTTGGCGCCGGCGTCTGCTATGGCATCCTTGGCTTGATTGACAAAGCCCTTTTGACTCTCAGCCTGTGCCTGCAGGTCTTGCAGATCGCTCTCGATTCGGCACAAAAACTCATTGCGGCGGATGCCCAGCAGCTTTTTCATGTCCTCCTCAACGGGATCCATAAGCGGCTGCAGGTCTTTAATGCGGCCGTAGGGCTTGGGATCTTTGAGAACCTCACGCACCTTTGCCACATTCTCAACCGCGCTGGGAATGTCATCGGAGGCATACTCGATACCCTCGGTGCGGCTCAAGAAATCCTTAGCGTGGTCAAACGCTGTTCGCTGGTTGGACTCGAAGAACTCAACCACCTTATCAAAGTCTTCCTTGGCATCGAGCAAACGCTCCTCATGCTTGGTGAACGTGGTCAAGAACGCCTCGGCCTCGTTCTGGTCCTTAAGGACGTCGGCCACCTCCGAGCGCATCTTCTCGCACTCGTCCTCACCGGGATACGGGTAGGCCGGCTTGATGCCCGTGTAGTAGTCGCGTGCTATGGCGAGGCACGCCTCGCGCAAGCCCTCAAGGCGCTCTTTGAGCTCGGCCACGAGCTTATCCTCGTTGGAGGGCACGGTCTTGAGATCAAACAGATCACGCATGAGCTCGCCCGTGGCGCGCAGCAACCGGTCGCTCATGCGCACGCGCAAGCGCACCTGGGCCTTATCGGCATCCTTGCGCAGGAGCGCCACCATGCGGCTATCGTTAGCTTGAACCGTCTGGCCGCCAAACAGCACCTGCGCGCGCTGCTCCACCACAAGCTGCGCCACCACATTTGCGATGTCGACCTCGCGCCAGCCAAAGGGCCTTTGCTGATACTGGCGCTGGATATCGCCCATAGCGGTATCCAGATGGCGCTGGTGCTGAACTTTGAGGTAGTCCTCAACCTCCTTGAGCGCACGCGTGTTGCCCGCGTCCATGCCAGCGAGCCCCGCCTGGACGTTGCCCGCCAGAGTGGAGCGGATATCGGAATCGTCCTCAACCGGCGCGCCGATGTAGCCAGCCTTTTCAAAAACAACGTCACACAGTTGCGCGAGCACCTGCTCAAAAACCTGGGCGGGTTTGGTGGCGCGAACTTCGACCATACGGCCGTTGACCGCGCAACGTGCATGGAGCACGGCCTCGCTCAAAAGGGCATCGGCCTCTTTTTCGTTATAGGCTGCCTCGCGCATTTTTGCCTCGACAATCTGGCGGGTACTCGGCGGTAGCTCCTGCAGATTGCGCGTCTGGGCGTACATGCGAATCTTAGCGGCGTTGACGAGCGGGGCCCAATAATCCACCTCGTCGCCCAAGGCCACGATGGCCTTATCCACGGATTTCAATGCTAGCTCGGCATCGTCCGCACGTGCCAAGTCGCCGGCCATGGTCACCACGGAGAGTTCCATACCACCCTTGCTGGATCCATGAATCGAGCCAT
Organism: uncultured bacterium; assembly: GCA_905215905.1. Classification (GTDB taxonomy): domain Bacteria; phylum Actinomycetota; class Coriobacteriia; order Coriobacteriales; family Coriobacteriaceae; genus Collinsella. The sequence continues at coordinate 21,228 of CAJMRI010000016.1, read as the reverse complement.
CCACGTAGCGGTCAAAGGGGAAGTCATTAGGATCGCGATGGAACTTGTACGCATTGTAAATGCTGTCGAACAGGCGCTTCTTGATGTACTCGATCACCTTCGCGTTGTCGATCGGGGTCCGCGCAATCTCCTGTGCAATTTCCTGCTCCTCGTCGGTGAGGAAGCTGTAGGTATCGCCCTGTCGCGCCACTTTGTTCTCGCGCTCCAAGCGGGCGAGGGACTCCTTGACGCGGTCCTTAAGGGCGCGCTTGTCCACGTCGAGGCTGTCGACCATGAGGATAGAGACGTTCTCGACCGTGGCCTTGACGTAGCCGATGTAACGAATCAGGTACAGGAGCTTAAGTACCCGGACGTCGTAGGGCTCAAGACCTTCTCTGTTCTCAGCCGCGCGCTCCGCACAGACAACGACCTGGATGATGCCGTGCTCAAGGTCTTTGGAGATAGTATCGAAGAAGCGCCAGAACGGCACGAGTGCACCGGTCTGGTCATGCTGGATGGCCTGAGCGCTCTCCTGGAATGCGCTCAACATGGAACGTTCGCCCGTGGACATATGCTTGGCCTTGACGCCGTGCTTGCGCACCTCGGTCATCACGTCGGGCAGGAGCTTAAACTGGTAGCCCACAAACGGGTAGCTGGCCACAAAATCCTTGGAGTTGGCGTAGCCGGCAAGGTCGGAGCGCGAGCCACCCTCAAAGGTAAAGTTGTTTTTGAGCACGACGGTGTCTTGCTCGTAGACCCGTGCAAGCATATCGGCCGCCGGCGCGGTCTTCTCGAGCACACGGCGCTGGATGACCTCGTCCACGCTGGAGCTGGAGAGCGAAAGGCGGGTATTAAAGCGGCCTTGGATCTTTGAAAAGTCGTTGCCCACGGGCAGGCTCAGGTTGTCGATGGCTTCCTGGCTCGTGACCATCACCCACACGCGGCCACCGCAGGCGGCACCCAGCTCCTCGACGATAGTCTGAAGGCTCAGCATAAGGCTTGGGTCCCGGTCGTTTGTAATAAACTGCCCCACCTCATCCACCATAAAGAGCAAACGGAAGTTGCCGCCGTGGGCCGCCGCCTGAGCGTCCACGTAGTCCTTGACCTTTTTGGCAAAGACATCGGGGGCCAAAACCTCGTCCTCAGAACCCTCGAGCCAGTTCCATGCGGCCTTTTCGCTCATGCCGAGCACGCTCTGCAGTACCTCGACGACGTCGTCCTCAAAGTAGCTGTAGGTGTCGCGGGCCTGGAGCCAAGGCTCGCCGTTGACGCGCTCAAAAGCCTCACGGAACTCCTGGGTCTTACCCAGGGAATCGATGTAGTCCTCAAGCTTTGCAAGCTTGAGATCCTCGCCGTAGAAGCCGCGCGCTTCGTAGAACATGCGCTCAAAGCCGCGAAGCAGCGCCGTGGGAGCCGTATCGCCTTGCTTCCACTGGCCCGCCTTGCTATCGATGTTAAAGAGGATGGCCTGTGTGGGCACCGAGCAGGCGCGCTCCATGGCAGCCGCGACCATGGGGTCGACAATCTTGCCGTCAAAGTAGCGGATGGCGCTCTTACCGCCGATCTGGCGATTCTCGAGCAGGTAGCTCAGCATCTTGAGGAAGTGCGATTTACCGGAACCGAAGAAGCCGCTGATCCACACGCCGATCTTGTCGGTGTGAACATCGATGGCATCGCCGTATGCCTTGAAGAACGTGGCAAAGTGCCCCTGCAGTTCGCGCGTCACCACGTACTCGTCAAGCTCCTGGCGGATGGACTCGTCTTTTGAATCCTGGACCTTGACCACACCGTTGATGGAACGGTTGATGTCTTTTGCAAAGAGGTCGCGAATGATCGTGTTGTCCATGGGTGCTCCTTTGGGTTTGGGAACGTTATGGCAAAGGGTTGTTACCGGCGGCAGGGACTTGCCTGCGTGGAGCCGTGCTTACGAGATATCGATGGCGCGGTAGTAGTTGTCGGCCGGCAGACGGTTAAAGAGCTGGAAAGAAGAGCCGTTGAAGCTGCCCGGATAGGCAGCGATCACCGGCAGGTCGGAAAAATCGACTTGCATGCAGTCGAGAAGGGTGTGAATACGAAAAAAGGGATAGACCTCGCCGGCACCGGTCAGAAGAATGACGTCGCCAGGTGCATGAGGTTCGGTTTGCTCGAGGATGAACGCGGCGATCTTCTCGGGCGAACAAAACTTGGCCACGTCCTCAAGCACACGCTGGGTGCCGCGGCGCTCCTCTTGGCGCGGAATGGCCTTGAGGACACGGCGCTTTTCGAGGATCGCCAGCACGGCGTCGTAGAGGTTTACGACCTTGAGCGTGCACGGGAGCTTGCCGGCCTCGGCATCGCGTGAAAGGGTGTCAAACAACGCGCGCGCCTCAAACTCCAGCGCAGGGTCGTAGCAGAAGGTATGGAAGCCGATCTCGTTACCTATGCCCTTGTTGGCCAAAAAGTCCTCGCTGCACAGGCACTCACGCAGGAGCTGCGCGCGGCGCTCAAATTCTTGGCGGGCGCGCTCGGAGCGGGCATGCGCCGCCACGACGCTCTGGCGGGAATGGATGCCGATATTGGTGGTGATGTCCGTCGCCGGGGTGATAGCAGGGTCGATGGCGCTGTTGACGGGAGCCACGCTACATCACCGCCCTGCCGGTAAGGGCCGCGATAAGCGACTGCTCACCCAGCTGAATCAAGGCTCGCTCGACATCGGAATCGAGGAAGAGTGGTGACAGGCGCTCGGACTCCGGACCCTGACCCTCGCCGATAAGACCGGCATGGCGGAGCGTCTGGCGCAGCGAGCCTTTGATGCGCGTGACCGTGGACTCGGTCCAGCGGGCGGCGTCCGGATACTCCGTGGTAAAGCGCGTCATAAAGGCGTTGAGGTCAACCGCCGTAAAGGCATAATCAAAGTTTTGCAGGCGCTCCCCTACCTCGACGAGCACGAGCTCGCGCACGATGTCGTAACGGCAGATCATGCTGTAGAAGATGGCCTGGTCCGCCTGCGTGGGAGTGCCAGATGCCATAAGGCTGGTTAGGGATGACGCGGCCTCGACGGCGGTATTGGGGTCGATGCCGCGCGCGGCGCATGCGGCGTCCGTGGGCACCATGGCGTCGAGGCGGCGAAGGCACACGGTTGCGCGGTTGGCGACCATGCGCTCCGTGGGATATTGAAAGAGGTTCTCGCTCTTTACGCGTACAATGACCTGCTCGTCGCTTGCGCCCTGTATACGCAGGGCAGCGACGATGCGCATCTCATGCGGGAGGAATTGCTCGCGGGTGAGCACCCCCCCCCCGAACGCTTTTTGTGGTTACATCCACAGTACACGCTCCAAGGGTGTCAAAGGCTGTCACAAGTGCGCCGCAACCCGGCAGGCAGGCGCGGCGCACATGACAATAATCATACCTGTTGGTAAAAAAGTTACCACGCCCAGAGTGTCAAATGTTGAGCAACAAAATTAAATCCGGTTAACGGTTATTTTCGCAGCTCAGCAGCTTTGACGAGATCGCCCCAAATCACACTTGCCAGATAAACGCGCTTGCGAATGCAGACACGCACACGCCCAAAGCCACCTCGCATCGGACCCCCACCCTCCACTACACTCAACATTGAGTTATACATATGATTCCATGTAAGGAGCTTCATATGCCAGACGTAAAGCCTATTTCCGATCAGACGGGCGCACTAACCGCCATCCAAGAACGCGAGTATCGCATTCAACGTGCCATCACGCGTGGCTACGACGATCTGGTAAACGGTCGCATTCGACCCTGGAAACAAGCGAAGATCGAGGCGGATCAGATGCGAGCCTCAAGACAACCCTCCCCCATGTAACCATCCTGTAAATCATAGCGGCGCACTCGAGTTTTACCGTGATGCGGTCGCGCCTGGCGCTCCACTGTGCTAAAGTATCCCGAACGTTCAAACGACTACGAGGGGGACCTAGAAGATGGCACGTGTGCACAACTTCTCAGCAGGCCCGGCCGCACTGCCCACCAGCGTGCTTGCCGAGATCGCCGACGAGATGATGGACTACCGCGGTTGCGGCATGTCCGTGCTCGAGATGAGCCATCGATCTAGCATGTACCAGCAGATCATCGACGACGCCGAGGCAACCCTGCGTCGCCTGCTGAGCATCCCCGACAACTACCGCGTCCTGTTTTTGCAGGGCGGCGCCACGTTGCAGTTTGCGGGCATTCCCATGAACCTCATGCGTCGCGGCCGCGCCGGCTACGTCGTGACCGGCAACTTTGCCAACAAGGCGCACCAAGAGGCCACCAAGTATGGTGAGGCCGTGCTGCTCGCGAGCTCCGAGGACACCAACTTCGACCGCATTCCCAACATGGTCGACATCAACGCGCGCATTGCCGCCGAGGCCGCGGGCAAAGGCCTCGACTACGTCTACATCTGCCAGAACAACACCATCTTTGGCACCATGTTCCACGAGCTGCCCAACTGCGGTGATGTGCCGCTGGTCGCCGATGTCTCGAGCTGCTTTTTGTCGCAGCCGCTCGACGTCGAGCGCTACGGGCTCATTTACGCCGGCGCGCAGAAAAACGCCGGCGCCGCGGGCGTCACCGTGGTTATCGTGCGCGATGACCTAATCGCCAACGGCCCGGCCTTTGCACAAACGCCGCAGTACATGGACCTTAAGACCCAGGCCGCCAAGGGCTCCATGCTCAACACGCCCAACACCTTTGGCATCTACGTGTGCGGCAAGGTGTTCCGTTGGGTCGAGGAGACCGGCGGACTTGCCGCCATGGCCGAGCGCAACTGGGCCAAGGCCAACCTGCTCTATGGCCTGCTCGAGCACAGCGAGCTGTTCCATGGCACCGCGCAGACAGACAGTCGCTCCATCGCCAACGTCACGTTCCGTACCGGCGATGCCGACCTCGACGCCGCCTTTGTCGCAGGCGCGGCCGAGCACCAGATTCAAAACGTCAAGGGCCATCGCCTCGTCGGCGGCATGCGCGCCAGCGTGTACAACGCCGTCACCATGGAAGACGTGCAGGCACTGGCCTCGTATATGAAGGACTTCGAAGCGCAGCATAGTTTGAGTCCGCGATCTAACTAGCCCGCAACCCGCAGGCCGACCAGCCACTTCAAACCACCCTGCTTAGATCAAAACCTGCTAAGGAGTTTTTCCATGCGTAAGATTAAGACCATCGACGACATCACTAAAGACGGCAAAGTCGAGTTTGGCGAGGGCTACGAGTTTGTGGGCACCGCCGAGGAGGCCGACGCTATCCTGATGCGCTCCACCGACCTGCACGGCTACGAGCTGCCCGAGGGCATCCGCGCCATCGCCCGCTGCGGCGCCGGCGTCAACAACATCCCCGTCGAGGAGTACGCCAGAAAGGGCGTCGTCGTCTTTAACTCCCCCGGTGCCAACAGCAACGCCGTCAAGGAGCTCGTCCTGGGCATGCTGGTGCTTTCGAGCCGCGGCGTCGTGCAGTCGATGAACTGGGTGCGCAACAACGCCGACGACCCCGAGATTCAGGTCGATGCCGAAAAAGCCAAGAAGGCCTTTGTGGGCCGCGAGCTCAAGGGCAAGCGCATCGGCGTCATCGGCCTGGGCAACGTAGGCTCCAAGGTCGCCAACGCCTGCGTCGACCTGGGCATGGACGTCTACGGCTATGATCCGTTCATTTCCGTCGAGCACGCGTGGGTGCTGAGCCGCGAGGTGCAGCGCGTGGGCACGCTCGAGGATCTGTGCCGCGGCTGCGACTACCTCACCGTGCACGTGCCCAGCAAGGCCGACACCATCGGCATGATCAGCACCGAGCAGATTAACCTGCTGGCCCCGGGCGCCGTGCTCATCAACTACGCGCGCGAAACCATCATTGACGAGGACGCCGTCGACGCTGCCCTGCGCGAGGGCAAGCTGAGCTGGTTTAGCTGCGACTTTGCCACGCCCAAGACCGTCAAGATGCCCAACACGTTTATCACCACGCACTCGGGCGCCGGCACTGGCGAGGCCGAGGCCAACTGTGCTGATATGGCCATCAGCGAGCTCAAGGATTACCTGGAGAACGGCAACATCGCGCACAGCGTCAACTACCCCGCTTGCAGCATGGGCAAGGCGCGCGCCGCAAGCCGCATCGCCTGCCTGCACGCCAACGTGCCTAACATGATCGGCCAGATCACGGCAATCCTGGCCAAGGACAATGCCAACGTGCAGCGTATGACCAACGAGTCCGCTGGCGAAAACGCCTACACCATGTTCGACACCGACGAGCACCTGGACAGCAGCACCATCGAGGCGCTCAAGCAGATTCCGTCGATGTATCGCGTGCGCGTGATCAAATAGCTCCGGCGCCAAGCCTGCGAGGCAGTCCATGAAGCCCATTCGGCCCCCGTTTTAACGAAACGGGGGCCGATTTCGTTGCTCCGGCTGGTTTTGAAAATGCTATCCATAATAAGTTTTTTCGGATAATCGACAGTCCCACCCAAATCACTGAGCACACCTGCTTTGATAAACAGCTTTATCAGGGGCTTTAGTAGGTAAAAATCGATCTCTATATATCACATTCAAGTTGACTGTCGATTTTCCGAAACAACTTGTTTTGGATAGTATTTTTAAAGCCCTTCCAAGGCGAAACTGAAGCCTTTTTCGCGCCCAAAACTCTAGTTCACGCGACCGTTTTCCACCCGCGCGACTACATTTCCGCCCAATTGATAAAAATCTCCTCACGAAGCCGCCGTTCGAGCTCCTGCTGCCGCGGTGTCTTGTCTTTCAGCGGCACATCGAGATAGGACATGATGAGCTCCATCACCACGCGGAAGGCATCGGAGTCGGCCAGCTGACCATAGGTCATCAAAACGACGGGATATCCCATCGCTTGCAGCGCCGTCGTTCGGTCGGAGTCCGAAATCTTGGATTCTATGGATCCATGAATGGCTTTACCTTGGCATTCAACCAGACACTCTCGACTACCGTCCTTATTTGCCAGCAAAATATCGGCATAGCGCCTATCAAGCCCCGAAATCAGGCGGGCACTGCGCGTCATACGAATCTCAACGTTATTGGTAAGGCGCAGCCCTTCGCCGCCGCGCAACCTCGTAAGGCCAAACAGCATCGATGCCTGGACCTCGAGCGGCGATGCCGCCACCCCCGTAATGCATTTCGCGGCACGCGTGAACGATTTAGCGCCGCGGAGCCCCCGGATCTTATTGACGTACTCTGCAAGCTCAGAGAGCTCAATCAAGGGAGGTCGTTTCCACAAGTCCGTTGGATTCCCCGAGGCATCCTTTACGTTTTCCCAGCCCGACCGCGCGTCGCCCCACCGGCCCCCATATGCCTGCACAAGCGCCGACTTTACCTGAGGCGCAATCTTGCACACGGCAAAGGTGCCGCACATCTCATACATGCACATGATCAGACGCTCGTTTGAGACCGAGGAAGCCAGGGACAGCAGGGTAAAGAGTGGGGACGCGACATCGAGGCCAAACTCTGTCTGCCGCGCGGAATCAAACGGCCTCTCCCCGTTCCAAACATGCCTGACAATGCGATCGCCCTTACGTCCGCAGCTGCCCTGTGCCAAAACGTGCAACGGGGTGCCCAGGAAATGCGCAACGAGCGGATGCTCGCAAAGGCGCTCCCTGCGCGGATCGTCCGCAGAATCGGGCAGGTCCGGCATTATCGCCAAGACCTGTGGAGGTATCCGGTGATACCGAAAGGCAGATATGTCGCACAGCATGTCGTCCATGAAGGGTACGTACCCACCGCGTCGTTTGTGAACCCGCTCGAACGGCAAACGCGCTGGCTCGGCCTGCGAACGGTAAATACTGCTGCGCGCACGTCACGAATCTCTCGGGAGGCTTACAATCGGTTTGGAAAGCAGACTGATTGTGAGGTTGCATATGGTTGATGAGGACTTTGCCTGGCGGCTTGCGCAGGAGCTTGTGCGGATTGACAGCTCAGACCCGGGCGCGTATGAGGATGAAATTGAGCGGTATATCAAAGCGCTGGTTGAGGAACGGCTGGCACGGTTGAACCACCCGACACTCGATGCCATACGGGTTGAGGAGCTTGAGGTGCTCCCCGGACGCCGCAACCTTATGATCACCGTGCCCGGTTTGAGCGACGAGCCACGGCTCGTCTACATCTGCCACATGGATACCGTCACCTTGGGCGACGGCTGGGACGCGGACATCGCACCGCTTGGGGCAGTTGTGCGCAACGACAAGCTCTATGGCCGGGGCGCCTGCGACATGAAGGGCGGCCTGGCCTGCGCCATTGCCGCACTGGTCCATACGCTCGAGCGCGTGGCGGCGGATGGCGCGCTGCCCCGCCGCGGCTTTTCGCTCATCTGCTCGGTCGACGAAGAGGACTTTATGCGCGGCTCCGAGGCCGCCATCGATGCCGGATGGGTATGCTCGCGCGAATGGGTGCTGGATACCGAGCCCACCGACAGACAGATTCAGGTAGCGCACAAGGGGCGCACGTGGTTCGAGATTGAAATGGCTGGCGTGACGGCGCATGCGAGCCAGCCCTGGAAGGGCGCGGATGCCGTCGCCGCCATGGCCGAGGTCGTCTGCGCGTTACGCCGCGCGTTCATGGCGCTGCCCGTACACGATGAGCTGGGGCCATCGACCATCACGTTTGGACAGATCGAGGGTGGCTACCGTCCCTATGTCGTGCCCGATCACGCCAAGGTCTGGGTCGATATGCGCCTGACCCCGCCGACCGATACGGCCACCGTGACGCGCATGGTAGAGCAGGCCATCGCCGTCGCCGAGGCCGCGGTCCCCGGCTGCCATGGCAGCTATACCGTGACAGGCGACCGCCCCGCCATCGAGCGCGACCCGAACTCTCCCCTTCTGGCTGCACTCAAGCATGCCGCCGACAGCGTTACGGGCATGGACACGGCCGTCGGCTTCTTTACCGGCTACACCGACACTGCCGTCATTGCCGGCAAGACAGGCAACCGCAATTGCATGAGCTATGGCCCGGGCTCGCTCGCGCTCGCGCACAAGCCCAACGAATATGTGCCCCACGCCGACATCGTTCGCTGCCAACAGGTGCTGATCGCGCTCGCCGACAATACACTCTGGGGCGCGGATAGCCAAGTTGGGGCATAATAAGCCGCGAACAAACCGACTCGCGCGTTAGGACCGCCCATGAAAGCACTTCCGTTTCCCTGCATCCGCCCGGCTCAGGACCGCGTGCTCGAGGCGTTGCCTGCAATGGGCAGCATCCTGAACGGCAACGATGCTCTGCGCGGAGCCATTGCCGATGGCCTGATGCTCAAGGATCCAGGCGCGGCGTATTACGTGTACGAATGCTCGGGTGAGCCGGGTCGTGTGACGGGCGTCGTGGCGATTTGCCCGGTTAACGTGCTGACGGGCGGCGACGAGGCTGCCGCCGAGAGCATCGACGCACTCGCCACCGCGCGCGCGATCGCCGAGCTCAAGGTGCAGCCGCGCCCCGTGTCGCTCGCCTACGAGGCGTCGCCCGTCATGGATATCATTTTGAGCGCTGCCAAAGAGGGCGCATCGCTCTACGCCGTCACCGATCCCGCGGGCGTCACACATCGCGTGTGGGAGGTCAAGCGCGAGGACGCCGTTGCCGCCATCCGTGCCATGCTCGATCAGGCGCCCGACCCGGTGTTCGCCGGTGACTCCGCCTATGTCGCCGCACTGGCTGGGGCATCGCAGATTCTGGCCGACGAGGCCCGCGCTGCCGGCGCCTACTCTGGCAAAGAGCCGTTCAACTTTGCTGTAGCCGTGCTGTTCCCCGCCGCGCAGGTCAGCGGCAGCGCGCCGCAGGTTCCGACGGGTCTGCTCACTCACCAGGTCTCACGGTTCTAGCGAACTCAAACGCTAAGCTGGAAAACCCAGCATCCAAACAAACAAGGGGCGGAGATGCAGCAAACGCATGCACCTCCGCCCTTTTCGCATCAAACAATTACGCCGGTAAACCGGGCCGCAACGTCAGCGTTATCCACGCTGCGGACCTGCCGCCGCCACGAGCGGCTCTAGCCCCAGCTCGCGCGCGTAGTCTTCCTGCGTAAAGACTTCGACCAGTTCAAACGTATCGGCCGCATCGTCAAACGCAAAATGCAGCACTGAGCAGTTGCCCGGCACGCGTTCGCGCTCGTCAGCCGCCGCGCCCCGCACGTGGTCCAAAAACTCCTTGATAGCTGAGCCATGACTTACCGCGAGCACGCACGTATGGTCCGGACGCTGCATAAGATCGGTCAGCGTCGCCACCATGCGCGTGCGCACCTGGATCTGGCCCTCGCCGCCAAACTGCCGATAGAAGTCGCGCCACGGGCGCTCGGGCATAAGCATCACGCGCTCGGCCTCAAAGTCGCCAAAGAACCACTCACGCAGGCCGTCCAGGCGCTCGTACGCCAAGCCCGGCCACAAGTTGGCGATAGTCTGCTCGGTGCGATGAAGCGTAGAGGTGTAGGCATGATCGGGCTCAATGCCGCGCGCACGTAAAAACATGCCGGCGCGCGCCGCCTGGTCGCAACCCAACTGCGTAAGCGGCGAGTCACTCCACCCCTGAATGATACGCTTAAGGTTGTATATCGTCTGTCCATGACGGACCAGATACAGATCTTTATTCATAGGGGTCCTTTCGTTCGTTACCAACCCAAGAGCGAAAACGCCCCGTCGCAATAGCCAAAATGAAGCACGGCACCGTTGTCGGGTAGCTCTCCCCCGCCAGTCACATACTCAAGAAACTCCTGGCAGGCTGAGCCGTGGGAAACCGCCAGCACGCAGTCGTGCTGCGGCCGGGCCATAATACGGGACAGCGCCGCGACCATGCGCGACTGAAGCTGCACTTCCGACTCGCCGCCAAAGGCCACCGGATAATCGCCCCAGGGCTGCGGCGGCATCTCGCGATTTGATGTGCCCTCCAGCGAGCCAAAATGCCACTCACGCAGGTCATCGACCAGCTCAATGGAACGGCCCTCGCCAACGATAAGCTCGGCCGTATGCCGCGCCCGGCCCAACGGCGAGGAATACACATGATCAAAGGCCGCGCCACGCGCCGCAAACGCCGTACGCGCCGTCAGCGCCTGCTCGCGCCCGCGCGCCGTAAGCGGCGAATCGTGCCAGCCCTGCAAAATGCTCTGCACATTGAGCTCAGTCTGCCCATGCCGCACCAAATACAGATCTGCCACACGCCCTCCCCTCGTACCACCACAAAGGGGACAGGCACCTTTGTGGTGATTTTGCCGCCGGATTGCACCGCAACGACGCACAACTACAGCAGCACGTCGGCAAGCGGACGCTTGGGTACGTGGTGCACCTGCGCCTCGTCGCGCCAATAATTGATGGAGCCGTCGGGGTTGGAATCGATCGCATCGATCACCTGTGTCTCGGCCGGAACGCCAAACGCCATGATCAGCTTGAGCTCATACTTGTCGTTATCGAGCCCCATGGCATCGATCACGTGGGGCGTAAAGGCCTTGAACATGCAGGCTGCCACCTCGGGCGTGGCGCTGCGGGCGGCGAGCATCATCGTCTGTGCGGCAATGCCCGTGTCGACCTCAGTAATGGGAGCGACAGGCTTGCCCGGAACGGCGCGCTCGGCCAGAATCGCGATGTAGCCGGTCGGGCGCTCACCCTCGGCAGGACCCGGCCAATCCTTAAGTGCGCCGGCCCATGCGAGCTCGTCAAATACACGCGCGCAATCCTCGGCACCGCTCACCACATGAAGACGAAGACGCTGAGCATTGGCACCACACGGGGTCAGGTGCGCCAGCTCCGCCAGCTCGAGCAAAAACTCGCGCGGCACGCGCATGGACTCGTCAAAACGGCGGCACGTGCGGGCGCGGCGGACCAGCGCGTCAAACGTGTCCAGGCCGAGCTTTTCGCAACCTTGCTTCGCCATCGACTCAGCGCTTACCGGCGCCTCGGGAACTGCTTCGTTCATAGGGACCCCCAATACAAGCCAATTGTCCTTAGGAAAATCTAACCTAAAACGTAGGCAATAACGAACAGGGCTGCAATGTTCTACACCTGTTGAATAGAAAATCGCGACGTGGGGAACAACGGAAACAATTCAGGGCCTTTGGGTTACGTTTCGCCCTCCCCGACCCATACGCCAGCGCCTTTAGGCGATACTGGTTGTAACGATCAAGGCTTACGCCGCACGGAAAGGAGACATTATGGGCATCTTTAAGAACGATGACCAAAAATCGAGCCAGTTTGGATTTGACGAGAAAAGCATGGCGGGCAAAGCCGTCAAGGCCGTGCGCTGGATCTACGCCATCACGGGCGTCGTGGCGCTCATTGCTGGCATCGCGCTGCTTTTTGCACCCGCCAAGTCCCTCGTCTTTTTGACGACCGTCCTGGGTTTTTACTTTGTAATCACCGCTGCCATCAGGCTGTTCACTGCCATTTTTGAGCCGCTGCTGCCCACTGGCTGGCGCGTGACGAGCATCATCTCCAACCTACTCATTATCCTGGGCGGCGTCATAATCCTGCGCAACCAGGCCTTCTCGACCGCGACGCTCACCACGCTCGTGGTGGTCGTCGCCGGCTTTGGCTGGATCGTCGAGGGCGTCATGTCGATTCTGGAATCCGAGCTTTCCGCCAACCGCGCCCTCGCCATCCTGAGCGGCGCGCTCTCCATCATCGCGGGCATGTTCGTGTTTATCTATCCGCTGTGGTCAGCCAAGATGCTCGTCATCTTTAGTGGCGCCGCGCTGCTGGTGTTTGGCGTAACGCTCATTGTTCGCGCCATTCAGTTTGGCAAACTGGTGCGCTAGATGCCAAAGACGCTCTTTATTGATGCCGACGCCTGCCCGGTCACGCGCGAGTCGATTGACTGCGCGCGGCGGGCGGGCGTCGCCGTTGTTATCGCCGGCAACAGCACGCAAAACCTGGAACGGCACATTCGCCGCGACGATCCGCGCGATGCCGAGCACGCGCGACGCGGCTTTTGGGTCACGACGCTCGACGTGAGCGTGGGCGCCGACAGCGCAGACTTTGCCATTGTCGAACGCCTGCAGGCGGGCGACGTGGTCGTGACGCAGGACATTGGCTTGGCGAGCATGGTGCTCGGGCGCGATGCCGCCGCTATCGGTGTGCGCGGGCGCGTCTACGACAAAGCAACCATCGACATGCAGCTGTTTATTCGCCACGAGGAAAAGAAGGTACGCCGCGCCGGCGGACGCACTCGCGGTCCGGCAGCATTTACCAGCGAAGACCGCGCCCGCTTTAAACGCAACCTCACCGAGTTGCTGCACTAACCAAGGTAGATTTTTGAGACATGCCTAAAATCTACCTTTTTGTTTTGAGCGGTGTGAGCGCTCGGAATCCATGGCTCAACAAAAAACGGGCTTCAAAATGCCATGCGTCGCCGCATTGCGCAGGCGCTGAGCATGGCTATTTGAAGCCCATTTTTTAGGCCTACTTAGAGGCCAACGGCGGAGAGGATGAGGCCCCAGCCAGCGCCGATGACGTACATCATGATCAGGAACACGGCATTTTCGCGGGCGCTGCGGTTGGTGCGGAACAGCACCAGATAACCCACGCCGGCGGAAATGAGCGTGCCGGCGAGCATCGGCGCCAGTTGCAGCGCGCCTTCCAGATACAGCTGTGTAATGACCACGCTCGCCGAGCAATTGGGAATCAGCCCGACAAGCGCCGAACCCAGGACAGCGAGTATCTCGTTGCCGCGCAGGAACTGCTCGATCGCGGACTCGCCGAACGTCTCGAGCACGGCGACCAGAATCAGCGTCACCAGAAAAATGAATACCGAGACCTGCACGGTGTGCGAGATCGCACTGCGGATGATCGACAGGACAGGCGTCCCTTCGTGGGAGTGAGAGTGACCGTGACCATCATGGTGTTCATGTTCGCCCTCATGACCGTGATCGTGGCCATGTCCGTGTTCGTGCTCGTCCTCGTCTTCATCACAACCGCAATGGTCGCGCTCGCACAGCTCGTGGATGTGGTCGGCGCTCACGCCTGCCTCGGCCACCTCGTCGATGATGTCACCGCCGCTGTGGTCGTCGTGCGCGCAGTTCACGTGGGCCGGGTTGGCCGCGGTTCCCAGCACGGTACGGCGAATCGCCGCGTGCGCGCGGGCGTTACGGCGCAGGCCGCGAATGGCAGCGTCCACGATAAAACCCGTGACCAGTGCGATCAGCGCTTTCGAAGCCAAAAGCATCGCCATAGTCTGCACGGGAACCTGCTCGGCAAGCAACAGCGGCAGCATCTCATCGGAGGTCGAAAGGAACACCGCCACCAACGTGCCCAAGGTCACGACACGGCCGGCGTACAGCGTTGCTGCCATGGCCGAAAATCCGCACTGCGGCACCATGCCCAGCAGCGAGCCAACCACGGGACCCGCAGCGCCGGCGCGCTTGATAGCGCCGTTGACGCGGTCGCCCGCAACGTGCTCAAGTGTCTCGAGAGCAAGATACGTCACCAACAAAAACGGCACCAGCGACAGCGTGTCCTTGCCGGCGTCGAGCAGAATATCAATCAGTAAATCCATGACGGATGGAACCTTTCGTGTCTTTCGGCAGCATTGTAAAAGTCCTAGCGGTCAACTAGGGTATTGTAGTTGTCCCGGGCGCGGTGCCAATAGTTGCCTATGGTAAACTATCATCTCGCCATAACTCAGTAGCCTCGAGCCGCACAACGCGGCCCGTCCAAGGAGTAGCATATGAACGTATCGCAAGCACTCGAATACGAGCGCCAGCCGTTTATCCCCATGTTTATCTACGGCGACCACGGCGCCATGGAGTCCGAGCGCCAGAAGGGCGAGGAGGCCCTCAAGGTGCTCGAGACCGAGTACTTTACCGCCGAGGGCGACCCCGGCTTCGACTTTGCCACCGTGCGCGACCTGGCCGACCGCAACCGCGACCTGTGCGACCAGATTGGCGAGGCGCGTCTGCGCAACGTGACGCCCGCGACGCTCTCGCGCGGCCTGTCCGATGCCGACACCTGCGCCGCCATCGGCAAGATGCAAAAGCGCACCGCCGCGTCCGTTATGCGCGAAATCCGCGGCGACCGCGACGCGCTCGGCGTGGCCTACGCCCGCAAGCCCATCCAGGGCACCGTGCTCGGTATCGACATCGAGACCACCGGCCGTGCACCCGAGCGCGGCTATATCATCAACGTGGGCTGGGAGATCATGGAGCTCACCAGCGACGCCGTCCCGCATGACGCCGAGGCACACTACTGCGGCCTGCCCGACATCTACCGCGGCGAGGATGTGCCGTTGTCGAATATCCACCACATCACCTGGGACGACATCGACGGCAAAAAGCCGTTCCGCGAGAACAAAGAGCTGCAAAAGCAGCTGCTCAAGCTTATGAAGAAGTACCCGTACATGGCACACAACGCCGCCTTTGAGGACAGCTGGTTCAAGATCCACCTGGACGGCTACGCCGAGGCACGCCGCGCCGGCAAGATCATCGTCATCGACTCGCGCCAGATCTGCCGCAGCCTGGACGCCGACGTGCGCTCGCTCCCCCGCGAGTCCGCCCCAGCCGCGCTCGAGAACTGGGCGCGCCGCCGTGGAACCCTCGCCGCCGACGCCAACGAGCAGCACCTGGGCTTGGACGACACCGACCTCATGCTCCGCACCGTCCAAGCCGAGTTCAACCTCAAGAACCTATTCGCGAAATAACCGATCCATCTGCGGGAGCGCCTGCCAGGCACAGCGCAATCCGTCTGGGCACACCGGCACGCAGTAAACTAGGGCGCAGCCTTATGGCTGCACCCTAGTTTTCATCAAAACGAGCAAATACGCGTGCTTCACATAGTCGGCAGGTTGGCCCACCTACATTTTTCGAGTTGTTCGGCCAGCTGAACCACTAGTCAAGGCCCCTTGAACCGCAATCGAGCGCTATAGTCGCCCCAATTTCGCAACCAAGCCCTATAAATCTATCTGAATCAATTCGAATAGGACGTTGCGATCGCACCATTCGTATAGGATAAGGCCGAATAACTCAAATTATGTTGGTGAGGCATCTGAGCGGTCGGCAAAAACGCTTAGAAGCTACGAATCCGCAACTAAAGTTCACCAAAATGGGGCAGCCGACAGAAACCTCCCCAGCCGAAGCTGCCCCCCTCAATACGACAGCTCAAAAACCCACCGTTCGCAGAAGATAAGCCGCGCCCCAATACCGTTGCCCGAAGTTTCGAGCGTATATGGCGTCCGCTATGCCATCATGCGCGTATGGGAATCGTTCTGTCACATACCACGGCACGCGCTGTATACCAAACAGTCAACTCGCTCGCAAGCCACGCGACCGATCCCATATCTATGGAAAAGATCAAGGTGTCTGCGCCGACCACGTCCAACCTGGAAGCGGCGCGAGCATGGCTCAACAGAAAGAATGTCGATTCTGAAAGCATCCATGTGCTGACGTTTTCCAATAATGCCAAAAGGCACCGCAAGGGCTGCATCTGCCACTGCACGCGCTATACGTTTGATGCAGAAAGCTACCTAGAACTCGAGCCGAACGTCTACATCGTCGATATCAAGCTGTGCGCGTTAGAAGCAGCAGCCGACCTCAACCTTTCGGAGCTCGTTGAGTATTACTTTGAAATCTGCGGCTCCTACGCGCTTGGAACGTCCGACGAAACTCAATATCGCGAGCGCCCAGCCCTAACCAGCGTTGAAGAGCTCAGAGCCTTCTTTTCAGAGGCATCGGGGTATCGTGGATCTAATAAAGCACTTAAGGCACTTTCTTATGTACGCGAAGGCTGTCGCTCCCCACTCGAAACGGCGTTTGTCATGATGCTGACAATGCCCAAGTCAATGGGTGGCTTAGCCATACGCGCTATCAAAACGGACTATCCGATCCCAGTCCCCAAAAGATACGCCGCCCTAACGCGACGGACGGTTTTCTACCTCGACGCGCTGCTCGAAAATTCGATGACCGATATCGAATACAACGGCTTTTACCACGACGAGCCCGAACAGCAATCAATTGACGAGGAACGCCGAAACACGCTGCGAAACATGGGATATGCCGTTATCACAGTTAGTCGTCATTCGTTTTTCAAGCAGTCCGCTTTTAGGCGGGTCATGGAAGCGATTCGCATTCGCGAGAAGATATGGCCCGGTCGACTCCCGGATAACTTCGCCATCCTGCAAGAAACTCTTCGTCAATTTGTCTTGCGGCGCTACTTCGAATACGGTCGCCGCGTCCTGGAGACACTCAAAGAAGAAGAGGCCGCCAAGCGCGAAATTGCAAGCCAATATCCGCAAGCTGATGACCCGAGCATCAACGATGTGCCAGAACCCGACGACATGCAACACGTCGGGGCCCTTGCTGAGGAAATCAATGGGCCTTGGGAATGCGACATGTTCGCAAAAATCGATGAAAACCGCACGGAAGACGACACGATTATTGATCTAATTGAGAATTCGCTCTTCTAAAGGCGATCTCTGCGGATGTCCACCTACATTTTTCGACTTATTCGGCCACCGATGTGCCAGATTGGCTGCAGCAATGCTCAATATAACTTTAGATAAAACTGATTCTGCAGGAACTCCCGTAGAGGAAGAACTGATTCTCGCTGTATTTAACACGATAAAGTACAAATATGAACAGTCCTAATGCTTCTCAAGGTGGCTTTCTTAGCATGCTGGCCGAACATCTCGAAATATGTTGGCGAGCATTGCGTCGATGTCTCCCAACCCGCAGAAAATCGCAGAGGCGGCAAGCAGTCATCGAAGTTAACGTAAATTGTATTGACATATGAACATGCGCTCATATAATCGGAAGTAAGTTATATGAGCGCATGTTCATATGAAAGGATATTGCAATGAGCAGCCACGCTGATGAAACAAAGACTGGCATCGAGGCCACCGAGCCGATCGTCCCCACCACCTGCTCGCCCGAGGACCTTCCCGACGAGGAGCTGTTGTACGACCTGGCCGACCTGTTCAAGGTCTTCAGCGACACCACACGCATCAAGATTCTCTATGCCCTCATGGGTCGCGAGCTCTGCGTGGCTGACATCGCCGAAGCGACCGCGACCTCGCAGTCTGCGGTGTCGCACCAGCTGCGCACGCTTAAGCAGTCGCACCTGGTCAAGTTCCGCCGCGACGGCCGCAACATTCTCTACTCGCTCGCCGACGATCACGTCTACACCATGCTTAACCAGGGCATGAGCCATATCTGCGAATAGCAATCAACCACGGTATCAGCGCGGCCGGCACCCAGACCGCTAACACAGGGAAAGGAACCCACCATGAAAAAGCAGTTCAAGCTCGACGAGATCGATTGCGCCAACTGCGCGCGCGAGCTTCAGGACGAACTTGCCAAGCTCGAGGGCGTCAAGTCCGTTTCGGTCAACTTTATGACCCAGAAGCTGACGCTCGAGGCCGACGACGCCAAGTTCGACGAGGTCCTGGACCGCGTCGTTGAGTTCACCGCCGACGCCGAGCCGGACTGCGAGATCATTCTCTAACCCGCGCATACGTTGACCTGCGAGGCCGCGCTTGCCGCGGCCTTTGCTCGCGAAATTATATGAGCGAGTGTTCATAAACTCAAATGAGAGGTTTGAATCATGACAGCCGCCGATCCCAAAAAGAAAAAGAAGAAGCGCAAGAAGAAAGAGTCCCTTGAGCACAAGCGCAACCGCATCCTGGTAGCACTGGGCATTTTTGCCGTTGTTTATGCCCTCGACGAGCTCGGCGCCCTCACTATCGCATTTGGGGAGCCTGGCAACATCTACGCCAGCTTCGCGCTGTTCCTCGTGCCGTTTTTGATTGCCGGATACGACGTACTGCAAAAGGCATTCAATAACATCCGCCGCGGCAAGGCCTTCGACGAGAGTTTCCTTATGGCAGTCGCGACCATCGGCGCGTTTGCCATGGTGCTCTTCCCCGATACCGACCCGCACATGGCCGAAGGCGCCGCCGTCATGCTGTTCTACCAGGTCGGCGAGCTGTTCCAGGCATACGCTGTGGGCAAGAGCCGCAAGTCGATCAGTGCCATGATGGACATCGCGCCCGACTACGCTAACGTCGAGCAGCCCGACGGCACGCTCGAGCAAGTCTTCCCCGATGACATCGCCGTCGGCACCGTGATCGTGGTCAAGCCCGGCGAGCGCGTGCCTATCGACGGCGTCATCGTCGAGGGCGAAACCCAGCTCGACACCGCCGCACTCACGGGCGAGTCAGTCCCCCGTCCGGCCAAAACCGGAGACGATATCATCAGCGGTTGCATCAACATGACGGGCCTCATCCACGTGCGCACCACCAAGCCCTTTGGCGAGTCCACCGTCGCGCGCGTCCTGGAACTCGTGGAGAATGCCAGCGAAAAGAAGGCGCGCACCGAGAACTTCATCACGCGCTTCGCCCGCGTCTACACGCCCGCCGTCACCGGCGCGGCCGCGGTACTCGCGCTCGGCGGCGGTTTGGTCACCGGCGCCTGGTCCGACTGGATCCTGCGCGGCCTGACCTTCCTGGTCGTCAGCTGCCCGTGTGCGCTCGTGATCAGCGTGCCGCTCAGTTTCTTTGGCGGCATCGGCGGCGCGTCCAAGCTGGGCGTTCTCATCAAGGGTTCCAACTACCTCGAGACGCTCGCCGATGTGGACACCGTCGTCTTTGACAAGACGGGCACCCTCACCAACGGCACGTTCTCGGTCGTCGCGGTGCACCCCGAGGCAGGCTATACCGAGCAGTCGCTACTCGAGGTCGCAGCCCTCGCCGAGTCGTTCTCCGACCATCCCATCGCGCAGTCCGTGCGCGACGCCTACCAGGGCGAGGTCGACCCCAAGCGCGTGAGCGACTCCGCCAACGACGCGGGCCACGGCGTGACGGCAACCATCGACGGCAAGCACGTCGTCGTCGGCAACGCCAAGATGCTCGCCGCGGCCGGCGTTGAAGCACCGGACTGTGAGGTTGCCGGCACAATCCTCCACGTGCTCGTGAACGGCGTGTATGTCGGCCACATCGTGATTGCAGACACCGTTAAGGCCGATGCCGAGCAAACGATTCGCGACCTGCATGCCGCCGGTATCAACCGAACCGTCATGCTCACGGGCGACCGCGAGGAGGTTGCAGCGTCTGTGGCCAAGCAACTCGGTCTCGACGAGTTCCACGCGCAGCTCCTGCCGGGCGACAAGGTCGAGCGCGTTGAGGCGTTGCTCGCGGCCGAAAGTGGCAAGGGCAAGCTCGCCTTTGTCGGTGACGGCATCAACGACGCGCCTGTGCTTACGCGCGCCGATGTGGGCATTGCCATGGGCGCCATGGGCTCGGACGCCGCGATCGAGGCCGCCGACGTGGTGCTGATGGACGACAAGCCGTCCAACATTTCCCGCGCGATCCGCGTGGCGCGCAAGACCATGACGATTGTTTGGCAGAACATTATCTTTGCGCTGGGCATTAAGCTGCTGATCCTTGTGCTGGCAGCGCTGGGCATCGCCAATATGTGGCTTGCCGTCTTTGGCGACGTGGGCGTGGCGATCATCGCTATCCTGAACGCCATGCGCGCGATGGGTGTCAAGAACCTGTAGCGCCTGTGGTCCCTCCGGCCGGGACCGGGCTTGGTTTTGAAAACGTCCTCGACCAATGAAGCGCCCCCGTTCTGCTCCTTCGGAGCTACGAACGGGGGCGCTTCTGGTCTGCGGAGTGTTTTCAAAAACCAAGCCCGGTCCCGGCCTGCGGTAACGTTGCTGGCGGTTCTTGGGCATCGCTTGCTGGCGGGGTTCCTTGTCTGAGTTGGACTTGGTTGGCGGGGCTACTGGTCCCGGTCGCTGTCCCGTCCCAGCATCGCCCTCAGCTTCTCGAAGCTTTCCTCGCTCAGGCAGTGCTCCATGTGGCAGCCCTCTTGCGACGCGACCTCAGCCGAAACACCCGCATCCTCCAGCAGCCCCACGAAAAAGCAGTGACGCTCCCACATTTGGCGAGCGACCTCCAGACCACGCTCCGTCAGATGAACGTCGCGCTTGCCCATTTCGACATAGCCGTTGCTTTCCAGCGTCGCCATGGCCTTGGAAACGCTCGCCTTGGTTACGCCGAGGTACTCCGCAACGTCGATCGAGCGCACGATGCCCTGACGTTCCGATAGAACGTAGATCGATTCGAGATAGTCTTCTCCGGATTCACGCAGGGCCATGGGCCGCCTTTCGCGATGGCTTCTAGTTAGCCTTTGGATACTTTTGCTTGATTTACTTTACCGCAAAAGTTGCCCATGTCTTACTACTTTGCCTAAAAGTTAGCCGTGTTTCACAAAACGTGCGGGACGAAAACAAAATGGGGACGCCCCGCAAGGAGTGTCCCCAGCTGCCGGCAGAGACGATATGAGCAGGACATAAAACATTGA
>CAJMRI010000015.1:0-48857 GCA_905215905.1 uncultured bacterium | reverse complement strand
CACGCCGCCCACCTTGATGCCAAAGAGCTTGGCGTGCTTGCGGCCACGCAGCAGCTTGACGATCTCGTCGTAGGTGTCCAGGTTCTCGACCATAATGAACGGCTTGTCGGCGCCCAGCGTAAAGAAGCCCGTAAAGTGCACGGGGCGATTGGGGGCGACCTTGATCGCCTGCATGCTGATGCCCTTTTCGGTCATACGCCTGATCAAGCGCTCACCGTGCTTGCCGTCAAAAGCCTTCTCGTCGTTAAAGATCTGGTAGGCACGCTGGCGGCGCGAGGCAACCGGCGTATCGGCACCTCGGTTCTGCTCGATCCAAGCCTGGATGATTGCGATTTCCTCGGCAATCTTGCGGTTGGACATCTCGTTGTGCTGAGTGCGCTGCGGCGCCTTTTTGCCGTCCTTGCCCTCGACCTTAACAATTTGAGTCTGCTGCTCCTTGATCTTAGAGAGCGCCGTAGGCGTAGGGACAACTTTGAGCAGCTGCCTGCCCAAAACGCGGGCAAGGGCAAACGCCGATACCTCGCCGTGGACGGCCGACTCGGGCTGCTGGGTAGCACTATCAGCCGCGGCAGGCTCAGCCTGTGCATGAGGCTTACGCTTGGAATCTGCCCGGGTATTACGTTCCTGCTTGGGCGCAGACGAGCGCTTTTGCGGACGATCGGACTTGGCCTCCTTCGCCGGCTGGCGCTTGACCTGATCCACCGGAGTCTCGGCCTTCTCATCTCCGTTTTGTGTCGCTGTCTTCTCGGCCGCGGCCTCGGCATTTGAGCCACGACCGCCGCGGTGACGACGACGGCGGGGCTTGCCTGAGGCGCTCTCCCCAGCCTGCTTATCAGCGGTCTGTTGAGCTTTGACCTCAGTGTCAGCCGCAGGCTGCGACTCGGAAGGTTGCTGCTCGCGAGCCGCCGGCTCAACGGTTTTCTCGGTTTGTTCGGCCTTCTCGGCCTGAGCGGTCGAAGCCGGCTCGCCCTTCTCCTGACGCCTTACGGGATACGCGCGCCTCGCAAAACCACGCCCGGGACGGCATGAACCCGGAGCCTTCTTGGCAGACTCCTCAACATCGTCTGCGGCCTCGGAAAGCTCTTCAACCTCATGCGCGACATCCTGCTGCGCAGCCTTAAAGTGGGCACCACGGCGACGCTGGGGCTCCTGGGCCTCCACGGGCTTTTGCTCCTTCGCGGGCCTCTGCGACTCGGCAGCAACCTCGTTCTCAACAGCCTCGGCATCCGTCTCACCCTTTCGAGCAACGGCGCGACGGAAGCGCTCCTGCTGGGCGCGACGCTGCGCATCGCGCTTGCCACCCCCGCCAAAACCGCCGCGCCCTGCCTTGGCCGTAAAGGCACGCACGACGTTCTCATCGAGCAACTCATCGGTATCAACATGCTCACGCGGAGCAACTTCTTCCACAGCAGGCACGTCAGCGGAATCCTCGACGACAAAATCTTCGACGGACTCGGCAGGCTGCTCCTGGGCATCGCGGATCTCGACATTGATGGTATAGAACGCCGGGCGCCCGTTAATGCCGCTGCCCTCGATCTTGGTCACGATATTTGCCGCGATAAGCTCATCGCGCATCGCCTTGGTATCGCATTCCTTATCGACGGAGCGGAAAATCTGCGCCAGCGCGCTCGACTTAATCTTGAGCGCCTTGCGGCAGAGCAGGTCGTAGGCAACCAGCTTGGCGCGCTCGGCAGAAAGCGACGTCTGGCTGCTCAGACGCTCAGCCAGAGCATCGACATTGTTTTGATTATCGGAATATACCGTCTTGGCCACGGGGCCCCTTTCATATGCACACATATACGTCTATATGGTACAACGCGCGCCCTTATCCACGCAAAACATCTGCGAGAACACTCGAGCGTCACCCGCTTTTGCATGAAAAAAGACCGAGCCCGCGAAGTCGCGGACCCGGTCTTTCCGAGTCATATAGATGTGACGTTCAACTCGTCAGGTCGACTAAGCCTTGGCGGCCTCGGCGTCGACAGGAGCCTCGGCAGCAGCAGCGCGGCCATACTCGGCCTTGCCCATCTCGGACCACTCGGGCTCCTCGTCGGGCATGGAGCCAGCCTCCTTGCCGAAGAACTCCTTGAGGCAGTTGACGGCGACGATGAGGCCCAGGACCATCAGCAGGACGGCGAAAACGAGCTGCAGGCCCTTGGTGGCGGCGACGGAAACGGCGGCCGTGGTGGCGGTAGCCGGGATGGTGCCGAAGAAACCGTAGGCCTGGACGGCGGTCATGCAGCCCATGGCGCTCTGGACCAGCGAGGTGAAGGTGCAGCAGAGCAGGAAGGCGACGGGCACGTAGAGCATCCAGCCCTTGCGGCCGGTGCACTTGCAGAACACGGCGAGGGTGATCATGGTCATACCGCCGAGCAGCTGGTTGGAAGCACCAAAGAGCGGCCAGATGTTGGCATAGCCACCAAAGGCAAGGGCGAGACCGGGAAGCAGGGTGACGACCGTGGCGAACCAGGGGTTGCCGAGAACCTTCATGTAGCCGGCCTTGGACTCGATGGCCAGGGCGTCGTTGGTCTGGGCAAAGAACTCGGAGAACGAGGTGCGGGCGATGCGGGCGACGGCGTCGAGCGAGGTCAGGGCCAGAGCGGAAACGTTCATGGTCATGAAGACGGTAGCGAGCGTACCGTCAACACCGAAGGCCTGCATACCGCGGGAGATGCCAGCGGCGAAGATCTGGAACGGGGTGGAAGCGACACCGGCGTTGAGGGCGCCAGTACCGGCGGTGTTCATATCGGAGAACATGATGCCGGCGACGATGATGGCAAGGATGCCGACGAAGGACTCGACGATCATGGCGCCATAACCGACCTTGACGGCGTCCTGCTCCTTCTCGACCTGCTTAGAAGAGGTGCCGGAAGAAACGAGGCTGTGGAAACCGGAGAGAGCACCACAAGCGACGGAGACAAACAGGACCGGGAACATCATGCCGGAGGCAGTGGAGAAGCCGGTGAAGACCGGAGCGGTGATAGTGGCCTGGCCGTTAACGCCCAGGACGACGATGCCGAGGACAGCGCAGGCGATCATGACGATCATCATGATGGAAGTGAGGTAGTCACGCGGGGTCTTGAGCATCTGGATGGGCATAGCGCCAGCGAAGACCAGGTAGACCATGACGACGGCGAACCACTGGAACTTATCCAGGTAGACCGGGAACTGCATACCGACGGCGAACATGAGAACCATGAGGACCACGCCGGTGACGAACTCGGCGGCACCGGTGAGGTTGAACTTCTTCTGGGCCCAACCAAAGGCGATAGCGACGAAGGTGAACAGGATGGAGATGGTGCCAGCGCAGCCAGCGGCATAGGACTTGGTGAAGTCGATGGCACCGGTAGCGGCGCCAGAAGCGTCAACGGCCGGGGTGAACATGAACGTCTTGCAGACCATGTCGGTGAAGGCGGCGATGACGATGATGCAGAACAGCCAGCAGAACAGCAGGAACAGGCGACGGCCGGTCTTGCCGATGTACTTCTCGATGAGCTGAGCGAGCGACTTGCCGTTGTTCTTCATCGAAGCGTACAGAGCACCAAAGTCGTGGACGGCGCCAAAGAAGATGCCGCCGACGAGGACCCAGAGCACGACGGGCAGCCAGCCAAAGGCCATGGCGACGATCGTACCCGTGACAGGGCCAGCACCGCAGATCGAGCTGAACTGATGCGAGAACGCGGTAAAGGCGGAGACGGGCGAGAAGCTCTTGCCGTCCTTCATGCGCTTGGCCGGCGTGAGGGCCTCTTTGTCAACGCCCCACTTGTTGGCCAGCCAGCGGCCGTAGCCCAGATAGCCGCAGGCGAGCACCGCCGCGGCCACAACCATGAGCAAAACTCCGTTCATTACATTTCCTCCTCTAAAAAGAACTTCCTAGACATAAAAAATGAGGGCCGTCGGTTGCGCTCGACGGCCCTCATCTTCATCAGCCGCCCGTTATCGTACGGGCTAGCTGTATGTGCTAACCCGCATCAGATAATTACTACGCTGATAATGTTTAGCTGATGCGTGAACATGTCTAAGAAATCCTCTTCAATCATGATGTGAACGATCCGTGCGTGTTCACATCCCCCAGTGGTTGAAAAGGAGTATGAAACTTTAGTTACCTAAAGTCAACGCAAATTTGTAATGGATTTTCAACTTTTTTGAATTTCTCGTTATAAAACGCCACTGACCTCGGACTTTACCCAACAAAAGTTTTTGCATGAGAGATGCCCCTCGGGAGCGAGCGGGCGTATACAAGGTTTCCTGCTCTACAGTCCTGCTCGCACGGAGAGCACATTAAGTGCTCTCCGGCTCGTGCGGAACTCGCGATCGGCTTCGCATGCCGCCGGGCAGCCGGGGCCGACGTGGGGTTCAGAGGTTTTCAAAAAAGCGGTCGGCGCGCAGTGCGCCGACCGCCGATATATGGGGTCTGATATTTTCTACCAGCTAGGGCCTCTTACTCGTCGAGGAGATCCTCTGGCATGTCGTTGCCGTCGCCCAGATCGACAGGGGTTTCTTCGGGGGCAGAGCCGTCTTCTGTAGCTTCGCCTTCGGGCTTCTCCTTGGCGGCCGTCATGCGGGCTACGGCGCAGATGCGGTCGTTGTCGTCGACGGTCATCATCTTGACGCCCTGGGTGGCGCGGCCAGTCTGGCTGATCTCGTCGGTCTTGACGCGAATGACCGTCGCGCCCTCTGTCACGATGAACAGCTCGTGCTGCGGGCCCACCGTCTTCATGGCCGCGAGGTTACCCTTACGCTCGGTCATTTGGATGGTGTAGACGCCCTGGCCGCCGCGATTCTGCTCCGGGTAGTCCGCGACCGGCGTGCGCTTGCCGTAGCCGCGCTCGGTGATGACGAACAGATCGCCGTTGCCGTTAGTGACTTCCATGCCCAGAACGCTCACGCCGTCCTTCATACCGATACCGCGAACGCCGCTGGTATCGCGGCCGGTGGCGCGCACCTGCTCCTCGGAGAACATGATTGCCTTGCCCGCGGTGGTGGCCAGGATAATCTTGTCGCCCTCGCGCACGCGGCGCACGTTCAGCAGCGCGTCGTCGTCACGCAGGTTGATAGCGATCAGGCCGTCGCGACGGCTGCGGTCATACGCGCTCATCACGGTCTTCTTGACCATGCCGCTCTTGGTGGCAAACATCAGATACTCGTCGGCGGGGAACTCGCGGCAGCTGATGACGCTCGCGATCTTCTCGCCCTCCTCGAAGGGCAGCAGGTTGACGATCGCGGTGCCGCGCGCCTGGCGCGTGCCAACCGGCAGCTCGTGCACCTTCAGGCGATAGACCTTACCCTTGCTCGAGAAGAACAGCACGTACTCGTGCGTGGACGCGATGAACATCTCGTCGATAACGTCGTCCTCTTTGAGGTTGACGCCCGACACGCCCTTACCGCCGCGCTTCTGGGCGCGGTATGCGGCCACCGGGATGCGCTTGACATAGCCGGTGTGGGTGATGGTCACGACCATGTCCTCGTCGGCAATGAGATCCTCGACGTCTAGGTCCTTCTCGACATGGCTGATCTCGGTGCGGCGCTTATCGCCGAACTTCTTGGAGATCTCGCGCATCTCTTCCTTGATGACGCCCAGGATCTTCTCCTCGTGCGCCAACAGGTCCTCGTAGTAGGCGATGGCGCGGCGCAGGCCGTCCAGCTCTTCCTGAATCTTGTCGCGCTCCAGGCCGGTCAGGCGGCGCAGCTTCATCTCGAGGATGGCCGTGGTCTGCTCGGGCGTAAAGCCAAAACGCTCGATCAGGCGGCTGCTGGCCTCGGAATCGGTCTGCGAGGAACGGATGATGCTGATGACCTCGTCAATATGGTCGAGAGCCATCAGGTAGCCCTCGAGGATATGCGCGCGGGCCTGGGCCTTCTTAAGGTCGAAGCGGGTGCGGCGGGTGACGACGTCGACCTGGTGATCGATGTAGTGCTGCAGCATCTCGCGCAGGCTCAGGCATTTGGGAACGCCGTTGACGAGGGCCAGGTTGTTGGCGCCGAAGGTCGTCTGCAGCGAGGTGTACTTGTACAGGTTGTTGAGCACGACCTGCGGAATGACGCCCTTCTTGAGCTCGATGACCAGACGGATGCCCTTCTGGTTGGACTCATCGCGCATATCCGAGATGCCCTCGATGCGCTTGTCGTTGACGAGCTGGGCAATCTTCTCCTGCAGGGTGCCCTTGTTGACCATGTAGGGGATCTCGGTAAAGACCAGGCGGCTGCGGCCGGTCTTGGTGGACTCCACGTGAGCCTTGGCGCGCACGGTAATGGAGCCGCGGCCGGTCTCGTAGCTCTGCTTAATGCCGGCGCTGCCCATGATGATGGCGCCGGTGGGGAAGTCCGGACCGGGCATGATCTGCATGAGCTCGTCGACGGTGGCGTCGGGGTTGTCAATCAGGTAGCAGGTGGCCTCGATCGCCTCGGTGAGGTTATGCGGGGCGATGTTGGTGGCCATGCCGACGGCGATGCCCTGGCTGCCGTTGACCAGCAGGTTGGGGAAGCGCGCAGGCAGCGCCTGGGGCTCGGCGAGCGATTCGTCGTAGTTGGGCTGCCAGTCGACGGTATCCTTCTGCAAGTCACGCAGCAATTCCATGGCGGGCTTTGCCAGGCGGCTCTCGGTGTAACGCATGGCCGCCGCGCCGTCGCCGTCGATGTTGCCGAAGTTACCGTGACCGTCGATAAGCGGCGTGCGCATGGAGAACCACTGCGCCAGGCGGACCATGGCCTCATAGACCGCGAAGTCGCCATGCGGGTGGTACTTACCGATAACTTCGCCGACCGTCCAGGCCGACTTCTTGTGTGGGCGGTTGGGGTAGATGCCGCTCTCGTTCATCGCGTACAGAATGCGGCGGTGCACCGGCTTTAAGCCGTCGCGCACGTCCGGCAGGGCGCGCGCTGTGATAACCGACATCGAATACTCGATGAACGATTGCTTCATCTCGCGACCGAACTCCGAAATCTGGAGCTGGCCGCCGTTGATATCCTCGCCGGCCGAGGCGCCACGGTCGACTTCGCCAAAGCTCTCCTCGAGCTCGGCGTCGTCGTCTTCTTCCTCATCATCATCGGCATCGGGGTTATAGGCGTCCGGATCGCCGTCCTCGCCCTGCTCAGCGCGGGCAAGCAGGCGCTTCAGATCGTCGGGCATGCCGGCATCGCCGGCCTCGCCCATACCCTCGTTATTGTTGATATCGTCTGCCACGTTACCTCCTCATGGTTTGCGTGGTCCATTAGTTCCCTGCCACGGAGACGGCTTTTCCAGGTGCCGCAGATTCGCTCGAAAGAGGAGGGAAGCGTACTTGGGTACGCGACCGACGATTGAGGGCGAAGGTGCGGTGGCTGGGAAAGCCGAACAGGTTAGGCGTCTAAGAAGCGTGCATCATGTGCATGCTTCTCGATGTACTCGCGGCGATAGCCGACCTCGGAGCCCATCAGCTCGCGCACGGCGCGGTCTGCCACCACGGCATCCTCGATCGACACGCGCTGCAGGATGCGGGTCTTGGGATCCATCGTCGTCGAGGCGAGCTGCTTGGGGTCCATCTCGCCCAGACCCTTGTAGCGCTGGACGGTATAGCCCTTGCGCTTCTTGGTGATCTTGCCATCCTTGGCCTTGCCGTCTTCGTCGTTATCGTCGGGGTTCAGGCCCAAACTCTGGATGGTGTCGCGCAGGATCTCGTCTTCGGGCTGGCGGCCGTTGGGATACACGTAGTGGATCTTGTTGCGCACCTTAATGCCAAAGATGGGCGGGCAGGCAACATAGACGTAGCCGGCATCGATCAGCGGACGCATGTACTTGTAGAAGAACGTCAGCAGCAGGATGCGGATATGCGCACCGTCGACGTCTGCATCGGTCATGATGATGATCTTGTGGTAGCGCGCCTTGGTGATATCGAAGTCGCCGCCGTCGCCGGCACTCGTCGTGACGCCGCAGCCGATCGCGGTAATCAGCGACTGGATGGTGTCACTCGAGAACGCGCGATGGTCACCAACGCGTTCGACGTTCAGAATCTTGCCGCGCAGGGGCAGAATCGCCTGGATGTCTCGGCGACGGCCGTCCTTGGCCGAACCGCCTGCCGAGTCGCCCTCTACGATGAAGAGCTCGGTCAGCTCGGCATCGCGCACCGAGCAGTCAGCGAGCTTACCGGGCAGGGATGCCGTCTCGAGCAGGCTCTTGCGGCGGGTCGCCTCGCGCGCCTTGCGGGCGGCGTTGCGCGCCTTGCAGGCCTGTTGCGCCTTCTTGACGATCTCGCGGGCGGGCTTGGGATGCTCCTCGAGGTAATCGGCGAGGCCGTCGGTCACGATCTTGAGCGTGAGCGCGCGCATATAGGAGCTACCGAGCTTGGCCTTGGTCTGGCCCTCAAACTGCGGATCGGGCAGCTTGACCGAGATAACGGCCGAAAGGCCCTCGCGCACATCGTCGCCGGTCAGGTTGGCGTCTTTTTCCTTGAGCAGGTTCTGTTTGCGCGCGTAGTCGTTGATCACGCGGGTGAGCGCGGTGCGGAAGCCCTCAAGGTGCATGCCGCCCTCGGGAGTGTAGATGTCGTTGGCAAACGACATGACGTTCTCGCCGTAGCCGCTATTCCACTGCAGGGAAACCTCGACCTCGCCCATCTTGGCCACGGGAGCGTCCGGGTCCGATTTGCCCTCGATGTAGATGGGCTCCTTAAAGGCCTCGGGGACGTCCTTGCCCTCGTTGAGGAACTTGACGAAGTCGATGATGCCGCCCTCGTAGCAAAACTCCTCCACGTGGGGAGTCGCCTCGCGCTCGTCGGTCAGCACGATCTTGAGGTTCTTATTGAGGAACGCCGTCTCCTGCAGACGGTTGTGCAGCGTATCGAAATCGTAGATGCAGGTCTCGAAGATCTCGTCGTCGGGCCAGAAGGTGACGGTGGTGCCCGTCGAATCCGAGGTGCCCACGACCTCCATCTTCTTGACGGTCTTGCCGCGCGAGAACTCCATCTCGTAGGTGTTGCCATCGCGACGAACCTGAACGACCACGCGCTTGGACAGTGCGTTGACGACGGAGATGCCCACGCCGTGCAGGCCGCCCGAGACCTTATAGGCCGAGTTATCGAACTTACCGCCGGCGTGCAAGATCGTCATAACGACCTCGAGCGTCGGGATCTTTTTAACAGGATGCTCGTCGACGGGGATGCCGCGCCCGTTGTCGACGACCGTGATGGAGTTGTCGGCGTGGACCGTCACCTGAATCTCGGTGCAGAAACCGGCCATGGC
Organism: uncultured bacterium; assembly: GCA_905215905.1. GTDB lineage: Bacteria > Actinomycetota > Coriobacteriia > Coriobacteriales > Coriobacteriaceae > Collinsella. The sequence goes on along the minus strand of CAJMRI010000015.1, from coordinate 39,641 downwards.
CTCGTCGACGGAGTTGTCAACGATCTCCCACACCAGGTGATGCAGACCGCTGGCGCTCGTCGAGCCGATATACATGCCCGGGCGCTTACGAACGGCCTCGAGACCTTCGAGAATCTTAATCTCGCCGCCATCGTAATCGTTTTCGTTTGCCACACGTCCTCCTTCAGTCAAGAAAATGTGTACAGCCTTACTAGTTTATCGTAAAAAAATACCCTCGGGAACGAGGGTATTTGGCTCTACAAGGCCACCAGATGCGATTTAAGGCTCTTTTTTGCTTTGCACGCCCTTGGCCCACTCGGCACTGGCTCTCATGGCATTCTCGAGGGCCTCGCGCAGTTTTTGGTCTTCGATGGGCGCCACTTGGCGCTCGATCTCGGTACGCTCGGCCTCACTTAGGTCGGCGTGCGGGGCCGGCGGTCGCTCGGTCGTCGCCGGGCGCAGGCGCTCCTTGGCGGCGGGCGGCGTGTGACCGGGCGCGGTGGTTTTGAACACCAGGCCGTCCACATGCGCACCGGCGCGCTCCATGCGCGCGCGGATGATCTCGCGCAACAGCGTCATTTCCTGCGTCCACGAGGGCGAGTCGAGATACACCAGCAGCTCATTGGACTCGGGCAGGTAGCGCAGTCCCGTCACATGCCGTCCCTCGCGCGTGCCCGAGCACACCGCGTTCCATGCGCGATAGACCGTGCGCGACTCCTCGGCGGCCTCCATCTGCGCACGGCGCTCGGGGGTCGCCGACGCCAGGATGCGCTGGCGCTCTGCGTTCAAAAAGCCACTGAAGGCGACCGTCTCGCTCTCGCGCTCGTAATTAGCACGTCTCACCCATGCTCACCACCTTGGCTCGATCAAGCAGGTCATCGGTAAAGTACCCCAGGTTGGTCGTGGTTATGACCGTTTGGATATCATCGCCGATCAGCCGCAGGAAAGCGCCGCGACGCTCGCCGTCGAGCTCGCTCATCACGTCGTCCAAAAGCAGCAGTGGGGCGGTGCCCAGGACATCGCGAGCCACGGCAACCTCGGCCACCTTCCAGGACAGCACCAATGTACGCTGCTGTCCTTGGCTGGCAAATGAACGGGCGGAGCGACCCGCCACGGTAAACTCAATCTCGTCGCGATGCGGTCCCACCAACGTCACGCCGCGGCGGATTTCCTCGTCGGTGTGCTCATCAAGGGCAGCCAGCATGCGCTCGTACGCCCAGCCCTTCAGCTCTTCGCGATCCTCGACCTGGGGCAAATCCCCCAGCGTGGACGCATAGGTCACGTTGGCGGCCTCACCGGACGCCACTTGCCCGTAGGCAGTGTGCACATGGCCCGCCAGCCGGTCGAGCAGGGCCAACCGGTGCACGAGCAGGGCCGAGCCCGCGCGGGCAATCGAATCGTTCCACGCGCCGAGCATCTCGCGGCAGCACCAGGTCTCCTTGAGCAAGGCGTTACGCTGGGTCACGCAGCGCCCATAGGTGCTCGCAAGATCGGCATAGCGTGCGCTCAGCTGCATGCCAAAGTCATCGAGGGCGGCGCGGCGCACACTGGCGCCTCGCTTAACCATGTCCAGATGGTCGGGGCAAAACAGCACGCTCGGCAGAACCCCGCGCACACCGGCGGCAGAGCATCTCTTGCCGTTGCGGCTAAACGAGCGCTTACCGTCCTCCGCGCTCAATCCCATATCAAGCACGCGGCCGTCGCCCTCGAGCCTCAGCTCAATCTTGCACGAGCCCACGCCATCATGGACGAGCTCGGCTGCGGTCGGATGCCTAAACGAGGTGCCGCTCGTCAGCAGCTGCAGCGCCTCTATGAGATTGGTCTTTCCCGCCGCGTTGGGTCCCGCAAGTATCGTCACGCCCTCGTCCAGGGCAAGGCGATAACTATCGAAGCTGCGGTAGTGCGCGACGGAAAGATCGCGGGCGAACATGGTCATGGCGCAGCGCTAGATGCGGACCGGCATGACCAGGTACAGGTAGTTGATCTTATCGTAGGACTTAAAGATGCCCGCCTGCGAGTAGCTCTTGAGCTCCAGCGTGATCTCCTTCTCCTTGGACAGGGCATTGAGGCAGCCGAAGATGTAATGGTAGTTGAAGGCGATGGTACCCGACTCGCCCTCGGCCTCGACATCGATCGTCTCCTGCGCAAGGTCCTGGTCATTGGAAATGGAGGACAGGCCCATCTGCCCGTTCTCGACATCGATCTCGAACTTGACGGCGGGGTTGGCGCTCGCGATAACGGCCACGCGCTTGAGGGCGGCGTTAAAGGCGGCGACGTCGATCTTGACGCTCGTCACGCACGAATCGGGGATGAGCTGCTTGTAGTTGGGGTACACGCCCTCGATGCGACGCGACACGTAGGTGGTGTTGCCGGCCTCGAAGACGACCTGGGTGTCGGTAGCCCCGATCATGATGGTCGCTTGGCTGGCCATGATGTTCAGCGCGTCGTTGAAGGCGTCAGCCGGAACGTTGAGCTCAAAGGAGCCCTCGAGGGTCGAGGTCTCGACCTGCGTATCGCACACGGCCAAGCGGAAGGAATCGGTCGCTACCAGGCGTACGGTGTTGTTCTCGACCTTCATGTGCACACCGCCCAGGATGGGGCGAGCCTTGTCGGTCGAGGTGACGCGCCACACGCGGCCGACCATTTCGGACAAGACATCGGTCGGCAGCTCCACGGCACTCTCGATGGCATAGGCCGGAAACTCGGGGAAGTCATTGGCATCGAGCGTGTTCAGCCTAAAAGAGCTCTTCTCGCAACCAATCAGCACCTGGCGCTCGGACAGCTCAAAGGTGACCGGGGCATCGGGGAGGGTCTTGGTGATATTGGAGAGCATCTTACAGGGAATAACCATCTCGCCCTCTTCTTCGACATGCGCCGCGATGCGATGACGGATCGAGATGGTGTAGTTAGAGGTCTGGAATTCCAAGATGCCGTCTTGGGCCTTAACGAGCACGCCCGACAGGATGGGGAGGGTGGATGCCGAAGCGACACCCTTCATAACGACGCCGATGGCTTGTGTAAGCGAGCTCTGGCTGACGGTGAACTTCATCTTTTAATACCTTTCTATAGATATAAATATCTTAATAATAGTAATAGCACTGACGAAACTGTTGATTACTCCCAAAGACGCAGGTCAGACCCAGAACGAGAATCGACAGCAACCTGTGTGCAACAGGGGTGGTTTTCCACGTTCAAAACCTGCGCAAAACTTTTCATCACCGCGGGTTGGGTTTTAGACACCTTATGCCCGTGGTTTCGACAAGTTTTCAACAGGTGTCTCTATTTCCCTACGAGCGCAGTGTAATTTTATCGCGCAGTGACTTGAGGTCTTCGGTGACGGTGCGGTCTTCCTGGATCATCTTCTGGACCTTTTTGTAGCTCGTGCTGACGGTCGAGTGGTTGCGGTTGCCAAATTCGGCGCCCACCGCCGTGGTCGTCATCTCGCACATCTCGATGGCCAGATAGATGGCAATATGGCGTGCTTTGGCGATATTGGCGTTGCGACGCGGGCCGATGAGCTCCTCGTGCGTCACGCCGTACTGCTCTTCGATGACGGACTGAACCGTCTGGACGTTGATCTTTTTGGCCGATGTGTCGAAGTACTGGCTGGCGATGGCGTCGATATCGTCAAAGGTGAGCTCCCCGCCCTCGCGCTCGCGGTCGCCCGCCTCGCCGGCGCAGCGCTCGCAAAAGCTCTCGAGTTCGCGGATGTTGGTGCCCGAGACCTCGGCCATGTGTTTAAAGTGCTCGTCGGTCAGGTGCCCGCTGTCGCCCCCATAGGCCGCCAGCAGCGAGTCGTCGCCTGCCTCGGGAGCGGCGACGATGGTGTTCTCGTAATAGCGTTGCAAGATCTTGTATTTCATCTCGTAGCTGGGCTCTGCGACCAGGCAGAGCATGCCGGCGTTGAAGCGGCTGGTCAGACGCTCGTCCATGCTCAGGTCCTTGGGGGCGCGGTCTGCCGCGATGACGACCTTCTTGTTGTTGCGGATGAACTCGTCCATGAGCTGGAAAAAATAGTCCACGCTCGCGCGCTTGCCGATGATGTTTTGGATGTCATCGATGATGAGCACGTCCACGCCGTGGTATGCCTGCATGATGGGGGCGTTGCTCTTCTTTTGGCGGTCGAACTCGGTCATCAGGTCGTCCAGATATGCCTGGGAGTTGGCATACTTGACCTTGATCTCGGGCGACTTCTCGGCGAGCTCGTTTTTGATGGCAAGCAGCAGGTGCGTCTTGCCCAGGCCCGATTTGCCGTAGATGAACAGTGATGTGCACGTGCCGCGCTCGTCCGCGAGGGCGGCAAACTTGAGTGCCGAGCGATAGGCATGGCTGTTCTCGGGGCCGTAGACAAAGTTCTCAAAGGTAAATTTTGAGTTCGCGGCGAGCGGGGCTCCATCCGTATTCTGCTCGGCCGGTACGGTCGGTGCTGGCATGGGTGAAGCGGGGGTCGCAGCTTGCGTGGACTTAGTCGGCGCTCCGCCCTTCATCTGGTTCATCATGTGACGAAAATCGTCGGCCGAGAGCGTGTTCTTGATTGCAATGCCCGAATCCGCGCCCGCCGCTGCGTCGTGAGCGATGGGCATGTGCGTGACGGGTGCGTTCGTTGACGTCGCCGCCGCGCTCGTCAACGGTGCCATTGTTTCACGGGAAACATCGCTGTGCTGGTGCTCGATTGTCGGCACATCGCCTGCGGAGGCCGGCACCGCCGGGGAAGCAGCGGGAGCCGTGGCGGGCGCCGTGGCGGCAGCGGATTCCGTCGCGGCGCCTTGCGGTGCCACGATGTCGAGAGCAATCGGTGCAAAGGCGATTTCTTCCAGATAGGCCTCAATAGTCGGCTGATGCTTTTTGAGCTGCGCGATGGCAAAGCGCGAGGGGGCCTCGATCGTGAGCGTATCTTCGGTCAGGCTTATGGCGCGCGATTGCCCCAGCATGTTGATGAGGCGTGCATCTTGGCCGTCGCGCTGGCAAAAGGCGATGGCATCCCCCAGGATGATGCTTGCTTCCTCGTCCACTGTCTCTCCCGTTCTTTAGCTCTGAGCTCGCACGCGAGCGGCGCCGAGTTCGGTCAGATGGTATTTCTGGCCATGCTTGATGACCAAGCCGGCCTGCGCCAAGTCATTGAGCGTGCGTGACCAAGTGGGGGCCGAGTTTCCAAACGCCCTCGCAAGATCGGTTGCGCCGCACGCTTGATTTTGCGCCAGATAGCCCAGCGCGGCGTTGCCGCGATCGCTTACGAACACGTCCGGTTGTGGCTGTGCATACTGATTTACTGCATTAGGATACATCATTTGAGCTGCTGGTTGTTGAGAACTCTGCGTCGGCGGCATTTGCTGTTGAAAACTTTGAGGCCACTGTTGGTAAGGCTGCGGAGGCGTCTGCTGGGCCCAGGGGTTGTACTGCTGCTGCGGCATCTGCTGGTACGGCTGCTGATATCCCTGCTGGTACTGCTGCGGGAACTGCTGGCCATACCCCAGTGGCGGCATCTGCTGATATGGATATCCCTGTTGGTACGGCTGATAGCCCATTTGCTGGCCACCCGGCGCCCCCGTCGCCTGCTGCATTGCTGCTGCATCCTGATCAGCCAGCGGCATGGCCTCTGGCATGTTTGGCGGCATCGACATAGATGCCGCCTGGGGTTCTTGTGTGGGAAGCATTCCGGGCTGCTGCATCTGTCCCACGGGGGGCTGCATCTGCTGCGTTGCCACGGGCTGCTGCGCAAAAGCTCCCGGCAGGGGATATGTGGGCTGCTCCGTCTCGGGCCGCACGGCAGCGCCGCGTCCGCCGGCACGCTCGATTTCCTGCACGCGTTTAGGGTTCAGGCTTACCGTAACCACGGTGCCGTTGCCCATGTTGTCCTCGATGGATACGGCACCGCCGGCGTTTTCCAAATACTCCTGCACCATGGGAAACCCTGCTCCGGTTCCACGGATATAGCGCTTCATCTTGCTGTTTGCGCTGGTAACGCCAAAGTCGAAAGCACGTTCCTTGTCGTCGATTCCGGGTCCTTGGTCAGCAAAGCGGATGGTGTCTCCGCCGTCCAGAATCGAGATGATGGGCTCGGCAAAGTGTGCGTGGATAAAGTTTTCGACAATCTCGCGGATGACCATGAGCGAGATATGGCCACCTTGTTCTTTCATGCACTGGTAGACGGTGTTGGTCGTCTCTTCCAAATACGTGCGGACATCTTGCGGATCAATGACGATCACCCGCGGTGTCGACAGCATGTCGTCATAGACGGCGATGCGCGCGGCGTACATGGCTTTTGGCGCCTGCGTGGTCGTCTGCTCGCCTTCCGCACGCTCTTCGCGCACGCCGGTGATGTGCTCGTTGTCGGGTGCCGGGTCTCCGGAATCGACCATGGTGTAAAAGTCGTCAGACATGCCGCTCGCAATCTTTCAAAAGGTTTCGAACAAATAGTAGCTCACCGTGCAACGTTTCTCATCTTTCGACAACTTTTCAAAACTTGTTGAAAACTTTGGAAAACGGGTGAAAAGTTCTCAACATTGCCAACATGACCTGTTGAAAACTCGATGAAATATCGTGAAAGGTTGCCATGAGGCGCAAATTTCGGTTGTGCTTATGGGGGAACCGTGTGAACTGCGCAACCTTTTACCTTTGATTTCTTGACATTTGAACATTGATTTCCCTACAATCTTCAAGCTCACGTGTCTATATCTGCGTCCGCGTCCCCGCGGACACTCGAAATGCAGCAGGAGGAACTTAAGATGAAGCGTACGTATCAGCCTAATAAGCGTAAGCGTGCCAAGACCCATGGCTTCCGTGCCCGTATGGCCACTAAGGGTGGTCGTGCCGTGCTCGCCCGTCGTCGCGCCAAGGGCCGCAAGCGTCTCACTGTCTAGCAGCGATACACACATCTCGCATGAAGACTATTAAGTCTCGGCAAGATTTCGAGCATGTGTTCAGTCAGGGGCGTCGTTTCAATCACCCTCTGATTCGAATGACCATATGTGAATCGGTTGGCGAAGGCGACTCCGGAAGGGTCGCCTTCGTTGGTGCTAAGCGACTCGGTTGTGCCGTCGTGCGCAACCGATCTAAGCGTGTGATGCGCGAGGCCGCCCGCAGCTGCGGATTTCCCGTTGCGGGTTATGACATCATCTTGTTTGCAACTCCCAAGACGAGGGTTTCCTCGCCGCAGGAGATGGACAAGGCGTTGCGTTCGCTTATGAAGCGCGCCGGCGTTGCCGGGGAGGAGCGATGAGCAATCACGTTTTGCGACGTGTTGCCATCGCTCCTATTCGCATATATCAACAGGTTATTTCGCCCTTATTGCCTGACGCCTGCATTTATTACCCAACGTGCTCGCAATACGCCATCCAGGCGATTGAGAAGCACGGTGTTTTGAGAGGCTGCTGGCTTGCCGTGAGGCGCATCGCTCGCTGCAATCCCCTGCACGTCGGCGGTTATGACCCTGTGCCCTAGCGGGCACTCGCTATCGGAGGAAAACTTACATGTGGGATTGGATCGTTAACATCCTTTTCGAGCTGCTCAAGCTCATCCAGACCTTTGCGGTCGACTGGGGCCTGTCCATCATCATCCTGGTGGTCATCATCCGTCTGCTGCTGACGCCGCTTATGCTCAAGTCGACCAAGTCGACGGCTCGCATGCAGGTGCTGCAGCCCAAGATGCTCGAGATCCAGGAGCGCTATGCCGACGATCCCCAGCGTCAGGCCGAGGAGATGCAGAAGTTCTACAGCGAGAACAAGTTCAACCCCATGGCTGGTTGTCTGCCGCTGCTGATTCAGATGCCTATCCTGTTCGCCCTGTTTACATTGCTGCGCAACCTGCCGCAGTACTTTAACAACGGCACGTTCTCGTTCTTCAACATCCTGCCCGACCTGACCACCACGCCGAGCGCTTCCTTTGCCGATGGCTTTATGGTTGCACTGCCTGCGCTGGTTTGCCTGATCCTGTTTGCCGTCCTGACCCTGATTCCGCAGCTCTATATGTCGCGCAACCAGACCGGCCAGCAGGCTCAGAGCATGCGTATGATGGCCGTTGTCATGACGGTCATGATGCTTTGGATGGGCTGGAGCCTTCCCGTTGGTGTTCTGCTGTACTACGACGTCTCGTCTGCTTGGCAGGTTATCCAGCAGATTTTTGTGACGCAGAAGGTCATCGACAAGGCGAAGGCCGATGAGGAGGAGCGTCTTAAGAACGCTCCGCTGCAGGTTGAGGTCACTCGTCGCGAGAAGAAGCCGCGCCCGCACAAGAAGAAGTAGTGGGATATCAATCTTATTTAGGTACCTAACTTTTGGAGTACGTTATGTCTGAAGAGATCATCGAGGATATGCTTGAGGAGGTTGCCCCGCAGGTCGCGGGCGATTATCCCGAGATTGCACAGCGCTACAAGGCTGGTGAAGAGCTGACCGATGAGGAGCTCGACACCATTGCCGATGTTGCGATTTCCATCCTGCGTTCCATCCTTTCGCACTTCGATGCCGCCAACTCTCCTATCGATGAGTATGAGGGCGACGAGGGTGAGCTGATTTTGGATGTAACGGCTCCCGACCTTGCTGTTCTCATTGGCCGTCATGGTCGCACTCTTGATGCTCTTCAGGTTATGTTCTCTTTGCTGGTGAGCCGCAAGCTTGGCTTTAGGTATCCGGTTGTAGTGGACGTCGAGGGATACAAGAGTCGCCGTCAGGATAAGGTCGCCTCCATGGCTCAGTCTGCTGCCGAGCGTGCCATCCGCACTCATAAGAGTGTTTCGCTTCCGCCCATGAATGCCTACGAGCGCCGACTGGTTCACATTGCACTTCGTGGCAACGATGCAGTCGATACTCATTCTGAGGGTTCTGACCCTGATCGCCATGTGGTGATTGTTGCTCGATAATCTACTCGAGCTTATGCTAGGGGGACGTGGTTTCCACGTCCCCTTTTTTTGTCAAAAGTTCTCGATACGCTGATTTTTGTCAGAAAGGAGCTTCTGTTGTTTGTACTTACCGATCAGCAGGCTGACGAGATGTTGAGTCGCCTAACTTCCTATTGCAAAGAATATTCCTTGAGCGTAACTGATATTGAGCTGAGGAAATGTATCCAGCATTTGGATTTGGTTCTAGAAACAAATAAGACAACCAATCTCACCCGTATTCTTAACGTAGAAGATGCTGCCGTACTTCATATCCTCGACTCACTTGTTTTGCTCCCCTATATCAATAAGGCTCCTGAGGGAGCTTTGCTCGATATGGGAACAGGTGCGGGCTTCCCTGGTATTCCATTAACCATAACCACGCATCGTAAAGCTACTTATATTGACTCTGTTGGCAAGAAGGTTGATGCGGTTAATTCCTTTGTCCATGCTCTTGGATTGAAACATGCTCATGCGGTTCATGATCGTCTTGAAGAATATGCTCGAAGCCATAAGAAGCAGTTCTCCGTTGTAACCGCCCGTGCACTGGCCCCTCTACCGATTCTTGTTGAGTATGCGGCTCCGTACCTGAAGGATGGAGGGCTATTTGTTATCACCAAGGGCAATCCTTCGGATGAGGAGCTTGCTTCGGGCATGTCAGCAGCTAAGATTTGCGGCTTCACTTTGCTTCTGAATGACGCAATTGATTTGCCTGAAGGCTTGGGTCACAGGGAGTTCATTGTTCTTAAGAAGAGTCATTCAGCATCCGTTTCATTGCCTCGTGCAAATGGCATGGCAAAGAAGAATCCGCTTGCCTAGATGTTTCACGTGAAACATAATGGTTACTAACAGCTTGCAGTGTTTCACGTGAAACATAGCAGTTGCTATCGATTCGGAATGTTTCACGTGAAACATCCTCCGTTTGACAGCTTTAATACACACCAGGAGGGACCGTGGGATTTCGCGACGTTAAGCGTTCTAAGAGCGCAAAAGACACGCGTATAATTGCAATCATCAATCAAAAAGGCGGCGTCGGTAAGTCAACGACGGCTGTAAACCTTGCAGCAGCACTGGGTGAGCAGGGTCGTAAGACACTGATTGTTGATTTTGATCCGCAGGGAAACAGCACCAGTGGATTCGGAATTGAAAAAGAAGACCTTGATCACTGCATCTATGATGCATTGCTGAATGATGTGCCGGCAGAATCGCTTGTTCTTGATACAAATTGCAAAAAGGTATTCGTAATTCCGGCAACAATTCAGCTTGCAGGCGCGGAAATTGAACTCGTAAGCGCAATTGCTCGTGAAACCCGTCTCAAAGATTTGCTTGAGCCGATTCAGGACGAGTTCGATTTTATTTTCATTGACTGCCCTCCTTCGCTCGGCCTGCTTACTATCAACGCTTTGACCGCAGCAGACAGCGTTTTGATTCCGATCCAGTGCGAGTATTACGCACTCGAGGGCGTTACGAAGCTGCTTGAGTCAATGAAGATGGTCAAATCTCGTCTGAACAAGGGCTTAGACACCTACGGTGTGCTTATGACCATGTATGACTCGCGTACTTCTCTATCGAATCAGGTTGTTGAGGAGGTTCAATCGTACTTTGGTGATAAGGCATTTAAGACGTTGATCCCCCGTACGGTTAAAATCTCCGAAGCTCCGTCTTTTGGGGAACCGGTAATTACCTATGCACCTCAAAATAAGGGTGCAAAAGCATATATGAACCTTGCAAAAGAGGTGATCAAGCGTGCCTAGTGTAAAGAAACGTGGCGGATTGGGACGTGGACTCAATGCTTTGGTCTCAGAGGCCGAGTATGAGACCGGTGGTTCGGCTGCATCGGCTTCGAATGCCGCATCTGAAACAAAACTACCTATTGAGGATATCGTTCCCAACCCTAATCAGCCGCGAATTCACTTTAACGAAACTGAACTTCGTGAGTTGAGCGAATCAATCCAAGAACATGGCGTCTTGCAGCCGCTTTTGGTTCGCAAGCATGGAAACGGCTATGAGATCATCGCTGGTGAGCGTCGTTACCAAGCGTCAAAGCTTGCTGGTCTTGAGGAGCTGCCTGTCATCATTAAAGATGTTAATGATGAAGAGATGCTGGCTCTTGCTCTGATCGAAAACCTTCAGCGTTCTGATCTGAATCCCGTCGAAGAGGCTAAGGGCTATCGCCAGCTTATCGATGCCAGCGGTATGACCCAGGAGGCATTGTCGAAGGCAGTCAGCAAGTCACGCTCTGCAATTACAAACTCGCTGCGCCTTCTCGATCTCCCTGAAGTTGTTCAGCAGATGATTTTTGTGGGCAAACTTACTGCTGGTCATGCACGTGCGATTCTTGCAGTTCCCTATGAGGACGCTCGAATTCGACTTGCAGAGAAGGTTGTTGCAGAGGGCCTTTCCGTAAGAGCGACAGAAAATCTTGCTCCGTTGTTTTCTGCCGGAGAGACACCTAAGACGCCGAGGCCTGCAACGCCTCAGTCTTTTAAAAAGGCTGCCCGCGTGCTTCGTCAGGTTTTTAATACCAACGTGCGTGTTAAGAGCTCGCGTGGAAAGAATAAGATTGAGATTGAGTTTAAAGACGAGGAAGAGCTCTCTCGTATTCTTGGCGAAATGATTCAGTTTGATCAAGGAGGCCAAGATGAGGAATAGGATTTTAACTGCGATTGCATTGGCGACGACTGTCGCGGCTGGTGCCTTTGCTGGCTATAAGATCGCGACAGACGATGAACTTCGAGGTCGTTTGCTTCGTAGTGCGCAAGATATTGTCGATACATCCAAGAAGAAAATGGATGTTATGACAGAAGATGTTGCCATGCGTACGGCTCAGGTAACGAAGAATCCCAAGATTAATCAAGGTTGGGTTAGTAACCAATGGGAAAATGTAGGCTATTAGGTACCTAACAATTACTTAGCATATTTTGAGGAGTCCTTGTCTGATTCACGAGGCAAGGACCCCTTATTTTGGCCGTAAAAAATGGGACAGGTAGCAGCTGATTCAAAATTAAGGTCAATAAATAAAACGGCCCCGGTTGCATCTCCTGTAACCGGGGCCGTTCGATGTTTCACATGAAACGTTTTGGGGTGCGACTCCCCTATGCGTTCTTCTGAACTTTGAAGCGCTGCTTCAGCTGTCCGCAAGCGGCGTCAATGTCGTTACCACGGGAGTTACGAATCGTGGTCTCGATGCCACGGGACTCAAGACGACGCTGAAGATCCTCAACCTTATGAATCGGCGACGGCTTGAGCGGGCTGCCCTCGATGTCGTTAAGCTGAATCAGGTTAACGTGGCACAACGTTCCCTCGCAAAAGTCGCAGAGCGCCTGCATCTCGGGATTCGTATCGTTGACGCCTTCGATCATGGCATACTCATAGGTCGGGCGGCGGCCAGTCTTCTCGGTGTAGAGTTGAAGCGCCTCGTGAAGGCGAAGTAGCGTGTACTTCTTAACACCGGGCATTAGCTTATTGCGTGTCGACTGGATGGCGGAATGCAGGGAAACGGCAAGCGTGAACTGCTCGGGGATGTCGGCAAATTTGCGAATACCGGGAATAACGCCGCTGGTAGAGACGGTGAGATGACGGGCGCCGATACCGATGCCATCGGGGTCGTTGAGGATACGCAGTGCCTTGAGAACCTCATCGTAGTTGGCAAACGGCTCGCCCTGGCCCATGAAGACAACGCTCGTGGCACGCTCGCCAAAGTCATTGGATACATGAAGTACCTGGTCGACGATCTCTTGAGCGGTCAGAGAGCGCTTGAGGCCGTTGAGACCGGTAGCGCAAAAGGCGCAGCCCATGCCACAGCCTGCCTGGGTGGAAACGCAGACGGATAGCTTGTTACGACGGGGCATACCGACGGTCTCGACGGAAATGCCGTCGTGGTACTCGAGCAGATACTTGCGAGAGCCATCTTTGGAAATCTGCTTGGTGAGTTCAGTCGGCGTGTCAAAGGCAAAAGCCTCTTTAAGCTGCTCGCGGAAAGCCTTGGGAAGGTTGGTCATATCGTCAAACGAACAAACGTTCTTCTCAAAGACCCATTCGATGAGCTGCTTCGCGCGGAAGGCGGGCTGGCCAAGTTCGGCCACAAGCTCGCGAATATCGTTTTGGCTCAAGTCGCGAATGTCCTGAGATTTAGTCCTGGGATTCATGGAAGCCTTTCGATTTTGGGGAAACGTAGAGGGTATCGCTACAATATGGTATCAGCTGCAGAAATTATAGAGGAGGAGTCTGCCCATGCCGGGTAAAAGCCTAGAGAACATGCACGTAGCGGTCTTGGCGGGCGGTCATTCCGCTGAGCGCGAGATTTCGCTCAATTCGGGAAAGAACGTCGTGGCGGCCTTGAAGGAGGCCGGCTACACCTCGGTGGAGCTGCTCGACACGGCTGCCGATGATTTTATGGTAACCATGGCGACCGGTGGCTTTGACGTGGCGTTTATCGCCATGCACGGCGCCGGCGGTGAGGATGGTGCCATGCAGGGTGCCATGGAGACCTTGGGTATCCCCTACACGGCCTCGGGCGTGCTCGCAAGCGCCTGCGGTGCCGACAAGGAGGTCTCGAAGCTCCTGTACGCCAAGGCGGGCATTCCCATTGCCCCCGGCCTCGCGCTCGAGGTGGGCGATGAAGTCGATATCCATCATATCGTCGAGGTTTGTGGCGACCGCTGCTTTGTGAAGCCGGCCGTAAACGGTTCCAGCTATGGCATTTCCCTGGTCCATGAGCCATCCGAGCTGCCCGCAGCAATCGCCAAGGCGTTTGAGTACGGCGACAAAGTGCTGGTCGAGAAGTGCATCGAGGGTACCGAGATCACCGTCGGCGTATACGGCGAGGATGACGTGCGCGCCCTGCCGATTGTTGAAATCCGTAAGCCCGAGGACTGCGAGTTCTACGATCTGGACGTGAAGTATGTCGACCCTACGGACATCCATCGCATTCCGGCGCAGATTTCACCCGAGAACTACGCTCGTGCTCAGGAGCTCGCCTGTGCTGCCCATAAGGCACTCGGCTGCCTGGGTATCTCGCGCAGCGACTTTATCGTGAGCGAGGATGGCCCCGTCATCCTCGAGACCAACACGATTCCCGGCATGACCGATACATCGCTGTATCCGGATGAGATTCGCCACACCGATGACATGACGTTCCCGCAGGTGTGTGACAGTCTGATTCGTATGGGACTTCGTCGAGCGGGCGTTGCATGCTAATCGAGGACGCTGTTTCGTCGGGAACGCCGCAGTTTGTCATCGATTCCTATGCCACGCTTGCCGAGCGCGCCAAAACCCAATCGTTTGGTCTCATCGAGGAAGATGTTATCGTCCTCGATACCGAGACCACGGGTCTTTCGGTGCAGGACAACGAGCTTATCGAGATATCAGCGGCCCGCCTTTCGGGCCGCGAGGTTGTCGATCGGTTCGATACCTTCGTACATCCCAAGCAGCTGATTCCCGCCGAGATTACCGAACTCACGAGCATTGCAAACGCCGATGTGGCAGATGCCCCATCGGCCGTCGAGGCCGTGGCCGCTCTCGCCGATTTTGTCGGCGGCTGCCCGGTGATTGCGCATAACGCCACCTTCGACCGTTCGTTTATCGAGTCGGTCAAGGGCGGTGTCAACGTCAGCGACATCTGGATCGATTCGCTGGCGCTGTCGCGCATCGCGCTTCCGCGCCTGGCTTCGCATAAGCTGTCTTTCATGGCCGACCTGTTTGGCTGCGACTCGGTATCGCACCGCGCCAACGCAGATGTCGACGCCCTGTGTGGTGTGTGGCGCGTGTTACTCGTGGCGCTCACCGACTTGCCTCAGGGCTTAATGGCGCGCCTGGCCGACATGCACCCCGACGTACCCTGGTCCTATCGTCCCATCTTCTCCTTCTTGGCGGGACAGAACCCCGGTTCTATCTTCTCTCTCAGCGCCGCTCGTGCTGACGTTCTCAAGGCCGATCGGGCCGATGATCGCGTTGATGCGGACGAGCTACCGGTCCTTAAGATGCCGAGCCGCGAGGAAATCGAGGCGGACTATGCGCCGGGCGGCCTGGCCAATCGCATGTATCCCACGTACGAGCCGCGTGATGAGCAGATCGCGATGGCGCTCGAGGTCCGCGATGCGCTGGTCACGGGCACTCATCGAGTAATTGAGGCAGGCACAGGCGTCGGCAAATCGATGGCCTATCTGGTGCCTTTTGCCGAGGCAGCACGCCATAACAACATCACGGTAGGTATTGCGACCAAATCGAACAATCTTGCCGACCAGCTCATGTACCATGAGCTGCCAAAACTTGCCGAGCAACTGGACGGTGGTCTGTCATTTTGCGCTCTCAAGGGGTATGACCACTATCCGTGCCTGCGCAAGCTCGAGCGCATGGGCCGCGGCCAGGTCGAGATTACCACCAAGCGCGATCCGGCGGACACGCTCACGGCGGTCGCGGTCATTATGGCGTACGTCTGCCAATCAGCCGATGGCGACCTCGACTCGCTCGGCATTCGGTGGCGCAGCGTCAACCGTCCCGACTTTACGACGGCCTCGCGCGAGTGTGCTCGTCGCCTCTGCCCGTTTTTCCCTGATAAATGTTTGGTCCACGGCGCTCGCCGTCGTGCGGCGCATGCCGATGTGGTGGTCACCAACCATTCCCTGCTGTTCCGCAACGTCGCGGCCGAGGGCAGGATTTTGCCTCCGATTCGTCATTGGGTAATCGACGAGGCCCATTCCATCGAGCGCGAGGCGCGCCGTCAGTGGGCGCGTGTGGTGTCGGCGGACGAATCGCGCGTTCTGTTTGAGCGTCTGGGTGGCTCGAGCACCGGCGCGCTAAGCCAGGTTTCCCGTGATTTGGCAACCTCCGAGGGCTCTACGCTCTATCTGGGCCTTACTGCCAAGGCGACGTCGACGGTTGCGCGCGCGAGCATGGCGATCGCCGGCGTGTTCGATGGCGTTCGCGAGCTCGGCCGCCGTGCGCGTGGGGGTTATGACAATGCCAATCTATGGATTGGCCCCGAGCTGCGCGAATCTGACGACTGGCATGATTTCTTACAGTCGGCCTACACTGGCATCGACGCATTGGAACAAGCTGACAAGAGCGTCGACGCGCTGGTGCAAGCCGTCGCCGCCGACAAGCCAGAGGTTGTTGTCGACCTGGGTGATATCTCGCGCCGCCTGCACGAGCTGGCCGAGAACCTAAAACTCATCATTGATGGTACCGATGAACACTACGTGTATTCGCTGCAGGTCAATCGCAGGCTGCGTGCCGGCGGAGAGTCAATGACCGCAGAGCGCATCGACATTGGCGAGGCCTTGGCAACCGAGTGGCTGCCCGAGGTTCACACGGCTATCTTTGCCTCGGCGACCATGACGGTGTCCAAAAGCTTTGAGCACTTTAACCATGCGGTCGGCCTTGATCGCATCGGTGCTTCAACGTCGTCATCGCTGCACTTGGATTCGAGCTACGACTTCGATTCGAACATGGCTGTAGTCGTTGCGGGCGATATCCCCGATCCGCGCGATCGTGAGAGCTATCTTACGGCGCTCGAGCGCGTACTGGTCGACGCCCATCTTGCCATGGGCGGATCGGTGCTCACGTTGTTCACCAATCGGCGCGACATGGAGGACCTATACGCCCGCGTTGAGCCCAAGATGGCCCGTGCGGGTCTGGAGCTCAACTGCCAGCAGCGCAACTCATCTCCTCGTCGCCTGCGCGACCGGTTTATCAACGAACCGACCTCGTCGCTTTTTGCGCTCAAGGCCTTCTGGGAGGGGTTTGATGCCAGCGGCGAGACGCTGCGCTGCGTCATCATTCCCAAGTTGCCGTTCTCGAGCCCCACGGACCCGCTCTCGTGCGAGCGCAACCTGCGCGAAGACCGCGCATGGGCGCGCTATTCGCTGCCCGAGGCGGTGCTCGAGGTTAAGCAGGCCGCGGGGCGTTTGATTCGCTCGTCGACCGATAGCGGCGTGCTGATCTTGGCGGATCCTCGCCTGGTGACGAAGGGCTATGGCAAGAAGTTCTTAACGTCGCTGCCCACGAGCTCCTACCAGCGCATCGAATCGGCGCAGATCGGGCACTGTCTACAGCTGTGGCGCGCACGCCACGAGCGGCGGCGCTAAAGCGGACAGACGAGAGTTTTTGCCATATCGCACAGACGCTTTGACAGGGTGGGGTCATCCAAGATGCGGATGGCTCCGCCCGCTGCGATTATCTGGCTCAGTAGCCAACGCTCGGAGCCGTAATGCACGGTTACCGTTGCCATGTCTGCCCCGCTGCGCTCGATGAGGGTGATGCCGGCCCAGTCCAGATGCTCCGCCATATCGAATGGCATCAAGAGCTTTGCGCTACGCTGCGTCCGGGCAAGGGAATCGTGGAGGGATGCGACGTCCGGTGCGTGAGGCACGACGGAGTCTTCCGTCAAGGCGAGTCCCTCGATTTTATCCATGCGATAGGTGCGCTGCTCATCGACCGCGATGTCCCAGGCAATCAGATATGTTTGGTCGCCGTTTGCTGTAATGCGCAAGGGGTCGACCAGACGCTCGCGTGGCCGCGCATCGTCCATCGAGCGATACGAGATACGACAGCGAACGCCGTCCTGAATGGCGCAGCTCAGCTGCTGCCAGTGCGACCCGTGGTTGACGGTGTCAAAGACGTGCTGGTTATAGCCGAGCTCTTCGGGTAGAAGAGCATGTCGAATTCGAGCCGCCGCCTGGGGCTCGATCCCCAACGATTCAAGTTCGTGGTTGAGCACAGCGCCCTCGGCGGCACTCAGGCGCAGCGGTAGTACACGCCCGGCGTCACCGGTGAGGACCACGCGCTCGCCGTGGCATTCGCAGATGATACGCGCACCCGATTCTCGGTCCGCGAGCGTCGAGACGATCTCGAGAATCTCGTCGAGCGACGCCCCCGTGATGTCAAAGCGACTGCAAATCTCGGTTCGTGTCATGCCGCTCTCGCCGGCGGCGTAGAGGGCCTCCATGATGTCGATGGCGCGCGAGAGCCTCTGCTCGCTGGTGAGTTTACGCACGGGCATGCTCGTGCACCGTCCTTTCAATGAGGTGGTTCCACGCCTGCTTGAGCGATTTGGGGGCCATGGGCCTCATGCCGTCCATGGCGTGGGCCATGCAAAATGAGGCGGCGGCTTCAAGATCGCGCACGTCAACGGTCCAAGTCCATCCCGAATCGGTGTGTGCGAGCTCACCTCGCCCGCGCGTGAGGCCGTTGATCATATCGATCTGCGTCTGCGGGGCGAACGAGAACGTAGCCGCAACGGGCGGGCGGTCGGCAAAATCGAATTCAAAGAACAGGTAGTCGTTGAGATTGAAGTCTGCAGGGATGGCGTAGGCCTTCGAAGGACGCCAAGCGCGAACGATACGGTCGCAGCGGAATGTCCTGATGTCGTCGGTGGCATTGTCGAGGCCGCAGAAGTACGCAACGCCCTCGCGCTCGAACATGCCGTAGACGCAGACGGTACGCTCTTTCTGCTCACCGCGTCCGTTCTGATATAAAAATCGCAGTGCGCATCGCTCGGCAAAGGCGCTCCATACCGCATCGACGGTGGGAGAGCGGCGGATCGGTGCTTCGTCCGCCGTCGTCCTGCCGGTGAGGTAGGCAATCTTGGAACGAATGTCGGCAAGCGGCGCGGCAAAAGTGGATGAGCCGGCCGCTATTGTCTGGTCGATAGCGTTGAGCAGGATATCGGCGTCGTCTGCGGTGATGAGGCCGCCTGCCGCAAACGTGTGCTCGCGGTCGATTGTCCATGAGCTTTCCTCGGTCTCCTGCGCGCCGGCGGGGCGAACCTCCTTGATTAAGATGCCGCGTTCGAGCAGTTTGTCACGATCGCGCCGAAACTTGCGCTTATCCGAGTCGATATTGCCCGAGCCATATCCCAGGTCAGAATCCAAGACGATCTGCTCGGTCGTCAGCGGTTCGGGGGAGCTGTTGAGCACAAAGAAAAGATTGAGGATGCGCTGAGCCGTTTTATCGAAACCGGGCTCCGAATTCCCCTTTTTAATTGTCGCGGTCGCGTCGCTTGCCGTCATAGAGTCCTCGCATGAGAAGGTGGTTTGCTGCCATGATTTTAGTCCGATATGGAGATTAGGCTATATCCTTGTCCGCTCGGGGCGTTAAGATGGCCCGAATTCGGTCGTTTGCGCTCGCTCGGGGTATACTTTCGACTATATACGGTTCTAATGTGCATGCATTGGGCCTATTTGTCGGATTATGGATGTGGAGCGCACATGGCGAACACCCAGAACTATATTAACCACCTGCTGCAGAACACCGGCATTACGCCGGCATGCAGCGAAGAAGAGCGCTTGGCTGCCGAGGATATCGCTCAGATCTTCCGCAACCACGGCTTTGATCCCGAGGTTCAGGAGTTCAATACCCCGGCGCCCAGCAGGTTGGCATTTGCCGTTACCGGTATTCTTGCGTTTGCCGGCGCCCTGCTGATGGGCATCGGCGGCGGCATCGGCTTGGTCGGCACCTTGCTGGCCATTGTCGGTGCCGTTCTTTACGTGCTCGAGCGCACGGGCCATCCCGTGGTTTCGCGCCTGGGCAAGACGGGCGTGAGCCAAAATGTCATCGCCTACCACAAGGCCTCGGGCCCGCTCGCGTCTCCGCGCAACCGCCCGGTGGTCGTTGTCGCACACTACGACTCTCCCCGTGCTGAGCTGCTCGCCCGCGAGCCCTATGCTTCGTATCGTGCGCTCATCGCCAAGCTGTTGCCCGTTGCCACGGTTGCCCCTGCTGCCGTTGCCATCTTGCGTATCCTGCCGCTCCCCGGCGCGCTCAAGGTTCTGCTGTGGATTGTCGCGATCCTCGCTTCCCTCGTTGCGCTCGCCAACGCGGCAAACATCATTTCTAACCGTTTTGTGCTTCCCTATACGTCCGGCGCAGTGTGCAACAAGTCTTCTGTCGCCGCTATGCTCGGCGTTATGGACAACGTTGCTCCCTTCCAGGGCGAAAACGAGTTTCCCGACGATGTTCCGTTCGATACCTATTTTGGGGAGCAGAAGCGTCGTGCCGAGGAGATGGCGCGCGCAGCAGCGGAGTATGCCGCGGCCCAACAGCAAAACGACTACGGCAACACCATCGAGTATGAAGAGCCTACCTACGCCGAGGACGAGTTCGGTCAGCCGATTGCTCCCGACGCTCAGACCGAGCCCGAACAGGGCGAGGCTTTCGACGAGCAGATCGAGGGCTTTGAGGGTGCGTCTGCCGACGAGACGCTGATTGGCGCCATCGTGCCCGAGGATCAGAATCAGGCTGTCCAGGCCGAAGAGTTCAATGACGAGGTTTCCGCTGCCGAGCCGGCGGAGGAGCCTGTCGCGGCCGAGCCCGAGCCCAAGCTCTATCGCAATGCCGCCGGCAACATCCGCTTTGGTTCGGATGCCATCCGTGCGCTCGGGATGCTTCCCGAGTCCTGCACGCTCGATTACGAGGAGGGCGAGGAGCCGACGTTTGAGCCCGAGCCTGCCCCCGTCGTGACTGCACCTGCGCCCGCCGTCACCGTGGATGATGAGTCTGCCGCGGTTACCGCTGCCGTTGCCGAGCCCGAGGCGGTGTCCGCGATCGATCCCGCGGCAGGACTGGACATTTTGGCCCCCGCCGCGCCGGCGCAAGACGTTGCGGACGAGCCTGACGACGATTACGTTGAACAGCCGAGGCGCGTGTCTTACGAGAGCGATACTGATTTTTCGGCCGAGATTCCCGCGGCAACGCCCCATGCCGATATTGCATCCGCGTTCTCTTCGATTGGCGCCAGTGCTTCCAACTTCTTTAAGGGTGCGCTTGCAAAGGGCAAGAAATTTGTCGACGATTTCGAGGAGAAGCGCGCTGCCGCACGCGAGGCTGCCGAGCAGGAGGCTATCGCTCAGCAGCAGGCAGCCGAGGCGGCACGTGAGCGCGCGGCGCAAGAGCTCGAGCAGAACGAGGCTATGCAGTCCGTGCCCGTCGACGCTGCCGAAGCTACAACGTCCTTTGAGTCCCAGCAACCGGCGTCCACGGATGTTGTTGAGGCGACGACGTCTTTCGAGGCTCAGCAGCACGTCGATAGCACCATGTCGTTTGATGCCGCGCAGTTCGATTCCACGATAACGTTTGAAAAGCAAGGCACCGCGATTGCCGAGCCCCTTCCTGTTTCCGATGAGCAGGGCGACGCGGCAGACGATGACGAGCCTATTGATGCTGCCGAAATCCAAGATGTCGCCGGGCACGAGCCCGTCGAGGTCAACTGTGACGAAGAGCAATACGCGGCAGCCGATCAAGGTGATTCGACCGAGGTCGAGCAGGAGGAAGTGCCTGCGGTTTCCGAGGCTCCCGAGACAGATGGGTCGAGGCCTTACTCCACGCAGATTTTCACCATGCCGATCCCGAGTGGCTCCGGTGCCACGGTTGCCGATGTCGCTCCCACTCAGGACGAAACGGTCGATTCCCTTATGGCCCAGATTTCCTCCCAAGCATCGCCGCGTCCGCAGATGAATGTTTCCGATCCGGCGTCGGCACCGTCGCCCGCACCCTCCTCGTCTCCGCTGGCTTCGGTTCCCGATCCGTCGCTGCCGTCGATGAAGCAGACAAACGTTGCGTCTCGCACGTCGCTGTTCGACCTTCCCGATCCCTCCGCACAGGTCAACGACCCCTTTGCTACCGCTCAGGGTCCCGAACCCACATCGGCACCCGTTGCGCCTCCTATGCCCGTTGCGTCGGGCGCACAGCCGATCGAGACCATTTCGGCTCCCGCCCCTGCGGCACCTAAGTCTCGCAAGCGCGGCCTGGGCGGCCTGTTCGGTCGTAAAAAGAAAAACGAACAGGACAGCATGAGTGACTGGCTGGGCGTCGAAGACGATTACGATGCCAAGAAGTCCGGTCGCGGCATCGGTTCGTGGGATAATTTCGAGGACGATAACGATGGCTGGAAGGGCGGCGCTACGTCTTCCGACGGCGCTTCTTCCGAAGATATGCTCTCGGCTGTCGCTTCTATGGGCGACGATGAGCTGCTCGGTCACGATATCTGGTTTGTGGCAACGGGCGCCTCGGATTGTGATGGCTCCGGTATGAAGGCCTTCTTGGCTTCGCATCGCGATAAGCTCCGCGGCGTCTTCTTCATCAATCTTGAATCCGTCGGCGCCGGTAGGCTTTCGGTGGTGACGGTTGAGGGCGAACAGCAGCTGCTCAAGGGCGATCGCCGCATCATGAACCTGGTCAGCAAGGTGTGCAAGTCGTTCCATGTCGATTGTGGCGCGCTCGAGATGCCCTATGCCAAGACCGATGCCTACGCCGCGCTCGAGGCGAGCCGCCGAGCCCTCACCATCGCCGGCGTGGACGGCACGCGCCTGGCTTGCGCTCGTACCGAGGACGACCTGCCCCACAATGTCAACCCGACGAACATTGCCACGGTATCCGAGGTCGTGACCGAGGTTATCCGCCGTTCGTAGACGGAGCTCTAAGGAGTCAACGTGTTTTCGTATATTAAGCGCCATTGGCCTGTCTACGTGATTTTGACCTTGATCGCCATTGCGTTAGGATTTGGGGCTGCCTACATCGTGGGTGCGAAGGGCTCGACCCCCGCCTCCGCAATCAGCGAAGAGGTGGAGCAAGAACAGAGCACGGGTGCCGATGGGATTCCTGAGTCCGAGCAGGCAATCGTTGATGGTGGATCTTCGTCTGCAGAGTAGATGCGGCGATTTAAATGATTGAAAGCGGGCGAGCCGGGGGACTGGCTCGCCCGCTTTTTCATCGCGCTAGCGCTTCTTTGGGATTGACCTAAGGCGAGCGAACCATAGGGCTGCGGCACCCGAGGTCAGGAGCGCGGTGATGCAAGCGGCGATGGGAGCTGATCC
Source organism: uncultured bacterium (assembly GCA_905215905.1). Taxonomy (GTDB): domain Bacteria; phylum Actinomycetota; class Coriobacteriia; order Coriobacteriales; family Coriobacteriaceae; genus Collinsella. Next base: position 16,982 of record CAJMRI010000015.1, on the reverse strand, counting down.
TGTTGCCGGTAGGTCCTGCGGTAGGGTACAGCGTTGAATGACACGGTCCTCGTCGTGTGACTCAAGTTTATCGCCGCCGCCGTTGCGGCAAAGATCGACGCGTGCGCTGTTGGTGAGTGCAGTTTGGGGTGTGTAAGCCGACGTTGCCTGCATGTGCACGACTGCGCCCCGAGCATCTGTGCCAAGGATTGCTTTGGCATCGTCAAGGTCGTCGTGCTCATCTTTGAGATCATCACGGGTCCAAGAATCCGTATCGCTTTGAGTCGTAAAGTCGGCGGCTACCGCACCGTATTCAATGCGAATGCCCGTCACGACAGTATTGGATGCAAGGTCGAGTTCTTTCGCCTCGAGTGTGGCGGATTCCGTGGTCGAGACATCCGCCTTCCAGAGGTGCCAGCCGTCGTAATCGACGAGGCGGCAATCTTCACCCAGACTCTCTTTTACTTCGTCGGACTCAAGCCAAGGATTTTCGTGCCCATCGTCAAGCGTCGCGTTTGCCGGCTCATCGGTGTCTGTCGAGTCCAACGGCGTCGTGCGATACCACACGTTGCACAGACCGTTGAGGTCGCCGATGGCGACGGGGGTTTCGATTGAGACGAATCTCGCCGTATCGTCCTCGGCGCACTCAAGATCATCGGTAATTGTGAACTCATCAACCCAGGTAGCTGAATCGTTTCGAGCGTCGATGGTATAGGAGAAAAGACCGTCCGTATTGGTTTGCGTTGCGGCGCGATTTTTACCATCGCCGTTGGCCAGCAGACCCTTCCCGATAGGTTGGACAAGCTCCTGACGCTTGTCGACCTGTCCTTTGATCTCGATGGGCGCATCCTTCATCGCGACGGATTGGACTTCTCCCGTATCCTTTATTTCAAACGTTATCTCCTCGGCAAGGTCATAGGTCCGCGGAGACATCATTTCGCGCAACGAGTAGGTGCCGGGTGCAAGATGTTCGACGCGGTGCGGCTTGTCGGATGAGGTCCAGGAGTCTATTTCGGTTTTATCGGGACCATATAAGGTGAGTTGTGCGCCTTTCACTTCCTGCTCTCCGCTTGCATCGACCTTGGAGATATCAACCTTGGTGTAATCGTCGGATACGTTAAGCCGTGCTTCTACAACGGGTGTTTTCTGGTCGGCATAAGCGAGGTCTACGATATGGGGCGTCCGGTCGAGTAAGAAGCCTGCCGGCGCTTGAGTCTCGACAACCTCGTAGCGTGCGGTGCCAGATCCCAGCGGGAGGTCGTCCGCGCGTGCTTCTCCAGTTTCATCCGTTGTGACGGTAGCGACAGTCTCACCGTCGAGCGCGGCAATGCTACCGTCGGGGCGCACGATATCACCCGAGGCACGGATCTCAAAGATGGCGCCCGCGAGGCTGCTGCCGTCTACGACATCGGTTTTAACGATCCTGATGTTTCCGGTCGCGGCGTGGTCATAATACGAGGCGATTGCAACGGGCGTTAGGTTCATGTCGGCGGGTATGTTTACCTCGATCTCTTTGCCGACAAGATAGGGCTCTTTGGCCGAGGTTTCGCGTACATAATAGGTGCCCGGCACGAGCGATTCGGGCAGTGTGACGGTCCCGGTCGCGTCAGTCGTAAAGGTATCCATTACGTTATGTGCTGGATACCAGCAAGTTTGTGAGACAGGTTCGTGATTGCTGTCGAGGAGTTGGAAGGCGAATCCGGCTAGGGGAACAGAAGCGCCTGTTTGGGCATCGCGTTTTACAATCTGGAGATGCGTCGACAGAGCGTGGTTGTCCACGATATATTGAAGCTCGGCGCCGTCGGAAATCTGATTGGCCTCGACGGTCCATTCCCCTGCACGTTTAAAACCCTCTGGGACGGTTTCCGGAACCTCACGAACGGTGTAGCCGGCGCGGTCGTATGGGATGGCTCCGTGGACACCGGCGGGTCGCTTGCCTGCGCCAAACCATGCTTCGGGCTGATCTTTGGTGGAGGCAAAGCCATAGATGTTTGTGGTCAGTGTGCCAACAACCTGCTGAGAGCTGTTGCTGACAACCTCAAAGACAACACCTCCTGCCGGCTGCTCCAGGCCGGATTGATCGCTATTGCCGTAGTCCTTGAATTTGGAAATCTCAAGGTCAAACGCAATGGGGATATCGGAAACGCGCGATTCGATCTCGACCACGCCTGAATCACCGAGCTGGTCGGCTCTAACGGTATAGGACCAGCTATCGTTGGATGGCAGGTAGCCCTCGGGGGCTTTTGATTCATAGATGGTAAAGGTTCCTAGGGGGACATCGGTGAGGGTGGCTCGACCGCTTTCGTCGGTCGTGAGGATTTGCGCCCATCCAGGGGTTGATTGCGACACACACGTGAACTCTGCTCCTGCGAGTGAAGATCCCACCTGGGGGCCGGCATTCGTCGCGGCATCGAGTTTTACGATACACAGGTTGATGGTGCCGGGCTGTTCATCAATGGCGACCTGTCCACCGTCATTCCCCGTGGTAAAGGCGATGCGATCACGACGGGGGACATAGCCGGCCGGCGCCTTCGTTTCAACTAGGTAGTATGCCGTATTGGGCAGAAGTGTTGCCTGTGCTCGACCGTTGCCGTCCATCTTGATGGTGCCGACATGTGCGTCGCCGGCGCTCTCAAAAACATCGAATGTTGCCCCGGTAAACTGATAGGTATTGTTTCCGCTGGTAATAACAGTGTTCGCAGACTGCTTTTGGAAGGAAACAGAGACCGCCGGCAGTACATAGAGCATGTCTTGACGTCTGCTGCCGCCCGATACGGTTCCTAGATAGCGTCGCGCGCGGTGCGGAGCGGCTTTGATGCTTCCTGATTTTGCGCTGTCGTGGAGCCACCGCGCAGCCGCCACGACTTCATCGTCGGCGGTAAAGTGCCCGCTCTTGGTTTTGCCCTGAGCGGTCGTGTAGGAGTAGGTGCCGTCGACATGGGTAGTGCCGTTGAGCATCCATACGGCGAGTTGGGTGGCGGCGCGGGCGCGATCGGGTGAAAGATGGTAACCGCCAAACGACGTGGCGGTAGGATATCCGTGACAAACGATTGCCGCGAACTCGTCGTCGAGCCACACCCAGCCTTGATCAAAGTTGAGCCATGGGCCGCCCGGCTTGGTGGGCCCGGGGCGTTCCTGGTTCATGCAGTAGGCAATCGAGGCGTCTTGAGCTTCATACTTGCCGATGAAGAACGGCCCACAATCATCGCTGATAGTGCGGAAGCCGAGCTGGTCGTAGCCATCGACGGCAAATGCGGCTCCCGGTGCCAGGTAGCCGAACAGCAGGAAGAGGAGCAGGAGCAGCGGACCTGTTGCGATTGCGCTGTGGACAGAGTGCGTGGGTGCGTTGGACATGGCTGCTCCTTATCCCTCGTGCGCCGCATGGGGACGTTGCGACGCGTAGGATGAGGCTACCCCCGAGGTTCATGCGGGTAAGTACCGGAGCCTGACCAAAAGCTTGCCCAATTCCTGACAAATTGAGCTCAAATACAACAATCAAGCAAAAGCGCAGGTAGAAGATAAGGTGAACAGGAAGTCAAAGGTCCTCGTCTCCACAATTGACGCGATTTTCAAACGAATCTCCACAGCTAAAACAAGTATCGCCACCCTTGTATCGAACAAGACAACCGCGTTATACTAGCCAACACACAAGCGGGCATCGCCAAGTGGTAAGGCATCAGCTTCCCAAGCTGACACTCGCGGGTTCGAGTCCCGTTGCCCGCTCCATTCGAATTTCAGGCACGGTAACGTTTCGTTACTGTGCCTTTTTCAATAAAGTGCCGGGACTCGAACCCGACAGGGTGCGAGCGTTAAATAAACGCGAAGCGTTTATAGCGAGCAGGCAAGGTCGCCGATAGGCGACCGCAGCCGGTGCGGATTTGCGAAGCAAATACGCGGACGTCCCGTTGCCCGCTCCATCGAGCGCGGGAGACCTTGGGACGGCCAATTCAACAAAGTCTTCCCCATCGTCTCCGTGAATCCGAGGAGATCGACCGCAGCCGGTGCGGATTTGCGAAGCAAATGCGCGGATGTCCCCATGCCCGCTCCAATTCCAAAATGTTAGGTTAATGCCTGCTGCCCATACTCGCACCCGCGCACGGTACAATGGTTAAGTTACGACCAACGTGCCAATAACCAAAAAGGAGCCGCTATGATCGATCGCTATACCCGCCCGGAGATGGGACATATCTTCTCCCTCGAGAACAAGTATGCCATTTGGCAGGAGATCGAGGTTCTGGCCTGCGAGGCCCAGGCGGAGCTCGGCAAGATCGGCATTTCTAAAGACGAAGCCCAGTGGATCCGCGACCATGCCAACTTTGAGAAGGCGAAGGTCGATGAGATCGAGGAGGTCACGCGCCACGATGTCATCGCCTTCCTGACCAACATGAAGGAATATATCGACGCCGATGTTCCCGAGGGCGAGCCCAAGCCTAGTCGCTGGGTTCACTACGGTATGACCAGCTCCGACCTGGGTGATACTGCTCTGTGCTATCAGCTTACTCAGGCGTGTGACCTGATTATCGAGGACGTCAAGAAGCTCGGCGTGATCTGCAAGCGCCGCGCCTTCGAGGAGCGCAATACGCTCTGCGCCGGACGCACCCACGGCATCCATGCTGAGCCGATGACCTTCGGCATGAAGTTTGGCTCTTGGGCATGGGAACTCAAGCGCGACCTTGATCGTCTTGAGGATGCTCGCAAGAACGTTGCCTTCGGTGCCATCTCCGGTGCCGTCGGCACCTACAGCTCCATCGAGCCGTTCGTCGAGGAGTACGTCTGTGAGCACCTGGGTCTGGTTCACGACCCGCTGTCCACGCAGGTCATCAGCCGCGATCACCACGCCTATCTTGCCGGCGTGCTTGCCACTACAGCGGCCACCTGCGAGCGCATCGCGACCGAGGTCCGCAACCTGCAGAAGACCGATACACTCGAGGCCGAGGAGCCCTTCCGCAAGGGCCAAAAGGGCAGCTCCGCCATGCCGCACAAGCGCAACCCCATCACCATGGAGAAGGTCTGCGGTCTGTCGCGCGTCGTGAAGTCCAACGCCCAGGTCGCCTTCGACAACGTCGCCCTGTGGCACGAGCGCGACATTTCGCACTCTTCCGCCGAGCGTGTCGCCCAGGCCGATAGCTTCATCGCGCTTGACCATATGTTCCAGTGCCTCATTCGCGTTATCGACGGCCTGCAGCTGTATCCGGCCCGCATGATGGCCAATCTCAACAAGACCCGCGGCCTCATCTTCTCCTCCAAGGTCCTGCTTGCCCTCGTCGATACGGGTATCACCCGCGAGGATGCGTACGCCATTGTGCAGGAGAACGCCATGGCCACCTGGCACGAGGTGCAGGATTGTGTCTCTGGCCCCACCTTTAAGGAGCGTCTCGAGGCCGATCCGCGCTGCACCGTCAGCCAGGAGAAGCTCGACGAGATTTTTGATCCGTGGGACTTCCTCACCCGCATCGATACGGTCTTCGATCGCCTGGAGCAGCTGAGCTTCGAGTAGGGTTAACCTAATTCGACCGCTTGCGGATGCATTTCAACCTTTGGCGCCTTGCCCGTCTTGGGCGAGGCGCTTTTTTACTGTCGCATATGCGCCCGGGTAATAAAATGAACTCCGACTGCTGTTTCGATGAAAGGGGGCACGTGCCCAGACGCATCAAGCGGGCCACCATCGTCTCGTTTACGCTCATACTCCTTGTTGCCGTCTGTGCGGGCGCCCTGACGTATACCGTTCGAAGCAGTTCTTCCTCCTCGAATGAAGCCGATAGAGATCTCCCGGTGCTCAAAATCGGCGTTACGGATAACGACCCCTATGTGTATGTCGATACCACGGGCGATTACGCCGGTATCGATATCGACATCGCCCGCGAGGCCTGCAAGCGTGCGGGGCTCAAGCCACAGTTTGTCGATATTGACTGGAACGATCGCGACCGGCTGCTCAAAAACGGTGATATCGATTGCCTGTGGTGTGACTATTCTCTCTGTTATCGCGAGGATAAGTATTACTGGACCGAGCCGTATCTAACCGTGACGGTCTCGGTTGCCGCCAAGAAAACGAGTGGCATCAAGTCCTTGGCACATCTCGATGGAAGTAAGACCATTGCGGTGATTGCGGGTTCGGTGAGTGAACGCCGATTGCTTGCCGGGGACCTAGGGATCTCGCCGGATGTGCACATCAAATCATATGGCTCCGCCGAACTCTGCAAAGCTGCCCTGGTCAAAGGTTATGTTGACTGTTGGATGGCGGACGTCCAATCGCTCGACCGGCTCGTCGCGCAGTATCCCGGTGTTTATCGCGTGTTTGCCGACAACGTTATGACGGTTGACCTTGGCGTCGCGTTTAAGGACGGCTATGAGGGGGAGTACGTCAAAAACCTCAATACCGTGCTGTTCGAGATGGATCGAGATGGCACGATTGAGCGCATTGTGGGCAAGTACAAGGCGGGGGCGACGACGGACGGGCAAGGAGCGGAATCATGACAAATGATGAGCACCGCTTACGCCGAAAGGCATTAGTCACCGCGGCTATCTGCGTTGTGGCCAGCGCTGCTTTGTTGGGTCTGCTGTATGTGGTCGGCACGCATCGCTGTCTCGATAAAACGCTTGGGTTTGGCCAGGAAACCATGGTGTTTTTAAAAAACGCCTGCGAAAAATATGACCGATATGAACAGGGAAGAAAAACCGAGGCGACGCACAATTTGGATGCCGCGCTCGAGTCGTTTGCGACGTTCTTGCCACCTGATCACGTTGAAGTCAACGATGACCTCGTCGAGGAGTACGTTCATACCGAGCACCTTTCGGGAATGTTGGTCATGGACGCCGACGGTCATATGGCCGCTCATTACGATATCGACGGTCGCGATCCGCTGATGCTGTGGCGAGAGGAGCTTGCCTGTTCGTCGGTCGCATCGATGTACCGAGGCTCCAAAGTGTCCTACTCGACGGTCGTAGAGCGTCGAGATGTCGACTTTGCCGTGAGTGTTGTTCCGTACGGTGATGGCGTAGCGCTGGGGTATCGATCGCTTGCGCCCGAGCCCGCCGATGATTATTCGTATACGATCGCCGACGTGCTCGTGAACAACACATTCCATCAGAGCCCAACGGTGTTCGTGATGCGCGATGCACAAATCGTTTCTTCAAACGATTCGACCGTCGATATAGCTCTCGCCCGGCTTCTTGCCGATAGCGGAATTGATTGGAAAGACGAAGGCTTATCACGTGTCGAATATCGGGGAAGTACCTGGTATGCCGTGCGTGCGGCGTATAAGGACTATCGCCTGTTTGCGCTCTATCCCAAATCTGAGGTCATGTCGGGCAGGATTTCATTTATCACTGCCGGCGTACTGGCGTTCCTGGTGTTTTTGGTTGTAGTGCTGTCGGTGCGTATCGTCGCCGATCGTCGCAATTTGGCCGAAAAGGACAAGCAGCTCGGCATCATCAATGCCATCAGTACCACGTATGAGTCGACCCTCCTGTTGCATCTCGACACGCTTGAGATCGAGGGGATTAACATGTCGCCATCGGTGGCGAAGATATTTGCCGAGCACTCCGAGGCATATGACTTTTTTGCAACGGTTTGCCGAGACATTGTGAGTCCCGAAAGTCGCGAGGCGGTCATGGAGCTCTTAGATATAAAGACGCTTCGGGATCGTATGGAGGGCGTGCCGTACTTGGATGCCGAGGTACGAGACTGCCGAGGTACGTGGTATTCGCTGCAGGTTGTTCCACAGCGCCGCGATGAGCGGGGTCGACTGGAATCGGTCGTCGTGGCAACGCATAACATCTCGATGACAAAGCGCGCCGAGGAGCTTTCTTTCCAGGACAAGCTGACGGGACTTCGCAATAGAAATTACCTTGAGTCCCTTGGCGACGACCTGGTGAACGAGTCCCTGCCCGTGAGTGTGATCATGATGGACTGCAATTTCCTCAAGCGTACCAACGATCTCTACGGTCACGAAATGGGCGATGAACTGCTACGGCGTACGGCGTCTGTATTGAGGCGGGCGGCAGGTGAGAAATTTGTGCCTATGCGCATTGGTGGCGACGAGTTCTTGCTGATTTGCCCTCACACCGATCGCGAATCCGCATGTGAAGTAGTGCAAGATCTTCGCCTCAGCCTTGCTGCTGCGAGCGATGAGGTGCTGACGGTCAGTGCGTCGTTTGGCGTCGCGACGGCAGAGGCACCCGGTTATACGCTGACCGAGATTTACCACATCGCTGACCACAACATGTATCAAGAGAAACGAAAAGTCCACGCTCGGGAAGCAGATTGCTAGTATTGCTACCGCCGGTTTGCGCATTGGGGAATGTTGAATCGGTGCCCGCGATACTTTATCGGTTCGGACGGGGATAATAGACGTCTGAAATTGCTTTACGAGAGGGGAACGCAATGATTAGTTTTGATTACAAGCCTCAGGGCGTATGCACTCGCAATATCCACCTTGACCTGTCCGATGACGGCAACAAGGTGGTGGGCGTCGAGTTTACCGGTGGCTGCAACGGCAATCTCAAGGCTATCTCTAAGCTGGTCGAGGGTGCTCCTGCCGATCGCGTCATCGAGGTTCTCGCTGGTAATACCTGCGGTATGAAAAAGACTTCTTGCGCCGATCAGCTCACGCGCGCTATCGAGGCCGCTCGCGCCGAGATCGCCTAATGAGTATCGCCGACCAGATCAAGAACGGAATATCGCGCCGCGGCTTTGTGCTCGGAGGGGCTGCCGCGGGCGCTGCCACGGTGTTTGCCGGATGCTCAAAGAAAACGGGTACCAGCGACGACGCCGCCGGCGAGCCGCAGGTTATCAAAGACGACTCAAAGATTGTCTCGATTACGGATGAGTATGAGGCCGTCGATATCGATCTTGAGCCCATGGCGACATGGACATTGCCCTTGGGTACGCTGCTGTACTACTGCGACGGCGATTACGCCGCGGCGATGATGGCCCCGGCGTCTGCGCTGCATGCCAACACGCTTGGCGTGCTCAACTTGGGCGACGGCTCGCTCACGACGCTCATCGAGGATCCTATCGAAGGTGCGGGGTATTCGTTTTACGATGTCCGCGCCGGCGATGGCGTGTTTGCGTGGGTTGAGATGAACTTTGCCAGTTCATCGTGGAAGCTCTACGCTCAAAATCTGTCGGGCGCTTCGCTCTCTGGCGACGTGGTTGAGCTCGATCGGGGTGGCAAGGACTATGATCCGCCACTGTTTACGGCGTTCGGATCATCAGTCATCTGGTATAAAATGCCTTCGGCAGGCGGCAATAAAACGAGTAGTGATTCGTTTTGCTATCGTCGCTCGCTTGATGAATCCAAGGCCGAGACAATTTGGAAATCGACGGGCCGCTTTGCATCGGCCCCGCGTGCGAGCGACGGCATTTTGACCATCTCGCCGCGTGTCCGCAACGACGAGGGTGTCTACTACGGCATAACGGCAATCGATCTGACCGACGGCAACAACACCAAACGTGCCCAGCTAGTCCTTCCCTCGTCAGTCTCGCCTTTCGAGGCCGTATATATGGGCGATACCTTCGTGTTTTCTATCGAGGCGACCTATAGTGGCGTGGGCAGCTTGGGCAATATGGGCACGTATATCGGTAATGAGGGAGGGCCGTACCTCTTCCTGTCACGCGAGCCGCTCGCATGTGCGGCTGGCAAGAAGAATAAATACCTTGTTAAGGTGCAGGCGTCGCATTTCCTGATCGACACCTCTGCCAAGACCTATGGCTCGCTGCTGTCGCCCGACCGCGCTTTGGAGTATGGCGATTATCCAGCTACGGCGGGAAAATCGGACCCATTCCTTACGTACGCCACGGTGCGCAACAGCCAGGGTATACCAGAGACGGTCACTGCACGCCTATTCTCTCTTTAAGCTTAGAGGGGTTAAAAAGGCGCCAACAGGGGAATAAACGCGTTGTAATTGTGAGTACCGCCCGCCGAGCTGCCGCGTCATAGCGGCATCCGGCGGGCTCAGGTGCGTTAAAATGGGCTTGTTCTTAGCTAATTGAGACAGGGGGGCCGTGTTATGGCTTCAGATGCAAAAAAGATTCTGCTGGTCGAGGATGAGAAGGCAATCCGTGACGCCGTCGCTGCCTATCTCGAGCGCGAAGGCTACTGGGTTGTGGGCGTCGGCGACGGCCAGTCCGCGATCGAGGAGTTCGAGAAGCACCAGTTCGACCTGGTTGTGCTCGATCTTATGCTCCCCAAGATCCCCGGTGAGCGCGTTTGCCGCACTATCCGCGATACCTCGGATGTGCCCATTATCATGCTTACCGCCAAGGGTGAGATCGAGGACCGTATTATCGGTCTTGAGCTCGGCGCCGACGACTATCTGATCAAGCCGTTCTCGCCGCGCGAGCTCGTCGCCCGCGTTCGCGCTCTGTTCCGCCGTGCCCATCAAGCCGACGAGCCCGCCGTCGAGGTACTCGACTTCGGCGATCTGGTCATCGATATCTCGGGCCACAAGATCTTGGTCGAGGGCAAGGAAGTGGACCTGACCGCTTCCGAGTTTAAGCTGCTCACCACGCTTGCTCGTCATCCCGGTCGTGTCTACAACCGTATGGAGCTGGTTGAGAAGGTTCTCGGCTACGACTTTGAGGGCTATGAGCGCACCATCGACAGCCACGTGAAGAACCTTCGCGCCAAGCTGGGCGATGATCCCAAGAAGCCCAAGTGGCTCTACACCGTTCACGGTGTCGGCTACCGCTTTGAGGCTCCGACCAAGAACGATAAGTCGGACGAGAAATAAAGGAAATCACATATGACACCTGCGCGCTTTGAAATCGGGCAAAAGCATAAGCAGGAGAACGAGGCGGGTTCCAAGGCTAGCTGGAACACGCCTCGTTCCGATTCACGGCCAACGATGAGCTATCCCTCGCGCATGGCCTTGGCTTTTGCCCTGACGTCGCTCATGACGGTATTGGTGCTGGTGGGCGTTGTCTCTGTTGTGTGGGGCACGGTCTTTTCGGATTACACGCGCTCCAATATCGTCGAAATCGCAAATTCCGCAGCCGAAAAGCTTGCGACGTCGTACGAGGAAAACGGCAATTGGACTGCGGGCGAGCTGCGCACGGTCGCGACATCGAGTTTGGTGTCCGACGATTTGGGCATGCAGGTCGTCAATAAAAAGGGCGTTGTTGTCTATGACGACTCGTGGCCTTCGGCAAGTGCGACTGCCGATGTGCGCGAGAGCGAATCGGCGTCTCGCAGCTCGAGCGGTAAAAAGGCCTCGCATAGCCCGGTTTCGTCGGCGCCCACCGACTCCGATAGCGTGGCCAATGTCGAAATCATAACGCCTTCCGGCCAGCATGTCGGACAGGTAAAGCTATGGGCCATCGGCTCCGATGCTCTGCTCACCAAGGCAGATTCTGCGTTTAGAGAGAAGACCTTTAACGCCATGGCCCTTGCCGCGGTTGTGGCCGTCTGTATCTCGGTCGTTATCGGATCGTTCATGTCGCGTATGCTCACCAAGCCGATTCATCGTATTACCAGCACGGCCAAACAAATTCGCGATGGCGATTTGTCCGCTCGCACGGGCTTGCGCGGCGATGACGAAATCGATCAGCTGGGTGAGACCTTTGACGAGATGGCCACTTCGCTCGAGAAGGACATGAAACACGAAAAGCGTCTGACCTCGGATGTCGCGCACGAGCTTCGCACGCCGCTTATGGCCATGCTTGCAACGGTCGAGGCCATGCAGGACGGCGTGTATCCCACCGACGATGAGCATTTGGAAACCGTCGCATCCGAGACGCGTCGCCTGGCCCGTCTGGTGCAGCAGATGCTCGACCTGTCGCGCATGGAAAACAGCACGGCGCCGCTCAACCTTGAGCCGGTAGACATGGTTCCCTTCGTGCGCTCCATCGTCAACGCCCAGGAGCGCCTGTTTGTCGACCGCGATCTGCGCTTGCGCTTTGCAGACGAGACCCAAGGTCACGACGATGTCGTCGAGGCCGACCCCGATATGATCACGCAATGCGTCATCAACCTCATGAGCAACGCCATGCGCTACACCCCCGAGGGCGGTTGGGTTGTGGTGTCGGTGCTCAGCGACCGCAAACACGTCAGCGTCGCCGTTTCTGATACCGGCATCGGTATTGCCAAGGATGACTTGTCGCGCATCTTCGGCCGTTTTTGGCGCGCCGATGCCAGCCGTGCCCGTGAGGCGGGCGGTCTGGGCGTGGGCCTCGCCGTGACTAAACAGATCGTCGAGCGACATCATGGCTACATTTCCGTGGAGTCGGAGCTTGGAAAGGGTACGACTTTTACGATTCATCTGCCTCGCGAGCACACGGCGGACGCGGCATCTACTACAATGGAGCACTAGCTTTTCGCTATTCGGTGAAGGAGGGGTTTCGTCCCTGCCGCTCCGAGTTTGCGAAAACGTGCGGGAAAGAACCCGCATTACTGTCGTATTTTGGTAAGGAGTGACTCACGTGACAACGATGGAGCGTCGTCCGGATTCCCGTGGCAAGGTTCGTGATATCTACGATGCCGGTGAAAACCTGCTGATGGTCGCCACCGACCGCATTTCTGCGTTCGACTTCATTCTTCCCGACGAGATTCCGTTTAAGGGAGAGGTGCTCAACCGCATCTCGGCATTCTGGTTCGATAAGTTTGCCGACATCGTCCCCAACCATCTCGTTTCCATCGACCCGGCGGATTTCCCCGAGGAGTTTGCTGAGTATCGTGACTACCTCGCTGGCCGCGCCATGCTGGTTAAAAAGGCCCAAACGATTCCTATCGAGTGCATCGTCCGCGGCTATCTGACCGGTTCGGGCAAGAAGACCTACGACGAGAACGGCACCGTCTGCGGCATCCAGCTGCCTGAGGGCCTGACCGAGGCTTCCAAGCTTCCCGAGCCGCTGTTCACGCCGTCCACGAAGGCCGAGATTGGTGACCACGACGAGAACATCTCGTTCGAGCGTTGCTGCGAGATCGTGGGCGAGGATATCGCCACGCAGATTCGTGACCTTTCCCTCAAGATCTACAAGGCCGCTGCCGAGTACGCCGCGACCCGTGGCATCATCATTGCCGACACCAAGTTCGAGTTTGGTGTCATCGATGGCAAGGTCACGCTGATCGACGAGTGCCTCACGCCCGATTCCAGCCGTTTCTGGCCTGCTGCCAGCTACGAGGAGGGCAAGATCCAGCCCAGCTACGACAAACAATTCGTCCGCAATTGGCTCAAGGCCAACTGGGATATGACGGGGGAGACCCCGCACCTGCCCGCCGAGGTCATCGATGGCACGTCCGAGCGCTATCGCGAGGCCTTCCAGATCATCACGGGCTCCCAGTTCACAAGCATGAAGGAGAACGCATAAGTGAGTACCCGTAGCGCCACGAACAAGCGCACGCAATCCCACGAGGTTACCGGGGTTGCGCGCAAGTCCGCCGCATCTGCTAAGCCTGCCCGTCAGGCAGCGAGCTCTGTCCGCGTCGTGCCGGCTTCGTCTAAGGCACGCCGCAAAGAGCTCGAGAAGGGCGAGAACCTCGAGGGCCTCTCTAAAGAGGAGAAGCGCGCCCGCAAGGCTAAGCAGCGCGCCAAGGAGGACCGCATCTACACGGTGTCGAATATCCTTCTCAAGCAGGATGAGGACTACACCAAGCGCCGCCGTATTTGGTGGGCTGTGCTCGCTATCGGCATGGTGCTCGTCGTGGCAATCGGGGCTTCGCTCTACTTCGCTCCCGGCGGCACGGTGTCCAGTCCTGTTCAGATGGTCGGCATCGTTTTGTCCTATGTCATCATCCTGGGTGACTTTATCTACGACTTCGCTCGTATTCGTCCCTTGCGTAACATGTATCGCGCGCAGGCCGAGGGCATGTCCGAGAACAAGCTCAACGCTCTTATCGAGCGCGCAGCTGCCGAGGAGGACAAGAAGGACTCCAAGAAGAAGTAGCGTTTGCATGCATACTTATCGCTAAGATATAAGGCGCGTCGTTTTTGCGGCGCGCCTTTTTACTGTTCTATAGATAGATGGAGTGGCACATGATTCGAGCTGCCCTGACGGTCGAAGAGGCTCTGGAGGGCATGAAGGCCCTGGAGCCCAAGATTAAAAACTATGCGCGCTTGGTTGTCCGCAAGGGCGTAAACGTCAAGCCCGGCCAGGAGGTTGTCGTTCAGTCTCCGGTCGAGTGCGCATCCTTTGCCCGCGTGGTGGTCGCGGAGGCTTATGCCGCCGGGGCTGGCCACGTGACGGTCATTTGGGCCGATGATGCCGTGACGAGGCTCACGTACGAGCATGTCGAGAAAAGCTATTTTGAGCAGACACCCGAGTGGAAGCGCATGCAGCTGGATTCCCTGGCCCAGGATGGTGCCTGCTTTGTCTTTATCGAGGGGGCGGATCCTGCGGCCCTCAAGGGCATCGATCCAGCCAAGCCGGCCGCGGCATCCAAGGCGAGGAATACGCAATGCAAAGTTTTCCGCCGTGGACTGGATTACAACATCAATCCGTGGTGCATCGCCGGCGCTCCGGTCGTGGCTTGGGCGCACGAGGTGTTCCCGGGAGACGCCGATGAGGTTGCAATCTATAAGCTGTGGAATGCGATTCTGCACACCGCGCGCGCCGATGGCCAGGACCCAGAGAGCGACTGGGAACTCCATGACGCCGCATTCGAAAAGAACCTGCGTTTCCTGAACGACAATCGTTTCGACTACCTGCATTACACCTCGGCAAATGGAACCGATCTGACGATTGGCATGACGAAAGGTCACGAGTGGGCCGGCGGCAAGGGCAAGACACCCGATGGACACCCCTTCTTCCCCAACATTCCCACCGAGGAAGTCTTCACCTCGCCTGATCGTATGCGTGCCGACGGTATCGTGTATTCGGCTATGCCGCTCGTTCACCACGGTAACAAGGTTGACGATTTTTGGATTAAGTTCGAGGCGGGCCGCGTAGTGGACTACGATGCCCGCGTGGGTAAGGCGACGCTTGCGAGCATCATCGATACTGACGAGGGCGCTGCTCACCTGGGAGAGGTCGCGCTCATCTCCAAGAACACGCCGATCCGCGAAAGTGGCGTACTGTTCTACGATACGCTCTATGACGAGAACGCTAGCTGCCATCTCGCGCTAGGTGTCGGTTTCCCCGAATGCATCGAGGGTGGGTATGACATGTCCAAGGAAGAGCTCCTGGAGCATGGCGTTAACGTCTCGAGCACGCACGTCGATTTTATGATTGGCACGGACGACATCGATATTACGGGCATTACGCCTGATGGACGTGAAGTTGTGATTTTCCAGAACGGCCAATGGAGTTGGGAATAGTCCCAGACCGTGGTACAATGCCACCCGCGGGCCGTTAGCTCAGCTGGCAGAGCAGGGGACTTTTAATCCCAAGGTCCAGGGTTCGAACCCCTGACGGCCCACCATAGAATGGAAAAGCGACTGGCGGATGTCGGCCGCTTTTTTGTTGCCGCGACGCGGGTTCGAACCCGAAAGGGCGCGGAGCTGAGTAAACGCGTGAGCGTTTGCCAGCGCAGCGCGCAAGGCGCGAAGCGCCGCAGCGGCAGCCTGCGGAGCAGGCTGAACCCCTGACGGCCCACCCAAAGTAAGGAATACGAAATGAAAACAAATAGATACGGAATTAGCGGCAGCACATTAAAGATAATAGCAGCCATTTCGATGGTTCTCGATCATGTAAGCAGGATCGTCCTGACCAATGGAATCATGACTCACGCATCGTACAGTCAGATATCAGACGAACAGTGGGCGATTCTAAGCGAGGCTTCGGATGTGCTTCATGTTCTTGGCAGAATTGCATTTCCCTTATTTTGCTTTTTGATGGTTGAGGGATTTTTGCATACTCATGACTTAAAGAAGTACCTGCGAAATATGCTTGTCTTCGCAATCATTGCGGAGCCCATATACGATTTCGTCCAAACCGGGCAACTATTTGACCTTCGGCAACAAAATGTTATGTGTGAGCTCCTGCTTTCCTTGGTCTTTTTGATTGTTCTGGAAAAGATACAAAGTCTTTCAAAACGGAAAAGATACATCGCAGAAACTGCTCTGATTGTTTTGACAGCACTGGCAGCTGAATACACTAAACTAGATGGCGGTGTGTATGGCATTATGCTTGTGGCTGCATTCTATTTATTCCACGACAGCAAGGCCAAGATGTTCTTTGCTGCAGTATGTGCAGTGCTCCTTTCGTCATGCCATATAGTTGGCGGCGGATTTGAGTTTGCTACAGCTAGTGTATTTAATCCTGATGTTGCTGCCGCGGTCGTTTCGTTGCTGCTTATCAATCTTTATAATGGTAAGCGAGGGCTGAAGCTCAAATATTTCTTCTACATTTTCTATCCGGCACATCTTGCTCTGCTTTATGGTGTCTCACTTATTGTTTTGAACTGTCTTTAAAAACTCTCAAACAAGTCTCTGAAAACGGAAACAAATTGACCCTAAGACTGCTTGTGAATTTCCGGAGGACCTGAGAGATGCGAGGATAGGCAACGAGGGCTGCAGAGAGATGCTTCTCAGTTCTCTGGCGGATCGCACGTATCTGTGTGAGGATCACTTCCACACACTCATTAATAACAGTGATAAACACGGCAGATCCTCAAAACATGAGGCTGTGGAGGTCGAACGATGCTTCGAAAGCATGAATGGCAGCGAGAAAATGAGTTCGGAAGCGCCCTCTGGATGATCCAGCATAGAATAGAAAGCGATCGGCTCCGGCTGGTCGCTTTTTTGTTGCCGGTGCACGGGTTCGAACCCGAACTTCTCTATATATAAGAACGCTTGGCGAACAAAACCTGCCTTTTACCGACGGGAAACAAATAGCTGATGCTTTTGGAGTAAAGTGGCGCTCCAGAGATGACCGATGCCTTAACACCTATAAACCAGCTGGTCATCGCCAATATCAGAAGCCAATGCTTCAGTTTTAACCTCAGTGATGCGACTGAGGGACCTATTCATTTGTGAACAAAATATGGAGTGCGCGATTCCCGCCCCCGGGGCCCCTCCGGTCTGGCAATATATCTCCTTGCCGCACGGCCCGGTCGGACCGGATC
>CAJMRI010000014.1:0-58683 GCA_905215905.1 uncultured bacterium | reverse complement strand
TTCGCGCGTGGGCGCGTGGGCGTAAACTTTTAGTTGGGCAAACCCGACAGATTGGAGCTTGAAACATGAGGGATATGCACCTCATGTCGCTCATAAAACGTCTCCTGACCTCGAAGGAGAACGTTTTTTAGCGACAGAAGGAGACATAAATATGATCTGGTTTACCAGCGACACCCACTTCGGGCATGAGAACGTGCTGAAGTTCACCGACCGCCCGTGGGAGACGATTTGGCAGATGAACGACGCCATCGTCGACAACATCAATGGCAAGGTTGCCGTGGACGACGAGCTCTACATCCTGGGGGATTTCTCATTCAAGATGACCGCCCAGGACGCCTACGGGCTGCGCAAGCGGATTGCCTGCAGGCGCATCCACCTCGTCCCGGGAAACCACGACAAGGACTGGACCCAGCCGGCGGTCGCGGCCGCCTTCACCGTGGAGCCGCCGATCTGCGTGCTCAAGATCGACGGGCAGAAGATCGTCCTGAGCCATTACCCCATGGCCGACTGGCAGGGCATGAACCATGGATCGTGGCACCTCCACGGGCACATCCACAGCAGCGGCGGCGCGTACAACGAGTTCAACCGCAAGCAGGGCCTTCTGCGCTACGACGTCGGTTGCGATGCCAACGGGCACTCCCCGGTGAGCCTCGACGAGCTGAGGAAATGGTTCGCCGGAGTCGACGAGCCGTGCGGCCGGGTGAAATGGCCGTGGTGGGTCAACGAGACCGGCGACAGGCAGGTCGAGCGCGAGCTGGCGGCGTACAAGAGGGAAGAGGCGATTCGATGACAGTCTATGTGACGGGCGACATCCACGGTGGGCTCGACATGCAAAAGCTCCGCGACTGGGAGCTTGGCGACAGTCTTACCGGCGACGACTATCTCATCGTCGCCGGCGACTTTGGCTTTCCGTGGGATTTCTCTGCCGAGGAATGCGCCGATATCACCTGGCTGGAGTCGCGCCCCTACACGGTACTGTTCGTCGACGGCAACCACGAGCGCTTCGATCACTGGGCGGAGCGCCCCATGGAGTTATGGCATGGCGGGCTGACGCAGCGCCTGTCGGACACCTCGCCCATTCGGCGCCTGACGCGCGGCGAGGTCTTCGAGCTCGACGGATCGACGGTCTTCACCATGGGCGGTGCCACGAGCGTGGACAGGGAATACCGCGTGCCGTATTCCAGCTGGTGGCCTCAGGAGCTCCCGGACGAGCGCGATTTCGATACCGCGCGGACAAAGCTCGACGAGGTCGGCTGGAAGGTCGACTGCGTCATCACCCATACCTGCCCGACGCGCATGCTCTCGCCGACGCTCTACCCGGACCCAGGCTGGGAACGCCCTGATGTGGACCGGCTGACCGAATTCCTCGACGAGCTTGAGGACCGCCTGGACTATAAACATTGGTATTACGGCCATTTTCACCGAGACGGCAACCCGGACGAACGGCACACGGCGCTGTATGACCGGATCGTGAGGCTCGGGGACAAACTCCTGCCGTGGGGCGCGTACTGATGGCTGTCTATGTGACAGGAGACGTGCACGGCAGGGCCGAGTACGGGGCCAGCAGGTTCGCCTTCAGGTCTTGGCCGTTGGGCCGGACCCTGACGCGCGATGACGCGGTGATCGTGGCCGGCGACTTCGGCTTTGTCTGGGACGGCTCGAATGCTGAGAGGTATTGGCTCGACTGGTTCGAGTCGAAGCCCTGGACCACGTGTTTCGTAGACGGCAACCATGAGAACCACCACGCCCTGGCTGGGCTGCCGGTGCGGGAGTGGAACGGCGGGCTCGTCCATGAGGCGCGACCGCACGTGCTGCACCTGATGCGTGGAGAGGTGTTCGATATCGACGGGCTCACGGTCCTTGCCATGGGCGGTGCCGCGAGCAACGACAGGCAGTATCGCAGGGAGGGGAGGAGCTGGTGGCCCGAGGAGATGCCGAGCGAGGAAGAGACGGAACACTGCCGCTCCTCGCTCGACCGCGTGGGCTGGAAGGTCGACTGTGTTGTGACTCACGAGGCGCCTGCCGCCATTGCTGAGGGGCTGTGTCGCGAGCGTGGGCGCGAGTATCGAGGCGACCGGCTGCAACGATTCCTTAGCGAGCTCGACGGACGGCTCGGCTACCGCGTCTGGTTCTTCGGTCACTACCACGGTGACAAATGGTGCGACGCCAAGCATCGCCTTATCTACCAAGGCATCGTGCCGATCGAAGATGCTGCGCCCGGTTCTAGGAACCTTCTAGAAGCGCTCTAGAAGGTTTCTAGAAATCAGCAGCCCGACAGGAGAAGCACGGGGCTACTCGCCCTTCATCTGGGTCATGACCTCGACCTTGGCCTCGGCCACAGCTGCCCGCTGCTCGGCTACAGCAAGGCGGTCCTTGAGGGCGGCGACCTCGGCCGTCAGGTCGCGCTGGGCCAGGAGCGCATCGCTCAGCTCGGCTTGGGCTTTCAACGCGGCGTCACGCTCGACGCGCAGACGCTCGATCTCATCGGACATGGCCTCAGCCTCGGCGTGGAGCTGGACGACCTGCCTGCTGAGCTCCCTGGCATCGGCGAGGTATCTGACGCTCGCGGCATGGAGCTCATTGTTCTCGAGCTCGATGCTCGCGGTGTCGAGCTCGAACTTCTCCTCGATAAAGGCGACCCGCTCATTGCCGTCGGCCTCAAGTCTTTCGTTCCGGTCTCTCGCCTCGACGAGCTTGCGGTTGAATTCGTCGAGCTGGGCCCTGAGTAACGCGTTCTCGGTTCTGAGGTCGCCCGTCTCGCGCAGCAGCTTCTCCCGCCACGTCGCCTCGATTCGCTCGGCGGCCTCATCGAGGACGGACTTCACGCCGTAGATCTCCCTGATTTTCTTCTCGTCTGCCATGGTGCGGCACTCCAATCAACAACGGGCATGGCTCCGCCATGCCATATGGCTGGGAACAATGCACGGCCGCTGTTGATTTGTGTTCGCCCTGCAATCGGTGAGTTCTAAAAGGCGTCTCAAGTCATGCATTCACGCAGGTTTTCGGTTGGAGAAATACCGCACGTTTTCATGGTATCACGCGCCTTAAAGACCATGAATGGACGGCCATATCGATTCGTTGAAAATGGCACCTACGACGTGTTGGTGGCGGGAGAGTGATGGCGTTAAAGATGTCGAGAATGATTATGGGATTGTTTTAGATGCGGGCATGAAAAAGGGTCGAATCGAAGTGTCTGGCCGGACGCCAATTGTCCGGGAACTGTTTCGGTTCGACCCTGTTTCATTTTACATCCGCGGCATGTTTTTGTAGACGCCTGGCGATTACCGACCTTCACGACCTCGATGACGGTTTCCCCGTCCTCGATTCTTGCCAGATTGCGGTGGACATCGCTGCGCGAACGGCCGGATATCATTTGAGCCAGAATCCTCTTCTATTGAAGCGGATTCTGGCTCAGTGGTTTTTAACTCGGTTGTTTGACAGAAGCCCACGTCGATAGTCGGTCTGTGGACTTAAGATTTCGGGGGCTCCCAAGCGTTTTCGATCGCGGCGCGGTAGATTGCAGCGTAATTAAGCATCCAGCTGCCATCACCCGCTTTTTGAATAAACCCCTTATTCTTCAAAGAGGTATAGGCCCGGGAGATCGTGTTCTTACTTAGGTGGTAGCGCTCCTCAATCCATTTGCTTTTTGCGTAAAAGCCCATGGCTCGTTTGTTTTTGGAAGGATTTCCAAGCTTCCATACGAGGCCGAGGATGAGGCGCTCGGCAGCGACAGTGGTGGCACAACACGCCCAGTCGGGCACCGAAATATAATTCGCGTTATCCATTTTCCTTCTAATCTCTCGTTGCTCAGTAACATCATCGGAAAATTTGTCGGAAATCGACGGTAGCTCGCTCATGTTTACCACCTAGTCAAGGTGGGCGGTCCGACCTTCAAGCTGCTTGAAAAGCTCATAAAACGAGCTTTCAAACATGTAATTCGAGCGATGGATTTGGATGAGCTTGCCGGACTCGCGCATGAATTTGCGTGCGGTGTTTTCGCTCCAGCCAGTGAGTTCGCGGATATCGTTAACGCGGAGCAACCGATCGCACTGAGCGGCACCAGTGGGGAAAGTCGGTGTGGACGCCTGAGTGCTAATCTTTGGAGTAGCCATGATGAGCTATCCTTTCAATGAGGGCCCTCCCTGTGCTTGTAAGACTTACCAGGTTCATAAGCACTTGGGGGGCCGGTTTCTATGACTACATGCGTAGCCATCTGACAGCTTTAGCATGTATTAAAACTCATTAGTTGTCAATCAAATATAGCATCTACCTGCGGAAATAGTATTATAGTACCGTAATATTATGAATAAAACGATGAATGAAAAACATGCTATTTCTCGCTTCTCTGTATATAGGCGTTGATGAAGTCTTCGTAGCCTTTAACTGCTTTTATTTCTGATTGTTGAACGAGGCTTGTATACGTTTTGAGCGTGATATTGGGGTCCGCGTGGCCAAGAATACCTTGCACGCTTCTAACGTCCGATCCGTTCGCCAGCATAAAAGTGCTTACGCAATGCCTGAGCTGATGCGGGCAGATGCCCTTATATAGTTTTCCGCCAGTCGAATTATTCGGCTCATAGATTCCAAGATTGCAGCTAACTGCGAAATCGCGAAACCAATGGTTGAAGATGTAGTTCTTCATGTGACAGACAGTAGGGACCCCTTGCTCGACAGCAATATCGCTAATGATGGGAGTGCTGCCAGTCTGGGACAGCCCCAGAGAGGCCAGGAGCTCTTTTTGTATGGCTGACCATGATTGAAGACGTTCGGCCAGGGTTTCTCCAACGGGGATTTTGCGTTGGCTTTCTTGTGACTTGGGTGCCCTCAGTTCATGATCGTTGGTGTACTGCCTGTCAATTTTCAAGGTTTTATTGGCAGGGTCCCAATCGCGCCATTCGAGGCCCAGCATCTCGCCTTTTCGCATACCCGTATACACTAGTACTAGCGTACCAACAGCTTCGGCGGTGAGCTCAATGTGTTGAAGATGTGTGCATAGGGTAGCTACTTGCTCGATTGTCAGTGATTCTCTTTTGTTGCGTGGTCTGCGAACATGAACGGTAGCGCAGGGGTTTCGGTCAATTATTCTCTTTGCGACTGCATTCGACAGAATCTGGCGCAGTTTCGCATTGATTCGTACAAGCTCAGATGGTTTGTATTTTCCCGTACGACGAGCTTCGGCATATGTTTCTTCGATTAGATCGGGAGTTAGCCCCTCAATTGTCTGAAACGCACCGAATAGGTCTTCGATATGCCTGCAATCGTACGCTTCTCTTTCATAGCTCGTTGGCGCAAGCTCGGTGTCCCTATTTTCATGAAAGGCCCAGCAGTAGGACGCAAGCAAAGTGGGCTTTTTAGTTTTAGTGATCGTGCCAGATGAGTTGATTTCAGCCAGCTTGGCCTGCATTGCAGCCTTAGCTTCTGTTTTAGTCTTGCAACGAACCGTATAAGTTGGGGATCGTTTGTAACGCCCTGTCTTAGGGTCCTTGACCCCAAGGGAAAAATAATAGCGATAGGTGTTAGGTGATCTCTTGTCTTTCCAACACGTGCCTCTTCCGCTAATTAGTGGCTGTTCTGACATCTTTGCACTCCGTTTCTTTGAATAGTTTTCAACAATTCATTGAGTGCAGTTTAGCTAAAGCTGTTAGTAATATGTTTGTAAAAGCGTAGGCGCAGCTACCGGAGGTAAAAGACACAAACTGCTATGTTTATCTGCGGTTATATGGTGTTCAATGATGCTTGATGAATAGTAGGGGGTAGCATTAAATCATATCTCCTAAAGCGGGTGTCGACGGTTCGAATCCGCCCGGGGGCACCAGAGGAATATCGAGCCCGGTACCGCTATGGTGCCGGGCTCTTCTGGTCTAAGGGCAGGATTCGGACCGTCGACACCCGCGTCACCAATTTCCCCGCGGGGGGGTTTTCGAATCAGCCCGGGGACACCAGAGATTGATCGAGCCCGGTACCACCACGGTGCCGGGCTCTTCTGGTTCATGCCATGTCAAAAACGAAGCGCCCGCTTGCTGGGGGAGCAAGCGGGCGCCTGTGAGCGAATATGTTTGCGGCGAGAGCCGTAATGAGCGGTTGGGTTGCGACTAGTTGGTCGTACCGGAATCGTCGCCCGTGCTCGTGCCTGAACCCGAACCCGAGCCAGAAAGTGCAACCGTCAGCGTAATCGTGCTGTCGGTAGACTGCTTGCCGGTGGGGGAGACGCCCGTAACGGTGGCGTTTTCGTTGCCGCTCACGGGGTTACCGTTCTGATCGCAGAATGCGATGTTGTAGAACCCGGCGTTGTTGAGCACGGTAACGGCGGCGGAGATGCTCTTGCCGTACAGGTTGCCCGGAACGCTGGCTTTGCCGGACTTCTTGGCAATGACGACGGTAATCGTGGCGCCAGGCTTCTGCTTGCCGCTGGGGTTCCAGCTAATCACGGTGCCCTCGGTAACCGAGTCGTTCTCCTGGTAGCTCACGTCGACGCCAAAGCCTGCCATATCGAGGGCGTTGCGCGCCTGGGCCTCGGTCATGTCGGTCAGGTCGGGGACGGACGTGGTATCCGGGCCGCTCGAGACCTTGTACGAGATGGTCGTGCCCTTCTCGACTTCCTTACCGGCTTCGGTGCCCTGCTCAAAGACCTGGCCCTCATCGGCCTCGTTGGCCTCCTCGGAGGCGTTGCCCTTCAGGCCAACGCTTGCCAGCGCGGCTTCTGCCTGGTCCTTGGTCAGGCCGACCAGCCGGGGAACCTCGACCTTCTCGGAGGGCTTGGGGCCCTTGGAGATTACCAGGTTCACCTTGGTGCCCTTGGCCTTCTTGGTGTTGCCGTTGGGCGTCTGCTCGGCGACCTTGCCCTCGTCGACATCGTCGTTGTAGCTTTGGTCGATGGTGCCGACCTCGAGGCCGGCTTCCTTGATCTGCTCGACGGCAGTCTGCTGGTCCTTGCCTAGCACATCGGGCACGGTGACCTGCTCGCCGCCAAAGAGTCCTGTGGCAAAGGCCACCACGATACCGATGACGGCAACGGCTGCCACCACGGCGGCGATGATCTTGTTCTTGTTGGATTTGGGCTTTTCGACCTCGTAGGAGCCGGTGGAGCCCGAAACCGAGCTACGGGCGGTATTCTGGCCGCTCACGCCCGAGACGGGACGCACCATGGCGCGCGTCTGATCGGAAAGCTCGCGAGTCTTGGTGGCGCCCAGCTCACCGGGGGCACCGATGATGCGCGTGGGCTCCGAGATGTTGACGGCACGGCCCGACAGGTAGCTGTTGAGCACCTGACGCAGCTCGTCGGCGGTCTGGAAGCGGTTTGCCGGGTCCTTCTCCATGCACTTGAGGATGATGCGCTCAAGGTCGGCGTCGACACCGGAGTTGATCTGGCTCGGCGGAATAGGCAGCTCGTTGACCTGCTTGAGTGCGACCGAGATAGCGTCGTCACCGTCAAAGGGAACGCGGCCGGTGGCGCACTCGTACATCACGACGCCCAGCGAGTAGATATCCGAGGTGGGGCCGAGGTCCTGACCACGGGTCTGCTCGGGGCTGACGTAGTGGGCGGTTCCCAGCACGTTGTTGTCTTGCGTGAGGTGGCTGTTCTTGGCGCGCGCGATGCCAAAGTCCATCACCTTGATGTTGCCGTCTGGCAGCACCATGATGTTCTGCGGCTTAATGTCGCGGTGGATGATCTCGTGCTTGTGGGCGACCGAAAGCGCGGAGCTGATCTGCGAGCCGATCTGGGCGACCTTCTTGGGGTCGAGGGCGCCGTGGCTCTTGATGCCGCTCTTAAGGTCGGTGCCGCGCAGGTACTCCATGACGATGTAATAGGTGTCGCCGTCCTTGCCCCAATCGTAGACGCCCACGATATAGGGGGAGGAGAGACCGGCTGCTGCCTGGGCCTCCTGCTTAAAGCGTGCGGCGAAGGTTGCGTCGCCAGCATACTGCGGCAGCATGATCTTGACGGCTACCGTGCGGTCGAGGACCTGGTCCTGCGCACGGTAGACGGTCGCCATACCGCCTGTCCCCACCTTATCCTTGAGGAGGTATCTTCCCCCGAGGACCCTCTGTTCCATTCCTGCTCCTAACATAACTATTCGCTCAACGATGTGTGTAGTACCTACGATGTGGCCGCTGGGGCCGTGTGGCGCGTTGCCGCTAACTCTTCGGCCGCGGCGCGCCTCGGGTGTCCGATTCGATCATGGGCATCACGCTCCCTGTGCGGCGAGCGCCGCGGTCAGGACGATGCCGGCAATCTTGGCCGCCTTGACGTCGTGTTTGTCGTAATCCTCCAAGGCCACCGAGATGGCGACCGTGGGTGAATCGTAAGGTGCAAAGCCAACGAACATCGAGTTGACGTTGGTGCCGCCGGTCTCGGCCGAGCCGGTCTTGCCGGCGACCTTGACGCCGGGGACCTGGGCATCGGTGCCGGTACCGGACTGGACGACGGCGAGCATGGCCTGCTTGACCTGGTCGGCCGTGGCGGAGCTGACGGCCTGACCCAGCGAGCGGGACTGCGTGGTCTTGACCACAGTTCCGTCCGGGGCGAGTACCTGGGCTACAAAGTACGGGTCCATGACCACGCCACTGTTAGCGATGGCGGCGGCAATCACGGCGTTTTGCATGACGGTGGTCTGCGGCCCGGGCGTGTGGTCCATGCCGACAGGCTGGCCGGCGCCGGCCCAGGCGGTCTCCCACTCGGTCATGAGCGACGGGTCGGCCATGATGGAGGCCGCGGAGGTCAGGTCTTGGCCGAGCTTTTGGCCGTAGCCAAAGGCGTTGGCAAACTGCACGAGCGTGTTTGCGCCAACTTCGTTTGCCACCTGGCCAAAGACGACGTTGGAAGACACGGCAAAGGCCTGCTGCAGGCTGATGGTGCCGTAGCTCTCGTTGGCATAGTTGGTGACCGGCGCGTTGCCGATGTCCATGGAGCCGGGCGCCTGGTAGGTGCTGGTAAGGCTGGCGGTGCCGGTCTCGAGTGCCGCGGAAAGCGTAACGACCTTAAACGTGGAGCCCGGCGTGTACAGCGCGTCCATGGCGCGATTGTACATGGAGCCGTCCTCGCCGCCGCCCGCCTGCAGCAGGGCGTCGATGTTGGTGTTGTCATAGGTGGGCGAGCTGGCGCATGCGAGCACCGCACCGGTACGCGGGTCGATGACCACTACAGCGCCCTTAAAGCCCTTGAGCGCCTGCTCGGCCGCCGTCTGGATACGCGAGTCGATGGTGAGCTTGGCGGTGTTGCCCGGCTGGGTCTGGCCCGCGAGCGAAGCGATGGCGTTGTTCCAGCTGGAGTAATCCTTAGAGCCGGTGAGCGTGTCGTTCATGACACTCTCGATGGCGGTGGTGCCATACTGCTGGCTCACGTAGCCAACCACGTGCGCTGCCAGGTTGCCGTTGGGGTAGGAGCGTACGTAGGTGCCGTCCTCCTGCTGCAGCGACTCGGCCAGCGTCACGCCGTCGGACGTGATGATGGAACCGCGCTGGATGTACTTGGAGCGGGCGATAGTGTGGTTGTTGGTCGGCATATCCTGATAGTCCTTGGCCTTGATGACCTGGACATAGGTGAGGTTGCCGATAAGGATGGCGAACAGCGCCGTAAAGGCGAGCACCGCACGGGTTAGACGGTTGGCGAGCGCAACGCGGCCGAGCACACCGGATTCAGGCGTGTCGAGCAGGCGACGGCGCATGCGCGAGCCGACGGAATGGCTGCCGCTGCCGTAGGAAGACGAGGTGGCAAAGCGCGTGCCCGTCGGGGCGGCGGCAGATGCGACCTGATCATCGGTGATGGCGGCCATAGTGCCGGTGCCGGTAAGCTCGGCCTCGCGTCCGGTCGCTTCGTCACCGGCGCGCAGCAGGAGCGCGACGATGATAAAGCTTGCCAGCAGCGAGGAACCGCCCTGGCTCATAAAGGGTAGGGTGACGCCGGTCAGCGGGATCAGGCGGGTAACGCCGCCCACGATTAAAAAGGCCTGGAAGCTGATGGCGGCCGTAAGGCCCGTGGCGCTAAAGGCGGCGAGGTCGGATTTAGCGCGGGCAGCCGTGGTGAGGCCACGCACGGCAAAGAGCATAAACAGGATGAGCACGGCGCCGCCGCCCAAAAGGCCCATCTCCTCGCCGATGGCCGAGAAGATAAAGTCGGACTCGACGACAGGGATGTTGTTGGCCATGCCGTTGCCGATACCAACACCGACCAGACCGCCATCGGCAAGCGAGAAGAGCGACTGGACGATCTGGTAGCCCTGGCCCTGGGCGTCCTTAAACGGGTCGACCCAAACCTGGAAACGCACCTGAACGTGAGACAGGAACTTGTAGGCGCCCACGGCTCCAACGGCTAAGAGCGCAAGGCCGATAACGACATACGAGAATCGTCCCGTGGCAACGTAGAGCATCAGCAAGAAGATGGTGTAGAACAGCACGGCCGAACCCAGATCGCGTTCGAAGACGACGACGAGCAGGCACACACCCCACACGGCAAACAGCGGCAGCAGCAGTCGCAGGCGAGGGATCTTAAGACCTAAGATCTTGCGGTTGGAGATGGAGAGCAGCTCGCGGTTCTCGGCCAGGTACCCGGCCAGGAACAGCACGATAAAGACCTTGGCGAACTCGCCGGGCTGGATGGTAAAGCCCGCGATGCGAATCCACAGCTTGGAGCCCGAGATCGTGGTGCCGATAAAGATAGGCAGCATCAACAGAATGATGCCGATAATGCCAAAGGTGTACTTGTAGCGCATGACTACGTCGAGGTTCTTAACCAACGCGAGCGTTCCCACCATCAGGGCCACCGAGACAAACAGGATGATGAGCTGTGAGATGGCGAGAGCGGGGGCGAGACGCGTCACGAACGTGATGCCGATGCCCGAAAGCACAAAGACAATGGGCAGGATGGCGGGGTCGGCACCGGGCGCCAAGATGCGCACGGCAATGTGGGCCGCGGCAAAGGCGGCAAAGAGGCCGATCGGTACGGCGAGCGTCTCAAAGGAGATGGCAGCGCCCGCGGTGAGGACGTACATCGCATACAGCAGGATGACGGGGAACGCCGAGGCGATGAGCAAGAGCAGCTCGGTGTTGCGGCGACTCATAAGCGGCACTCCCTTTCTAGTTCTTTTCGGAGGCTTCGGCCTCGGCGGACTGTTCGGCGGTTTTCTCGGAATCTGATTCGGAGGTCGATCCCTGGTCGGTGTTGTCGCGAATCGTTTGCGCGTCGATCACCTGGCGGGTCTGCTCCTCGTCGATCTGGTGGCGGTACTTGGATATCGTGTCCTGCGCATCGTCGACACTTGTTTGCGGAATGCCCGCCTTGAGGCGGTTTTGCGTGTCTTCGGGCAGGTCGGACAGCTTGATACTGGTTTCGCTTTCGAGCCAGTGGAGCTTGAGTCCGAGCGGCTTGCCGGGCAGGCCGCGCCAGACGGCGACATTGCCCTGGTAGGTACCCAGGTAGTACGAGCCGGTGACACCCGTGTAGGCCCAGATGGCAGCCGCCAGCACCAAGACGAGACCTAAGACGACGCCGATGGTGACGTTGCGGCGACGCACGCGTTGCGCCTCGCGCATAACGCCATCGTCAACCAGGTCAACGACTACTACGGTCACGTTGTCGTGGCCGCCGGCGGCAAGCGCCGCGTCCACTAGGTTGTCGACGCAGATTTGCGCGGTTGAGGACTGCGTGGCGATGTTCTCGATATCGCTATCGGGAATCATGCTCGAAAGGCCGTCGGAGCACAGGATCAGGCGGTCGCCTTCCTCGATATGCAGAGTGAAGTGGTCGGCATACATGGCGGGGTCCGAGCCCAGCGCACGGGTGATGACCGAGCGGTTTGGGTGGACGCGAGCCTCGTCTGCCGTAATCTCACCGGCGTCCACGAGCTCCTCCACGTAGGAGTGGTCGCGGGTCACGCGGATGAGCGTGCCCTCGTGGAGCAGGTAGGCGCGAGAGTCACCCACGTGGGCGATGGCGAGCGTGTCGTTTTCGATATAGGCGCAAGTGGCTGTGCAGCCCATGCCGGGCTTGCCCAGGCCGTTCAGGGCCGCCTCGATTACGGCGGCGTTGGCTGCCTCGACGGCTGCGGCCAGGCGTGCTGCGTCGGCGGACTGCGGGGCCGTCTTGGCAATAGTCTCGACGGCAATGGAAGAGGCTACCTCGCCGGCGGCGTGACCGCCCATGCCGTCGCATACGCAAAAGAGCGGCGACTGCACCAGGTAGGAATCCTCATTGTGCGGGCGTACGCAGCCAACGTCAG
This sequence comes from uncultured bacterium, assembly GCA_905215905.1. Classification (GTDB taxonomy): domain Bacteria; phylum Actinomycetota; class Coriobacteriia; order Coriobacteriales; family Coriobacteriaceae; genus Collinsella. Next base: position 46,468 of record CAJMRI010000014.1, on the reverse strand, counting down.
AGCGGGCGCCCCACATGAGTTGCGTGGTGGTGCCGGCATCATAGGTCGAGTCGGTCTCGATGCGCTCCTCGGTCAGGGGCTCAAAGCTCATGGTCGAGCCGGGGTCTTTGAGCTTGGTCTCAACGGCGGCAACGTCGATCTCGGCTGTGTCACCGGGAGAGACGGTGTCGGTCTCGGCGTTTGATTCGGAATCGCCGGTGTCCGGGGAGCCGGGCTCCTCGGGCGCGCGGGCGGTCGACTCGTCGTCTTGCGGGCTGACGTCTATAGGCTCGGGCGCCGGCGTAGACGCGGGCGCAACCTCGGATGCCGGGGCTATGGGAAACGCCGGCGCGGCGGGTTCGGGTGCCGCAAACACCGCAGCGCTCTCGTTGATTGCCGCGGCGACGGGCTCTGCAAAGTGAGCCGGCGCCGGGGTTGCTTCGGGCGCTGTGGGCTGTTCCGCAGCATGTGCGCCGATGGGCGCCGCTACGGCATCCTCTTCGTCCTCGTTATCGGCGAGATCCGAAATATCATGCGTTACATGCGAAAGAGGCAGGGAGAACACGGTGTCCTCGGGCTCCACGGGCGCGGAGCCCGCCGGAGCGGCGTGGGCCGGCGCAGCTGTGGCGGCGGCCGGTGCCTCGGTCATAGTTGCGGACTTGTTCTCCTCGTCGATCATCGACGGTTCACCTTCATGACCACGTCGCCAATCTGGACTTCGTCGCCCTCACGCAGCGTCGCGGGCTCCACGAGCTGGCGGCCGTTGACGAGCGTGCCGTTAAGCGAGTTGAGGTCCTCGATGATGAGCGCCGGGCCCTGCAGCGAAAAGCGCGCATGCGAGGCCGAGACGAACGGTTCGTTGATGCAGATGTCCGAAGATGGCGAGCGACCGACGATGACGGGGCCGAGCATGTCTACGTGGATGCCGCGGATACCGCGCGGGCCCTTGTCCACATCGATCGTCCAGATAGCCGAGTCGCGGCGCTGCCCGCGCACGAGTCCCACGCCGGTCTTCATGACGGCGAACAGGAAGATATAGAGCAGGGCGACCAAGACGATGCGGCCTGCAAAAAGGACGATATCGATGTTCATAAGCGACTATCCCCTAAATTCAAAGGTACTCAGGCCAAACGTCAGCAGATCGCCGTTGCGCAGCGGGCAGCGCGTAATGCGGCGGTTGTTGACGAGCGTGCCGTTGGTGGAATTGAGGTCCTCGATCGACCAATCCGAGCCCGTAAAGGTGAGCTGGGCGTGGCGGCGCGACACGTTGGGGTCGCGCAGGGCAATGTCGGAAACTGAGCGCTCGCGACCGATGGTTACCTGTGCGGAGGTGATGCTATGGCTCTCGCCGCTCACGACGTCGACGAGCTGGGCGAGCGGGCGCTGCGGGGCGCGAGTGCTTGCCATGTTGGAGGCGATGCCGGCTGCGGCGCCTAGGCCCACGGCGGCACCGGTCGCGGCGGCTCCGCCCATGCCGGCAAGCGCGTCGCGCGAGACGGTCTGCGGCACCGGGATAGGAGCGACGGGGTCGGGGACGCTAGGCGCGAAGGGATCTGCTACGGCAAGCGGGTCGGGAGCGGCGGCACGAGGCGTCGGCTGCTGCTGGGGCATGGCGGCGGGGCGCTGCTGCTGCGGGGCAGCAAACTGCTGCTGGCCGGCGCGCGGGGCGCTGGCGGCACGGCTTGCCGCGGAGTTGTTTTGGCCCAGACCGTTTTGATAGGCGCGCTCTTCTTCGTACAGGCGGCCGAGCGTGGGGGCATCGACGTTCTCGGCAAAGACCGAGAACTTGCCGGCGCGCAGCTGCGGATCGATCATAAAGCGCACGAGGGGCTCGCCGACAAAGACATAACGGCGCTTTTCGGCCTGCGCCTTCACGAACTCGCGGACCTCGCGCGAAAGCTCGGGGTAGAACGGGGCGAGCATGGGGTCGTCGTCGGCGGCGATCAGGATGGTATAGAGTGCCGGCGCCGTGTTGACGCCATTGATCACCAGAGTCTGATCCTCCATGTCGCGAGCGGCCTGCTTGGCAAGCTTCTTAAAGGAGAACGGGGCACGGGTGGCACCGAAGATGCCGGCCACGTGGTCCTCGAAGATGTTCAGGAAGTTCACGAAAGATCACTCTCCGTATAGGTTCTTTGGTATCCGAGCAAATATAGGCATATCCCAACGATTATAGAGGATAGGATTCCCGCAACCGCCGCCTTGGCGATGACCGCGGCTGCAAGGCTGGCAATTTCCATATGGTGTGCAAGACAGGACGCCGCTGCGCAGCCGATGCCGGTGACGGCGATGGCGGCGATTGCGGCAAGGTTTGATCCCTGATCGGCACGCTTGGCATGGGCATTGAGCAACGCGGATGATGCTGCGGCAGTTGCCGCGACCAGCACAAAGGCAGCCCAAAGGAGCGGGTCTCCCAGCGCTGCGGCAACGTTACCGAGCCCCAGCACGCCTTCGGCTGAAAGCGCGATCGTGGCCAGACGGGCAAAAAGCGCGCCCATGCCCGTTGCCGCGGCGGCGCTTGCCGGGCCGAGCCAAAATGACGCGACGCCGGCGGCGACCCCAGCTGCCAGGAAGGTATTGCCGGTCAGACAGCCAAGCGCGAGTGCACAGGTGAGCGCGGCGCTCGCGGCAGCCTCGGTGCGACCCCAGGCGATCCACCAACCGGACATGGCGGCAGCAAAGATCACCGCGACGGGCAGCATCGACAGGATGCCCTGTGCCTGCATGGTGGCGTTGGCCATGAGCACCAAAAAGCCCACAGCCGAGATGGCCGAGCCAATCTGGGGGGCCAGGCCAGCCGCCGCTCCGATCGCGATGGCCGCAATGACCAGGCCGGGAAGCGCCGCGACCCCGGCCGTTTGCATCAGCAAAAAGCTAAAGGTGCCGCACGTTAGCGCCGAGATAGCGCGCATGGTGTAGTCGCGCGCATGGCTCCAGCGCGTGCCCGCCCAGCCGAGTGCGGGGTCGACCTCGATGACGTCGTCCTCGTAGTGCGACGGCTCGATATCGTCGAGCTCCTGCTCGTCATCCGAAAGTTCGCCAACCATTTGCTCCAGGCTGCGACGGCCTTCGCGCACGCTGCCCAGACCGGCAAGGAGCTGGTCGCAAAATGCCTCGATGCTGTTGGGGCGGTCCTGCGGCATGGGGGAGAGCGCGCTCATGAGCGCGGCCTCGGCTCCCGAGGGAAAGTGTGGTATCAGCTCGCTGGGATAGGTGGCGCCGCCGATGATGCGGCCGAGCGAGTCGGCGGGCGTGGCCGCCATAAAAGGAGCGCTGCCGCACAGGCCCTCGTAGATCACACAGGCGAGGGCAAAGACATCGGCGCGCTCGTCGACCGTGCCGGTCTCGATATCGAGCTGCTCGGGCGGCATGTAGCCGATGGTGCCGCCGCGTGAGCCGCCAAAGCCGCCAGCAGACGACAGCCGCGCCATGCCAAAGTCGGTGAGCTTTACATTGCCCGAGTGGTCGATGAGCACGTTGGCGGGCTTGATGTCCAGGTGGAGCACGCCATTACTGTGGGCGAAGGTGAGCGCCTGGCCCAGGGCATCGGCAATGGCCGCGGCCTCGTCAAAGGTGAGCGAATGGCCGTCCACGCGATGCAAAAACTCGGCCAGCGACATGCCGTCGACATATTCCATAACCAGGTAGGCATAGGCGGTATCGTGCGTAAAGTCGATGACCTGCACGATATTGGGATGTTGAAGCATGGCGGCAGTGTGCGCCTCGCGCAGGACATCCATGATGTCGCTAGCGGGCATGCCAGCACCGTTGATAAGGGGGATGCGTTTAATGGCGACGCGGCGGCGCAGGTGCGTGTCGCGGCAGATCTCGATGGAGCCAAAACCGCCGGTCGCAAGTGTCTCGAGCGGCTGGTACCGCTTGAGCAGCTCGCGAGAGCTGGTGCCCTCCAAAGGAACGTCCGGCGAGAACCGGGCGGTATGTTGCGAGAAAAGCGGCATGGCCAACCCTCGTGCGTTTAAAGTTCGTTTGCGAGCGGCGGGCGTGGGGCCGAGCCATTCGCGGTGGCATAGATGCTGCTAGTGTAGCACGCTCGGGCAGATGGCGAGGAAACGGGGATGAGGTGGTCCGATCGATTCGGGCCGTTTCGGCTCGTTCGGAAAGCGCACCCCAGTTTTCAGCCAAATAATGGGATGCGCCTTCCAAATGGGGTGGGCTGCGGAAACTGCATCCCAGAATATTGCCCTGGAACGGGACGCGCTTTCCGAACCGGCGTCCAAAAGGAAACCGCATCCCGCTTTGATGTGGGGACTGCGAACAAAAGCCGGACCGTGATCTGGCGCGGATTGGAGTTCGCCTGAATCATTGATGCTGGCTGGTGTGAGAACAGAGATAAACGAGCGGCTCGAGCGATATAATGACACGCTATGGAGGCCATATGCTTTTTTCCCGCCGTTCTGCTACATCTGCCTGCACCATTGCGCTTGTCGTAATGGCGGTCACCCCTTATCACCGGTTTTCATCTTCAATCGGCCTGGCATCAGGTGCAATGACCTGGCTCGTTATCCTGGGCGCAAGCCTCGCGGCGTTTGTTCATGGTGCTGCGCTATGCAAGGGGGGAGAAATGAGACGGCCGAGGCATCTCGGTGCCATCGGTGTTTTCCTTGGTGTTATTGCAACGGTTCCCGAATGGGCCGACCTGGCTTTCTATGCTCGCGGAGACTCTATTCCAATCGTGTTTGCACCGATTTGGTTGTTACATGGCGTTTCGTGTGTCTCGTGCTTTGTTGGGTCGCTGCTTCTCTCATATGTTATTTGGGGCACGGCGGACTCTCCTTTGACGCAGAGGTCGACACGGACTGACGAAAGGGAAACTCGTCACCCGCAGGACGCGATTTTTACAGAAACAATAGCCGTCATGTCTTGCCTGCTGTTTTGCTGTCGAGTTTCATGGAGAGTCGTTCCCGAGCCATGGGGGATGCCCCCTGTAACGGCCGCGTCAATTGGCCTTGCGCTTTTAATTCCGTTGGTCTATCTCGCATTGACTGTGGCCCCGCCGTTTTGCCGCCCTCGTGCCTTTGGCCATGGGCGGCGCGACGTGTTTGCCTGTTCTGTGCTCGTAGCAGTTCCTATTGGTCTTATTCCGGCTGTTGAGGCGGCATACTTCGCAAGCGATGCCGTGGTCATTGCATTGCTGGCGATGGGGTCCGTTATCGCTGCTGCCTTCGTATGCATGTTGCTAAGGGGGAAACGGAACAACGATTCGGATATCCCCCGCACGTCCGACCCATTCGATGCGGGAGCGTTTTCTCCCTCTCTGTCGCCTCGAGAAGAGCAGTTTGTTCGATTGTTGCTCAAAGGGAAAACGCCGGCGGAAATTGCCAGGGAGACGGATACGAAGCCATCGACGGTGCGGACCACGCTTCACCGAGCATACGGGAAGGCGTCGGTTGCGGGCTCGCGTGAGCTGGTGGCGCTGTTTGCGGGTGGGGGCGATACTGTAGGGCATGAGCTACCGCAGCGGCATGCTGACGATATAGTGGCATCAGCTCGAACGCGCCGGCTGTTTCGATACCTGCTCACATTATTCTTTATCCTCCTTGCGGCGGGGCCCTTGGTAATGGCGGATAGCGATTGGGGGTCCGGTGTTTCGCGGGCTGTCGCCTTTTCCCTCTTAAGCTACGCATTGGGTCTCGGACTGCTTCTGTCGCTACGCTACGCGGGTGGAAAAGCGAATCGTGGCGCTGCGCTGGATAGAGCGGGTGAAGCGATTTGGCTCGGAAGCCCGTACGTATGGGCGGTGCTATCTGCTGTGGAATGGTCTTTTATCTATATCGCGGCATTGATGTGCATACGCGTTCCGTTGATGGCTGTGCCGGTCCTGTTTTGCGGCGTGGCGTCTACGGCTTCGCTCGCTGTTGGGCTGCGTCCGTTTAAGGTGCATGCCCATGCTCGGGCTATCGTGCCGTTGGTCTCAATGGGCATGGTTGCCTTAATCTATGCGGTCGCTAGGGGGCGAATCCACGGGTTTGCGGTGCTGACGGGGATGCTGCTCACGTATATAGTGCTGCGAAGCTGTCCGCAGCGCAAAATGCTTGGGGTATGGATGCTCTGCTTTGGGGCGATGGCTCCTGTCTGGGTCGTCTTGCTCAACATGGTGCAGGATCTGACGGTTTTCAAGCCGTTGTTCCTCGCGTCGTTGTTGGGGCATAGTTCGGCTGTCAATATCGTCGTGGCAACGGTGATCGTCTGCTGGTCTGTGCCCATATTCGTCACGCACATCGCGCTCGCCCGCTCGGTTGAGGACGAGAAAGCCGTCTTGGAGTACCGCGCGAACGGGTCCACCGAAACAGCTCGCGTGCGCCAGCTGGCCCTGCTTATGTCTCGCTCCCTTTCTGATGTTCAGTCGCAAATCTTGCTGATGACGGCAGAGGGCGCAACGACAAAGGCTATTGCGGAGGACGTAGGTTATGCTGCATCTACGGTGCAAGCGTTGCGATCCGCATCTTATCGCCAGTTGAAGATCAAGAATAAAGCGCAGCTTATTTCATTGTTATCGCAGGTAGATAACGTGTAAACGCCTGAGCAATCAACTCAATAGCGAGTGTTTACAGACATCTTTCTCTATTCATGCAAAAGTTGCCGTGCGTCGACGCATCATTAACCGCTTGTGATTAGGGCCGGGCCGAGCGTTACTGCTCGGCCCGGCCAATGGGAGGGTGATGTCGGTTGAATAAAAAACTAATTCGGCACGAGTTGTCCAAGATATCTGGAAACCCAATATTTGCGTTGGCTCTTACTTTGGCGACAGTAATTTCGATGGCAGCTGCCGTCGAGGCGTGGTGGACGCTCGAGACTGAACGCAAACAGCTGCTATCTTTTGGCTACGGCATTGGTCTGCAGTCTCAGACATACCTCGGCCAAACGCGTGAAAGTAGCTTTGGCAACTGGATTGTTGTGAGCGCGAACGCGCCGTTGTTAGCATCAGTGTTTTTCTATGCGCTGCCGTTGCTTGCCATGCTGGCCGGGTCGTGGTCATGCCTGTCCGAGCGTTTGAGCGGTTACGAGGCGCAGATCTGCACACGTGTTTCTAGAAATGCATACGTGAACGTGAAGATGCTGTCTGCTTTCCTCTCTGCGTTTGCGGTCACGGCTATTCCGCTACTCGTGAACTTCCTGATTGTCTCAATGCTGTTTCCCGCGTATCTCCCCCGGGTCGACGAATCGACTTACGTCGGGCTCTATCTGCATAGCTATTTTTCTGGCCTGTTTTATTCCCGGCCTCTGTTGTACGTGCTGGTTTATACACTGTTCGATGCGGTGACGCTGGGGGCTCTATCCATGGCCGTGACCGGTCTGTCGGTTGTGTTTCGCAGCAGAATCAAGGCGATGGTCGTTCCATATCTGATTATGGTTGCATGGCACTTTGTTAACGACTGGATTTTTAGCGTCCTTTCATGCGTCGGCTTTAACTGCAACATTCTTAACAGCATCAGGTCGGAATCACTAAATAACTGGCCCGACATTCGAGCAGGGTTTGCAGAAATCATTTTGCTGTTCGTCTTTTCTTTGATTTTCGCGAGATTCTTAAAAAGACGCGAGGTGGTCTGATGCTGTTTAGGCTGGTCGCCGCGGACCTGAGGACCGTTTTGAAGAAGAACATCCTTACTTTTATTGCGATTGCGGCAGTGACCGTTGCGAACTTGGTGTACGCCTACGGCTTGTCTTCTGTGTATGGGGTTCGGACGAATGCCTTGGGGTTTGCTGATAATCTCGCGCTCGTATTTGCCGGATCCGCTCCGTTTGAGCCTAGGCCCGGGCTCATGTTTGTGCCTCCGTTAGGATGGCTATTTGTCATTCTGCTTATTCTCTATACAACACTCGATTACCCGACCGAATCGTTGCACGGGTTTGGTTTGCAAGCGCTTGTTCGATGCCGGTCAAGAACCCTTTGGTGGGTCTCGCGTTTTATCTTGGTGGCGGCGGTAACGGCATTTTCGCTGCTCGTGGTGGTTTGCTCTGTTGTGATTTGGAGCTTGGTGGTGAGCTCCTCGTTCAGCGCGGTCATTCATGGCGAGTCGCTTCAGCTGGCTAATTTGGCGCCGTGGTTTCTCAAAGCTGCCGAGGCGGATGCGCTGCCGTTTTTCACAGGTCTCTTTCTTGCTTTCGAGGCGCTTGCGTTTGCGCAGGCAGCGGTCGGGTTTGTGCTTGGGTCGTCGGTCTCGTTTGTGGTTTTAATGAGCTCCCTGGTCTGCTCGGCATATGCACGACATTGGGCGCTATTGGGTAACGCCTTGATGCTGTTGCGCTGGGGCGGAATTGTCAAAGAGGGAATCGCGGCGGGCTCGAGCGTCTTGTTTTCAATTGTGATTATGTCGTTATGCCTATCGCTGGGCGGACTGTGGTTTCGAAGGGCAGACCTTATAGAAAAGGGGGACAAGATATGAGCGTGATCGTTAGGGACGTATCGAAGCGTATGGGTAAAAACGTTGTCCTGCGCAATGTGTCCATCGAGGTTGCCCCTGGGACCGTGGTCGGGCTTCAGGGGATAAACGGTTCGGGCAAGACCATGCTCATGCGAGCGGTCTGCGGATTGATCAAGCCTACCGAAGGCGAGATCTCTATCGATGGCCAGAGGCTTGGGGCGGACATCTCGTTCCCGCCGAGTCTGGGGATGTTGATCGAGGCGCCTGCCTTTTTGGGATATCTGTCTGGCTACGACAATCTGGAGCTCATCGCTCAGATCAAGGGCGTTGCCACTCCCGAGGACATTCGCTCTGCCCTGCGGCTCGTGGGGCTCGATGCAGACGAAAAAAAGAAGTTCCGAGCATATTCGCTTGGGATGAAGCAACGTCTGGGGATAGCTGCGGCAATTATGGAAAAGCCGAAGCTGCTTGTTCTCGATGAGCCAACGAATGCCCTCGACGAAGCGGGCGTCGGAATGCTCAAGCGCGTTGTGGCGATGGCGGCCTCAACGGGTCGCGAGGTTATTCTGTCCAGCCATGACGGAGAGGTGCTCGCGGAGCTTGCCGATAGAGTTTACTGCATGCGCGACGGTGCCGTTGTGAACGTTCGGGAAAGGTCGTGAGCGCGATGAGGAAGGCCCTGTGGACAAGAAGGGCGGTGCTTGCTCTTTTCGGCTGTGCTGCTACCGGCCTTGCGGGCATGAGGGTGAGCGTCGTTAACGGGAACCGGACGGTCATTCCTGAGAAATATTATGCGGAGGGCGAATGGCTCTCGATGGATGGGGCGTTTCTGGGTTCGAAGGATGTGGCGACTGACGGGTATTCGTTTTGCATAGACGGGGCAGAGCTGCTCACGCCGCGCGAGTATCTCAAGCGTGCGCATGATGATTATTCAAAATATGGCATCGTGGATACGAAAACGAAATTGAAGGACGCCGACATCACGTGTGTTATCGCCGTAAAGATGCGTGTCAGGAATAAGGACAATGTCGAAGGCGGAATCAAAACGTATGTTTGGCATTTGGTGCCGGAGTCTGCGCCAAACTATGACTTTGTGGTCAATACCGATCTGATAACGCAGGCAATGCCGGCTCTGGGCGGTTCTGCTGCGTTTGCTGTACAGGTTGGGGCGGAGAACGAGTTGCTCGTCCCATTCATGATGCAAAACACCAACGACTATTTCGAAGGTTACGAGACCGTCCGTTTTGAGAAAGCATTTCCCGGGACTTACACGATGAAGATGACCGATCTGCCGGAGCGAAGGCTCTTAAGGTTTGAAGTGAAGCAGTTCGAGAGTTAGGCAAAACGGGTCCATCGGCGGTACGCGCGCCCGATTCCAGGCGCCCCGGCCCGGAATCGGGCGCGGGACGAGGCGCCTTCAGTGTCGGCCGGCCTACCGCTTCTTCTTGTTCTTCTTCTGCTTGCGCTGCTTGCCCTTGGTCTCCTGGGGCTTGTCGCCCTGCTTGGCTTCGGCTGCGGCCTTCTCGGCCTTCATCTTCTTGCGTTTGGTCTCGATGCGCAGCTTTTTGTTGATGCGCGCCTTAAGGAAGGCGCCAAACTGCTCGGCATCGCCGCGAACAAAGGTGTCCTTGGGGATCGTCACGCCTTGGTCGGCGAACATGGCCACAAAGATGCGCTCGCCGTCGAGCACGTGGTCGAGTTTCTCAAACGGGAAGAACTGCGACTTGCCGCTCTTGCCCCAGACCATCAGGCCGTCTTCGTTGGCGGCGACGCGGCGATAGCGGCCGCCCATGGACTCGTCGGCCTCGACGGCATCGATAAAGTCGCGGGCGAGCGTGTGGTGCAGGTTTTTGCTCCACCAGGCCAAAAAAGCGCCGAACACGATCAGGACGACGCCGAACTTGATCCAGTTGCCACCGGCTACCAGCATGCCAATACCCAGCAGGGCGGCAATGGCGGCGGCGACATACAGGGAGCCGCGGCGTCTGGGCGAGGCGACCAGGCGGGCGAAGTCGGTGACCAGATCGTTTTCGTACTGATACTCGTTGAGGTACAGGATGCCGTCATCGGCTGCTGCCTGCGCCTCGAGCGCGACCTCGACCTGGTCGGCTGCTTCGGAGGGAACGAGGTTGCTCTCTGCGTCTGCCATGCTCTTTGGACTCCTATCGCGGCGGGCTCGCCGTACGGGTTATTATGAATGCAGTATGCCGTGCGACCGCATGGCCGTCGCGGCAACAAGACTTAGTATACCCGGGGGAGCACCCATGGAATCGTTGTACCGAAAGTATCGCCCGCTCACCTTCGACTCCGTGGTGGGCCAGCAGCATATCGTCTCGACGCTCGAGCACGCCATCACCGAGGGGCGCCTGTCCCACGCCTACCTGTTCTGCGGTCCGCGCGGCACGGGCAAGACCACCATGGCGCGTATTCTTGCCAAGGCGCTGCTCTGCCGCAATGCCGAGGCGGCGCGCGCCGAGGGTGCGAGCGGCTGCATGCCCGACGGCACCTGTGAGGAATGCGAGCTCATCGCCGAGGGCAACCACCCCGATGTCTACGAGCTCGATGCCGCAAGCCGTACCGGCGTGGACAACGTGCGCGAGGAGATCATCAACTCCGTCAACTTTGCCCCGGTACGCGGCAAGTACAAGATCTATATCATCGACGAGGTCCACATGCTCACGACGGCGGCGTTCAACGCGCTGCTCAAGACGCTCGAGGAGCCGCCGGCGCACGTGATCTTTGTGCTGTGCACCACCGACCCGCAAAAGATTCTGGAGACCATCCTTTCGCGCTGCCAGCGCTTCGATTTCCACCGCATCGGTAACGAGGATATCGAGCATCGCCTGTCCTACGTGTGCGAGCAGGAGGGCTTCGATTACGACGACGAGGCGCTCGCCATCGTGGCGCGCCATGCCAAGGGCGGCATGCGCGACGCGCTCTCCACGCTGGAGCAGCTAAGCGTCTTTGGCAACGGGGCCGTGCATGCGGACGATGCCCGCTCGCTTTTGGGCGAGGTGTCGGACCAGATCCTGGGCGAGTTTGCCCGCGCTATTGCCGAGCGTGATATTGCTGAGCTCTATGGGCTCATTCGCGCACAGGTCGAGGAAGGAAACGACCTGCTGGAGCTGACGCGCGACCTGGTAGCGCATGTGCGTGACGTGTACGTTGCCTGCGTTGCCGGTGCCCGTGCCGAGCTGTTTGAGGGCGGCTCCGAGCAGGCCGAGGCGCTTGCTGCCGAGGCCGCTGCCTTTGGCGAGCATCCTGCCGACCGCCTGGCCCGCGTGCTGACGGTGCTCGACGATGCCGCACTGGAGATGAGGGGCGCGAGCGACGTGCGCCTGGTGCTCGAGATTGCCTGTACGCGTCTGGCACGTCCCGAGGCCGATTTGACGATTGAAGCTTTGGCTGAGCGCGTAGCTCGCTTGGAGGCCATGGTTGCCAACGCCGCCGTTCCGGCGAGCGTGGCTGCTGCCGGCGCTGCGCCTGCAGCTGTTACGGCTGCGCCCGTGGCGTCACAACAGCCGACGCTGATCTCGGGTGCCCGAGCTGCCACCCCTGCCCCGTCCACTGCCCCCGCCGCTGCGCCCGCGCAACAGGGCGGCATGCCTTGGGACCGCGGTGTCGCCGCTCCGGCGGCCCAGCCTGCGCCTCGTCCTGCGTCCGTGGCGACTCCCAAGCCTGTGGCGCCCGCGCCCCAGGCTGCCCCGGCTACGGCTCCCGCGCCTGCCGCCGCTCCGGCACCCAAGCCCCAACTCAACAATGCCGCCCAGGTTGCTGCCTCCGGCGCCGCCGAGACCCCCGCGGTCGAGGATGCCGGTGAGCTCCAGCGCAAATGGGCCGAGGTCGTCGAGCGCGTCAAGGCCCAGCAGGCCTCCTACGCGGGGCTTTTGCTTAACGCCCGCGCTACGGCCGACGATGGCTCCAAGCTCACGGTCTCGTTCCCCGCGGGTTCGACCTTTGCCATCAAGATGCTCGGTCGCGCCGATACGCAGTCGGTGGTCTTGCCGACAATCAGCGCGGTCTTCGGTCGTCGCACCGTCGACTATGTCCTGGATGGGGGTGGCACGCCGGCTCCTCAACATGAGGAGCATTCTCCATCTGCACGGGCTGCGGCATCTGCGGACCCGCAACCCGTGTCCTCGGCGGCCCCTGCATCCTCGAGCGCCAACGCGACGCAGCCAAAAACAGCACCGATAGCGGCACCGACCCCGTCGGCGCCTAAGCCCGTCGCGGCCAAATCGGCTGCTCCGGCACCGGCACCCAAGCCCGCCGCCGCGCCTGCGCCCAAGTCATCCGACCTGGGCAAAGCCCCCTGGCTGCGCTCCGACAACCCCGCTGGCGCTCCTGCCACGGGCAAGCTCCCGACCGAGCCCGCGCCCCGAGCGCCCGAGCGCGCGTCCGCTCCCAAGGCTCAGCCGTCTGCGCAGTCTGCACCGTGGGAATCCGAGCAGGTGCCCTACGATGACGCCATGGTCGGCGGCTTTGCAGGCGATGTGAGCGGGGACGATCTGCCTCCGTTCGACGTGCCGGGTGCGACGCCCGCGCCCAAGCCCGCTGCAACTGCCCCCAAAGAGGAGGACGCTCCTGCAGCTCCCTGGGAGTCCAACCCCGGCGCGGGCAGTCCCTTCGGCCATCAGGGCGCAGCCCCGAGCATCCCGCAGACCGAGGACGAGGCCAAAGCCCTCATCCGCAGCGTCTTCGGCCAGTCCACCATCTTCAAGCCGGTGGAGTAGCTGCGCAGGCGGGTATACTGCTCAAGAAGAGAACCCCTTGCCCGGGCGCATCTGTATTTCGGACATGTGCAACGTGGTGCCGCGTATATCGCATTCGAGCAGACAGGCGCGTGACGGTCGGCCTAGGATGCTGAGGTCGATACGATACGTCGCATGGCTGTCCGTGTACTCGACTTGCTCGGCGTTGACGGTTGCTCCGATTGTAAATAAAGAGCCCAGTTCGGCATCGACAATCTTGGAGTCCTTTATCTTGACCTTGAACTCTTGGTAGAGGGACGGGCTGTTGTAGTAAATGGTTCGGGTTCCGTCGGTGCATTCATCGGTCGTCTCCCATTTGACGACGGGCTGGTCCGAGCTGGCTATCAGCAGTTCTGCTCCAAAAGCTATGGCATGGGTGATGATAACCAGTAATACCCAGACGACAAAGAGATAGAGAACCACATATGCAACGGGGTGTTTTGAGCGGATGTTTTGGAGTACGGCTGGGACATTCACGAGGGCACCTCCAAATCGTCATCTATGACAATCAAATTATACCCAGCCGCCATGCGTGCCGCCTCGAGCAGCGGCTCGGCATTTTGCCATGTAGCCTTGTAGCCCTACGCATAAACTGCCTGGTTCCAGCTCTGCTAGATGTAGCTTGAGATAATTATGCAACCTTGCATAATTCGACCTTGCATAATCTTGGGCGTGCGTCACGCTCAAGGACATGTATATCGACTGAGGTAGCGTGTCCGCCCCGCTTGCTTGCCCCGCGCCGTGGTACGATTTTTGAGTTTGAAAGTCCCGTCGCGCTCCGGCTGCCCTTGCAGCTTGTCGCGCGGCCGCACGTAAAGGAGCCATCATGGCCGGTATGAACATGCAGCAAATGATGAAGCAGGCTCGCAAGATGCAGGAGCAGCTTGCCGCCGCGCAGGAAAACCTTAAGTCCCAGACCGTCGACGCCTCTGCCGGCGGCGGCATGGTCAAGGTGACCGTTAACGGCGAGATGGAGCTCGTCAACCTCACCATCGACCCCGATGCCCTCGATCCCGAGGACGTCGATATGCTGCAGGACATGATCATGGCTGCCGTCAACGAGGCCGTCCGCGGTGTCAACGAGCTCGCCAACAAGCAGATGGGCGCCATCACCGGCGGCCTCAACATCCCGGGCATGCCGTTCTAAGACACGCATATATATGAGTGCGAATCACAGTCTGCAAAAACTGCTCGATGAGCTGGGCCGCCTGCCGGGCATTGGTCCCAAGTCAGCTCAGCGCATCGCCTATTACCTGTTGGAGGCTGACGCCGAGGAGGCGCGCCGCCTGGCCGAGGCCATCCTGGAGGTTAAGCAGGAGGTTCACTTTTGCAGCCGCTGCTTTAACTACGCCACGGCCGACGAGTGCTCCATCTGCCAGGATTCGATGCGCGACACCACTCGCATTTGCGTGGTGGGCGAGCCGCGCGACGTCCAGGCGATTGAGCGCACGGGCAGCTATCACGGTCTCTACCACGTATTGGGCGGCGTGATCAGCCCCATGGACAAGATTGGCCCCGAGCAGCTGCACATTCGCGAGCTGCTGGCACGCTTGGGTCACGAGGACATCCACGAGGTCATCATCGCCACCAACCCCAATATTGAGGGCGAGACCACGGCGAGCTACCTGGCCCGCACTATCAAGCCGCTGGGCGTCGAGGTGTCGCGTCTGGCGAGTGGTCTGCCCGTGGGCGGCGACCTGGAGTATGCCGACGAGCTTACGCTCGGGCGCGCCATTGAGGCCCGTCGCACGATTTAGGTGGCGAGCCTGCTCCTGCCGTATGTTTTCCTCGCGACGCACGGGGTAGTCATAATTTCCCCGTGCGACTGTAAGTTTGTTGTGCAACAAAGATGCTTTGTATCCGCTTATCGCATGGATGCTTCCACTCGCATCCTTAATTTGCCCATTCGTTGCGCAACCTTTTGGGTTCGCTGATACACTCAAATATGGATTCGAATGAATGCGCCGCTCCCGAGCGGCGTGTTTTTGTTGGAGGAGAACGCATGCGGCCCGGTGGCACTCAGACAAAGCGCGGCGCCGCGGTGCGCATGCGACGCCGACTGGGCTTGGCGCCGCGGGCGTACGCACTGCTGTCTTGCTCGCTGGTGCTGGTCATAGCTGGCGTTTCTGCCTATGGCATGACCGTGCCGTCCATGATGCAGGCACATGCCGCACGCGAACCGCGCGTGGGGCATGAGGTCAAAAGTGATCTGGGCACCACGACTGGATATGCTTGGGCAAGTGTGGTCGCGCATATTGTGTTTGGCGCCGACGACGCGGACGGCGCCGAGGCCCCGGACAACGAAGTCACGCTTGCCAATGGCAAAACCATCGTGCTCACCAACACCAAGATCATCGATCGGTTGTCCAACAATAGCGTGGCGGCAACGGTGAATAAGGTCGAGCGGCAGAAGGAGCAGGACGCCCAGCAGTCCGGAAAGCCCGGTAGCTCGGATACTTCTGGCTCCGGCTCGGATTCGTCGAGTTCGGGCGGCGGCTCTGGGTCGGGTTCCTCTGCCGGAGGGTCTGGAAACGGCGGCTCGACGGGCGGCAACGCTGACAACGATGCAAACTCCGGTGGCCTTTCCGCTGCTGAGGAAGAGAGCATTCACAGTTGGCTTGTGACCAAGTACAACATGCTCGACGGCTATGTTTCTCGTGCCAATGACGTGGTCTCGACCTATAACTCTACGGGAGATCCCAGGCCGTGCGACAGCCTGGTCGGGGAGATGTTTGTCATTCGAGCCGAGTTTGGTCGTCAGACATTCTCGCCCCGGTCAAAGTGGTATCAGCAGTATGCCAATCTGTGGGGCTGTTACACCAACCTATGTCAATGGGTCGGCCATTACGGCGATGATGACGTCGCGCTCGGTAACTTCAACAATAACGTGGCGGCGCTTGCCCTATGATGACCGATCTTGCATCCACCACACCACAATCGCTCGGTCGCGATCCCATGGTCGGCCTGCGCCTGGCGCGTGTCGACGGGTTTGAGCCGGCCATTGCGCTCGGTCAGGACGAACTGCCTGCCTATCTGCGTCGTTTTACGATACTGTTTGCCGAGGATGCCACCATGCGCCGTGGCGGTATCGGCCGCGTGACGCGTGCCGTCAACGCCCAAGGCGAGGCCGTAGCACTCAAACAGCTCATCTTGCCGACGCGCGATGAGTTTGACGACGATGCCGCCCATGAGGCGCTGGTCGCCAAGTTCAAAGCGGCATTTCGCGAGGAATATGAATGCCATCGCGCCCTTTCGGGCCTTAAGGGCTTTCCCCGCCTCTATGGCTGGGGCGAGGTTGACGGTGTGCCTGCAATTGTCATGGAATGGGTCGAGGGCGAGACGCTTGCCCGCTTGCGCTCGCGCTTTGCCGTGGACGATGCCGGCCGCCTATCGCCGCTTGTGGCGGCGCGCTTGGGGCGCGACCTGTTCGACCTGCTCTGCCGCATGAGCCTGGTGGGGGAGGGCTTTGTCCATCGCGATATCTCGCCCGCTAATATTATGGTGCGTACGGCGCGTCTACCGCTTGACCGGCAGCTTGCCGAGGGCACCTTTGACCTGTGCCTGATCGACTTTGGCTCGTCGCTGGCGCTCGAGCCTGCGTCGGCCGTGGCCGGTACCGGCGGCAAGGCGTCGTTTACGGAGCGCTATGCCACGCTGCGTCGCGCGACGGTTGCCTATGCCCCGCCCGAGATGCTCACCGACGATATTCCCGACCTGCGCGCTTTGCGTATGTCGCCGGCGATCGACGTCTATGCCGCAGCAAGCACGGTTTACGAGCTCATTGCCGGCGCCGCGCCATACGAAGCCGCGCCGAGCACTTCGGGCACCTCGGGTTCGCGCAAAAAGACGCGCGACATCGCCAGCCCCTACCGTCTCAAGATGGACACGCTGCCCGACTATCCCATTGGTGCCCATGCGCCCGGTTGCGATTTGACTCAGCTGCTTCGTCGTGAGCCCGATGTGGCGCTCGCTGCGGCCGAGCAGGCCCAGCAGCTGGGGCTTGAGCCGGATTCCGAGGAGCTACGCGATGCGCTGGCGTTTGTCGATGCCCAGCTGTTCGACGTGGTGATGGCCTGTCTGTCCAGCCATCAAAAAGATCGTCCCGAGCCGGCGGCGGTCGAGGCGGCGCTCTCGGCGTTTTGTGACCACTATGCGCAAAATGTCGGTCGTTCGCTCCGCGGCGAGCCGCTCACGCCGTGCCCCATGGATGCGTCTGGCCGCGCGGTTCGTCGCGCGCTGATGGTCGGCGCGACGGTCGTCTGTGGCGTGGTTTGGGCTGTGGTCGTGGTTTCGGCCGCGCTGCTGGCGTCGGGCGCTCGCGTGACGGCGACTTTGGGATCGCTCGTGTGGTCTGGGCCGCTACCGGGTATTATTGCCGCACTGGCGTTGGCGCTGCCAGGCATAGCCGGCGTTGTCGCGGGGGCACTTGCGCGCAATCGGCGCTCGGGCTTCCTGCAGGGTGTGCTTGCGCTTTCTGCCTGCGAGGTTCCGGTGCTGGTTGTGGCTGCATGTAGCGTATTTTCCCAACGCGCCGTGATGGGCGGCCTTGTTGCCGCTCTGGTTGCAACCTATACGCTTACGTGGTTTTTGCTTGCGATGGGCTTTGCCTTTGAACTTTCCGTTTCGGCACCGCGACGCACAAAAGCCCAGATGGCGACTCCGCTTGCCGGTGGAGCCGCGGCTGCCCGTACTTTTGGCGGACCTGTCGAAGTATCGTCCGGTTCTATTTCTACGACCAAGGAGGCCTAGGTCATGGCATCTCAAGTTGAGCTCACCCCATGCGGGGCCATGTTTGACATCTTTAAGCGCGCGGCGCATCTGAGCCATATCGAGCTGTGCGGCTTGGTGCTTTCGTCCCGTCCGCTCGCAGACGGTCGCAGCCCGCAGAGCCGGGCCGCCGATCGCTCTTGGGTTTCCCGCTTTATCGTTCGCGCGCCGGTCGGCACGCTTCAGCAGCGCTACTTTGCCGAATACGGTACCTCGGCTGCGCGTATTATGTCGCAACTGGCCCTGCGCCAGCGCAATCCCATGGACTCCACGGCTGTGATCAATATGGTGTGCGGCCCTGCAGGTGAACCGATGGTACGCGCGCTCGAAGAGTGTCACCAGGACACAAATCTCTATCGCAACGCGCTCGATCGCCTGTCCCAGGCGGCGGAACTCATGCCCGCCGAGCGCGCCGAGGCCGTGCTGGTGCTGTTTGTCGCCGTCGGTTGTTCGGCGGATGCGCGGTCCTCGGTGAACTATGCCATCGACTACGCGCACGCGACCTGTGGCGGAGGCACATCCACGCCGCGTTCTCTTGGCATGTCGATGACCGCGGGCGAACGCGAACCCGCCCCGGCGCACCCCTTGGGCTTGCTGCGCGTACAAAACAGTTTTGTCGTGAGCGCCCCGCGCTGGATTCAGCCGAGCGAGCAGGGTGTTGAGATTGGCGCGCTGGCCACTGGTGAGGGCGATATTACCGACGTCGGCGACGATGTCTCGGCCCGCCATGCCCATATCTGGTGCGATGCTCAAAATATCTGGCACGTCGAGGACTTGTCGTCCACCAACGGAACCGTGGTGGTAAACGGGGCCACGCGCGTCTGCATTCAGGTCGAGCCCGGCCGTTCCGCCCAACTCAATCCCGGCGACGAGCTCAAGCTCGGCGAATCCACTACCTATGCCATCCTCTTCGGTGCCCTCTAGCCGGCAGTTAAGGACGTTCCTTTTCTGCCGGCACTTGGGGACACTCCTCGGCGCGCCAGAGCCGGTCGCCTGGGGATGGAGAGGCCATTTTGGCCCTTGGCGGTCAGTCGGGGCGAAACTAGAAGATCTTTCCGATTCGCGGCTGTTCATGCTTGTAGAGCATCTAAAACAATAGGATGTTATTCTGGAATATGCCGGGTGCGTGAACTTGCCTGTCTTAGCCTTAATAAGGTATAGGGGAGTTTGGCTCAGGGGTTCCGTGTTGTTCTTCAGCGCAGTATTGTGGGACAGATTTGCTGAGATTGGCGCCTTACACCGCAGAGCGCACGGAAGGCTCTCGATTTGTGTTCTGGCCCCAGAATACAGGGCCTGATACTTACCAACTGTGGCATGGATGTAACATCTGTAGAAATCAACCCTTTTGTTGTCGACCTTTGTAAGAAAAACACTGCCATCAACTCTTTGGATGACGAAACTAGGGTGCTTGAGGGGAGCCTTTACTCCCCTCTGAGAGATGACTCATGTTTTTCGCTTGTCGTTGTGAATCCTCCGTTACTGCCGATTCCGGATGAGATTCCTTATCCCTTCGTTTGAGATGGAGGACAATCGGGTCTGGATAAAACACTTCGTATTCTTAAGGGTGGCGATACGCATTTAGAGAAAAACGGTAAATACTGCTAATAGGGGTGACGACGATGGTGCGGGGGCGACCCGCGATGCTCTCATCAATACGTCGGATACTTGGGAAATCAGGTCTAGATGCATGTATGATGATGCTGTGTGGCTATTCAATTAATCCGCGTTCCGAATGGGTGCAGGGTATAGCTGCGACATCGTATGCTTTTGACCCGGCGCGATACTCAGATATTTCTGAGGCGGTTGACGAAGTTTATACGCACAATGCCGCGCAAGGCGTTTCGGAAGTTTG
Organism: uncultured bacterium; assembly: GCA_905215905.1. Lineage (GTDB taxonomy): Bacteria > Actinomycetota > Coriobacteriia > Coriobacteriales > Coriobacteriaceae > Collinsella. The sequence goes on along the minus strand of CAJMRI010000014.1, from coordinate 26,735 downwards.
CACACCTACGTTACGGGCTTAGGTTTCTTCAAGCGAGCAGGCCGGTTGCGTTATTTCGAGCGATTTTTCTAGTCTAGACGACAAAAGGCAAAGGATTTGATGGGTATAAAACGCGGACGTTTGTGGGCGGATGCTCAAATCTATTGTGGCAATCGGGCGGTTGAAAAAGATATTTCAACCGCCCGATTGCCAGGTTCGTCGGAGGAGATGTCCGATTCCGACTCTCTTGTAGGAAGAGCTTGAGATCGTATTGGCCCAAGGCAATCTTAAAGCAGTCTCATTGGCAAATCTTCGCTCCTGTTGTGTTGAGGTGTAAGGTATCAGTGATTGATGTTTTGTGGCGGGTAGATTGGGGCCTTCCTTGATTCGATGCGTTCTCTCGAGGTTCATCAGAGCAAAAGGGGCTTTCGTCTTCATTGCTATCACGGTGATTGGAACCGCTCTCTCCTATGCCATGCCATACGTGAACGGGAAATTCTTAGATTTTCTTCTCGGTAACCGCAGCGAAAGAGACGCCGTACTCTTCGCGCTCCTGGTTGCGTCAATAGGAGTTTTCTCCACCCTCTTTACTTATTTTGCAGGAACACTTTCCATTCGCATAACCACGAGACTTTCCTTTGATCTTCTCAGGGAGGCCGTCTTGCGTTTTGAAAGAGACGATTACTTGGTGAGTCGGACCATCGATCCAGCCTATACAACGCAACGGATTATTTCCGACTCTAGCGTGGTCTCATCCTTCGTTTTGGCGAATTTTATCAGTGCGCCGCTGTCCATTGTAGCCATTCCCATCGTATTGCTTATCATATGGTCAATTGATTCAACTCTCGCGGTGTTTTCCATCATTCTCCTCATCGTGTATTTCTGTGTAATTACTGGGTTGAGGAAACTTTTGTATAGGGTCACGTATGAGAAGAAAGAGGCGGACAGCGCCTTTTACGCCGCAATTGCATCGCAGCTTAATCAGATTCTCAACATTCAACTGACATCTTCGTACGGCAAGAGCGAACAAGCGCTCGACGCTGGGTTTAAGAGCTATTTTCCCAAAGTTTTGCGCTCCGGAAAGCTATCATATTCTCTGACATCGCTCGATGGTCTTTTCGCAGCGTTGTTTCAAGCGGTGATACTTGTTGTTTCCGGAGTACGAATCATTAACGGAACTATGTCAATAGGCGAGTACACTATCATCGGTACATACTTCGCGGTTCTCTTTAAGACTTTGAAAAGTATGATGTCATTGTTCAAATCCTATCAAGATGCCAAAGCATCATGGGATAGGACGGCTATCGCGACGAGAGAAAAGGAGAGATCGGGGTGGAATCGGACCGATTTAGCTAAACTCGATGAAATAAATGACATTTCGGTATCTGATTTGGAATTCTCGGTTGCCCTTCCAGACGGATCTGTCCGAGAGGTCCTCGGCGGGTTTTCTTTCAAGTTTTCCGGTCCTGGTACATATTGCATAGTTGGGGAAAACGGAAGAGGCAAGACGTCACTTCTTTACTTGATGCTCGGGCTATACTCATCGAAAGGCAAAGTAAAATACAACGGCGTGCCAATCGAAGAATGCGACTTGGATTACATACGTGCGAGAGAGATATCGTGCTGCCCACAGTCGTGCTTCGCGCCGGACGAAACGGTGAAAGAGCTGTTAGAGTATTTCGACACGCCCTTTTCTTCCTATCACCGGGGTGTAGATGGCCTACTTTCGCTGGAAAACAGCGTGAAGGAGTTGCTCGGGAAACGTTGCTCCGCGCTTTCGGGCGGTGAGCTGCGCCGAGTGTACTTATGGTCGGCGATTTCACGCAAGTCGTCAGTTTTGGTACTCGACGAGCCCACGACTGGGTTAGACGCTGTAAGCCGCGCCGAGCTTGCGGCCTATGTTAAGCGCAACAAGCAAAGCCAGCTGATCATCATTGTCTCTCACGATGACGAGATGGTCGGCGCGGTAGAAGGGGTAGTGGATTTAGGCAGCATGTACCGGGGTAAATGCTGACAAGTGTAGTGCTACCCAACTGACAGAGATAACAAAAAAGCGATGCAGATGCACGTAGCATTCAGTCGGTTCGGACTCGGTGCCTTCACGCCATCGCAACGCTTTCAGATATAGTTCTCATTCTCTTACTAAAGGAAACTTTAGTCTACGTTGTCTTGTCGAGACAGAGGTGAAGCGAAGTGTTGTCGCGACGTATCTTATTCCAGGTGGCTCAGTATCATCGTGAGAATCACACCAAAGTGTACTTACAATTCTCGTGTCCCACGGACAACATGAGCTGAGCATTGAGGTTCCACCCTTTGCTGCAACTACACGGGGTTGGACGGCAATGAATATGCCGGGCCGCATGCCACGCGCAGCGGGGGTCCATGCCCCAGTATGTTGCCTACAGCAGCCTCGATGTCCACGCACACATCATCTCTGCCTTCGTGTTCAATCCGTTTGCCGGAGAGTGCGAGGGTTACAAGGCCGTAGAATACGAGCCGAACAAATGAAATGCGGTATCGACGCATAGGATTAAACTGACGATTGCTTTGCACCGAAAATACGCCCGGAAAGCCGCTATGGGTGGCGGCCCGGGTTAAATTGAGAGGCCCGTCCGATCACTTTCATGTGACGAACGGTCGGGCTTCTTATTCCACTTGCCAATGCTCGGCTCATATTGGAAGAAAGCTACGCTAATGTTTGCGTGATACTCCTATTTTTTCCGAAGAAAGAATCGGATAATGAAGAATAACAATAAAAAAGGTGCCAGATATAAAGCAAGTACAAAGGTTAATCCAACGAGACCTTGCAATAATGGCATAACTCCTCCCAGACACGAGATTTTGGTATTTGTCCCCATCTTATTTTGAATTGGACCAAATAGTTCCTAGACACAAAAACTACTCGTCAACTGGATCGCACCAATCTGCTGGCAAAACACAGCTTGATTCTTTATCGACATAGCACCAATCCGCAACAGGGCACTCGGCGATGTCGTAAAAATTGCATATATCAACTCCAAGACAACAAGGCTCAACGGGAGTATGTTCATTTGAACCAACAGGATGGATATGCTTCATAACAGCTCCTCACCTTAATCCAATTAGAGACTACGTTTGATCAATGCCACAGTGATCTACAACGCAGATGCTGCCGCCATCCATGTCATAGTCGCAGTAATCGTATGCACCACAGCCATCTGCTTTATCATAAACAGTACAGATGTCAGTAATGCCCAAGAGGCAGTCAAAAGACATCGGCTTCACGCCTGCCTCGTCGCCACTTCCTGGATTAATCGGATGAATATGCTTCACGACTACCTCCCTTTGAGTGCAGAAAAACCTCAATATTGTGTATAACAAACCAAGATGTCTAGTTCACCATATTTCTAGAATGGTTTCGGCGAACGTAGCAATAAGCTTCGCAGACGGTAATCAGAAGAACGAACACCTCCACAATGGTGACAGCAATGCGCTGAACCGCTTATTCCGATACAGTAGCTTCTCGTTGATTTTTCTCCTGCGAAGATGAGTGGCGGGAAATAAGGTCAAAAGCCATCTCGTAGCACATTTTTCTATATTCACATGATGCAGGGTGTAGACTCTTGGGCAAGTAGCCGTGCTCGTCTGCAGCCTCCCAGCTACAGCCCCCACCACAGAAAGACCGAGCCCAACAGTCCGTACAGTCAATTCTTTTTTCGACACCCTGACTCCAGTTTTCAATATACCTAGTTTCGTCAATTCCGGTGACGATGTTGCCCATTTTGAATCGCATCATCCCGACAAACCTGTGACAGGGGTATACGTCCCCTTCGGGAGTCACGGAAATAAAACGCCTGCCAGCCCCGCATCCGACAAAGGCGATCCTGTTGCTCATAATCAAATCAACTGCAGTTTTCAATGTTCTAAACAAGGGCTTTTCCCCTTGATCAATCTGTTTGAGATATTGATCCGCCAAATCTATTAGGCCCGCCCTGATTTTGTTTAATGAGTGTTCGTCGAGTTTGATATTCTCATCGAATGAGCTCACGGGCGAGAAGTAAATCCTTCTGAAGCCCATCTCTTTAAACTGAAGATAGTCTTCAACAAGGTTACAGTTATTATTTGTTAAGGTCGCTCTTGCGCCGAAGGGGAACGACTCGGAAAAACGACGAACGTTTTTGTCGATATCGGAGAAAGAGCCGCCTCCCGTCTTGTACGGGCGCGATGCATCGTGCTTGCATCCTGTACCATCGAGACTAATCAGAACAGAAAACCCGTGCTCCTTGAAAGAATTCACAGCAGTGTCATTCAAAAGCGTTCCGTTGGTCGTAATAGAATAGGTAAAGTTTCTATTGGGGTATATTCTTTTTGAATAGTCGACCGTTTTCCATATCAGCGGCTCGTTAATCATGGGTTCCCCACCAAAAAAGACGATTGCAAGCGTTTCGTTTTCCGATGAACTTGCGACGAGGTAGTCGACCGCCTTGAAGGCTATCTCGTCTGTCATCAGCAGAGGAGACGTTCCATAATCTCCTTTACCGGCAAAACAGTAACTACAACCAAGGTTGCATGCATGTGAAACGTGGAGTTCGATGGATCTAAGTTTTCGAGGCGTGTCTTTTGTTAAGAAAGTCCGCTCAGACAATCGTTGATACTCATCAATGTCGTCTTCAAGTTCTGCTATGGTCGTTTGGTCGTAGCCTTTCGCAGCAAGTGACTTTGTTAGCAACTTCGAGTTGACCGTTCTTCCCGATGCTTCAAATATGCGAAGCGCATCTTCTGATGCTTGGTCAACCTGAAAGCAATTGCGAGTGACCTCATCGAAGCAGTAACGACGATCACTTACTGAGAAAAAATGCATACGTTCCTCAATTTCATGCTGGACTGGCACTAACCTTGTTTATTGTTACGCAGCTATAAAAAACCACCAGCGGGGATTCGGTGTGCGGCCCAATCGGACTCCCAAAAGGTTCTATTTGAGACTGGCAAGCTTTGTGTTGTTGGCACTTCGACAGCGCTCTTTATTCCAACATGGAGCCTCGCAGTTTGAGTCGACTTGCCTCTGGAAGGTCCGATCTCAACTTGATTTAGGATGAAAACAGATTACAGGCGCGCTCCTCTAGAAAGAAAGGAAACCAATCGCCGCCTTTCACCAGGAAAGTTTTTATAGCCCACCTCGAGCAAAATGAAAGATGCGAGAGCGATTGGGGAACAACGCGAATCTCCCCTTTTGGGTGGGAGCGAGCCTTCAGCCACCGGCGAACGACTCGCCCTGGTCAGAATCTGGAAGTGGTGCCGGGCCGCTTGGGCCTCCCCGGTGACTTCGTGGGGCTTACCTGCCTGACGTCGAGGAGTACATCCGCAAGATTCGTTCCCTATGCCGTTTGCTCTCACGCCCGCCTTGGTTCCAAGTCGGGCGAGCACGAGGTCGCGCCGGCGCATCCGCTGGGACTGCTGCGCGTGCAAAACGGCTACGCGGTGAGCGTCCCGCGCTGGATTCAGCCGAGTGAGGAAGGCGTCGAGATCGGCGCGCTGGCAACGGGGGAGGGCGGCATCACCGATGTGGGCGATGACGTTTCGGCTCGCCATGCCCACGTGTGGTGCGATGACCAAAATGTCTGGTACGTTGAGGACCTGTCGTCCACCAACGGAACCGTGGTGGTAAACGACGCGACGAACGTCTGCACCCAGGTCGAGCCCGGCCGCTCCGCCCAGCTCAACCCCGGTGACGAGCTCAAGCTCGGAGAATCCACAACCTACGCCATCCTCCTCGGCGCCCTCTGACTCATCTCCTAAATAAGTTGCGGTGAAATAGGGGCTGTTTAAGGCTACGGCCGGCAAAAACAGTTCCTATTTCACCGCAGCTGCCATTTGGTCCCTCGGTGACGGAAGGATCAATTTTGCCCTTGATGGTCACCCAAGGTAAACCTTTACCGCCCGCCTATATTTGCCGAAATTACACTTGACGGCGGGGTACAATAAACCCGCATGCGGATTTCCGTTGCGGGCGCTTCCCATCGCCGGGGCGTGCCCGGGAGCATCCGGCATGCGGCCTTTGCGGCGCTCGGTCATGTGCAAGACGGGTAGCTGGGCTTGTGGAGCGCGTGCAGCCCTCCTCGCCTCGGCATGCCTTCTCTCCACGCCATGTACCTGCTGCTGAGCCTGCCTGCCAGATGATTGGAAGCAACAGCGAAAATCCCATCACGCCAACATCCCGGCGATCGCCGGGGCCTGTATACCTATATGAGAGGAGAGGGGTATATGGCGCGTAAGTTTAAGTCTATGGACGGCAACGAGGCGGCCGCATATGTTTCGTATGCGTACACCGAGGTAGCGGGAATCTATCCCATTACGCCGTCCAGCCCGATGGCCGACCATGTCGACCAGTGGGCGGCCCAGGGTCGCAAGAATATCTTCGGCACCCCGGTCAAGGTCGTCGAGATGGAGTCCGAGGCAGGTGCAGCCGGTACCGTTCACGGTTCGCTGGGCGCCGGTGCTCTGACCACCACCTACACGGCTTCTCAGGGTCTGCTCCTGATGATCCCGAACATGTACAAGATCGCGGGCGAGCAGCTCCCGGGCGTCTTCCACGTCTCCGCGCGTTGCGTCGCTTCCCACGCCCTGAACATCTTTGGCGATCACTCCGACGTCATGGCCTGCCGCCAGACCGGTTTCGCCATGCTCGCCGAGGGCAACGTCCAGGAGGTCATGGACCTCTCGCCGGTGGCTCACCTTGCCGCCATCGAGGGTAAGACCCCGTTCCTTAACTTCTTCGACGGCTTCCGCACCAGCCACGAGATCCAGAAGGTCGCCATGTGGGACTACAAGGATCTGGCCGAGATGTGCGACATGGACGCCGTCCAGGCTTTCCGCGACCACGCGCTCAACCCTGAGCACCCGCACACCCGCGGCAGCCACGAGAACGGCGATATCTTCTTCCAGAACCGTGAGGCCTGCAACAAGGTCTACGACGAGCTTCCCGCCGTCGTCGAGGGCTACATGAAGAAGATCAACGAGAAGCTCGGCACCGATTACGGCCTGTTCAACTACTACGGCGCTCCCGATGCCGACCGCGTCGTCGTGTGCATGGGCTCCTTCTGCGACGTGCTCGAGGAAGTCATCGACTACCTCAACGCTCACGGCGAGAAGGTCGGCCTGGTCAAGGTTCGCCTGTTCCGTCCGTTCTCCATCAAGCACTTTGTCGACGTTCTCCCCGAGACCGTCCAGAAGATTGCCGTCATGGACCGCACCAAGGAGCCGGGTTCCATCGGCGAGCCGCTCTACCAGGACGTCGTTTCTGCTCTCTACGAGGCCGGCAAGACGGGCATCAAGGTCGTCGGCGGCCGTTACGGCCTGGGCAGCAAGGACACGCCTCCCGCGTCCGCGTTCGCTGTCTTCGAGGAGCTCAAGAAGGACGAGCCCAAGCGCGAGTTCACCATCGGCATCGTCGATGACGTGACCAACCTGAGCCTGCCCGAGGCCGAGGATGCGCCCAACACCGCAGCCCCCGGCACCATCGAGTGCAAGTTCTGGGGTCTGGGTGGCGACGGTACCGTCGGCGCCAACAAGAACTCGATCAAGATCATCGGCGACCACACCGACAAGTACGTCCAGGCCTACTTCCAGTACGACTCCAAGAAGACCGGCGGCGTCACCGTCTCGCACCTGCGCTTTGGTGATTCCCCGATCCGTTCGCCGTACTACGTGACCAAGGCCGACTTTGTCGCTTGCCACAACCCCAGCTATATCGTCAAGGGCTTCAAGATGGTCCGCGACGTCAAGCCGGGCGGTACCTTCCTGGTCAACTGCCAGTGGAGCGACGAGGAGTTCGCCGAGCACATGCCCGCTGTGGCCAAGCGCTACATTGCGAACAACAACGTCAACGTCTACCTGATCGACGCTATCGACCTGGCCGCCAAGGTCGGCATGGGCAAGCGCACCAACACGGTGCTCCAGTCCGCCTTCTTCGCGCTGGCCAAGGTCCTGCCCGCCGAGGACGCCCTGCAGTACATGAAGGACGCGGCTACCAAGTCCTACATGAAGAAGGGCCAGGCCATCGTCGACGCCAACCACAAGGCTATCGATGCCGGCGCTACCGCCTTCCGTAAGTTCGAGGTTCCGGCCGACTGGGCAACTGCCGAGGATGCTGCCCCCATCGAGCTCTCCGAGGAGACCAAGTCTGCCATCGCCCAGCAGGTCAAGAACCTGCTCGAGCCCATCGATCGCATGGATGGCGACAGCCTGCCTGTTTCCGCCTTCGTCGATTGTGCCGACGGCCAGTTTGAGCTGGGCGCCTCCGCATACGAGAAGCGCGGCGTCGCCGTGGTCGTTCCCCACTGGGACGAGACCAAGTGCATTCAGTGCAACCAGTGCGCCTATGTGTGCCCGCATGCCACCATCCGTCCGTTCGCGATGACCGAGGACGAGGCTGCCGCCGCGCCCGAGGCTACCCGCACGCTCGACGCTATGGGCCCCAAGGCCAAGGGCATGAAGTTCACCATGGCCGTGTCCCCGCTCGACTGCATGGGCTGCACCAACTGCGTCAAGGTCTGCCCCAAGGGCGCCCTCGAGATGGTTCCCACCGAGCAGGAGATGGACCAGCAGCCCGTTTGGGACTACATGGTCGAGAACGTCTCCGAGAAGAAGGAACTCATCGCGGCCAACGTCAAGGGCAGCCAGTTTAAGCAGCCCTACCTGGAGTTCTCTGGCTCCTGCGCCGGCTGCGCCGAGACCGCCTATGCACGTCTGGTGACCCAGGTCGCCGGCGACCGCATGTTCATCTCCAACGCCACCGGCTGCTCCTCCATTTGGGGCAACCCCGCTGCCACCGCTCCTTACTGCAAGGACAAGGACGGTCACGGCCCGGCGTGGAACAACTCCCTGTTCGAGGACAATGCCGAGCACGGTCTGGGCATGGCCGTTGGCTATGAGGCCGTTCAGCACAAGCTGATCGCCGCTACCCAGGACATCATCGCTGCCGATGGTCCGTCCGATGAGCTCAAGGCCGCCGGTCAGGCTTGGATCGACTCCGTCAACGACGCCGAGGCCTCCAAGACCGCTGCCGCTGCCTACGTTGCCGAGCTCGAGAAGTGCGGCTGCGACGCTTCCAAGGCAATCCTCGCCGACAAGGCTTACCTCACCAAGAAGTCCTTCTGGATCTTCGGCGGCGACGGCTGGGCCTACGACATCGGCTTCGGTGGCCTGGACCACGTCCTGGCTTCCGGCCACAACGTCAACGTCTTCGTCTTCGACACCGAGGTCTACTCCAACACCGGCGGTCAGGCCTCCAAGGCCTCGAACCTGGGCCAGGTCGCTCAGTTCGCCGCTGCCGGTAAGGTGACCAAGAAGAAGTCTCTGGCCGAGATCGCCATGAGCTACGGCTACGTCTACGTGGCACAGGTTGCCATGGGCGCCAACCCGGCTCAGACCCTCAAGGCCATTCACGAGGCCGAGGCCTACGACGGCCCGTCCCTCATCATCGGCTACAGCCCCTGCGAGATGCACTCCATCAAGAAGGGCGGCATGCAGAACTGCCAAGCCGAGATGAAGAAGGCTGTCGAGTGCGGTTACTGGAACCTCTTCCGCTTCAACCCCGAGGCTGCTGCCGGCAAGAAGTTCTCGCTCGATTCCAAGGAGCCCGCGGGCGGTTATCAGGAGTTCCTGATGAACGAGGCCCGTTACGCTTCGCTGACGCGTTCCTTCCCCGAGCGCGCCGAGGAGCTCTTCAAGGAGAACGAGCAGGCCGCTATGGACCGCTATCAGCACCTGCTGAAGCTCAAGACGGTGTACAACGAGGCTTAAGTCTCCCACCGCAGGATCTGAGGGCTGACCTTCGCGGACGTCCTCGGACATGAAAGAACCCCCGCTGCGCACTACGTGCGACGGGGGTTCTTTCGTCCTGCGGAGTGTCCGCGAAGGTTAGCCCTCAGATCCTGCTACGACTACGTCCTCGGATTGTGGGGCTGAATGAAGGACGTGGCTGTGGGGGGGTGCCTTGTCCCGGTCGCTGTTTCGCGGCGTGGCCGCGAAACCACGCGCCACTTTGGGCATGGAGGGCTAGCTGATTGTGGCCTTCTGCTGCCCCAGTGCTGTTTCGCGCTTTGCGCGAAACATCGCAGCACTTTGGGCATAGTGGGGGAGTTGGTTGTCGCTGCCTTCTATCCCCTTGCTGTTTCGCGCCTTTGGCGCGAAAGGCGCAGTACTTTGGGCGTGGGGGCTGGCTTGCGGACTCAGATGACCTAGAGAGATATGGGTGCAAACGAGAAATCGTTGTTGGGGTCGTCCTTTTCCATAAACTCATCGAGACAGAATGTCATATAGATTGGAACGTAAAGGATCTTGCCCTCTTTGCAAAGGTTTTCGTGGCTCAGCACAACGGCCTCGGGAATTTTGTACTCGCCCACACTCATCAAACGGTCGAGGGCTGCATGTGCTCGAACTTTCTTGCCCGATTTGACTTCGATTGGGACAACATGCCCGCGGGCACCTTCGATTACAAAGTCGACTTCACCGACCTCACGCGTTTGGTAGTACCACGTATCTGCTCCGAGGGCAACGAGTTCCTGTGCGACCACGTTCTCATAGAGGCCGCCGAGGTTGGGGGTTTTCATGTCAAGGTAGACGGCGCGTGCCGTGCTGCCGGGATACCGCGATGCGAGCATACCTGTATCGGACTCGTATAGTTTAAAGGCCGTCGTTTTCTCCGTCCTCTTGAGAGGACTTCGTGCCTCCGTCACCTGGGGGACCATCAATCCAACGCCTGCGTTCACCAGCCATAGGAAATCCTGCTCGTATTTTTGAAGACGAGCTCCCTCGCCTAGAGACGAGACGATAAAGCGATGGGACTCCGCCTCAAGCTGAACGGGAATTTGCTCGAAAATGGAGCGAACGTTAAACGCTCGAGTCGATGCATATTTAGAGATATCGCTTTTGTACTGATCGACTAGCTGAATTTGAAGCTCACGCGTTCTCACGAGCGAATAGCCCGAATCGATATAGTTCTGAACGACCTCCGGCATGCCGCCGCAAACGATATAAGCTCTAAAGTTTTTGAGCATCGCCTCATGAATAAAATTTTCGACGGGACGCCTCTCGACAAGGCAGCTGCGGATGTCTGCAAGCACATTCTCGCTGATGCTGTTTGCCCAACAAAACTCTTCAAAATCCATTGGCCGCATAACAATGTGCTCGACATACCCCACCGGGAAAGAAGAGATCCCCTTAAACTCAGTCCCAAGCATAGACCCCGAGAAGACATAGCTAAAGCGTCCGTCCTCGACCAGCGCCTTCATAAGTGTAACGATCTGCGGATACTCCTGAATCTCATCGACGAAGATAAGCGTGTCTCCTTCAACAAGCGGTGCATCCGCAAGAAGGGCCACACGGTTGATGAAGTCAATGGAGTTCTTAGCGCCAACAAGTACGTCTCTTGCCTCGGCATCAAGTAGCAGATTGACCTCATAATACGAAGCGTAGTTGCTCTTTCCAAACGCGCGAATCGCATAGCTCTTGCCAATCTGACGCGCACCGGTAACAAGCAGGGCCTTATGGGAGTTATTCTTCCAGCTCAAAAGCCTATCAGTGACCTTGCGGCGTAGCATTAAAACACCTCATTGACAAAAATTGGCAAATAGATTTGCCCCTAATCATACAAAAATTGACAAATAGATTTGACCCAAATCATACAAAAATTGGCAAATAGCAAAGCTCACTTAGGCCTCAAAGCCAGCGAACCAGCACGGTACTTTGCGAAAAGGCTGGCGGCGCCGTTGTTGAGGGTGGCCAGGTTGACAGTGGCGCCGTTAGCGTTCTCGGCTGCTTGGGCGCGCAGGAGCGAAAGGGCGTCGGCAGCGTTCATGCAGAAGCCGACGGTAAAGTTCCATACTGCGAACTCGCAGTCGCTTGCCGCGGGGTGAAGCGCGATCGGCTATCCCTTATGTTGGATGAAAAGCCCCATGTTTTTGCAGGGGTGCATACTCGTCAAATTAATGTATAGAATCGCGTATAGTGCGAGTAAGATATTGCGCTGTCCGTTTTGTGTTTAGCAAAGATATAGTTTGCATAATCTGGTCTAATCCCTGCTCTATTTAAATAAAGTTGCACGTAAATGGCGTAGATATGCCTGAACTGGGCTTCTTTACGCTGAGCGGGTAAAATCGACCGTTCGCCGCTTAGGTATTTTCAAAATGAATAAAATGAGCGATAAAGAGAATATAAACCTTAATAAACTCGCGTATCGCACGGACGCGGGTTATTAATGGGTTGTAGGCCTTTTACAGAAAGGATTCCAGCAATGTCTAAGCCTCTTGGCAAGCCCGATCGTATTGTCGTCGCCCTCGGCGGCAACGCCCTCGGCAACAACCCCGTCGAGCAGATCGAGGCCGTGAGCAACACCGCCCACGCTCTCCTTGGTCTTATCGAGCAGGGCAACGAGATCATCATCACCCACGGCAACGGCCCGCAGGTCGGCATGATCCAGAACGCCTTCGCTGCTGCCCACGATGCCATCGGCACCCCCGAGATGCCGCTGCCCGAGTGCGGCGCCATGTCCCAGGGCTACATCGGCTACCACCTGCAGCAGGGCATCGGCCGCGAGATGCACAAGCGCTATAAGCGTTGGCACGCCGCCACCGTCGTCACCCAGATCGAGTGCGATCCCGACGATCCCGCGTTCAAGAACCCGACCAAGCCGATCGGCCCCTTCTACACCGAGGAGCAGGCCAAGGAGTTCATGGCCGAGGATCCCTCCAAGGTCTTCGTCGAGGATTCCGGCCGCGGCTGGCGTCGCGTCGTCGCCTCCCCCGATCCCAAGAAGATCGTCGAGGCCGACTCCATCCTCAACCTGCTCGACAACGAGTTCATCGTCATCGCCTGCGGTGGCGGCGGCATCCCCGTCGTCCGCGACTACGAGAACAAGGGCTGCTACAAGGGCGTTCCCGCCGTCATCGACAAGGACCTGGGCGGCGAGCTGCTGGCTGAGGACTGCGACGCCGACGTTCTGTTCCTGCTGACCGCCGTTGAGCATGTCGCCATCAACTTTGGCAAGCCCAACCAGGAGGAGCTCGAGGACCTCACCGCCGACGAGGCCGAGCGTCTGGCCGACGAGGGTCAGTTCGGCAAGGGCTCCATGGAGCCCAAGGTCCGCGCCGCCATCAAGTTCGCCCGCTCCCGCAAGGGCCGCACCTGCATCATCGGCGCCCTGGACAAGGCCGCCGAGACCATGGCCGGCCTCTCCGGTACCCGCATCCACGAGTAGTCCCTACTCCGTTGCCTCTCCCGTGGGCGCCAGGCAAAGCGCCCACAAACTAGCCTCTCTTCATGAGCCCTGCAGTCCGCTCCGACTGCGGGGCTTTTGCTATTGAGGTCGCTGTTCATGAGGAGTGCTGCGCGCCGCGCCCAAATCACGAGAGTGGATAATCTCCCACTTTGAGCCTGCGTACAGGCCAAAAGTGGGAGATTATCCATTCTCATTCCGGGTAGTCATTGGGGACGTTCTTAAACGACTAGTTAAACAAGAACGTCTCCAACGACTACTCATTTAAGTCTGTCCCCAATGACTAGCAGTAGGCCCACATGGCTTCGACTTCGTTAAGGACCTCTACGACGCCCCAGCGGCGGGCGCTGCGGCTGGCCGAGTTGGGGTCGTAGACGCCAATCTGGTTGGCATCGTCGATGCCGTAGAGCACGATGTAGTGGCCTACGTTGGTAAACGTACCGGGGCGCACTGCGGCGATAACGGGCGCACCCGAGCGAAGTGCTTGGGTAATCGATTCACGATCGTTATAGAGCTGTGTTCCGTTGAGTCCCAGCTGCCACGCACCGCCTGTCATAAACGACCACTCGGTGGCACCAGTGGGGGCGTAGTTGCCGGCTTCGGCCAGTGCGCATATATCGACCGGCGTCTTATCGGTGTGGCCGGTCTTAAAGATATAGACCATGGTGAGGCAGGTGGGACCGCAAGCGTTTTCGCGAATAGTGCCACCGGCATAGGGCAGCTCCGACCATGCGGGGTCAATTTGGTAGATGTGGGGCATGGTGCCGGCCTGCCATTGCGAGCGTGGGGTCGAGAACGCAAAGGAGTAACCGGGCGCGACGGGAGCTTTAAGCAGCTTGTCCTCGGCAGTGGGCTCAAGACCGGCTGATCCGTGGGAGATACAGGATCCCAAAAACACAAAGACGAGGCAGGTGGCGATGGAGCAAAGCGCAAGGCGTAGGCGGCGGGCTGGAAGCGCGTGGCTTGTGGTGTGCGACGCGGGGCGAGGGGCGGAATTGCCGCGATCGCGTTGAGGTCGCGAAAAGGAGCGCTTAACGTAGTAGTCGGTCTTACGGCGATCGTAGCGGCGCGGCTGCGATATGTCGGTCTGACGTTGGCGTGTGCTCGTACTCACGCGGTCTGACTGCTGCGCGGTACGGCTTTGTTGCCGAGAAGAAGCCCCGGGCTGCTCTTGGGGGCGCTGCTGGTTGCCGTTGTCGGAGGTGCTTCTGGGCGTTGGCGTGGTGCGGCCGGCAAGGCGCACGCTTTGTGGCCGTTGGTCGCCGTCATTGTATCCGTATGCCATTCGAATCACCTTGCCTCGTGTGTAACTTGTCTATCCTACATAAAAAGATGCACGACACATGGGTATGTGCGCCAAAAGCCTGACAAATGGTATGAACGTTGCCGCGCCGCGCGCCAAGCGTCACGGCAACAGGTATCCAAAAGCAGACAAGATGAAAGCGTCCAAGACGAATGACGTCTCCCGCCGTTCGTCCCAAAAACGGTGCCGCTCGTTTTGCAGTTCTGCCTTCGGTCGAGCTGCGAGCGGCGCTGCTGTGCCAAGGCCGTATCTTAAAGCCATGGAATAAAAGCGCGCGGCAAAACGGACCGCGCAAGGGGTGACGCCAAGGGGCGTCAAAAAGGAAAGGAGGGGAACAATGGCGGACAAGAATGCAGAAGTTGCAGTCGAGGATAACGGCGGCATGAAGAAAACGCTCTCGCTCTGGAACTTCTTCACCATCGGTTTTGGTGCCATCATCGGTACCGGTTGGGTTCTGCAGGTCGGCGACTGGATGGTCGTGGGCGGCGGTCCCGTTCCCGCTATGATCGCATTCCTCTTGGGTGCAATCTTCCTCGTGCCCGTCGGAGCTGTTTTCGGTGAGCTCACGGCTGCTATCCCCATCTCGGGCGGCATCGTCGAGTATGTCGATCGTAGCTTTGGCCGTACGATGAGCTACATCACCGGCTGGCTCCTGGCCTTGGGCAACGGCATCCTGTGCCCGTGGGAGGCCATCGCCATCTCGACCCTCGTGTCCGAGATGTTCGGCAGCCTGCCCGGCCTTGAGTGGCTGCGCGCCGTCAAGCTCTACACCATCCTGGGCGCCGACGTTTACTTGTTCCCGACGCTGATCGCGCTCGGTTTTGCAACTTACGTCATCTTCCTCAACTTCCGCGGTGCCAGCTCGGCCGCCAAGCTGCAAGCCTTCCTGACCAAGGCCCTGCTCTGCGGCATGCTGCTCGCCATGGGCGTCTCGCTGTTCACCGGTTCGCCGGAACACGCCATGCCCGTGTTCTCCCAGGTCACCGGTGCTGGCGGCGGCAAGCCTGCTACCGAGGGCACCAGCCTGTTCGCAGGCATCGTTTCGGTCCTGGTTCTGACCCCGTTCTTCTACGCCGGTTTCGACACCATTCCTCAGCAGGCTGAGGAAGCGGCCGAGGGCCTCAACTGGAACAAGTTCGGCAAGATCATCTCCCTGGCCCTGCTGGCCGCAGGCGGCTTCTACATGGTTTGCATCTACTCGTTCGGCACCATCCTCGACTGGCATGAGTTTGTTAAGAGCCCGGTTCCCGCGCTTGCCTGCCTCAAGGGCATCAACATGCTCCTGTACCTGGCCATGCTCGTCATCGCCACGCTTGGACCCATGGGCCCGATGAACTCCTTCTACGGCGCCACGAGCCGCATCATGCTCGCCATGGGCCGCAAGGGCCAGCTGCCCGAGAAGTTCGCCGAGGTCGATCCCAAGTCCGGCGCTCCCAAGCTCGCCTGCGTCGTCCTGGGCGTCATCACCGTCATCGGTCCGTTCCTGGGCAAGAACATGCTCATTCCTCTGACCAACGTGTCGGCCCTCGCCTTCATCTTCTCCTGCGGCATGGTCGCCCTCGCTTGCCTGCGCATGCGCTTCACCGAGCCCGACCTGCCTCGTCCCTACGAGGTGCCCGGCGGCAAGTTTGGCATCTGCCTCGCTGTCGCTGCCTGCGCCGTCATCATCGGGCTGCTCGTGATTCCGTTCTCTCCCGCCTCCCTCAACATGGTGGAGTGGAGCATCGTGATCGGCTGGCTGGCCATTGGCCTGGCCCTCATGGCCTTTACCAATTCCCGCAAAAAGTAGCGCCTAGCCGGGGCGGATCGGGTGCGCGGGATCCTCTCTTCCGCGCACCGAACCCGGCACCACTTGGGTAGTTTTGTGAGGCCTTAACCCAACACGGCCTCGCCCACTATATGGATCCATAAGGAGGAACCATGTCCACTAAGTATGCAATCGTTGGCGGCAAGCTCATCGACGGTACCGGTGCCGAGCCGGTCGAGAACTCCCTCGTTCTCGTCGACGACAACGGCAAGATCGAGTACGCCGGCACTATGCAGGACCTTCCTGAGGGCGTTGAGGTTATCGATGCCGCCGGCAAGACCGTCCTTCCCGGCCTGATCGACACCCACCTGCACTTCTCGGGCAACTTGACCGACGATGACACCGACTGGGTCATGCAGCCGCTCCTCGAGAAGCAGGCCGTCGCCGTCAAGCAGGCCTACGACTGCCTCACCCACGGCCTCACCACCGTCTGCGAGATCGGCCGCTTTGGTATCCAGATCCGTGACTGCATCGACAAGGGCGTCTTCAAGGGCCCGCGCGTTCTGGCCACCGGCCTTGGCTTCTGCCGCGTTGCCGGCCACGGCGACTCCCACCACTGCAGCCAGGAGCTCAACAAGGAATCGCACCCCTGGGGCGATCAGGTCGACGGTCCTTGGGATCTGCGCAAGGCCGTCCGTCGTCGCCTGCGCGAGAACCCCGATGCCATCAAGATCTGGGCTACCGGTGGCGGCATCTGGCGCTGGGACTCCGGTCGCGACCAGCACTACTGCTCCGAGGAGATCCAGGCCGTGATCGAAGAGGCCAAGTTGGTCGGCATCCCCGTGTGGAGCCACTGCTACAACAACCACGCCGCTGCCTACGATTCCGTCCGCTTTGGCTGCGAGCAGCTGATTCACGGCTTCGATATCGATGAGCGCACCATGGACCTCATGGCCGAGCAGGGCACCTTCTTCACGCCGACGATCGCCTTCCTGCCCACCTGGTACGCCACCTATCCGCCCGTCTACGTCCCCGAGCTGCACGACAAGTACGAGGGCACCCTGGTCGAGAAGGAGCTGCAGCGCAACTACGACTGCCTGCGCGAGGCCAAGAAGCGCGGCGTCGTCATGACGATCGGCTCCGACTCCTTCTCCTTCGTCACCCCGTACGGCACCTGCTCCATCGAGGAGATGTACGAGTTTGTCGACAAGATCGGCTTCACCCCGGTCGAGACCATCACCTGCGCCACCCTCAACGGTGCCAAGATGTGCCACATCGAGGACGAGACCGGTTCCATCGAGGCCGGCAAGTGCGCCGACCTGCTGGTCGTCAACGGTGACGTCGCCGCCGACATCCACGTGCTCAACACCGACAACATGGACGTCATCATGAAGGACGGCTGGATCGTCGAGGCTGGCACCTTTGGCGAGGCCAACAAATACAGCGCCTAAGATACCGTTTGTCGATGGCTGGATGTAAAACACAGTTTTTGATTGCATAATGCAATGGAGAGGGTCGCTTGCGGCCCTCTTTATTGCTATGGGTGCGGTAGATAAAAGGGGATGACGGTGGATTTAAACAGGCTGATTCTGGTCAAGAGCTACAACTCTACCAAGGTCTTTCGTACGGCCCAGCATGTGGTCCAGGCCATCCTGCTCGGTGTTGTCGTTCCGGCGCTTATCCTGTTGCTTATCTGGGATTTAACCGATAATCCCAATCCCGTTCCGGGCGTTGTCGTTATTGCCGGCCTGGTCATGCTGTGCTTCTTTTTCTCGTATGTCTTTGTGGTCCCCGACGACCTCACATCGAGCGCAACCGACCGTACACTCGCCATCGCATCAAAAATATTCGCCTACACGTCGCGTGGCCTTACGCCCGAAGCTGCCCTGGGCGCCTCCAAAATCATTCTGTCCGAAACTATCGCCTCGGCCATCTGCTTTACCGACGGCAAGCAGGTGTTGGCAAGCTGGGGCGAGGACTCGGCAAAATGCCCCGCGGGCACCCCGGTGGTACTGCGGACTACGCTCAACGTGATCAACAGCGGTGAGCAAAGCGTTTTCTCGCGCGATGCCTCGACCGAGACAGGTGGCTACTTTCCGCGCCTGCGCGCCGGTATCGTCGCACCACTCACCGTGCGCGGGCATTGCGTGGGCACGCTCGAGCTGTATTATCCCCGTCTGAGCAGCATCGATATGCGCCAGACGGCGCTTGCCTCGGGCTTTGCCGACCTCATTTCCACGCAGCTTGCAAGCTTTGAGCTCGAGCGCCAGGACGAGCTTACGGCCCGCGTGGAGCTGCGCGCCCTGCAGTCGCAGGTCGACCCGCATTTTCTGTTCAATACCATCAGCACGATCGTGTCGCTCGTGCGAACCGAGCCCGACAAGGCGCGATCGCTGCTGATCGACTTTTCCAATTACTATCGTCAGACGCTTTCTGACTCCGATACGCTCACCACGCTCGAGCATGAGGTGGAACAGGGCACTCGTTATATCAATCTTATGCAGGCCCGGTATGGCGACGGCCGTCTGCGCGTTTCGGTCGACATCGACTTTGAGGTGCGCGACAGCATGGTGCCGCCGTTTATCTTACAGCCGCTGCTCGAAAACTGCATCAAGCATGCCCAGCGCGAGACCGAGCCGCTTTCTATTCGTGTTGGGGCTTTTGAGACCGATGACGGTCTGGAGATCATCGTCGAAGATGACGGCATCGGTATGAGCGAAGAAGTCTGCGCGCACCTGTTTGAGCAGCATCGCCGAGAGGAGCCCGAGAGCATTACCGCCGACGGCTCCATCAAGCGAGGCTGCGGCCTGGCGCTCTTCAACGTGCTTCAGCGCATCCATTTCTTTTACGGGGAAGATTCTGGCATGCGCGTGAAGTCCCAGGAGGGCGTGGGGACGCAGGTCATCGTCGAGCTGAACGGCGAGCCGCATGAGCCGGCGCCGATGAAGGTGTAGCGCGCGGTTGGATTGAGAGAAAAAAGAGGGGAAGCGCATATGTCCGAGGGATGGAACATCTTGGTGGTTGATGACGAGCCTCCTATTAGGGCTGAGCTACGTTATCTGCTGGAAAAGGATGCACGTGTGGGACAGATTGCCGAGGCGGGCAATGTCACCGAGGCCGTGGAGTCGATTCTGTCGAACAAGCCCGACGTGCTGTTTTTGGATATCACGATGCCCGGCCGCTCGGGAATTGAGCTAGCCGAGACCCTGCAAAACCTAAAGACGCCGCCGGTGGTGGTGTTTGTGACGGCGTTTGCAGAGTTCGCGGCCGACGCGTATAACCTCGATGCTGTCGACTATGTCGTCAAGCCGGTCGAGGATGCCCGCCTGTCAAAGGCGCTCGACAAGATCGAAACCGCCCTGGGTGTTCGCCGCGCTGTCCATACCCCGCGCCAGCCCCTTCGCCTGACGGTGGACCGCGGGGGTAAAAAGGTGTTCATCCCCGTGGCGGATGTCTGCTACTTTGAGGCGCGTGCCGATTTTTGCAACGCCGTCTGCGCCGAGGGAACATATCTGATTAATGAGTCGATCTCTTCGCTCGAACGTCGCTTGGGCTCCGAGGGCTTTATCCGCGTCCATCGCAGCTATCTGGTCAATTTGGAAGACGTGCACAATGTTGAGATTGGCTCCACGGGGTTGATGGAGCTCAGGCTCGACCGCGTGAGCTCGACGGTGCCGGTGTCCCGTCGTCGTGCCGCCGAGGTCAAGTCGCACCTGGGGCTTGCGTAAGAGGCTTGCGTGCCGTCGTTTACCATCGCAGGTTTGGTATGGGCGCGCGGTGGGCATAATGGGTGGCATCGAATGAAATCGAAAGGATCATTATGCCCGCGCTTATCACCCATCATCTGTTTGGCGAGGAAAGCATCGACCGTCTTCCGCAGGGCGTCATCACGTCCGATGAAGAGCGCATTGCCTTTATCTTGGGCAACCAAGGCCCCGACCCGTTTTTCTTTCACATTCTGACACCGCGTGTTTCCGACTGCGCGCTGCTGGCTCAGGTCATGCACCGCTCGCACATGTCGCGCCAGTTCTCGTGCCTGCGCGATGGCGTGTCGCACCTGCAGCCGCGCGATGCCAATCTGGGTCGCGCGTTTGCGCTGGGCCTGCTGTCGCACTATGTGCTCGACCGCAATGCCCATCCCTTTGTCTACGAGCAGCAGTTTGGCATTGTTGAGTCCGACCCCGAGCTCGAGGCTTCGGGCAGTCAAGTTCACGCCGTGCTCGAAAGCGACCTGGACGTGCTGATGCTGCAGCTTAAACGTGACGGGGCCACGGTCGAGGATTATCCGCCGGCGGGCGAGATCGTCACTACCGACCGCATCAATCGCGTTGCCGGCGTGCTGATGAGCTACGTCGCCGGGCGCGTGTACGGTATCGACATCCCGGCGGGGGAGTACGCCGGCGCCGTAGCCGACATGCAGCTGCTCTACCGTACTATCGAGCCGGCCGGTTCGGCCAAGACGCGCGCGATTGCCCTGCTCGAGGGCTTGGTGCACGATTATTCGCTGCTCGACGGCCTTGCGCACCGCGTGACGACCGAGCTGCCCGAGCGTACCGGCAACCTGGGCCACTTGGCATGGAAGAACCCCTTTACTGATGAAGTCTCGACCGAGAGTTTCCCCGAGGTCTTTGACCGCGCGCTGGTCGATTACGAGTGCACGGTCGCCCGCTTTATCGAGACCGGCGATATGGAAGCCGTGACCAACCACGTCAATTACAGCGGTCGCGTGCTCGGTGCCGACGAAGAGTTCGACCGCGAGGAGTAGGGCTCGTGCGTGCCCCTTTGCCGAATCCTTACCGGCGCCTCTGGACAATTGGGGTACGATGAACTAACTGCATATCGGGCGAATACGAAGGGGCCCTGTCCATGAAATACACCAAGCTCGAGCGTAACTGGGTTATGTACGATGTGGGCAACTCGGCCCTCGTGCTGCTCAATACCTCGGTGGTGCCCATCTACTTTAACGCCATCAATACCGGTGCTTCCTCGGCAGACCTGGTGGTCGCTTGGGGCAACGCTCAGACGATTGCCTCGCTAGTCATTGCCATGCTCATGCCCATTCTGGGCGCGCTTGCCGATTACGCTGGCAACAAGATCAAGTTCTTCTTGGGCTTCTTCCTCACGGGCCTGGTCCTTTGCCTGGCGCAGGCTATCCCAATGTCCGCCATGGCATTTTTGACCGTGTACGTGCTGTGCACCATCGGCCTTAACTCTTCTATGACGTTCTACGACGCCATGCTGCCCGACATTACCACCGACGAGCGCATGGACGCCGTGTCCAGTTCGGGCTATGCCTGGGGCTACATCGGTTCCACCGTGCCGTTCATCATCTGCCTGGCGCTTATCATGGGTGGCCCCGCTCTCGGCGTCCCCACCATGCTGGCAACGCGTCTGTCGTTTATCATCACCGGTGCCTGGTGGCTCATCTTTACCCTGCCGCTCATTCGCACCTATAAGCAAAAGTACGGTCGCGAGCGCGGTCCCCAGGACACCATCGGCCACATCGTGGGCGGTGTGTTCTCCGAGGTCGGACACACCATGCGCGAGATCGCCCACAACAAGACCGTGCTGGTCTACATGATCGCGTTCTTCTTCTACATCGACGGTGTGCACACGGTCATTTCCATGGCAACCAGCTACGGCTCGGCTCTGGGTATCGATTCGACCCAGCTGGTGCTGGCGCTGCTCGTCACGCAGTTTGTGGCCTTTCCGTCCGCCATCATCTACGGCAAGCTCGCCGGACGCGTGGGCACGCTCAACATGATTCTGGTGGCGGTCGCCGCCTACATGGGCATTGTGCTGTTCGCCGCGTTCTTCCTAAAGACCGCCTTTGAGTTCTGGGTGCTTGCCATTATGGTCGGCCTGTTCCAGGGCGGCGTGCAAGCGCTCAGCCGTAGCTACTTTGGCCGCATTATCCCTAAAGAAAAATCCAACGAGTACTACGGCTTCTTTGACATCTTTGGTCGTTATGCAAGCGTCATGGGCACCTTTCTAGTGTCGGTCGTCACCTCGCTGACCGGCAACCCGTCGCTGGGCGTCCTTTCCATTGGCGTGCTGCTGGTTGTTGGCTTTATGCTGCTGGTCCGCCTGTCCCGCATGACTCAGGCGGCAGCGTAAGGCAACCGGGCTCAGTACAGCAATTGTGCCTATCTACAGTACTCTTTTGGAAGTAGCCGCATAAATCATTCTGACTTCCGAGCAATGTTTAGCCCAAGTGGGTATGATGGAATCAGCTAGGTCGCGGGGCGTCGCCTGTGTTTGGCGGCGCCCCGTTTTTGTGTTGCAAGGAGGGTAAAGGTATGAACGCCACGGTTGTGATCCCAACATATTGGGCGGGCGATGATACCCAAGCAAACGCTCCCGGCACCTACGATCACTCGACGTCGCTCAACGCCGCCAACCCGGAACTCGATCGCTGCCTGACTTCACTCGAACAGGTGCGCGACATTCCGCGCATCATTCTCTTGGTGGTCTGTCCGGTTTCTGTCACGCCCGACGTATCCCATCGCGTGCACGAAATCGTTAATGCGCATCCCACGCTCAAGGTCACCGTTGTCACCAACACCCAGGCCTCGCGCATCGCAGACCGGGTTGCTCAGATCGCGCCCAAGGGTTCGGGCGAGTGCGTGAGCCTGCGAGGCTACGGTGCCATCCGCAACATGGGGCTAGCCTGTGCCGCTGTGCTGGGGCATGACGCGGTTATCTTTTTGGATGACGATGAGACTGTCATCGACGCCGACTTTATGAAGCGCGCGACCTATGCGTTGGGGCAGCAGACGCGTCAGGGCTTGCCGATCTTGGTCAAGAGCGGCTATTTCTACGATCGCGACGGCTCGCCGCTGGCTCCCACGGACAAGGCGGGCATCTGCCATCGTTGGTGGACCAAGCGCATCGAGTTCAACCGTTGGATGAAAAAGGCGCTCTCGGGCACCCGCATCTCGCGCTCCAACTACGTGTGCGGCGGCCTGATGGCCCTGCACGCCCGCGCCTTTACGCGTGTGGCCTTTGACCCGTTTATCACCCGCGGCGAGGACTTGGATTACCTCTTTAACATGCGTATGTTTGGCTACGACGTGTGGTTTGATAACGAGTGGACCGTGCGCCATCTGCCTCCGGAGTCCGAAAAGCGCTCACCGCGCTTTATGCAGGATGTATACCGTTGGTACTACGAACGGGCCAAGTTGACGTTCGCCGCGCATCAAAAGGAGCTCATCCCCGTTACGGCGGCATCGCTCATGCCCTACCCGGGCCCGTGGATTTCGCGCGAGCTCGACGACCGCGTGCGCAAGACCGCTATGGTCCGCAGCGTGTTTACCCGCGAGCATGAGGGCTACCTGCGCATTTGGCGCCATGGTATCGGCGAGGCAAAGGCCTATGCGCGCCAAAACGCTGCAAGCTACCTGCGTTTCCAGAGCTTTTGGCCCAAGATCATGGACGGGCTTTGGCGTGACGCACAACTGATCAGTATCCTGGAGGGGGCCGAATGATCGACCGCCGCGCCCAGCGCGATAGTTCATTATCAATCTTTCGCATCATTGCCGTTGCCTGCGCCATTTGCGTGCTGGTGTACTTTATTTTTGCCCTGGTGACCGGTATCGAGCCGATTGCCACGGTGATTGCCTGCGCGCTGCTGTGCATCTTTCTGTGCATCTTTATCTTTTTGACGCTCAATCCCGATTCGGTGCGCTCCCAGTACACCGAGGAGACGCTCTCGGTGGCCTCGGCCATGCTCGAGGACATTAAGGGCGGTCTGACGCAGGAGTCGGCGCGTTTGGTGTGTCAGCGCATTTTGCCCGAGACGCGCGCCATGACGGTGGCCATCACCGACGAGGACAACGTGCTTGCCTGCGCGGGCGAGTTTGAGGAAAAGCTACTGCCAGATTCTCCCATCCACACGCTTGCCACACGCTACGTTATCGAACATGGCATCGTGCAATCGTTCAACCGTATGGTGGATGTCGTGGGCTCGGACGGCTCGCACAACCAAGTCCCCGCCGGCATTATCGCCCCCATCAAGGTGGGCGATCGTACCGTCGGCACGCTCAAGTTCTACTACAAGACCCCGCGCGCCGTCGACCGCACCCAGTACGCGCTTGCCTCGGGCTTTGCCGAGATCTTGTCCACGCAGCTCGCCATCCACGAGCTCGAGGTGCAAAAGGAACTCACGGCGCGCGCCGAGGTGCGTGCGCTGCAGGCGCAGATTAACCCGCACTTCCTGTTCAACACGCTGAACACCATTGCATCGTTTACGCGCACCGACCCGCTGCGGGCCCGCGAACTGCTTCGTGAGTTCTCATCGTTCTATCGTGCCACGCTCGACAACTCGGGATCGCTTATTCCGGTCTCGCGCGAGGTCGCACAGACCAAGCGCTACCTTACCTTTGAGAAGGCCCGCTTTGGCGAGGACCGCGTGCTTGCGACGTTCGATGTGTCCGAGGACGTGGAAGATACGCTGGTGCCGGCGTTCGTGATCCAGCCGATTGTCGAGAACGCCGTGCGTCATGGTATGGGCGATGACGACGCCCTGAGGATCGACGTGACCGTTCACCAAGACGGCGAGGATGCAATCTTGATTGCCGTGGCCGATAATGGCGTGGGCATGGATGAGGGTACCGCCGCCAGACTGTTTGACGAGCGCTCTGCCCGTCCCGACGCCAGCTCTCCTCAGGGTGGCGGCGCCGGTGTGGCCATGCACAATATTTCGGAGCGCATCCATCGCTTTTTTGGGCCGCACTCCTATACGCGTGTCGAATCGGCGCCGGGCAAGGGCACGAAGGTGCTCCTGCATCTTGATTTGTCAGAGAGCATCTTTGACATTCAAGAGTAAAATAAAAAGCTACGGGCTCAACGTCATGCGACGGACGCCCGGCGTAGTTAGTTGACGAAAGGTTTTATCCCTATGCTGCGTGCGATGATTGTGGATGATGAGGCGCCGGCTCGCTCGGAGCTTCGCTTCCTGCTCGAGCAAACGGGCAAGATCGGCACGATCACGGAGGCGTCGAGCGTCCGCTCCGCCATCGAGATGCTTATGGAAAGTCGCGTGGATGTCGTGTTTCTCGATATCTCGATGCCTGGTGCCTCGGGTCTGCAACTTGCCGAGGCGCTGCATAAGCTCAAAAATCCGCCGGCGATCGTGTTTGTGACTGCGTATAGCGACCATGCGGTCGAGGCATTCGACGTCGATGCCGTCGATTATCTGATGAAGCCTGTCGAGGAAGCTCGCTTGGATCGCGCGATCGAGAAGGTCATGCAACGCGCCAAGCCGGTTACGGACAGCAAAGTGACCATCGAGCGTATCCCGGTGGAAAAGGGCGGCCGCAAGGTGCTCATTCCCGTGGATGACATCCGCTTTATCATGGCAAAGGACGATTACTCCTGCATCTATACCGTCGATGATCGCTTTTTGTCGACGACCTCGCTGGCGCAGTTTGAGGCCAAGCTCTGCGACTTTGGCTTCTTCCGTGTTCACCGCCGCTATATCGTCAACCTAGCGTGCGTCACGGACGTTGAGACGGTGCCCTCGGGCGCCATTCAGCTGGGCATTACGGGCGTCGACGAACGCGTGCCGGTTTCTCGCCGCCGCGTCGTGCCGCTCAAGAAGGCTCTGAGTCTCTAGCACACTGGCCCCGCAGCCCTGTAGACCCATCGTCTGCGGGGCCGTGGGGCCTTTTTTGTATGTATCTGCCGAATCGTTTTTTTGCGGAAGGGATCCCATGAACAGCGCAAGCGCCAAGCGTATCGACATCATCTCGGACACCCACGGCTATTTATCGCCTGCACTCTTGGATGAGCTTGAGGGCGCAGACCTGATCATCCACGCCGGCGACCTTACGTCAGAGATGGACTACGAGCACCTATGCACCATCGCCCCCGTGCGGGCCGTATTGGGCAACAACGATTACTACCGCGACTACGGCCCCGATGTAGACCGTCTTGCGCTCTTTACCTACGAAGGCCTCAAATTCGCCGTAGCCCACTACCGCGAAGACCTTCCGGTGGGATCCGTAGACGTAGCCATCAACGGCCACACCCACGTAACCAAAGAAGCCCAAGTGGGCCGCTGCCTAGTCCTCAACCCGGGCAGCGCCAGCTACCCCAGAGGCACCCGAGGCCCCACCATGGCCAGAATGCTCGTCAAAGACGGCAAGATCCTAAGCACCAAGTTTATTGACTTGGACTAACCGCAACAAAAACGGGGGATGCAGATGCGTCCCCCGTTTCCATTTGAGCCAAAGGCAGAGCTTCAGCAAGATCCTTAGACAACCCCCGCCGCGGAGAACGGGGCCGCCGAGCCGCGAAGCGGCGAGGAACAACAACGACTCGAACAAAGTGACGGCAGGGAGGGTCTCCGGGGCTGGGGGCGGGGGTTAAGTTTGTCGCGAGTTCCGCACGCAAAGAAAAGCACTTAATGTGCTTTCCGTCTTGCGCAGGACTGTAGAGCAGCAAACTTAACC
>CAJMRI010000013.1:0-63493 GCA_905215905.1 uncultured bacterium | reverse complement strand
CGGGAGGGGTTTCCTAAGGGCACATCCCGCAGCCGCAACGCGGCGAGGACGTGCCCTTAGGAAACCCCGTAGGCCCCGCGGCCGGTGGGAGCAACGCTACTTCACGACCAGAATGTCGCAATCGGTGTTGCGCAGCAGGAACGTCGAAATTGAACCCAGCAGCGCATACTTGATCGAGGACAGGCCGCGGGCGCCGCAGAGCACCAGGTCGGGCTTAACCACGTCGAGCATCTCGTCCTTGAGCGTCTCGCGAATGCGGCCGGCGCGAATCATGACCTCGACCTCGGGAATGTCGGGATTGGCCTTGGCCTCTTCGAGCTGCTTGGCGATGGAGTTCTTAAATGCCTCCTCTAGGCCGTTGACCAGGTCGACCGGATAGGAGCCGGCGCTCTCGAGTGCCGTGGAATCGATAACGTGGCCGATAATCAGCTTGGCGCCGTTGTTCGCGGCGACCTTGATGGCGCGTGCGAGCACAAAATCCTGCTGCTCAGTACCGTCGAGTGAAACAAATACCTTGGTGTAGCCCTCGTTCATGGTTTCCTCCTTGGTCTATCGCACGGGCGCGGGGCTCGTGCGTCGGGCGGGCGCGGGTGCGTTGACCGCCGGACACTTTATCTTGTTGCAGTTATACCCAAGGATTTCGGTTTAACTGCTCGCAATTCTGTGAACGGGCGAGTTTTTTGGTAAGGGTAGGCGCGGTCGCACCGCCAACGGTTGATAATGGGACATCGCCCGCATCGTCCGCAGAACATCTACCGGCGGGTGTCTAACGAGGGGGTCCCTTTGGATATTATCGAGCTTCTAAAATCTGCCTTCATGGGCCTGGTCGAGGGCATCACCGAATGGCTGCCCGTTTCGTCGACGGGCCACATGATCTTGGTGGACGAGTTCGTCAAGATGAACGTGAGCGAGACGTTCTGGAATATGTTCCTGGTCGTGATTCAGCTCGGCGCCATTCTGGCCGTCTGCGTGCTGTTTTTCCACGAGCTCAACCCGTTCTCGCCCAGCAAGGGCAAGGAGGGCCGTCGCGACACCTGGGTGCTGTGGGGCAAGATTGTGCTCGGTTGCATTCCTGCGGCGGCGATCGGCCTGCCGCTCAACGACTGGATGGAGGAGCATTTCTACAACGCTCCCGTCGTGGCGCTGGCGCTCATTGTGTACGGCGTGCTGTTTATCGTGATCGAGAACTGGCGCGCGAGCAAGCGCGAGGAAATGGCCGTTGCCGGTTCGTTTGGTTCGCGTGCTGTGGTGTCGGGTGGACGTCCCGCCGGTGCGCACTTTGCGGCGCCCCCCACGGCTACCGCTGAGGATGAGGACGATGACGAGAATCTGGACTTTGGTTCCATCGCCACGCTCGAGGACCTCAGCTGGAAGACTGCGCTGGGTATCGGCTGCTTCCAGGTGCTTTCGCTGGTGCCTGGTACGTCTCGCTCCGGTTCTACCATCATCGGCGGCCTGCTTTTGGGCTGCACGCGCTCGGTGGCGTCTAAGTTCACGTTCTTCCTGGCTATTCCTGTTATGTTTGGCGCGAGTGCGCTCAAGCTGGTCAAGTACTTCATCAAGGGCGGCGCGTTCGGCACCAACGAGATCGCCATCTTGGGCGTGGGCTGCGTTGTGGCCTTTGTGGTTTCGCTCATCGCCATCAAGTGGCTCATGGGCTTCGTCCGCCGTCACGACTTCAAGTGCTTCGGCGTCTACCGCATCATCCTGGGCATCGTAGTGCTCGCGTACTTCTTCGTTCTGGAGCCTATGCTCGGCCTGTAACTTGGTTGACGCTGCGCGGCGGCCAGAGCGACAACTTGTCATTCAAAGAGGACGGCATGACCAAAAGGTCTATGCCGCCCCCTTTTCATGCCAATTTGTTCGCCCTGACCGTCGCTCGCTGCTGCTGCCATGACATCGGCGGTTTCGTGATTGTCAATAGATTGGTGCAAAGTAACCTGACCCCATTGCGCCAAATCCGCTGGGGCGGGCCTGACGGTGGCGCACGGAGTCGTGGTGTGATTTGCGTCGGTGTCCGCGCGGCTCGGTATACTGGTACGGCTCAAACTATGGCGCTGCCCGCAGGCGCGCCGTCCGTCAGATGAGGAGTCGCCCATGACCCAGCCCTTGCCCTGGGAAAAGAACGCCGCGGTACCCGTGCCGCCTGCGCCGGAACCCGTGCCGCTCGATGCATACACCGCCCCCGCTGCGCCGGAGCCCGAGCTCGTTCCGCTCGACATCTACGACGCTTCCGCGCCGGCGCCCAAACCTGCCAAGCCGCTCGTCGACATCGACAGCCTTAATCCCGCCCAGCGCGAGGCGGTCCTGACCACCGAGGGCCCGCTGCTGGTCCTTGCCGGTGCTGGCTCGGGCAAGACCCGCGTCCTGACCTTCCGCATCGCTCATATGCTCGGCGACCTGGGTGTTAAGCCTTGGCAGGTTCTTGCCATTACGTTTACCAACAAGGCCGCTGCCGAGATGCGCGAGCGTCTGGCGGCACTCATTCCCAGCGACACCCGTGGCATGTGGGTGTGCACCTTCCATGCCATGTGCGTGCGCATGCTGCGCGAGGACGCCGACCTGCTGGGCTACACCGGCCAGTTCACCATCTATGACGACGATGACTCAAAGCGCATGGTGCGTGACATTATGCAGGCACTCGGCATTGAGCAAAAGCAGTTCCCCATCAACATGATCCGCAGCAAGATCAGCTCGGCCAAAAACGCCATGATTGGGCCCGAGGACATGCTCAAGAGTGCCGATAGCCCCAACGACAAAAAGGCCGCGCAGGTCTACCTGGAGCTGGAGCGCCGCCTGCGCGCCGCCAACGCGATGGACTTCGACGACCTGCTCGTGCGCGCGCTCGAGTTGCTGCGCACCCGCCCCGAGGTGCTCGACAAGTACCAGGAGCGCTTCCGCTACATTAGCGTCGACGAGTATCAGGACACCAACCACGTCCAGTACGAGATCGCCAACCTGCTGGCCGCCAAGTACCAAAACCTTATGGTCGTGGGCGACGACGACCAGTCCATTTATAGCTGGCGTGGCGCCGACATCACCAACATCCTGGACTTTGAGCAGGACTTTAAAAACTGCAAGACCGTCAAGTTGGAGCAGAACTATCGCTCCACGGGTCACATCCTGAGCGCCGCCAATGCCGTTGTTCGCCACAACTCGCAGCGCAAGGACAAGCGCCTGTTTACGGCCGAGGGCGATGGCGAGAAGATTCAGGCTTTCCAGGCAAGCGACGAGCGCGACGAAGGTCGCTGGATTGCCGGCGAGATCGAAAAGCTGCATGCCGAGGGTACGAGCTACGACGATATCGCCGTGTTCTACCGCACCAACGCCCAGTCGCGTATCCTCGAAGATATGTTCCTGCGCGCGGGCGTGCCCTACAAGATCGTCGGCGGCACGCGATTCTTCGACCGCGCCGAGATTCGCGACGTCATGGCCTATCTCAAGATGATCGTGAACCCGGCCGACGAGATGAGCGTCAAGCGCGTCATCAACACGCCGCGCCGCGGCATCGGCTCCACCTCGATCCAAAAGATCGAGCAGCTGGCGCGCGACAACCGCTGCTCGTTCTTCCGGGCCTGCGAGATCGCAACAGCCGAGACGGGCATGTTTAGTGCCAAGGTGCGCAACGGCCTGTCGAGTTTTGTGGCGCTGGTGCGCGAGGGCCGCCGCATGGACGGCGAGCTCAAGGACGTCGTCGAGATGATTGTCGATAAGACGGGCCTGCTGCAGGCGTTTCGCGCCGAGGGCACCATGGAGTCCGAGAGCCGCGCCGAGAACATCCAGGAATTCCTGGGCGTCGCCGCCGAATTTGAGGAGACGCACGAGGATATCGAGGGTACGCTCGAGAGTCTAGAAGAGCTGCGCGCGGCCGGTGTTGCCGACGTGCCGTCCGTCGCCGAGTCCGAGTCCGTCGTGGTGAGTGCGCCCGCGTCCGAGCCGGGGCCGTCCGCTCCGGCATCCTCGTTTGAGGCACTTGTCGGCGCTCGTGACGCCGCGGGCTCCAATCCGCTCGATAGCCTAGCCGCCCCGGCGCTCTCGCCGCAGGATGCCCTGGCCGCCGCCATCGCGGGCAACGCGTATGCCGTGCCAACAGAGCTACCGGCGGGCGCCGTGCATGCCGACGAGATCGAGCGCACCTACGGTCCGCTCACCTGTAAGGCACTGCCGGCACTCATGGAGTGGCTGGCCCTGCGCTCCGACCTGGATTCCCTGGCCGGCGAGACGCATGCCATTACCATGATGACCATCCACTCCGCCAAGGGCCTGGAGTTCCCGGCGGTGTTCGTGGCCGGCATGGAGGAGGGTATCTTCCCGCACGTGCACGACTTTGGCGGCAGCGATGACCCGGGTAAGCTCGAGGAGGAGCGTCGCCTGGCCTACGTTGCCATCACGCGTGCCCGTAAGCGCCTGTTCCTGACCTATGCGGCCACGCGTCGCACCTACGGCTCGACCTCTGCCAACCCGCGCTCTCGCTTCCTCAACGAGATTCCGTTTGAGGATATCGAGTTTAGCGGTATCGGTTCTGCCGGTTTTGAGGGCACGGGCTGGGAGAAGCGCGGCGACCGTCACGGCACCTTTGGCTCGGGCATGGGCTCGGATATGTATGGCGGCAAGGTGTTCGGTTCGCATACGCGCTCGACCGGCGGTTCCGGTTCGCGCGGCGGATCGAGCTTCGACGATTTCTTTGGCGGCAGCAGCTACGGGACCGAGCGTCATCGCGGGGTCTCACCCGACGCCGGCCGTGTCGCCTCGACCTTTGGCTCGGGCGCGCCGCGAGCCAAAAAGCCGTCGTCCAAGGTGTCGCCGACGGTGGAGCGCAAGGTCGATCGCGCCAGCGCATCGCAGGACTTTGCCGCGGGCGATACCGTGAGCCACAAGACCTTTGGCACGGGTACCGTGATCTCGGTCGCTGGAGACATGATCGAGGTGCAGTTCGAAAAGACCGGCCAGACCAAAAAGCTGATGAAAGGTTTTGCACCGATCGTCAAGCTGTCGTGATCCCGGCGGACCTGGGCGGGCGTATAGGGCAACATCGCCTGCTCGGGCAGTCCTGCGCAAGACGGAGAGCACATTAAGTGCTCTCCTTTGCGTGCGGAACTCGCGACCGATGTTGCCCTATACGCTCGCCCAGGTCCTTAGGTAACGGTGCTTGCGAACGTCGCTTTGCTGGTTCGCTTTTTGATCTGGAGAGCCGGGTGGGCTGATAAATAGATATGAGCAGGGGCTCTTCCGTTGATGAACGGAAGAGCCCCTTGTTGCTTTTTGATTGTCGTAACTAGTCAGAGGTTCGCCGGGGCGGGGCGCGGGGTTTGGTCGATCGCGAGCTCCGCACGAGCCGGACTGTCCGAGCAGGCGACCAGACCCCGCGCCCCGTCCCGGCGAGCGCTTGGGGACCGGTGACCTACAGGTGGCTGATAATCAGT
This sequence comes from uncultured bacterium, assembly GCA_905215905.1. Taxonomy (GTDB): domain Bacteria; phylum Actinomycetota; class Coriobacteriia; order Coriobacteriales; family Coriobacteriaceae; genus Collinsella. The sequence continues at coordinate 58,070 of CAJMRI010000013.1, read as the reverse complement.
TCCATATTGCCCTCGAGCTCGATCTTGTCCACGGTGCTGGGGGCTAGCAGATGGCTTCCCTTGTGGACGGGGTCGCCGCAGACGGTGCCTTTGCCGTCGATGACTGACAGGCACATGAAGGGCCAGTGCTGGTCGAGGGTCTTGCTGCCGTCGACGCGCACGCGATCGACGGTGTAGCAGGGGTTGGATTCGAGTTCGGTCACGCCGTCGATCTCGGGTGCGGTCACGGTGCCGTCGGTCGGAGCCTGAACATCAAAGTCGATGCAATCCAGGCTCTGCTCAATGTGCAGTGGACGCAGTTTGCCGTCGGTGCCGGGGCGGTCGTAGTCGTACAGGCGATAGGTCACATCGCTCGACTGCTGCGTCTCCAAAATGAGCGTGCCGGTCTTGATGGCGTGCACGGTACCGGAGTCAATCTGGAAAAAGTCGCCCTTGTGGATCGGCAGCACGTTGAGCATGTCGTCCCAGCGGCCGTCCTTGATCATCTGTGCGGCCTCAGCGCGGTCCTTTGCGCGCTGACCGACGATGATCGTGGCGCCGGGCTCGCAGTCCAGTACATACCAGCACTCGGTTTTGCCCAGGCTGCCGTTCTCGTGCTCGGCGGCGTACTCGTCATTGGGATGAATCTGGATCGAAAGGTCGTCCTTGGCGTCTAGAATCTTAATGAGCAGCGGGAACTCCTTGCCCTCGCAGTTACCAAAGAGCTCGCGGTGCTCGGCCCACAGCCACGAAAGCGTGTGACCGGCGTACGGGCCCTCCGCGATCTGGCAGTCGCCGTTGGGGTGGGCCGAGATAGCCCAACACTCACCGATGGGACCCTCGGGAATGTCGTAACCAAATACGGTTTCGAGCTGGCGGCCGCCCCAGATCTTCTCGTGGAAAATCGGCGTGAGTTTAATCAAATCGGACATGTGCATACTCCCATAAGGTTGTGCGGGTGCCGCGTAAGACAGCTCAAAACGAGCACCCACCGGATTACAAAACTAGGCCAGCGTTACGTTGTGCAGCTCAAAGCGGTCGCCTACGTTGTGCGAGATAGAATATTCAAACGCGGTGCCGCTATCCAAGAAGCCAATCTGGTTGAGTTCGAGCAGGGGAGAGCCGGGTTTGGTATCCAGGCGCTCAGCCTCTTCCTCAGTTGCCGCGACGGCGCGAATGGTACGGTGGAAACTCGAGATCTTGAGTCCGCACTGCTCGCGGATGAAGCTGTAGACCGACGCGTACAGGTCTTTTTTCTTAAGACCCGGAATCAGCTCGAGTGGCATATAGGTGTACTCAATAACGATGGGCTGACCATCGACCTCGCGTACGCGCACGATGTGATAGGCAAAGTCGTCTTCGGCCATTCCCAGCTGGGTCGCAACCTCTGCCGGCGGATTGACGATCGAGAAATCGTAGACCACCGAGGTCACTTTCTCCCCGCGATGCTCGTACGAAAAGCCTTGGGCACGGTCGTTCTTGCCTTGGAAAAACACCTGGCCGGGAAGCCCCGCCGTGTCCTTGACGTAGGTGCCCGATCCGCGCCGGCTGGTAATAAGGCCCTCCTCGGTGATCTGCTCGATCGCGCGCTTGACGGTGATCTTGGAAACGCCATACAGCTCGCAAAACTCAACGACGGTGGGCAACTTATCGCCCGGCTTAAGGGCGCCGTCCTCGATGCTTCGACGGATATCTGCAGCTATCGCCTCGTATTTGGGAATCATGCAATCCTCCCTTCATATTTGCGTTGATATAAAGAGAGTATACCTACTTAAAAAGCATCCATATGGCTTTCATCAAAGAAGTTCGATAAAGAAAAATAAAAAAGACGCTTTACATAATAAATTAGAGCGCTATAGTTACAGACAACAAGCGAGATGCATTGGCGTTTGCTTGTGCTGTTTGGGGACGGATTTGTTTTGGCGGGCAGGGTATCCAGATACCTGGTGCGCGCCCGCGCCGGATTGCCTGCCAAAGCAAGCCCGTCTCCAACCGAAAGCTCTAGACACGAAAGCGAGGACTTTGATGGCTCAGTATCAGCTGCCCCGTGACTTCTTCTTTGGCGCTGCTATGTCCGGCCCACAGACTGAGGGTCAGTGGAACCAGGGCGGCAAGCTCGAGAACCTGTGGGACACCTGGTCCATCCAGGATCTGGGTTCGTTTTACAACTGCGTTGGCTCTTATGCCGGCAATGACTTTATGGCCAAGTACCAGGAAGACTTTCGCATTTTGAAGGACTTGGGCCTGAATACCTATCGCACTTCCATCCAGTGGAGCCGTCTGCTCGATGCCGACGGCAACCTCAACGAGGAGGGTGCTGCGTGGTATCACGAGCTGTTCCGCGCCTCTCGCGAGGCCGGCCTGGAGCCGTTTGTCAACTTGTACCACTTTGACATGCCCACCTACCTCTTTAACCGTGGCGGCTGGGAGAGCCGCGAGGTCGTCGAGGCTTACGCGCATTACGCCGACATCGCCTTCCACGAGTTTGGCCAGGAGATTAAGTACTGGTTTACCTTTAACGAGCCCATCGTCGAGCCCGAGCAGCGCTATCAGGAGGGCGTGTGGTTCCCGCAGCTCCACGACTTCAACCGCGCTCGCACCGTGCAGTATCACATCTCGCTGGCACATGCGCTGGCCGTGGCCAACTATCGTCGCGCCTATGACGAGGGCGCTATTCGCGCCGATGCCAAGATCGGCATGATCAACTGCTTTACCCCGGTTTACACCAAGCAGAATCCCAGCGAGGCAGACCTCGAGGCCGTGCGTATGACCAGCGGCATCAACAATCGCTGGTGGCTCGACCTTATTACCAAGGGCGAGCTTCCTGCCGACGTGCTCGACAGCCTGGCCGAGGGCGGCGTTAAGCTCCCGTTCCGTGCCGGCGACCAAGAGATTCTCAAGCAGGGTGTTGTCGACTGGCTCGGCTGCAACTACTACCACCCCACGCGTGTTCAGGCGCCGGCGAGCAAGGTCGACCAGTACGGCCTGCCGCACTTTGCCGACGAGTACGTATGGCCCGACGCCGTTATGAACGAGAGCCGTGGCTGGGAGATCTACCCGCAGGGCCTCTACGACTTTGGCATGGACTGTGCTAAGAACTACCCCGATCTTGAGTGGTTCGTTTCCGAGAACGGCATCGGCATCATGGACGAATACAAGAACCGTGACGCCGAAGGAACCATCCAGGATGACTACCGCGTCGACTTTGTACGTCAGCACCTGGAGTGGGTGGCCAAGGCAATTGCCGAGGGCGCCAAGTGCCGCGGATACCATTACTGGGCCGTCATCGATAACTGGTCTTGGGCGAATGCCTTTAAGAACCGTTACGGTTTTGTCGAGGTCGACCTTATGGACGGCTATAAGCGCCGCCTTAAGAAGTCGGCGGCCTGGCTCAAACAGGTCGCCACAACCCACGTGGTTGATTAGCGACCGGGCGAACGCCCAGACCGCGCGCTGCCGCGCGCAACACATGGCACATCTGGTGGCAGAGGGCGACAGGTCACCGTGCGCATAGGAAAAGGCCGGATTTGAAAGTTAGGAGCAATCATGGCCAGTGACAACGGAAAGAGCTTCCTCGACAAGTTTGCCGAGGTCTCTGCGAAGGTGGGAAACCAGGTTCACCTGCGTTCCCTGCGTGACGCCTTCGCGACCATCACGCCGCTCTATATCCTTGCGGGTATCGCGGTTCTTATCAACAACGTCGTGTTCCCTCTGTTCCCGCTCGATGCGGCGGGTCTTGCCAATCTTCAGACGTGGGGTTCGGCAATTACGCTGGGCACCCTCAACGTCTCTGCAATTATCTTGGCCGGATTGATTGGCTACAGCCTCGCTAAGAACAAGCGTTTCGATAACCCGCTCGCTTGCGTGGTCGTCGCTATCTCTGCTTTCGTCATCATGATGCCGCAGCAGATCACCGCCACGCTTGCCGCCACGAGCCCGCTGCTCACCGACAAGATCACCTCCGCCGAGGTCACGGGCGCCCTTTCGACCGCCAACACCGGCACCAACGGTCTGTTCTCGGCTATTATCATCGCCCTGCTTTCCGTCTCGCTCTTCATCAAGATTTCTGGCATCGAGAAGCTCAAGGTTAAGCTGGGCGAGGGCGTGCCCCCCGCGGTTTCCAACTCCTTCAACGTCATGATCCCGATGCTGCTCAACCTCTCGGTCTTCGCTCTTGCCGCAGCTCTGCTCGCCGTATGCGCCGGCACCGATCTGTGCGCCATCATCTCCACGTGCATCTCCAACCCGCTCAAGAGCATCATGAACGCCGGTCCGTGGGCTGTTATCCTCATCTACACCCTTGCTAACCTGCTGTTCTGCGTCGGTATTCACCAGTCCACCATCTCTGGCGCTACCGTCGAGCCGATCCTAACCATGCTCATCGTCGACAACATGGCTACCTTTGCCGCCGGTGGCACCATCCAGCCCGATCACTACATGAACATGCAGATCGTTAACAGCTTCGCCCTCATCGGCGGCTCGGGCTGCACCCTCATGCTCCTGCTCGACACGCTCCTGTTCTCCAAGAACAAGGCTTCCGAGACCGTTTCCAAGATGGCTATCCTGCCTGGTCTGTTCAACATCAACGAGCCGGTTATCTACGGTTACCCCATCGTGTACAACCTGCCGCTCATGATCCCGTTCGTCCTCCTTCCCGACCTGTTCATCGGCATCACCTATGGCCTTACCTGCGCAGGCATCATCAGCCCCTGCATCGCCCAGGTGCCCTGGACTATGCCTCCCGTCATCAATGCCCTGCTCGCTACGGGCTTTGACTGGCGCGCCGGCGTGTGGCAGGCTCTCGAGATTGTCATTGGCATGGCCGTCTACCTGCCCTTTATGAAGATTTCCGAGAAGGCAATCGCCAAGCAGGAGGCTCTCGCCGAGTAGAACGCCTAACGTTCGTCCCTTTCACCGTTGCGGGCACCGGTACACGGTGCCGGTGCCCGCGGCTCTCTCCCTTGTGTAAAGATGCAGGGGGTGGGCACAATAGCCGCAAGGAATAAAACCAGTCGTCGTCTGCGCGCCGCGCAGTTATAAGGAGGAAACCATGAAGAAGATCATGCTCTGCTGCAATGCCGGTATGTCCACGAGCCTGCTGGTCCAGAAGATGCAGGCCGAGGTTGCAAACCGTGGTCTGGATATTGAGGTCGAGGCTCGTCCCATGAACGAGGCCCACGATCACCTGGGCGAGTGCGACATGTTGCTGCTTGGCCCGCAGATCGGCTACACCAAGGGCGATTTTGAGAAGGAGGCCGCCGGTCGTTTCCCGGTCGAGGTCATCAACATGGTCGACTACGGCCGCATGAACGCTGCCGGCATCATCGACCACTGCGTCAGCGTGATGGGCTAGGTGCTCCGCATGGAGGATATGAACGAACTGCAGATGACCTGCTTTGAGATCATCAGCTACGTCGGTACCGCCAAGAGCATGTACATCAATGCCGTGCAAAAGGCCAAGGAGGGCGATTTTGACGCCGCCGAGGAGCTTATCAAGCAGGGCGACGAGGCCTATAACGGTGGCCACGATGTTCACATGGGGCTTCTGAAGAAGGAGGCCAACGGCGAGCGTAACGGCGAGGCCCCGTTGATTCTGCTGCATGCCGAGGACCAGATGGCCGGTACCGAGACCATGCGCGTCATGGCGACGGAGCTCATCGAGATCCACAAGCAGCTGCAGGCACTTCAGGCCTAGTCGGCGTTATCGCCGCGATGGACCGTGCGGTCCAACAGACAACACAGTTCCTTTGACGGGCGCCGGGAGTCTCCGCCTCCCGGCGCCTTTATATTTGGGGAAGGTCTTGCGCGATCTATTGAGTGACCATTCGCGCTTCCCCAGATAAAACCTGCCAAAACAAACCTGCCCCTTTTTGGCAGGTTTTTGCCTTGGGAGCGGTACCATACAGGCAATGTTTAAACGAGAAAGGCGGGCTCCCATGGAACCTAAGCAGTATTACATCGGCATCGACGTCGGCGGTACCTCGGTCAAGGAGGGTCTGTTTGATGAGGACGGAAACCTGCTTGCCAAGGCCAGCGTGCCTACGCCTCCTATCGTTGACGCTGCGGGCTTTGCCGCGGTGACCGAGGCTATCGACCAGGTGGTCGCCAAGGCGCAGATTCCGCGTGCCTTTGTGGCGGGCATTGGTCTGGCCGTTCCGTGCCCCATCCCGGCATCGGGCGATGCCAAGGTCAAGGCCAACATTGCCATTAACCTGCCCGAGCTGAGAGTCGCCATTCAGGAGCACTGCCCCGACGCGGTCGTTAAGTACGAGAACGATGCCAACGCCGCTGCCATGGGCGAGGCCTGGCTCGGCTCTGCCAAGGGCGTGCAGAACGTGGTGATGGTCACCATCGGTACCGGCGTGGGCGGCGGCGTTATCGTTAACGGCGACGTGGTATCGGGTGTTGTGGGCGCCGGCGGCGAGATTGGCCACATGTGCCTGAACCCGGCCGAGGAGCGCACCTGTGGCTGTGGCGGCCATGGCCACCTGGAGCAGTATTCCAGCGCCACCGGCGTGGTGAGCAACTACCTTGCCGAGTGCAAGAAGGCGGGCGTCGAGCCCATCGAGCTCACCGGCCCCTCCGATTCCAAGGACGTGTTCCAGGCCTGCCGCGAGGGTGACAAGCTCGCGCTTGCCGCGGCCGATACCATGGCCGACTATCTCGGCCGCGCACTGGCGCTTATTGCCAACGTGGTTGATCCCGAGATGTTCCTCATCGGCGGCGGCGCCTCCGCCTCGGCCGATGTCTACCTCGACAAGGTTCGCGAGCACTTTAAGCAGTACGCGCTTTCCGCCTCGCGCGAGACACCCATCAATGTCGCTTCGCTCGGAAACGACGCCGGCATCATCGGTGCCGCCTACGTAGCCCTGCGCGCCGCCGGTAAATAGCTGGTGCAAGGGGGACAGGTTACTTTGCACCAACATGGTGCAAAAGGGACAGCCTTGGCCCCCGTGCCTGCCCCAATTTGTGCCGCGGCCCTTCCATCTCATAGGGTTCGGCGTCAGCGTGCTACCATAGCTACGTCCAAGTACACATATCAAGTGGAGGATATCCATGGCAAACGTTCTTGTCTTTGGTCACCAGAACCCCGATAACGACGCCATCATGAGCGCCGTCGTCCTGTCCCAGCTGCTCAACCAGGTTGAGTATGCCGGCAACACCTACGAGGCCTGCGCCCTTGGTCAGCTTCCGGCCGAGTCCGCCAAGCTGCTCGCCGACGCCGGCATCGCCGAGCCCCGCGTGATCGAGTCCGTCGAGGCCGGTCAGCTCGTCGTCCTCACCGACCACAACGAGTCCGCCCAGTCCGTCGCCGGCCTTAAGGACGCCACGGTCTTTGGCGTTGTCGACCATCACCGCATCGGCGACTTCGAGACCGCCGGCCCGCTGCACTACATCTGCCTACCCTGGGGTTCCAGCTGCACCATCGTCACCAAGCTCACCGGCGTGCTCGGCGTTGAGCTTTCCGATGTCCAGGCCAAGCTGCTGCTCTCGGCCATGATGACCGATACGCTCATGCTCAAGAGCCCCACCACCACCGATGTCGACCGCGCCGTCGCCGCCAAGCTCGGCGAGCAGGTGGGCGTCGACCCGGTCAAGTTTGGCATGGAGGTCTTCCTCACTCGTCCGTCCGGCTCCTTCACCGCAGCCGAGATGGTCGGCAACGACATCAAGATGTTCGAGCCTGCCGGCAAGAAGCTGCTCATCGGCCAGTACGAGACCGTCGACAAGAGCCGTGCGCTTGGCATGATTGACGAGATCCGCGAGGCCATGCGCGCCTACGCCGCCGAGAAGGGTGCTGACGGCATCGTCCTGTGCATCACTGACATCATGGAGGAGGGCTCGCAGGTCCTGCTCGAGGGCGAGACTGAGGCCGCTCAGAAGGGCCTGGGCATTGCCGACGAGCACGACGGCGTCTGGATGCCGGGTGTCCTCTCCCGTAAGAAGCAGGTCGCTGCCCCCATCATGGCCGCCTGCTAGGTTTAGTTGACCAAACGCTACGACCGGATCGCGGACGCCCCGCGCTCCGGTCGTTTTTTGTGCACGGTGCCGCGTCGTCTTTTGGACAGGCGTGCCCGTGCCGTTGAACAAATAATGTTCAACCTGTGGTTCCGCTTTTCGGCCATGCCTGCGTGCTTGTCGTGCAGGGTAGGCTAGATGCAAGCGTAATACGTTAGAGCGCGGCGCCGCCACTTGGGCGGGCCGTGCTTTTTTAAGACGGGAGCTTTCCCGTGAAAGGAGCCGCCCATGGCAGCAACTGAGCAGCTGTTCAACGTTCGTGAGCGCAAGCGTTTTGAGCGCCACGACATTTGGGAGCGCATCGCCGAGAACGGCACGATTTCCGCCGCCGTTATGGTCTTCGCCGCCATCGCCGCCGTCATTTGCGCCAATACCGATGCCTACGAGGCCATCCATCACTTTTTGGAGACCCCGCTGTATGTGGGTCTGGGCAACCTTACGGCCGGTCTCACCGTCGAGCTATTCGTCAACGACTTCCTCATGGCGATTTTCTTTTTGCTGGTGGGCATTGAGCTCAAGTATGAGATGACGGTCGGCGAGCTCAAAAACCCGCGCCAGGCTATGCTTCCCATGCTGGCGGCCGTGGGCGGCGTCGTCGTTCCCGCCTGCATCTACTTGATCTTCAACCATGCTGGCGCCCGCAGCGGTTGGGCCATTCCCATGGCAACCGATATTGCCTTTGCGCTGGGCGTGCTGTCGCTTTTGGGCAATCGCGTGCCCAACGGCGTGCGCGTGTTCTTCTCGACGCTCGCCATCGCCGACGACCTCATCTCCATCGCCGCCATCGCCATCTTCTACGGTCAGAGCCCCAATCCGTTTTGGTTGGGCGCCGCCGCGCTTGTGACCTGCGCGCTCGTGTGGCTCAACAAGACGCAGCACTACCGCCTTGCCCCGTATTCGGTACTGGGTCTGCTGTTGTGGTTCTGCATGTTCAAGAGCGGCGTGCACGCTACGCTTGCTGGTGTCATCTTGGCCTTTACCATCCCGGCCAAGTGCGGTGTCAAGCTCGATAGCCTCACCGATTGGTTGGGCGAGTGCCTGCCGCTGCTCGATGATCGCTACGACGACGAGGCGCACATCCTGGGCCAGCATGACTTTACCGTCTCGACCACCAAGGTCGAGCGCGTCATGCACCGCGTGACCCCGCCGCTCATCCGCATGGAGCGTCTGATCTCCACGCCGGTCAACTTCGTGATCCTGCCGATCTTTGCGTTCGTGAACGCGCAGGTTCGCCTGGTGGGCGTGGACATGAGCACGCTGCTCACCGACCCGGTGACGCTCGGCGTGTACTTTGGCATGCTGCTGGGCAAGCCGATCGGTATCTTTGGCATGACGTTTGCCCTGGTTAAACTCAAGATTTCCGAGTTGCCGCATAATGTCAACTGGCACATGATCGCCGGTGTGGGCATTCTGGGCGGTATCGGCTTTACCATGTCGATTCTCATCAGCGGCCTTGCTTTCCCGACGGCCCAGTTTGAGGTTCTTGCAGCCAAGGCCGCTATTCTCGCCGGTTCGGTCACCGCAGCCGTGCTCGGCATGATCTACATGAGCGTGGTCTGCAAGCATCCCTCGCCCAAAGACGAGTAAGAGCGCGAAAACCGGCTCCAGAACCGATTCGGGCGCGTTCAAAATGCGGATTCGGGCGGTGCTTGCCGCCTGCCAGACACGCCAGTGGTCAAAAAACGCCGTTTGTGAGTACTGTCACAAACGGCGTATCATTTTAGGTGCGGAAAATAATGAACAAAGTTATAAGAACTGTACGTTAATGAGTGACCATCGACTTCCAATTTGGCGCTAGCTGACGGTGATTAGGAAGTTTCAAGTCGAGTTTTGCCGATTTCGACCAAGAATCGCTGCTACTAAAAAGGTAACAGTACTCATATTTGCCCTTTTTTGGCCACAAGCTCTAAAACAAGCCTCGCCAAGGTCGGGAAGCGGGCCAAATCGCCGGCTTCGAGGCTTATTCCACCGTTCCGTAGACGGCGCCCCAGCCGTGGGCGGCCAAGGCGGAGTTGAGCTGGTCGCAAAGTGACTGGCGGTCGTAGTAGCCGGGCGGCAAAAGATTCACGATCTCCATGAGGTCGGGCGCCAGGTCCAAGATTTCGGCCTGTACGATCAGATCCAGGCGGTCGATGGCGTGGCGGTCGTAAAACAGTCCGTCGACCAGGCGCTGCAAGTCGCCGAATTCCTCGGCCTGAAACGATCCGTACTCCATAGTGCCTCCTTGGGCGCCCCACGCCGGCATGCGCGGCGATTCGTAATTGATTGCGATGAACTTAATCTATCACGGCTTCATAACGTTGCGGCGGTGGCGGTCTATACTTAGACGAACTGCAACGTACCGCTTCGCGAAAGGTCGCACCCATGCAGACGATCTACCAGAAGATGGAAACCACCGAACTCGATGCCGCCATCGAGGCGCTCAAAGCCGAGGTCGCCGAGGTCAAGGCCAAGGGCCTGGCGCTCGACATGGCCCGCGGCAAGCCGTCGCCCTCCCAGGTGGACATCTCGCGCCCCATGCTCGATATCCTCAATGCCGACGCCGATCTGCACGACGGCAACGTCGATTGTTCCAACTACGGCTGCTTTGAGGGCATTCCCTCGGCACGCAAGCTGGCAGGGGAGTTCCTGGGCTGCCCCGCCGAGCAGACGCTCGTGCTGGGTTCGTCGAGCCTTTTGATCGAGCATGACATCGCCGGCATGTTCTGGCGTTGTGGCTCGTGCGGCAGCGAGCCCTGGGACGCCTACGAGGCCGCGCACGACGGCAAGAAGGTCAAGTTCCTGTGCCCTGTTCCCGGCTACGATCGCCACTTTGGCATCACCGCCGATCTGGGCATCGAGAACGTCCCCGTCGCGATGACCGACAACGGCCCCGACATGGACGAGATCGAGCGCCTGGTTGCCGCCGACGATTCCATCAAGGGTATCTGGTGCGTGCCCAAGTATTCCAACCCCACGGGCATCACCTTTAGCGAGGACACTGTGCGCCGCTTGGTCGAGATGCCCACGGCCGCGCCCGATTTCCGCATCTTCTGGGACAACGCCTACTGCGTGCACGACCTGTACGACGAGACCGACGAGCTCGCAAACATCTTTGACCTCGCTCGCGCGGCGGGCACCGAGGATCGCGTGGTGGCCTTTGCCTCGACGTCCAAGATCACCTTCCCGGGCGCCGGCATCGGCTTTATCGGTGCGAGCCCCGCGGTCATCGCCGAGTTCTCCAAGCGCCTGAAGGCCGGCCTCATCAGCGCCGACAAGCTCAACCAGCTGCGTCACGTGCGCTTCCTTCCCACCATCGAGGCGGTCAAGGAGCACATGAAAAAGCATGCCGAGTTCCTGCGCCCGCGCTTTGAGTCCGTCGAGCGCAAGCTCACCGAGGGCTTGGGCGACACGGGCTGTGCCACCTGGACGCATCCCCGCGGCGGCTACTTTGTGAGCTTCGATGGTCCCGAGGGCTCGGCCCAGAAGGTCGCCGCGCTTTGCGCCGACCTGGGCGTCAAGCTCACGCCGGCAGGTGCCACCTGGCCTTATGGCAAGGATCCGCGCGACACCAACATCCGCATCGCGCCGAGCTATCCCACGGTCGAGGACCTGGAGGCCGCGCTCGATGTGCTGGTGCTGGCCGTCAAGCTCGTCGCTGCCGAGCTTGCGCGTGCCGAGCGCGCCTAGCGAGTATGGCCCCGCAAGTCCGGCCCAGTACTATCCGCACTTTCGATACGTAAAGGAGCGTATACATGGATTTGGGTATTTCCACCAACCCCACGCCAGAGCTCTACACCATTAAGGTGACCGGTGAGATCGATATCTCTAACGCCGATAGCCTGCGCAATGCCATCGACCTGGCGCTCGAGCAGCCCACTGAGGCCGTTGAGCTCGATTTTGCCCAGGTGAGCTACATCGATTCGACGGGCATTGGCGTGCTCGTGGGCGCCGTGCACCACGCGGTCGACCACGGTAAGCGCTTTAGCTGCACCAATGTGCAGCCTCCGGTGATGCGCGTGGTTCAGCTGTTGGGTGTCGACCAGGAGATTTCGATCACCGCTGCATAATCTTGGCCCCCAAAAGGGCGTGCCGTTTGGCATATGTTTGTGATGCGCTCGGACGTTTTGGCGTCCGGGCGCTATACTTGACCGAATGAATAGACGAGTTCCGGCCGAATGGCGCGGTGCGGGCTCGACTCACATCGAGCCTTGGAGGTATGTGTGTTTGGTATTGGAGAGGGTGAGCTCGCGATCATCGTGGTCTTCGGCTTTTTGCTGTTTGGCCCGGATAAGCTCCCGCAGATGGGCCGCACGATCGGCCGTGCCATCCGTCAGTTCCGCGAGACGCAGGAAAAGATGACGGCCGTTGTTCAGTCCGAGATTATCGATCCGGTAAGCGAGGCCGCGTCGGCGCCGGTCAAGCCCAAGAAGGCCGCTGCGACCGACGACGATTCCGATGCGGACGAGGAAGCCGCCGAGACGGCTGCGCCAGCAAAGAAGGAGACCTTCGCCGAGCGCCGTGCCCGCCTTGCTGCCGAGAAGGCTGCAAGCGAGGGTGCCGCTGAGGGCGAGGCCGCTGCCGAGGAGGCCGAGAGTGCAGAGCCCGCCGCCGCTGTCGAGCCCGAGCCTGCTGCAGAGCCCGAGCCCGAGCCCGAGCCGGCAGAGCCCACGACGGCTGACCTCTACGCCCGTCGTCCCCGCAAGCGCAAAGCCGTCGCCGACCAGCTCGCTCGCGAGCTCGAGGCCGAGGACGACACTGCTGCCGCCGATGCCCCGAAGGGAGGCGATGAGTAATGCCTATCGGACCTGCGCGTATGCCGCTCTTCGATCACCTGGGAGAGCTCCGTCGCCGCCTGACCATCGTGGTCGTGTCGGTGTTTGCCGCCGCCATCGTGCTGTACTTTGCCACGCCCGTGGTACTCGATATCCTCGAGGATCCCATCCGCTCGTTTGTGCCGGACGGTAAGTTCTACATCACCACCACGCTCGGCGGTTTTGGCCTGCGCTTCTCGCTGGCCATCAAGATGGCCGTGGTCATGTGCACGCCCATGATCATCTGGCAGATTCTGGCATTTTTCCTGCCGGCACTGCGCCCCAACGAGCGTAAATGGGTCGTACCCACGGTGCTCGCCTCGACGGTGCTGTTCTTCTTGGGCGCCATCTTCTGCTACTTCATCATTATCCCGGCGGGCTTTGAGTGGCTCATCGGCGAGACTTCGGCCGTCGCCACGGCGCTGCCCGACCTGGAGAACTACGTCAACATGGAGCTGCTCTTTATGATCGGCTTTGGTGTGGCGTTTGAGCTGCCGCTCATCATCTTCTACCTGTCCGTTTTCCACATCGTGTCCTATGCGGCCTTCCGCAGCGCCTGGCGCTACGTGTACGTAGGCCTGCTCGTGGGTTCGGCTGTGATTACGCCCGACGGCTCGCCCGTTACGCTGGGTCTCATGTATGGCGCCCTGCTCTCGCTCTACGAGATTTCGCTCGCCATCGCTCGCGTGGTCATTACCGCGCGCGAGGGCAAGGAGGGCCTGTTCGTGAGCCGTCTGGACCTGTTCTCGGACGACGAGGACGACGAGGAGTAAATCGGTATGCACGAGGTTGGCATTGTCAACGGCATACTCGATACAGTGATTCGCGCGGCGCGTGGGGCGGGGGCCTCGCGCGCCGTTTTGGTAACGCTGCGTATCGGGGATATGACCGAAGTTGTGCGCGAGGCGCTCGACTTTGCGTGGGAGACGTTTCGCGACGATGACCCGCTCACGCGCGGCTGCGAGCTTGCCGTGGAGGAGGTCCATCCACAAAGCGAGTGTCTGGACTGCGGCGAGGTTTTCGACCACGATCGCTTCCACTGTCGCTGTCCCCAGTGTGGTGGTGCCAACGTGCGCCTACTGCACGGCCGCGAGCTCGATATCGCAAGTATCGAAATCGAAACCCCCGACGATTAGCCCGCTAGCCATCTGGTGATGGGGTATAAAGGGGCCAAAGTAAGGAGCGCTAAGTATGGCCGAGAAAACGATTGATATTGCGTCGCCGATTCTGTCGCGCAACGAGCGCCTGGCAGATCAGCTGCGTCAGCGATTTGAGCAGACGAACACCTACGTGATCAATGTGCTGTCGAGCCCCGGCTCGGGTAAGACCACCACGATTCTGGGCACCAACGAGCGCCTGCGTGACAAAGCCGGCCTGCGCTGTGCCGTCATCGAGGGCGATATCGCCTCGGATGTCGACGCCATCACCATGAAGGAAGCCGGCATGCCCGCCATCCAGATCAACACGGGCGGCCTGTGCCACCTCGAGGGCAACATGATCATGGAGGCCGTCGACGCCTTCGACCAGGCCGTCGGTCTGGAGAACATCGACGTCATCTTTATCGAAAACGTGGGTAACCTGGTCTGCCCGGTCGACTTTGACCTGGGCGAGAACCTGTCCATCATGATTCTCTCGGTGCCCGAGGGCGACGACAAGCCCATCAAGTACCCGGGCATCTTCCAACACGCCGGCGCGCAGCTGCTCAACAAGGTCGACGTGGCTCCGGCTTTCGATTTTGACATGGATAGGTATACTAAGACACTCGATGACCTCAATCCGCAAGCGCCGCGGTTTGCCGTGAGCGCGCGCAAGGGCGAGGGCATGGATGCCTGGTGCGATTGGCTCATCGGGCAGATTGAGCAAGCAAGGGCGTAAGTCGGCCGCCATACGGGCGGGCGTAGCCGCAGAGATACGAGATAGGAGCCTCTTTTGAAGCTCATCATCGCCGAGAAAAACGACGCCGCGCGTCAGATCGCCGAGCGTCTGTCCACGGGCAAGCCCAAAAAGGACAAGGTGTACAACACCGCCATCTACCGTTTTGAGTGGAAGGGCGAGGAGTGCGTGACGATCGGCCTTGCCGGTCACATCCTTGCGCCCGATTTTTGCGACAGCGTGCTGTTCGATAAAAAGCTGGGCTGGTATTCGGTCACCGAGGACGGCGAGATGCTGCCGGCCGACATGCCCGATGGCCTGGCTCGTCCGCCCTACGACACCAAGCGCAAGCCGTTTCTTGCCGACGGTATCTCCATCAAGGGCTGGAAGCTCGAGAGCCTGCCCTATCTCACCTGGGCGCCCGTCATTAAGCTGCCGGCAGAGAAAGAGCTCATTCGCTCGCTCAAGAACCTCGCCAAAAAGTCCGACAGCGTCATCATCGCCACTGACTTCGATCGCGAGGGTGAGCTGATCGGCTCGGACGCCCTCAACAAGGTGCGCGAGGTCGCGCCGGACTTGCCGGTCGCCCGCGCCCAGTATTCTTCGTTTACCAAGGCCGAGATCACGCAGGCCTTCGATAATCTTGTCTCGCTCGACCAGAATCTGGCCGACGCCGGCGAGAGCCGCCAGCACATCGACCTCATTTGGGGCGCGGTGCTCACGCGTTACCTGACGCTCGCCAAGTTTGGCGGCTTTGGCAACGTGCGCTCCGCCGGCCGCGTGCAGACGCCGACGCTCGCCCTGGTGGTCGAGCGCGAACGCGAGCGCATGGCGTTTGTGCCCGAGGACTATTGGCAGATTCGCGGCATGGGTGCCGCGCAGGGTGCTGCCGAGGACGACCGCTTTAAAATTGCGCACAAGACGGCGCGTTTTACCGATAAAGATGCTGCCGAGACGGCGTACGGCCACGTCGACGGCGCTACGACGGCGACCGTCGCCGCGGTGACCAGGCGCTCCCGCAAGCAGCAGCCGCCCACGCCGTTCGCGACGACCTCGCTGCAGGCTGCCGCCGCGGCCGAGGGCATCTCGCCTGCGCGTACGATGCGCATCGCCGAGTCCCTCTACATGGCGGGCCTCATCAGCTATCCGCGTGTCGACAACACCGTGTACCCTGCGACGCTCGATCTGGGCGCCGTGGTGAGCGACCTGGCAAAGATCAACCCGGCGCTGGCGCCCGTGTGCAAAAAGGTGCTCGCCGGCCCCATGAAGCCCACGCGCGGCAAGGTCGAGACCACCGACCACCCGCCTATCTACCCCACGGGCGAGGGCGATCCGTCCACGCTCGACGGCGGCCAGCGCAAACTCTATGACCTCATCGCCCGTCGCTTCCTGGCAACGCTCATGGGGCCCGCGACCATCGAGAACACCAAGCTTGAGCTCGACGTCAACGGCGAGCCGTTCGTGGCTTCGGGCGACGTGCTCGTGACCCCGGGCTTCCGCGAGGCATATCCGTACGGCCTCAAGCGCGACGAGCAGATGCCGCCGCTTGAGCAGGGCGACACGGTCGACGTGTTCGACATTAAGCTCGAGGCCAAGCAGACCGAGCCGCCCGCGCGCTACAGCCAGGGCAAGCTCGTGCAGGAGATGGAAAAGCGCGGCCTGGGCACCAAGTCCACGCGCGCGAGCATCATCGAGCGCCTGTATGCCGTGCGCTATCTCAAAAATGATCCCGTTGAGCCGAGCCAGCTGGGCATCGCCATCATCGACGCGCTGTCGCAGTTTGCCCCGCGCATCACGAGCCCCGATATGACCAGCGAGCTCGACGGCGACATGACCCGCGTGGAGCGCGGCGAGGACACCGAAGAGCATGTCGTGACGCACTCGCGCGCGCTGCTGGCCGGCGTGCTCGACGAGCTGCTCAAGCATACGCAGGAGCTGGGCGACGCCATCAGCGACGCCGTCACGGCCGATGCGCGCGTGGGCGCCTGCCCCAAGTGCGGCAAGGACCTGGTTATGAAGACGAGCGCCAAGACCCGCGGCAGCTTTATCGGCTGCATGGGTTGGCCCGACTGCGACGTGACCTATCCGGTGCCGAGTGGCGTCAAGGTGAGCCCGCTCGAGGGCGAGGCCGCCGTGTGCCCCGAGTGCGGCGCGCCGCGCATCAAGTGCCAGCCATTCCGCCAGAAGGCCTTCGAGATCTGCGTGAACCCCACGTGCCCCACCAACTACGAGCCCGATCTTAAGGTGGGCGAGTGCAAGGTGTGTGCCGAGGCCGGACGTCACGGCGACCTGATCGCGCACAAGAGCGAGAAGAGCGGCAAGCGCTTTATCCGCTGCACCAACTACGATGACTGCGGCGTGAGCTATCCGCTGCCGGCGCGCGGCAAGCTCGAGGCGACGGGCGAGACCTGCCCCGAGTGCGGCGCCCCCATCGTGGTGGTCAACACGGCGCGCGGTCCGTGGCGTATCTGCGTCAACATGGACTGCCCGACCAAGGAGAAGAAGCCCGCCCGCGGTCGCAAGACCACAACCAAGGCGAGCACGGCAAAGAAGACGACGGCGGCCAAGAAGACGACGGCTAAGAAAGCCACTGCCGCCAAGAAGACGACCGCGAAGAAGTCGACTGCCAAGAAAACAGCCGCCGACAAGTAACGGCGCAGTCGAAACATTGCCCAAAAAAACGAGCGAGGACCCCGCGATCCTCGCTCGTTTTTTTGACCGGCAGTTAGGGATGTTCTTTTTCTGCCGGCAGTTTAGGAACGTCCCTAACTGCCGGCTCGGGAACGACAAAGCGCTAGTTCACCTCGACAGGCTTGGCGCCGGGATAGCGCTCCTCAAAGTCTAGGCGGTACTTATTGTCATTGGTGCCCGCCACGTTGTCGCGCGACAGCGGCGCCACGATCTCATTCTTGTGGTCCGCAGGCTTGGCGTATTTCAGGCTGATCTCCCAGGCATCACAGATTGCGTCAATGCGGTGATCCAGGTCGTCGTACAGGGCGATGATGTCCTTCCAGGAGCTGTAGTTCTTGGAGCTCGTCGGGACGTCCAGGTCCTCGACGATGTCGTAATACTGCTCGATGGTGTCCTCCGTGCGCTCGGCGACGTCGGCGAGATTTTGACGGGTGGTTCGATCCTCTTCCAGATAGTTGCCGTTGAAGTTCTGCGCGCAGCCACGGACCTGGCTGTCGAGATCTTCGAGCAGGTCGTAGTATTCGCTCAGGCGGCGGTAGAGGTTCTGCTCAGAGAGCGTTGCTTCGCCGCCATCCTCGTCGTCATCATCGTCATCGTCGTAAAGGCTATTGGGATCGCCGAGAGGCTCAAGGTCATCATCGTCAACATCGTGGTGCAGCTTGGTAACCTCGGCGGTCGTCTGCGTACCGGCGTTGTCGAAAGGCTTGATCACAAAGAAAATGACCAGGGCGATGATGATCGCCACCAGCACAACGATAACGGCGATAAGCGGCCCGGTGCCGCTCTTTTTGGAAGCGGGGGTCTGTGGCGAAGCGGGCGCGTATGCGGGAGCCGGCTGCTGTTGGGGCGAGCCGCTCGCGACGGGTATGCGCTGCGTGGTCTCGACGGCCTCGGTCCTTGCGGCGGGGTCGGGGCTATAGGCGAGGGGGTCGTCCGCCTTGGCTTGCGGCGTATCGAGGGAACCGGTCTGCTCAAAAGCGGGCTGGCTATCGCTCGCGACTGTTTGCTCAACGGGTGCACCGCACGAGGTGCAGAACTTGGCATTATCTGCAAGAAGCTTGCCGCACGAGGCGCAATACCGAGACATTGCCACTCCTTTCGCCACATTTCAATGCAATAGGACGATTATACCCAGCGTCCAAAATTCCCCATCATAAGTTGCGGTGAAATAGGGACTGTTTGGCGGTCTCAGAGCTTCAATCAGTCCCTATTTCACCGCAACTTTGGAAAGGCACCTTTAGCCATTGGGGACGCACCGAGCACTGGGGTATCATGGCTTGGTTGATATATCTGCATTTACGCGCCTTGTAGGAAGGGGCTGCGCCCATGGCTTTTGTGCCCGCTCAACATAGCTTCATTACGCTCGAGGGTGTCGATGGCGCCGGTAAATCTACGCAGGCGCGCCTGCTTGCCCGTGCGCTCGAGCTCGCTGGCTACCAGGTTGTGAGCCTGCGCGAGCCGGGCGGTACCGCCATCAGCGAAAAGATCCGTGCTCTGCTGCTCGACCCCGCCAATACGGCGATGGGCGACACTTGCGAGCTGCTGCTGTATGAGGCCGCCCGTGCCCAGCTAGTGCATGAGGTTATCGCGCCCGCCCTCGCGGCCGGCAAGGTGGTCCTGTGCGACCGCTTCTACGATTCCACGACCTGCTATCAGGCGTTTGCCGACGGCCTCGATCGTCAGATGGTGCGCGATGCCAACAACCTGGCCGTCGCGGGTACGCACCCGGCGCTCACACTCGTCTACCACATCACGCCCGAGCAGGCGGCGCTGCGCATGGCAGCCCGTGGTGCGGCAGATCGCATGGAGGCTAAGGGCATGGCCTTCCAAGAGCGCGTCTACCAGGGATTTTGCGCCATTGCCGCCGAGGAACCAAACCGCGTAAAGCTCATCGACGCGACCGCGTCCATCGAGGAAGTCTTCGCGCGGACGGTCGAGCGGGTTCGCGCCTACGGCCTCGACATTTCCCAGGACGCCGTCACCGCTGCGCTTGCCCAGGAGGCCGAGTAGCATGGCCCCCGCTCAGGCAAGTCTGCTGGCCAAGCTCGACACCCAAGAGCGCGTGCGCGACTTTTTGACCAATGCCGTCGCCAGCGGTCGCGCATCGCACGCCTACCTGTTTTTGGGCGCGCCCGGCGCGGGCAAGCTCGACGCCGCGTGGGCGCTCGCCCAAGCCTTCCTGTGCGAGCAGGATGGCTGCGGCTCATGCGACAGTTGTGTGCGCGTTGCTCGCCATACGCACCCCGACGTGCACTATTACACGCCCGAGAGCGCCACGGGCTACCTCATTGCCCAGACCCGCGAGCTGCTCGATGACGTGCCGCTGGCACCCATTCGCGCCAAGGCCAAGGTCTACATCATCGACCGTGCCGAGCAACTGCGCGCCAACACCGCCAACGCACTGCTCAAGACACTCGAGGAGCCGCCCGAGGGCGTTATGTTTATCTTGTTGGGCGCCTCGGCAGACGTGATGTTGCCCACCATCGTGAGCCGCTGCCAGTGCGTGCCGTTTCGGCTGGTATCGCCCGCCGTCGCCGCGCAGGCCGTGAGCCGCGCCACCGGTCAGGACCCCGCGCGTTGCCGCATGGCCGTCGCCGTGGCGGGAAGCCCCACGCGTGGCATCGAGTTCCTCAAGAGCGCCGAGCGCCAGGACGCCCGCCGTCAGATGGTTCGCGCCATCGATTCGCTCATCGCCGCCGACGAGGCCGACGTGCTCAGCCGTGCCAAGTCACTCATCGTCGCCGTTAAGGCGCCGCTCGCCGAGGTCAAGTCCACGCAGGAAAAGGTGCTCGAGCAAAACGCCGACTACCTGTCGCGTGGAGCATTGAAGCAGCTTGAGGACCGCAACAAGCGCGAACTCAACGCGCGCGAGCGTTCGGGTATTATGGAAGCGCTGGCGAGCGCGCGGACGCTCATGCGCGACGTGCTGCTGACGCTTCAGGACGAGGCGGCAGACGTTGTGAACGAGGACGTGCGCGACACGATCGGGCGGCTTGCCGCCGCGACGAATGTTGCGGGTGCCACGCGGGCGCTCGAGGCGGTCGCAACCGCCGAGCGCAACATCGCCAGAAACGTTACTCCCCAGCTGGCCATCGAGGTCATGCTGTTCGATATCAGGAAGGCACTGAAATGCCGTTAGTCGTACCCGTTAAGTTTACCTACGCCTCGCGCGACCTGTGGTTCGATCCGCAGGATCTGGATATCCTCGAGGCCGATTATGCCATTTGCTCCACCGAGCGCGGAACCGAGATTGGCCTGGTCACGGCCGATCCCTTTGAGGTGCCGCAAGACGAGATCGGTCAGCCGCTCAAGCCCGTACTGCGCGTGGCGAGCGACATCGACCTCCAGCTTGCCGACGACCTGGCCATCCAGGGCGACGAGGCCATGGTCGACTTCCGCCGCCTGGTCAAGGAGCTCGACCTCGAGATGAAGCCGGTGGGCGTCGAGTACCTGTTTGGCGGCGAGAAGGCCGTGTTCTACTTTGCGGCCGAGGAGCGCGTCGATTTTCGCCAGCTCGTCAAGGATCTGTCCTCGACGCTGCACATTCGCGTCGACATGCGCCAGATCGGCGTGCGCGACGAGACCCGCCTGGTGGGCGGCTATGCCCAGTGCGGACAGGAACTCTGCTGCACGCGCTTTGGCGGACAGTTTGAGCCCGTCTCGATTCGCATGGCAAAAGAGCAAGACCTGCCGCTCAATTCCTCCAAGATCAGCGGCGTGTGCGGTCGTCTGATGTGCTGCCTGCGCTACGAGTTCGAGGCCTACAAGGACTTTAAGAGCCGTGCGCCCAAAAAGAAGACGCTCATCGATACGCCGCTTGGCAAGGCGCGTATCCAGGAGTATGACACGCCGCGTGAGCAGCTGGTGCTGCGCCTGGAGAACGGCAAAGTCTTTAAGGTCAACCTAGCCGATATGACGTGCTCGGAGGGCTGCAAAAAGAAGGCCGCCGAGCAGGGCTGCAACTGCCGCCCCGACTGCGTGACGCGCGACGTGCTCGAGCGCATCGAGTCGCCCGAGATGCGCCTGGCGCTCATGGAGCTCGATCGCGAAAACGGCGTCGATGTGGGCGATGGCCTGTCGAGTGCCGACCGTCTGGCCGGCACGTCGATGCCCAAGCGCCGTCGTCGCGATGCTGAATCCGATGCTCGCGCCGGTCAGGGTCAGGGCGAGGGCCGTGGCCGCGGAAAAGGCCGCGGTAAGGCCGAGACACCCGAGGCCGAGGGGGCGGCCGATGGCCGTCGCCGTCGCAAGCGCGCGGGCTCGGGCGATGCTACCGAGGTTGCAGCCGCGGGCAAGAACGCCTCTCGCGAGCGCGAGGTTCAGCAGCCCCAGCAGCAGAATCGCGGCGGCGGCATGAACCCCACACGTCGCCGCCGCCGTCATCTGTCGAGCGAGGAGCGCGAGGACGCCTTCCGCGCCGCAGCTGCTCGCGAGGCCGGTGCCGCTTCCAAGGGCGCCTCGGCCTCCGATGCGCCTGTCGACAAGAGCGGCAAGTCACGTGGCGAGGAGGAGCGCGCGCCGCGCCCGCGCCGTCGCCATTCCTCGGGCGCGCAACAGAAGCCCTCAGTGCCCTCCGTGGCCGATCAGGTCTCGGATGGCGAGGTCAAGGTCACGCGCCGTCGTCCCGGGGATGGCGGGGGAGCGGCTGCCAAGGCTTCGCGTGGCGCCGCTCGCGACGAGCGCGAGCCGCGCGAGAATCGCGGTGGCGAGGGCTCGGCCGACCAGGGTCAAAAGCGCCGTCGCCGTCGTCGTTCCCGCAAGCCGCGCCAGGATGGTGGCGAGGGCTCGACCCCGTCTTCGTCCGCACCACAACCGCCCGCCGGCGAATAACGCCCGCGAGCGGATTTAACCCGCCTTGCCCCGAGCGCATCGGGGTATCATAGCGCCGAATCAACAACCCTCCCTGCGATCGAGCGTAGGGAGGGTTGTGTCTTGAAGAGCCATCTGAACATATTGAGCCGTCTGCAGGGTGCCGGCGCCCTGCCGTTTGCGGACGAATTGCTACCGTTTGCCGAGCGGGCGGCGCACGAGGCGCTTGAGGCGTTGTCGCCAACACGATGTGCCGGCTGCGAGCGCGCCGGTACGCTTATTTGCCAAGACTGCCTGGCTGCGCTCACGCTCATCGACCCACGTCATAGCTGCACCCGATGCGGCGCCCCGTTTGGGGATTTGCTGTGCACTGAGTGTTCGGTCGAGGGCACGTCCTCGGCAATGGCGGAGGCGCTCGACCGCTGCCTGGCGTGCTCCGTCTATGCGCATCCGCTGCCGCGCATCATTAAAGCGTACAAGGACGCGGGCGAGCGACGCCTGGCGCCGTATCTGGCGGAGCTGCTCTACGACACCGCCCTGCATGCCCAGGTCGTAGCGCCCGAACGCTTAGGAGGTGTGCTGTCCGGTGCGGATGCGGTGGTGTTTGTGCCTGCGACGGCGGCAGCGTTTCGGCGGCGTGGCTTTGATCATATGGAGGCCATTGCGCGCCCATTTTGCGAGCTGTCGGGCGTTCCCCTGCTCGATGCCCTCGTCAAGTACGGGCATGGCGACCAGCGCGAACTCGGTCGTGAGGAGCGTCGCGAGCGTGCCCAAGGCATATACGAGACGGTTGAGGACGTGCACGGCCGCCGCCTACTGCTTATCGATGACGTTATCACCACGGGCGCGACCATGGCAGCAGCCTCGGCGGAGCTCAAGCGTGCCGGCGCTGCGGCAGTCGATGGCCTTGCTATCGCACGTGTTTGGTAGGGGTGGTTTTGTGGCAGTGAAGATTGAGCGGCGCAACGAGCCGACAGGCGAACAGCTAGCGGCTTCCGTAATCCTAACAGGCGCCTCGGCGCTGCGCATGATGCGCGCCGAGCGCCGGCAGATGGGCTACATCAGCTGGAGGGACCTCAGTCCCGATGAAGAGTGCCGTGTGCTGCGCGCGTCGTCGCCCTCGATCGAGGACATCTATCTTCCCGACTTGGTGCGGATTGGGGCCGCAAGCGGCGAGGTGCAAGAAGATCTTTGCTTGCTGGTGGGATCTGCGGCGCAGCGCCGCCGCATGCCTGGCGTGGGCTGGTCCGTATGCTCTGGGTTGCCCGCCGGCTCGATTCTAGAGGTGGAACCAAGGGTGTACAGTCTATCTCCCGAGGCCCTTTGTGTTGCCGTCGCCCGCGAGGTCGGCTGTATCCAGGCATTTGCCCTGGCCCAGGAGCTGTGCTCTAAGATTTCACTGAGCGATCGCAGGAAGTATCTGCCTCCCTACACTTCGCCCGTTGCGAACAAACTTGCAAAGGACAAGGACCAACCGGCAGACGTGGGCTACTTTGAAGTCGAGCCGGTGCTGACGCCCGATCGCCTTGCAGATTACCTTACGGCATGCAAGGGGAATGTGGCCAAACAGCTGCTGCGCCTGTGCCCCTACCTGTCAGAAAACCTGCGCTCGCCCATGGAGTGCATCATGCTCGCTCTGTTTTCGCTTCCGTTTTCCTATGGCGGATTTGCCTGCGGTCCCTTTAAGACCGACTACAAGATCGAGTTCGATGACCGCGCGCAGGCAATCTCGGGGATGCCGCATGCAGTTTGCGATGCGTATCAAGAGGCAGCCCGGTTTGACCTGGAATACAACGGTGAGCTGGGCCATTCCTCCCGGAGGGGACGTATCCATGATGAAAAACGCAACACGGGCTTGATTACTATGGGAATCGAGGTCGCGACGGTCAATAACGAGATGCTCTGCGACATGGAGGCAATGGAGGCGCTCGCATGGCGTATGCACCAGCGTATGCGAAAGCGGTACCGGAATCGTGTCGATGCCCGCAGGAAAAAGCAAGAGGCGCTGCTTAACACGCTGCGGGCGTGTTTTGGGCTTAAGCCGGTCTAATTCACGTCGAAAATAGGGGGTTAATCATATGCCCTGGCCAAAATATGGCAAATATGAGTACTGTCACTAAATCAGTAACAGCAAAATCAAGGAATTTAGGACTCGGAGGCGTCATAAAGTAAGAAGATAATAAACAAATGTAGAATAACTAAGCATCAGGTTGGCGACACTGAGCGCAAAATCTGTCCGAGAGGCTAAAACTGCCTGTTACTAAATTGGTGACAGTACTCATATTTGCCATTTTTTGGCCACAGCACCCTAGGAAGGGTGCCCCGGAGCTCCCCATAGGGGAGCTCCGGGCTTCACAGGGGCACGAATAGCCCACTCCGACCTGCGAAATCTGTACTCGCGATGCGAATGACGCCCCTAACCTTAAACTTTAGCTTGAACTTAGCTATAATGCGCTACGTTCCTACCAGGCTGTGGTTGCGGACGGACGAAATGCCCGTCCTAGTCCAAGACAGACGCGGTCAAAGGGATCCACGTAAGCGACCGCGTGCGCGCGGCGCGATCATGGCGCGTCCTAGATGTAAGCCGCACCGTCCGTTCTACTTTCTTTGGGGCAATACCGCCTCGCGGGCGAGCGGGCCAGTCGTGAGGGTGGCTGCGGCCTCCCGAGCAAACACCCCGGTGCGCAAGTGTGGGGTCAAATACCAGGTCAGCTGGTGGGAACAACCCGATATTCCGCGCAACGCACGGATCGTATACGACACAGAAGGCAGGGTAGTGGACATGGTGAGGGGCAGCTTGATGCACGCGGCTCGGTTAGGTGCTGGGACCGCAGCGGTCATTGCCGTTTTGGGCCTGAGCGGATGCGCGTTCAACCCGCTGTCTACGTTCACGACTCCCACGATCGACCAGATCGAGTACGAGACCGTCACGCCGGCGGTGTCGGACGATGCCCTGGTCACTCCCGGAACCCTGACGGTCGCCCTCGATACTTCCGATGCGCCGCAGGCAATGCAGGGCGCCGACGGCGAGCTTACGGGGTATGCAGTCGATGCTGCCCGCGCCCTCGCAAGCCGCATGGGCCTTAAGGTCGCCTTTGTCGATGCGTCCTCGGCAGGTTCCGCGCTCGGCGACAAAAAGGCTGATATCTTTATCGGCGAGATCAACTCCACGGACGGGGACGTTAGCTCGCTCGGCACCTGCCTGTACGATGCCGCTTCCGTGTTCGGTAAAACCAGCGATGGTGGGTCGCTAAGCGTTTCCACCGATACCCTTAACACGTCTACTCTGGGTGTCCAGATGTCCTCGGCCTCGCAGGAGGCGCTTGCTAAGCAGAGCATCACCGCCAACCAAAAGACCTACTCCAACATCAACGAGTGCTTTGAGGCGCTCGAGTCTGGCGAGGTCGACTATGTGATCTGCGACTCCACAGCCGGCGGCTATCTTGCACGCCTGATGAGCGAGGTCTCCTATGTCGGTGCGCTCGAGGCGCCCTCGACGCTTGGTGTTGCGGGCCTCTCGTCCAATGACGAACTGTGCCGTGCCGTGAGTGATGCCCTCGACGACATCACGGTCGACGGCACGCTCGAGGCGGTTCACTGCGTCTGGTACGGCCAGATTCCCTACGACCTCACCACTAAGACGGTTTCGGGCGCTAACGTGCAGCCGGGCGACTCTGAGTCCAGTGAGACCACGTCCTCCGGCAGCGAGTCCTCCGATTCCAACAATGAGACCGCATCCTCCGAGGACAAATCGTCCAGCCAGGAAGGCACCATCACTGACGACGACATTAACAAACTTAATAGCTAGTTATTGCTAGGGGTGGTGTCTCCTATACGTTGGGAAGGACACCTCTTCACGGTTTCAACACGCACTGCCGGGTTTCCCCAATAGGGGAGCCCGGCTTTTTTATCCCTATAAAACCAGCAGGTCAAAGCCAATTTTCGGGACCAAATACAAAGTCGCCGACGCCCTCCCATAGCGCACTTTGCCACAGAAAAGTGCGAGACTTCGGTATGCGGTATTAAGCAATCGTTATTCGGGTCTTTAGGAATCCGCGTGATTAAATGCACGGCAATGGGTACATAGCCAGTACAGTAAGTCCCCGAGGCAGATTGGAGCCACGTATGGATATCAAGGTTTCTGGACGCAAGACGACGGTAACCGATGCTCTGCGTGCGCATGTGGATGAGAAGATCGGCGAGGCACTCAAGGTTTTCGATATCGAGCCCATGACGGTCGACGTTGTACTTCGCTATGAGAAGAACCCCTCGAACCCCAACCCGGCAATCGTCGAGGTTACGGTTCGTGCCCGCGGTTCGGTGATTCGCGTTGCCGAGCACGGTGCAGATATGTACGCCGCCATCGACCTCTCCGCCGATAAGGTCACCCGCCAGCTGCGCAAGTTTAAGACCAAGGTCGTGGACAACCGCCAGGGCGGTGCCAGCGCAGCGGATGTCGCACCGGTCGAGCGCGTCGAGGATCTGGCCGACCTGCTGCTGCCCGAGGAGGAGGATGACCTGCTCGTCCGCGAGAAGGTCATCGATGTCACCCCGATGACTGAGGAGCAGGCACTGGTGCAGACCGATCTGCTGGGCCACGACTTCTACGTGTTCGAGAACGCGACGACTGGCCTCATCAATGTGGTGTATCACCGTAAGAATGGTGGATATGGCATCATCAAGCCCCGCATCGAAACACTTGACGAGTAAAATACGTTAACTTGCATGAGTTAACGGTTGGCGGCCATCCCATGCGGGTGGCCGCCTTTTTACGTAAGGAGTCGCCTTGATGGACAAGGCCGCATCTACCGGTCATTCGGACCGTTGCCGCATCGTCGTCGATACCTGCTGCGACTTTAGCCCCGAGGTCGCCGCGAACCTCGATGTCGATATCCTGGGTTTCCCATTCATTATCGATGGCGAGGAGCGCACGGACGACATCTGGTCGAGCATGAGCCCTAAGGAGTTCTACGACCGCATGCGCGCCGGCGCCCGCGTGTCCACCTCGGCTGTGTCGCTCGGTCGCTATATCGAGTTCTTTACCGAGTGCGCCAAAGAGGGCACGCCCACGGTCTACCTGTGCTTTACCTCGGCGCTGTCGTCGAGCTACAACTCCGCGTGCCAGGCGGCAGATGCCGTGCGCGCCGAGTATCCCAACTTTGAGCTCTACGTGGTCGACAACGCTCTGCCCTGCGCGACCGGCGCGCTCCTGGCGCTCGAGGCCGTGCGCCAGCGTTCGGCGGGACTGACCGCCAAGCAGCTGGTCGATTGGGCAAACGAGGCAAAGACCTACGTCCACGGCTACTTTACGCTCGAGAGCTTCGACGCACTGGCTGCCGGCGGCCGCATTCCGCCCGCGGCGGCACAGCTTACGGCAAAGCTCGACGTCAAGCCCGAGCTCTCTTACGACCTGGCCGGCTCGCTGTCGCTGATCGGCGTCAACCGCGGCCGCAAGAAGGCACTCAAGTCCATCCTCAAGTCGTTCCGCGAGAACTACGTGCCCGATCGCACCATGCCCATCGCCATCATGACGGCCGATGCCGAAAAGGACGGCGACTGGCTCGAAGCCGCCATCCGCAAGGAGGAGGGCTGCGCCGACGTCACGATCATTCGCAGCTCCGTGGGCCCCACCATCGGCTCGCACGTGGGTCCCGGCATGGTGGCCTGCGCTTTTTGGGGCAAGAACCGCGCCGACAAGGCGTCGCTTTCCGACCGCATCGCCCGCCGCGTGCGCGGCCAGTAGGCAAGTAATGCGGCCGTAATCGATCTCAACTCACAGCCCAAACGCTGGCACCGAGTATTCAACCTGGTAATTACACCCAACCCAAAAGGAAAGGTTTCATGGCAAACAAGCTCTCTGTCGCATTTATCGGCACCGGAATCATGGGTGCCCCCATCGCCGGCCACATTCTGGACGCCGGCTATCCCGTCACGGTCAACAACCGCACCAAGTCCAAGGCCGCCGCGCTTATCGAGCGCGGTGCCGCCTGGGCCGATGCGCCGGCCGATGCCGTGGCGAACGCCGATGTCGTCTTTACCATGGTGGGTTATCCCTCCGAGGTCGAGGAGCTCTACCTGGCGGGCGACGGTCTGCTCGCGTGCACTAAGCCCGGCGCGGTCCTGATCGACCTCACCACGAGCTCGCCCGAGCTGGCGCGCGACATTGCCGAGGCCGCCCAGGTTTCCGGCCGCATGGCGTTTGACTGCCCCGTCACCGGCGGCGAGTCGGGGGCTATCGCCGGCACGCTCACGGCTATCGTGGGCGCCACCGAGAACGACATTGCTCCGGTCCGTGACATCCTTGCCACCTTTGCGGCCAACATCTGCTGCTTCGACGGCGCCGGCAAGGGCCAGGCTGCCAAGCTCGCCAACCAGGTGTCGCTGGGCGCCTGCATGGTCGGCATGGCAGATGCCATGGCATTTGCCGAGCTGAGCGGCCTCGATCTGGAGAAGACCCGCCAGATGATCCTGGGCGGTACCGGCAAGTCCGGCGCCATGGAGAGCCTGGCTCCCAAGGCGCTCGACGGCGACTACAAGCCCGGCTTTATGGTCGAGCACTTCATTAAGGACCTGCGTCTGGCGCTCGCCTACGCCGATGACCGCGAGCTCGCGCTGCCCGGTGCCGACGTGGCCTTTACGCTCTACGACATGCTCGACGCCATCGGTGGCGCCAAGCTGGGCACCCAGGCCATCACGGTCCTCTACAAGGAGGAGGCCGATGCCATCGCCGCCGGTTTGGACTGGTCGCAGTATCGTCCCGAGGAGCACGGTGCTCACGAGGACGGCTGCGGTTGCGGCGAGCACGGCGACGACCATGAGTGCGGTTGCGGCCACCATCACGGCGAGGACCACGAGTGCTGCGGCGGCCACGGCCATGATGACGGCCACGAGTGCTGCTGCGGCCACCATCACGGGGAGTAGCGCCCATGAGCTGGACGTTCGTGGTGCTCGCGTTGGTGCTCTTTATCTTTGCGATCTACATTGGCTTTTTGTGCGGCCAGTGGGCCTGTGAAAAGCGCGTGATCACCAAGCGCGATTACTGGATCGCCAATTTTGCAGGCGCGGCGGCAGTCGTTCTACTGACCTGGGTGTTTTCGCTGTTCCCGCTGGTGCAGTTTGCGCCGATCGGCTGGCTCGGCGGCTTTATCGCCGGCCTTAAGATGAGCTTTGGCGAGTCCGTCGGTCCGTGGCGCAAGCACGACGAGGTCTTTAACGTCAACAAGGCTCACCGCGCCGCCGCCGACGCGGGCGACGCCGAGGAGCGTCGCCGTGCGCGTCACAATGGCGCAGCCGACCGACAGCTCATCTCGGTCACCGATGACAGCAAGGGTGCTGGCAAGCACGCTAAGAAATAGTAAGAAGAGGTAACTATGGCAGAAAACAAGGAAGAACAGCTCACCGACGAGGAACTGGCACAGCTTCAGCTGGCAGAGGAGAACGAGAACGCCGTCGACCGTCTGGTCAAGGAGCTCGGCTGCCCCACGCGCCGCATCCGCCAGTTTGCCGCCCGCGTGCTGCATCTGCTGGCCGAGCGCGACCCGCAGCGCGTCGTGCCCTGCGTGCCCGCGCTGATCGAGGCGCTCGACCGCCCCGAGGCTCAGACCCGCTGGGAGGCTCTCGATGCCCTGGCGGCGCTCGCCACCACCTGCCCCGAGCAGCTGGGCGATGCCTTCGAGGGCGCCGAGACCGCGCTGTTCGACGAGATTTCCTCCACGCTGCGCTACGCCGCCTTCCGCCTGCTGTGCGTGTGGGGAGCTACGGGCGTCGAGCGTTCGCGCGAGGCTTGGCCGATCCTGGATGAGGCCATCCAGTGCTACCACGGCGACCTTGAGTATCGCGATATGCTCGGTTGCCTGTACGAGTTTGGCCAGGGCGAGATCGATGCCGAGGTTGCCGAGAAGCTCGCGCTGCGCCTTAAGTTCGACGCCGAGAACGGCAAGGGCAGCTATCTCAAGGCCCGTTCGAGCGAGATTTGCGAAATGCTTGTTAAACGTTTTGGCCTGGATCTCTCCAAAAAGAAGAAGCGTGCTAGCGTTAAAAAATCTGAGGCCGCCGAAGACGAGGAGTAACAGATTATGGCGCACGATGTAGTCCTGATTCCCGGGGACGGTATCGGTCCCGAGATTACGCAGGCCATGCGCCGCGTGGTCGAGGCCACCGGTGTCCAGATCAACTGGAACGTCCAGGAGGCCGGTGCCGGCGTCATGGACGAGTTTGGCACGCCGCTGCCCCAACATGTGCTCGATGCGGTCGCCGAGACCAAGGTTGCCATCAAGGGTCCCATCACCACACCGGTCGGCACGGGCTTCCGCAGCGTTAACGTGGCCCTGCGCAAGCACTTCGACCTGTACGCCTGCGTGCGCCCCTGCCTGTCGCAGCCGGGCGACGGCTCGCGCTTCCGCGACGTCGACCTGGTTATCGTGCGCGAGAACACCGAGGACCTCTACGCCGGCATCGAGTTCGATGAGGGCGCTGCCGAGGTCGAGGAACTCTCGCAGCTCGTCGAGCGCTCGGGCCAAAAGACCTTCGCCGCGGATTCCGCCATCTCGATCAAGCCCATCTCCATCGCCAAGAGCCGCCGCATTGTGGAATATGCCTTTGAGTACGCCCGCCGCTGCGGCCGCAAAAAGGTGACGGCTGTGCACAAGGCCAACATTATGAAGGCGACCGATGGCCTGTTCCTGCGCGTTGCGCGCGAGGTGGCCGCCAACTATCCCGATATCGAGTTCAACGACAAAATCGTCGATGCCACCTGCATGGGCCTGGTCCAGAACCCCAACGACTTCGATGTCCTGGTGCTGCCCAACCTGTACGGCGACATCGTGAGCGACCTGTGCGCCGGCCTGGTGGGCGGTCTGGGCATGGCCCCCGGCTCCAACATCGGTGCCGACTGCGCAATCTTTGAGGCTACGCACGGCTCCGCGCCCGATATCGCCGGTCAGGATATCGCCAACCCCACGGCCGAGATTCTGTCTGCGGCTATGATGCTCGATCACCTGGGCGAGAACGATGCTGCCAATCGCATCCGCGTCGCCGTGTCTGCCACGCTCGACGAGGGCGAGCAGGTTACCGGTGACGTGCGTCGTGCCCAGACCGGCTCCGTCGAGGGCGCTGTGGGTACGCAGGCATTTGCCGATGCCGTTATCGCGCACCTGGCCTAAGACATGCACGCTGCAAACGCCTAAATAGTACTTAAGTGTTTGCGTATAACCTAAGAATCAATACGCCCGGCGCTCCGTCGGGCGTATTCTATTGAGGACTATGTTTCCTAACAAGGAGTAACTGATATGGGTCTGATTCAAAAGAAGGACGAGAAGGACGAGATCGACGGCATCCAGATCATCGAGCGCGGCGAAGGCCCCGACGGTGACGAGGACGAGAAGATCGATCTGGTCGCCGGTACGTCTGCCGAGCACATTGCTGCCGGCACGACCGCCGAGGAAGAGGACGCTCGCCTGGAGGCAAAGATCGCCGCGGACGCCGCCGACGAGAACCTCATGCCCGAGGAACAGGACGCGGACGACGACTCCGACGCGGACGACTATGCATCCAAGCACAAGAAGACGATGATTGCCGCCTTTGTGGTCGCTATCGTGATCGCTGCGGTGGTCGGCTTCTTTATTGGCAATGGCGGCTTTGGCGGCAAGGGTGTCGGTTCGTCGACCCTGACCGAGGACCAGCTCGATTCGACCGTGGCAAGCTATAGTTATAACGGCAAGAAGAGCGACATCACCGCGCGCGAGGCCATCGAGAGCCAGTACAGCCTCGATACCGTCAAGGATAGCGATGGCAACTACACCGCTCCTTCTGCCGATGTCATCCTGTCCTACGTGCGCAACAAGATTCTGCTCGATGCTGCCGAGGACGAGGGCATTACCGTCTCCTCTAAGGAGATGAAGAAGTACGCCGAGGATTCCATCGGCACCTCCGACTACAAGACCATGGCAAAACAGTACGGCGTGTCCAAGGATCAGGCCAAGCAGATCGTCCGCCAGTCCGCGACGCTGCAGAAGCTCTACAAGAAGAAGGTGGGCGATGCTTCCGCGAGCATGCCGACCGCTCCGACCGAGCCTTCTGACGGCAACGAGGACACCGCGAGCAAGGACTACGCCGATTACATCATCAACCTTGCCGGCGACGAGTGGGATAGCGAGAAGGGCACCTGGAAGGACGCCGATAGCACTTATGCCAAGGCCTTCGCTGACGATGCCTTTACGGCCGATAGCGCTACCTATAAGCAGGCCATGACCGCCTATTACACCGCCTACCAGCAGTATTCCTCGCAGGCCTCAAGCGCTAGCTCCAAGTGGACCGAGTATGCTAACGGCCTCTATGCCAAGGCCAACATCAGCATCTACGGCCTGTTTGCGTAAGATCTGTCTGCACTACTGCGCGCTAACCGATCTACCTGATTAAGCCCGCTAGAACGACAACGTTCTAGCGGGCATTTTGTTACCGAAACCACTAGGATAGGACTTGCGCCCGTGCAAGTGCTTCATCGGGTATCCTCAATTCATCCGGGAAAACGGCCGTAAACGATTGCAAATAACCGGTGAACGGTCGAAAACTACCGTTCACCGATAATATCGAAACTGGTTCTAACTGGTATTAAGTCAAAAAGACCAATTCACAAATCTTCACAATGACCTGCATTTTTTCTACACGCCATTTTTAGCCACCCTGCGTTGTTTAGACACGAAAAAAGTTCCGATCTTTCGTCAAATCATTTCGAAACGGTTTCAAAACCGCAGGTAGAAGTGTTAACGAGCGGTAAACGGTCGATTTTTTACCGTGAACGGTGCAAAAACGTTTTACTGTTTGAATCAACGAAAGCAACCTCTTCTGTGGTGATATAGTGACAACAGCACGTCACGTGGTTACTACCAGTTGAGAGACCACTGGTTCTCAAAGAACGCTTTCCAAGAAGCTTTAAGGGCGATTGCCCGTTGGCTTCCGAACATCATCGGACTCAGATCGTACACACCTTCGGAAGGGAAATTTGAATGGTTGGCTTTATTCTTACCGGTCATGGACAGTTCGCACCCGGCCTCGCAAGCGCTATCGCTATGGTCGCTGGTGACCAGCCCGCTTTTACCGTCGTTCCTTTTGAGGGCGACCAGGCTGCTTCCTACGGTGAGGATCTCCGCGCCGCTATCACCGCCATGCGCGAGGAGTGCGATGGCGTGCTCGTCTTTACCGACCTGCTCGGTGGTACCCCGTTTAACCAGTCGATGATGATTGCCCAGGATGTCGACAATGTCGAGGTTCTGACCGGCACTAACCTCCCCATGGTTATTGAGCTTCTGTTCCTCCGCGGCAATGCCACGCTCGCCGAGCTTGGCGAGCAGGCCGTGACCGTTGGCCAGACGGGCATCACCGCCCAGACGGTCGCGTCCGTTGCCGGCTCCGAGGAAGAGGATATCTTCGGCGACGAGGACGGCATCTAATGGCCGATTTCGGAGCCAGCGTCCTGAGCTCCTCGGTTGCCCTTTTAGGCCTGCTTGTCATTATGGGCTTGATTTACACCATCTGGTCGCAAATCAACATGAAGAAGAAGCAGAAGTACTTCAAGGAGCTGCACACCGAGCTCAAGCCGGGTCAGGAGGTTCTTTTCGCCGGCGGTATCTACGGAACCGTCAAAGGCATCGAAGGCGAAAAGGTCCAGATCAAAGTCCGATCCGGAGCCGTCGTAGATGTTTCGCGTTACGCGATTCAGGAGATCAAGTAACTGTCGTCAGCAAATAACGAAAGGAAGCTGATCAACATGGCAGAACCCAACATTCTTCTTACCCGCATCGATAACCGACTGGTCCATGGTCAGGTTGCCACCCAGTGGAACTCCACTCTGGGCTCCAACCTCATCCTCGTCGCTAACGACGACGTGTCGACCAACACCATGCGCCAGAACCTCATGAAGATGGCCGCTCCCACCGGCGTCGCTACGCGTTTCTTCTCCCTGCAGAAGACCATCGACGTCATCGGCAAGGCGAGCCCGCGCCAGAAGATCTTCATCGTGGCCGAAACACCGGAAGACGTGCTTACGCTCGTCAAGGGCGGTGTGCCTATAAAGAAGGTAAACATCGGCAACATGCACATGTCGGAAGGAAAGCGCCAAGTCGCCACCTCCGTCGCAGTCAACGACGAGGATGTCGCTGCGTTTAAAGAGCTGCAGGAATTGGGGGTGGAGTTGGAGATCAGGCGCGTTCCGAGCACGCCTGTTGAGGACACGAGCAAGCTCTTCTCGTAGTCTTCGTGATCCACGCTGTCAGGAATGAAACCCTGACATTCTGTACGTGAAATCCAAAGTGCGTACATACATTTTGAAAGGAGGAGCAAGATGGAATACTCGATCATCCAGGTCGCTCTGGTCTTCATCGTCACGTTCGTCGCGGCAATCGACCAGTTCAACTTCCTCGAGTCTCTCTATCAGCCCATCGTCACCGGCGCCGTCATCGGTCTTATCCTTGGCGACCTCAACACCGGTCTTCTCGTGGGTGGTACTTATCAGCTCATGACGATCGGCAACATGCCGATCGGAGGCGCTCAGCCGCCTAACGCCGTCATCGGCGGCATCATGGCAGCCATTCTCGCTATCGCTACGGGCCTCGAGCCCAACGCGGCAGTCGGCCTTGCCATTCCGTTCGCTCTGCTTGGTCAG
Organism: uncultured bacterium; assembly: GCA_905215905.1. Lineage (GTDB taxonomy): Bacteria > Actinomycetota > Coriobacteriia > Coriobacteriales > Coriobacteriaceae > Collinsella. The sequence goes on along the minus strand of CAJMRI010000013.1, from coordinate 23,249 downwards.
CTCGGCGTTACCCTGGTCTTCACGCTTATGTCGCCGCTCATGTCCTCTGCGGACAACATGGCTCACAACGCAGACACCAAGGGTATCGAGCGTCTGAACTACTTCGCCATGGCTCTGCTCGGCCTGATCTTCGCCGTCGTCGTCACCCTGTTCTTCATCGCTGGCGCCACCATCGGTCAGACCATCGCTTCCGCCATCCCGACTTGGCTGCAGACCGGTCTCTCCGCTGCAGGCGGCATGATGCGCTTCGTCGGCTTCGCCGTCCTGCTCAAGGTTATGATGAACCGCGATATGTGGGGCTTCTTCCTCATGGGCTTTGGCCTCGCGCTCATCACCGTTGCCAACGAATCTCTGGCAACCCCTGCTCTGCTCATCCTCGCTCTCATCGGCTTCGGCATCGCTTTCTGGGACTTCCAGCAGCAGACCGAGCTGAAGGGTGCAGCTGTTTCTGACGGAGGTGACTTCGAAGATGGCATCTAATGAGTATGTGATCCCGGAGCACTACGAGGATCTCACTCCTGCTCCGCAGCTCGACCAGAAGACCCTCAACAAGATGGCTTGGCGCTCCTGCTTCCTGCAGGCCTCGTTCAACTACGAGCGCATGCAGGCCGCTGGCTGGCTCTACTCCATCATCCCCGGTCTGGAGAAGATCCACACCAACAAGAACGACCTCGCGGCTTCCATGAGCCACAACCTGGAGTTCTTCAACACCCACCCGTTCCTCGTCACCTTTGTTATGGGCATCGTGCTTTCGCTCGAGCAGAACAAGGTTGACATCCCCACGATCCGCGCCGTCCGCGTCGCCGCAATGGGCCCGCTCGGTGGTATCGGTGACGCCCTGTTCTGGCTGACGCTCGTGCCTATCACGGCCGGCATCACCTCCAACATGGCCATCAACGGCAACGCTGCTGCGCCGATCATCTTCCTGGTGATCTTCAACGCCGTCCAGTTCGCTCTGCGCTTCTGGCTCATGAACTGGTCCTACAAGCTTGGCACTAGCGCTATTGACGCTCTGACCGCCAACATGCAGGCCTTCACGCGTGCCGCTTCCATCATGGGCGTCTTCGTCGTCGGTTGCCTGGTCGTCACCATGGGTGGCACCCAGATCAACCTCCAGATCCCCAACGGCACCACCCGTGGCCTCTCCGCCAATACCGTGATCGTCTCCGAGAAGGAGGCCGAGAACTTCACCGGTATGGAGGGCATCGATACCGAGACCGCTGAGGCCGGTACCATCGCCATGACCGATAAGGACGGCAACGCCCTTACCGCCTCCGATGCTGACGGCAACGCTGTCGAGTGCGGCGTCACCGATCTGGGCAACGGCATGGAGTCCGTGACCTACGGCACCGTTACCGAGGATCCGGTCAACTTCTCTGTTGCTGATACCCTCAACACCATCGTCCCGAAGCTCGTCCCGCTTATGCTTACGCTGCTGCTTTACTACATGTTCGCTAAGCACAGCTGGACCCCGACCAAGGGCATTCTGCTGCTCTTCGTCCTCGGCATCCTGGGCGCTGGCCCGCTTGGTCTCTGGCCGAGCATCTGGTAAGGCTCTAGCTTGAGGGGTGTGTCCCTACGCGGCTCACACCCCGACCCCTTAAGCCATGTGTATGTTAAAAGCCGCGTGCTCGAAAGAGCGCGCGGCTTTTGTTTTCTTGTTGATTTGGGTGTGGCAGACAGATAATGCTAAACACCCAAGGTAGTAGCCGAGTTTGAGAAAATGGGAGGATAGGATGGCGATCGGAGCGCGTAAGCAACCGCTGTACGATCAGCTGGTCGATATTCTGACCGAAAAGATTGACCATGAATATCGCGCCGGTGACATGATTCCTTCCGAGCGCGAACTTTCGGAGCGCTATGGTCTCTCGCGCACTACGGTACGCCTGGCTCTGCAGGAACTGGAGCGTTTAGGACTGGTGGTTCGGCAGCACGGTCGCGGTACCTTTGTGACCGACCGTTCGGCAAAGGCAACCAATCTTATGCAGTCCTACAGCTTTACCGAGCAGATGCGCGCGATGGGTCGCGACCCCGAGACCACGATTCTCGAGTTTTGCGAGATGGAGGCCGATAAGAATCTGGCCGAGCATATGGGATTGCGTATCGGTGATCGCATTTTTAAGCTTAAGCGCCTTCGTTCTGCCGACAACATGCCCATGATGGTCGAACGCAGCTATCTACCGGTTCGTCAATTTCTGTCCCTAAAGCGACCGCTGCTGGAGCGCAAGCCGCTTTACGATGTGATTGAGCAAGACTTTCAGCAAAAGATACGCGTGGCCGAAGAGGAGTTCTATGCGAGCATAGCCCGTCCCACCGACGCCCACCTTTTGGGAATTGTCGAGGGCTCGCCTGTGCTCGATTTGGTCAGGACTACGTATAACGAGTCAAACGAGGTTGTGGAGTATACACTCTCGGTTGCTCGTGCCGATCAGTTTAAATACAAGGTTTACCACCAGCGTAGCAACTAGTGTCCGCATCGTTTCCATATGGTGATTCTTTGCATTTAACTGGTTACTACCAGATAACCAACCGAAGTGTATAATTGCACGTCAGAGGATTACTTCTAGAGAGAGGTATTAGAAATGTTCGAGAAGAGTGTCGAGGAGCTCACCGAGCTCGGCGCCCAGATCACCACGGCCGAGATTGCTCAGCAGCCCGAGCTTTGGCGTGATACGCTCAACATCTATCGCGAGAACAAGGAGGCCATCGAGGCCTTCCTGGCCGAGGCTCGCGCTATGGGCGAGGGCCGTCTGTCCGTTGTCTTCACCGGTGCCGGTACGTCCGACTACGTTGGCGATACCTGCGCCCCGTACCTGCGTCACGCTGGCAACACTGATCTCTACGACTTTAAGCCCATCGCCACGACCGACATCGTGAGCGCCCCGCGCGACTTCCTGCGCGCCGAGGATCCCACGCTCGTGGTTTCCTTTGCCCGCTCTGGCAACAGCCCCGAGAGCCTTGCCGCCGTTGCCGTCGCCAAGGAGCTCGTCCACAACGTCAAGTTCCTCAACATCACCTGCGCTCCCGAGGGCAAGCTTGCCGTCGAGTCCGCCGATGATCCCAATGCGCTGACGCTGCTCATCCCGCGCGCCAACGACAAGGGCTTCGCCATGACTGGTTCCTACACCTGCATGACCCTGCTCTCCACCCTTATTTTCGACACTGCCTCTGACGAGCAGAAGGCCGAGTGGGTCGAGACCATCGCCAAGATGGGCGAGGAGGTTATCGCTCGCGAGTCCGAGGTTGCCGATTACCTCGCTGGCGACTTCAACCGCGTGACCTACTTGGGTTCTGGCTCCTTCGGTGGCCTTGCCCAGGAGAGCCAGCTCAAGATCCTCGAGCTCGCTCACGGTCTGGTCGCTACTTCCTACGACACCTCCATGGGCTATCGTCACGGACCTAAGTCCTTCGTCGACGATAAGACGCTCGTCTTCGTGTTCGTCAACAACGACGCCTACACCCGTCAGTACGACATCGACATCCTCAACGAGATCGGTGGCGACAAGATCGCTCAGCACACCGTCGCCGTTCAGCAGGAAGGTGCCACCGTCTATGAGGGTGAGTCCTTCACCTTTAAGGGCTACGAGGCGCTTCCCGAGGGCTACCTTGCTCTGCCGTTCGTGATGTTTGCCCAGGCTATCAGCCTGCTCAACTCCGTGCGCGTGGGCAACACGCCCGATACGCCGAGCCCCACCGGCACGGTCAACCGCGTGGTTAAGGGCGTGACGATTCACCCCTTCACCGCTTAATCGCGTCCCCCTGTAAGGGCGCCCGTCCGCTCATAACGGCGGGCGGGCGCTTTTTGTTTTACCTGAGCTGGGTATAAGCATCACCACAGTCAACTGCTTTAGAAGCAAGGAGTGCATATGAGCACGTACGCAATTAAGGCTGACAAGTTCTTCTTGCCGGCAGGCCCGCAACTGGGCGGCTATCTTATGGTCGAGGATGGCGTCTTTGGCGCCTGGCAGGCCGACGAGCCCTCTTGCGAGATTAAGGACTACACTGGATCGTGGATCGCACCGGGCATGGTCGACACCCACATTCATGGCTTCTATAACCACTCAACTACCGATAACGATCCCGAAGGCATCGATATCAGCTCGACCGAGCTTGCCCGTCGCGGTACCACCAGCTGGCTGCCCACGACGTTCACCGATGGCGTTGAGCAGATCAAGGACGCCTGCGCCGCTATCGCCCAGGCGGACGAGGGTCGCGGCCCCGACTTCTGCGGTGCTCGCATTCAGGGCATCTACCTGGAGGGCCCCTTCTTTACCATGAAGCACGTGGGCGCGCAGAACCCCGCTTACCTGATCGATCCCTCCGAGGAGGTCTTCGACCAGTGGCAGGAGGCTGCTGGCGGACGTATCGTCAAGAGCGCTATGGCCGCTGAGCGCGATGGCGCTGCCACCTATGCTGCCGCCCTCAACGCGAAGGGTGTCGTGACCAGCATCGGTCACTCCGACGCCACCTACGATGAGTGCATCGCCGCCATCAACGCCGGTGCCAGCTGCTTTACGCATACCTATAACGGCCAGCGCGGGCTGCATCACCGTGAGCCCGGTGTCGTGGGTGCTGCCATGTCCACGCCCGAGACCTACGCTGAGATCATCTGTGACGGCAAGCACATAAACCCTGCCGCCATCAAGGCGCTGCTGCAGGCAAAGGGCTGGCAGCACACGGTACTCATCACCGACTGCCTGGGCTGCGGCGGCATGCCCGAGGGCAGCTACACCAGTGGCGGCATGGACGTCATCATGAAGGACAACCTGTGCTGGCTCGCCGACGGCAAGAGCATTGCCGGCTCGGTGCTCACGCTTGCCCAGGGTGTCAAGAACATCGTCGACTGGGGCATCGCCAGCGCCGATATCGCCATTCGCATGGCAACCGAGGTGCCGGCACGCTCCGCGCACATCGAGGATAAGTGCGGCAGCATCATGCCGGGTCGCGACGCCGACTTTGTCGTGTTCGACCACGAGCTCACCCTCGTCGAGACGTATGTTGGCGGTCAGAGCGTCGGTAACGCCTTTACCGAGTAACGATAGAAAAAGACGGCGGGCCCGAATCTGCTCGGACCCGCCGTATGGGTTAAACGCTCAAAAGCACCTTTACAGTTACAGCTTGTTAGCGATCTTCTTTGCCGTGCGCTTAACGCCGGCCACCAGGCCTCCTGCAGGATGCTCCTTTTCGTAGGCTAGACGCTTCTCGCGCTTGGCATACTCTTCGACGATGATGTCGCCATACTCGTCTTCGATCTTGTCGAAGAAGTCGACGGCGCCCTTAATTTCCTCAGCGTTCGGGTGCCCCTTTTGGACACCGCCGGTGAGTTTGAACGGCCCCCACGTATCAAAGCCGGGGCAGCCGTAGACGCCCATAAAGATGGCCTGCCTCGTGCGGCAGATGCCATCGATATCCTTGCCGTACCACTTGTTTTTGCCACCGTAGGTCATAAGGCCAAACACCTTGTCCTGCGGCTGCAGCACGTTCGTGAGCACGCGTGCCATGTCCTTGTCGATCTCGGAGTAATAGATGCCCGTGGCGACACCGATCAGATGATATTCGTGCAGGTTGGGATACTCGTTTTTGCCGAGCGCCTTGACGTCGAGGGTATCGATTTCGGGGTGCGCCTCGACGATGGCGTCCACGAGCTTTTTCGTATTGCCGTGGTGGCGTGAGGCATAAAGGATGATGGTTCGCATAAGAAGGCCTTTCAGCTGTAATTGCATCAATGTCTGTATGGTACCCCGTTACATGGCCGGGATACCGGACGCATCGATGAGCGTGCGGGTTTGTTCTATGGTTAGGATTGAAACGGGCGCTTGCGTGAAATAAAGCAGTTGTTCGAAAGGATGGGTAATGGAATACGCTCTCTCCAACGATTCGATTTCTATTAAGGTTTCCACGGCTGGTGGCTCGTTTACCTCGATTGAGGCCGGAGGTCGCGAGTACTTGTGGCAGGGTGATCCCACCGTGTGGTCCGGCCAGGCGCCGATTTGCTTCCCGATTTGCGGAGGCTTGCGCGACAACAGCGCCATGACGTTTGCCGGGCATCATGTAAAGCTCGCTCGCCACGGCTTTGCGCGCAAGCAGGAGTGGAAGCTGCTGAGCCAAGGCGAGAACGAGTTGGCTATGTGCCTGGCTTCGGAGGATAACGCCGCGCTGCTGAGCGATTATCCGTATCCGTTTAGGCTCGTCGCCCGCTATACGCTCGAGGACGCCGCCGTGCGTGTCTCCTATGAGGTTACCAACGAGGGCACCGAGGACATGCCGCTCTTTATCGGTGGGCATCCCGGCTTTAGGTGCCCGCTCGATGAGGGCGAGGCCTATACGGACTACGAGTTGCGCTTTGAGAAAGAAGAGGCTGCAGAGCTTTGCACCGCTGTCCCTTCGACTGGCTTGATTGACGTGGACAAGCGCTCCAAGAACCCCATGGTGGGAAAGACGCTGCCCCTGTCGCACGAGCTCTTCGATTTTGCGGAGACCATCTTTGACGTGCTCGAGAGCCGCCAGGTCACGCTTTCCAAAAAGGGCGAGGACAAGGGCGTTCGCCTGAGCTTTGAGGGCTTTCCGTACCTCATTGTGTGGAGTAAGCCCGAGGGCGATTTTGTGGCAGTTGAGCCCTGGGGCGGCCTTTCGACCTGCTCCGATGAGGATGACGTGCTTGAGCATAAGCGCGGCTGCCTTGTCGCCAAGCCCAAGGAGACCGTCGTTCGCTCGTTCACGATTGAAATTCTGTAATTCCGTTTTGTCGACTCGTATCGCGAGGCACTAGGAGCCTGCGAGATAAGGAGCTAAAAATGATCCTCACCGTTACGATGAACCCGTCTGTCGATACGCGCTATCAGCTCGATGAGCTCGTTATCGACGACGTCAACCGTGTGACGCCCGAAAAGACCGCCGGCGGCAAGGGCCTCAACGTGGCCCGTGTGCTGGGTCAGCTGGGCGACGACGTCGTGGCAACCGGTCTGCTCGGCGGCCACATGGGCGCTTACATGGCCGAGCTCATGGACGCCAACGGTATTAACAACGACTTTGTGCCCATCAAGGGCGAGACCCGCATCTGCCTCAATATCCTTCATGCCGGCAACCAGACCGAGCTGCTCGAGAGCGGCCCGACAATTGCCCCCGAGGAGCTCGATGCCTTTACCGCCAAGTTTACCGAGCTTGCGAGCAAGGCCGACGTCGTCACCATCTCGGGTTCGCTGCCCCGTGGTGTCGAGGCAGACTACTATGCCAAGATCACGGGCATTGCCGAGAACGCCGGTGCCAAGGTGTTACTCGATACCTCGGGCGCTTCGCTCGAGGCCGCCCTTAAGTCCGAAATTAAGCCCGAGCTGGTCAAGCCTAACCTGACCGAGATCAACGGCCTTCTGGGCACGAGCTTTACCACCGACGATGTGGACGAGCTCCGCGCCGCGCTCGCCTCTGATGCCCGCTTCTCCGATATCCCCTGGGTCGTCGTGTCCATGGGCGCTGCCGGCTCCGTTGGCTTCCACAATGGCCGTGCGTTCCGCGCAAAGACGCCCGATATCCCTGCCGTTAACGCCACGGGCTCTGGTGACTCCACTATCGCTGGCTTCGCGCATGCCATTGCTGCTGGCGCGGACGACGAGACGGTGCTGCGTACCGCCAACACCTGCGGCAAGCTCAATGCCATGGATCCCATGACCGGCCATCTGGTCATGGACCGTTGGGACGAGGTCTACAACGGCGTTATCGTGACCGAGCTGTAAAAGCCTGGGCGTCGGCCCCGGCATTGCTTGCTAGCTCATGTCGACGACAAGTGCGGTAGCATTATGCTGGGGCGCGACGCCGAGTTTGTCGTGTTCAATCCCGACCTTACCCTGGTCGAGGCGTATGTGGGTGGCAACAGCGTCGGTAACGCGTTTGCCGAGTAGCCGCCAAAGAAGCGATCCGAGAGGGGATTTAGATGATTTACGGTGCATTGGGCGATATCGAGGAGTACCGCGGAATGCTCAAGGGCCTCGACGTGCTGATCGACTGGCTCGAGGAGAACGACCCGGCAGAGCTCGAGGTCGGCAGCCATCCGATTCTGGGCGACAAGGTCTATGCGAACGTCATGGCTCCCACGACGCGTCCCGAGGCCGAGGCTCACTATGAGACGCATCAGCGCTATCACGACCTGCAGATCGACGTCGAGGGTCGCGAGGCCTTTAAGGTCGCCACGGGCAGCCTGACGCTGGTTCAGGAGTTTGACGAGAAGGACGACTACGATCTGGTCGATTCCGACGCTTCGATCGCCGGCGATCTTGCCGACGACAAGTTTGCGCTGTTCGTTGCCGGTGAGCCGCATATGCCCACGCTCGAGTTCCCGGGCGATGGCGCACAGCCGGTCAAGAAGATCTGCTTTAAGCTGCTTGCAGATGCTTACTGGGAGGAGTAGCGAGCCGCTCGGCTGAGCTGTTCGTCTGATGGCGTGATTCCCCTAGGGGAATCACGCCACGACCCCGCCAAGCGTGTTTTCCCTAGGGGAATCACGTTTGGCGGGGTTTTCGGTTTTTGAATAGGGAAGCCTCATTTATTTGCGAAGAACATCGGCTAGCCGCAGGATTGAAATCATCGACCGATAAGTGAGTTCCACTTTTTCGCCCGCAAGCAGTCGTTTCGAGCCAATCTCATCTAGCCCCACAAGCCGAGAAAACAGCGGGCCGCTCATCGTGCCCTCGTCAATTGATTCCCTTATGGTCTTCAAAACGTCCGTATCATGAAGCGATGCCGAGCTGTAGGGGGCAACACGAGCGGAACTCTCAATTAACGACGAGACAAAAGGATGGAGATGCTTTGGACATAGTCCATCAAACACCACATCCCCATTGTCGTTCGAGCCGACCAGGCGCCAAGTATAATGATCGACCCAGTCATCTCCGTCATATATGGCGTTCATGAACAACTTCCCGTCTAGAGAGAGAAACCTATTTGGACATCGGGGCGCAAGACCGCAATCCATATCGGGCCTGCAGCAGCTCCAACCCAACGCACCACATAGGTTCCCTTTCGTACATGTGTATCAATCTGCCCCGAAATGCCGGTGAATGCAATTCCAGACCCGTTTGTCGGATAGCAATCGACGTATTTTTGGTTTCCGCTCACAACCTTGTATAGATATATCGTTCCAGCAAAAGAGAAGGGATCGTTCGCAATTTTGTCCGGAAGAACTTGCCACCTCAAAATCCCGCTACCAATATGGTCAAGCTTGACCGTTCCGCCGTCCCCCTCAAAAGTGGCAAGGGGATTTACCCCAGACTGAGAGTCGGCATCGCCCTCCTTAGCAGTTATCAGCAGGCTGCCCGTATAAGACTGCTGAGGCTCACTTTCAGGACAGGCAGCCTCGGCCCAAGAAGGGCCACTCAGGCAGAACAGTCCGAGCAGCATCATTACCAACAAAAGAAAACCCTTAGTTCTTTTCATCTATATCGCCAATATCTCTCGACATTTGTATATTGTGACTATTTTAGATCTATATGGCCAATTTGAGCCCTCACCATGGCAATTGTTGCAGCTGGGTTTCTTTTCATTAAGATTTCACTTTGGTAAATCCCCGCCCCTAAGCATTAAACCCGAAGTCCACCGAGTGGGCCGCCGTTGACGTGGCGATGTTTGGATTGGCGCGCACGCACTCAAAATCGGCAACAAAAAAGCCACCCGAAGGCGGCTATCTTGTGTAATGGAGCCAGCGACCGGGCTCGAACCGGTGACCCCCGCTTTACGAGAGCGGTGCTCTACCAACTGAGCTACGCTGGCGGCCATATGATGACGCAACTGAGGCGTCAACGGCTGTCTATGATACGGGACATCACACATCCGCGCAAGTGTTCTGACGGCTTTTCTCACTTTAAATGCACTAATATTAGAGGCGTGATGTCTGCAGTGCCCATTTGCTACTTGACCTGCTGTTGAGTTGGTGGTCGACGTCCCGCTCGTATGGGTCTCAAACAGAATGGGGCAGCCATGGCTCAACCCAAGATTCTTCTTACGCGTATCGATGACCGTTTCATTTACGGGCAAGACGTTGAGCTGTGGAACGAAGCCGTGGGTTCCAACCTTGTCCTAATCGTCAACGATGAGATCGCGGCGGATTCGCGCCAATGGGCCCCTATGAGGGTGGCGGCGCCCGATGGCGTGTGGACGCGGTTTTTCTCGGTGCAAAGGACCATCGACATCATTCATACCGCAACGCCGCGCCAATGGATTCTCATCATGGTGGCGTCGCCCACGGATGCACTCGCGCTGGTTAAGGGCGGTGTGCCGATCACCAAGATTAGCATTGGCCATATGCAAGCAGGGGAGGGCAAGCGCTCTGTAACGCCCGCAGTCGCCATAGGCGATGCAGACGTCGCTGCTCTCAGAGAGCTACAAAAGCTCGGCGTAGAACTAGAAATCCGCTATCTCCCCAGCTCCGACCCCGATCCCATCGAGAACCTGCTCGCGTGATTACCTGGGGGCGGAGGAAAACGGATCGTATTTTCCCGTGGAGGAGCGGCGAGATGCCCTCGGCCAGGAATTGGGGCCATCTACTACTTTTGGTCGCTTACCTCGAAGCACGATGAAAATCGCAATATTAAAACTGCAGGTAGCGAACGTGCGATTTTTGAAAATAGGGGCGTATGGTCAGGGGTGCGGGAGTAAAAGTAGTAGATGGGCGCAATCTGTAGCGCGCCGATTTCAGGCATGTTGGCACATGTGTCGGAGCTATGAAAAGAGTGTCCCTTTCGACTAGTCTTTTAGAACGTCAATGACTGCACCACAGCTTAAGCCGTTCGCAAAAATGGCTCCTAAATCTGTTTCGTTAATTGAATTGCGTAAATATGGTTAATCAGAGAACCGAAATTTGGTTAAATGTAAACTGTAAATTAGGTTAAACGCGCTGGTAGCAATGGTGATAAATATGCCAAAAAAGTACTACACCAGAATTGTCGAAAATGAGCTCGACCAGCTGCTGGGTATATTCGGTGCCGTTCTCATCGAAGGACCGAAATGGTGTGGAAAGACGACCACGGCCGAGACCCGTGCGGCGTCCAGGCTCCTTCTCATGGACCCGTCCCGCAACTTCGAGAATCGCTTACGCGCCGAGACGGATCCGGCTCTTGCCGTTTCCGGCGAGGTGCCGCGGCTGATTGACGAGTGGCAGGAGGTTCCGAAACTTTGGGACGCGGCACGGTTTGAGTGCGACAACCGCGGCGGCGAGCCTGGTCAGTTCATATTTACGGGGTCGGCGACACCGCGAGACGACGAACGTCCGATGCACAGTGGCGCTGGAAGATTCGCCAAACTGCGCATGGACACCATGACGCTTTTCGAACTTGGGAAATCTAGCGGCGCGGTTAAGCTGTCGGGCATTATTTCTGGCGAAAAGTTCAATGGAGCTTTCGGGTCGTTGGATTCTGCCTCGATTGCCGAGTGCGTTGTCCGTGGTGGATGGCCCGCGGCGGTCGGTCGCGATGCGCTGGCTGCGTCGGCGATGGCGAAACGTTACATCGGCATAGTCGCCGAAGAAGATTTGTCTCGTGTTGATGGCTCTCGACGCGACCCTGAGAAGGTCAAAGCCGTCATCGAATCGCTTGCGCGCAATGAATCCACTTTGGCGTCACTCAAGACGCTCGTAGCCGATCTTGGCGGAGAGGTGTCGAGACAGACGGCGGCATCATATATATCTCTTCTTGCTCGGGTTAGTTTCGTTCGCGATATTCCCGCGTGGAACCCTGCAATGAGATCTCCGGTGAATTTAAGAGACTCAAAGAAGCATCACCTCGCCGACCCGTCGCTGGCGGCCGCCGCACTCGGGGCGACCCCGGAGACACTACTGCTAGATTTCAAGACGCTCGGACTGCTTTTTGAATCGCTGGTGCTTCATGATTTGTGGGTTTATGCGCGAGCAAACGGAATGGGCCTCTATCACTATCATGATTCTCGCGATCTAGAAGTCGATGCGGTCATTGCGGCTCCCGGCGGAACGTGGATTCCGGTCGAAGTTAAACTCAGCTCTGCTCAAATCGAAGAGGCGTCTGACAGCCTTGTTGCTGTCGAGAAACGCATGGTTGCCGCCGGAAACAACCCGCCGGTTTCGAAAGTCGTGATCATCGGGTTTGGTTCGCAAGCCTATGTTACCGAGCGTGGCGTCCAAGTTGTTCCGCTGGATGTTCTCGCGCCGTAACGCGACGGTCGAAGCGGGACGGACGCCACCATTGCGCGCGAGGACACGGCATCATCGATGATGCGGCGGCCACATTCGGCAAAGAGTGTCCCCAACGACTAGTCGTTTAGGAACGTCCCCAATGACTAGGTAGAAAAGCGCCCGCTGGCGGTGGTGCCGGCGGGCGCTGCTGTGCGATATGTCGCGTTGCGGGCTTAGTGCCTCATAAAGTGGTATTCGATCACATTGCTGTAGGGATGGCCCGGGCCCACAATGCCCTGCGGGAACAGAGGCTGGTGCGGCGTGTCGGGGTACATCTCGGCCTCGAGGGCAAAGCCGGCGCCCCAGCCATAGTTGGCATCGTCCTTGGCGTGCTCGTCGCCCAGCCAGTTGCCGGTGTAGAGCTGCACGCCCGGGGCAGTGGTGTAGTAGTCCATCTCACGACCGGTCCACATCTCCTCGACGTGCATCGCGCGGCGCAGGTTGCGGCCGTACTGATAGCCATCGATGCACAGGCAGTGATCGTAGCCACGGGCCTGCTTGATCTGCGGGTCGTCGGCCTCCATGCCGGGTGCGACGGGGCGAAGCTCGCGAAAGTCAAACGGTGTTCCCTCGACCGGAGCAATCTCGCCGGTGGGGATGTTCTGCTCGTTAATGGGCAGGTAGTGGGCGGCGTTGGCGACAAAGAAATGTTCGCAGTCCATGCCGGCGTTATGGCCTGCAAGGTTAAAGTACGTGTGGTTGGTCATGGACACGTAGGTGGCGCGGTCGCTCTCGCAGCCATAATCGATGCGGAAGATGCCGGTGTGCGTAACGGTAAACACGGCCGTAAAGGTTCGGTTGCCGGGCAGGCCCAGCTCGCCATCCTTAAGCGAGGTGGTCATGCGCACGGCGTTATGGACCTCGTCGAGCTCAACATCCCACACACGTTTGTGCAGACCGTGCTCAAGGTCGCTGTGCAGGTTGTTGGCGCCCTCGTTGGCGGGCATATGCCAGTCTGTGCCGTCGATGGCGATCGTGGCGCGAGCGGTGCGGTTTGCCACAGGGCCGATGGTCGCGCCAAAGCAGGCGGGGTTGTCAAAGTAATCCTCGAGCTTATCGAAGCCCAGCACCACATCGCGCACGTTGCCGGCAATGTCGGGCACATCGATACCAAGCACCGTGGCGCCATAGTCCATAATGCGAACGCAGATCTCGGGCCCGTTGAGGGTGTAACGATGAACGGGGGTACCGCACGGCGCGGTGCCGAAAAGCTCGGAAGTGATCATTTGGTTCCTAACATCGAGGTATTTCGGACAAACTGTAGCGCGAACAGGCAAGATTATCACTACACCCCACTAAAGCAGATGGTATTTTTCTCAAAAAAGTGATGATTGGAGCTGTGCGGGCGTTCATTTTTGACGCGCACGAGTCTGATACAATTTGTTCGTTACTGTTTGAATGATATGCGCGCAAAGAACAGCGAGGATTCATCGTGATTAAGGCAGAACGACAGGATAAGGTTCGACAACTGCTCGAAGAGCAGGGCACGGTCTCGGTCAAGGAGATTTCGGATGCGCTGGGCGTCTCGGATATGACGATTCGCCGCGACCTCGAAGAACTTGCGAGCCTGGGCGAGATCGAGCGCGTGCACGGCGGAGCCCGCAGTGCGCAGGGCCGTCCCCACGCTATGTTGCGCCATGAGTATTCGCACAGCGAAAAGCGCACTAAGCATGCCGAGGAAAAGCTGCAGATTGCGCGCCGTGCTGTGGAGCTTATCGAGGAAGGCTCGACCATCTTTTTGGGTACGGGCACCACGGTTGAGCAGATGGCCTCGATGCTGCCGACGTTTCGCCTGCGCATTGTGACCAATTCGCTTTCGGTGTTTAACCTGCTCGAGGCGCGCGAGGACTGCGACTTGTGCCTCGTGGGCGGTATGTACCGTCGCCGCACCGCCGCTTTTGTGGGACCAACAGCTGAGGATACCCTGCGTGCGTTGGGCATCGATGCGGCGTTTATCGGCGCCAACGGTATCTTGGACGGTGACGTGTCTACGTCCAACATGGACGAGGGCCGTATCCAGCAGCTCGCCTTTAGCAAGGCAGACTCGCGCTATCTGATCGCCGACTCCAGCAAGATCGGCAAGCGCGACTTCTATACCTTCTGCCGCCTGGACAATTTGGACGCTGTGGTGTGCGAGCCGGGTATCGCCGCCGAGGACCGCACTGCCATCGAGGAACACACGCAGGTCATCTGCTAGCTAACGCTATGGGATTGCCAACAGGCGATGCGGGAGGACTTTTACCTCCTGTCATTGTGGGGAATCAACGCGTGAGCGCTACGCGATATGACGCGTAAATGAGGACTCCACTATCAAATTGTCTCAACCTGTGACAGGTAGGGGTGAAATCACCAACCAGATGTTACAGATTGGGGGGATTGTCCTGTGCATTTGTCTCAATCTGTAACAGCTAGGACCGAAAAACTCGGCTAGATGTTACAGATTGAGATGAACAGGAGGACGGGTGCGGTCTAAACAAAATGGCCCGCGCATCACACATCGATGCACGGGCCATTTATTGTCTGCGAGCGGTAGGTAGCGTCAGTGTCTTATGCCTCGAGGTTTTCCTCGATCCAGGCGACGGCACCCTTGGGATCCTTAGTGAGGTCGATGTACTGTTTGCCCTTGGGCGACAGCAGCGTGATGCCCAGGCGGTCGGTGTCGGCCTTCATCTCGTTGTAATAGGTGCGAACCTGCGGAGCCAGGACGATGACGTTGTACTGGTCCATGATGGCGTAGTGACTGCCGTAGGCACCGGCGTTGGCGGTAATGTCGATGCCCAGCTCGTCGGCGCCTTCCTTAAGCGCGTTGGCGAGCAGTGCAGAGGTGCCGGCGCCAGCGCACAGAACCAGAACCCTCAGGTCCTTGCCCTTAAGGGCGGACGGAGCTGCGGAGGCCTCAGTGGCAGAAGCGGTCTCGACAACGGGAGCCTCAACGGCGGGGGCGGCAGCGGTCTTGACGGCCTTGGTCTCCTCGGCCTCTTCTTCGGCCAGGGTCTCGGCCTCCTGCTTGCACAGGACGTTGTCGTAGGCCTTGCAGAACGGGTAGTAGATCAAGAAGTCAACGACCAGCAGGACGACAACCAGGACCAGAGAGATCGGCTGGAAGTTGGTGTCGATGAAGGTGCCGATCGGTCCGGGGAGTGCCCACGGCATGGCATAGATAAAGCCGTTCATGCCCAAAAAGTCGATGAAGAACTTACCAATGAGGACGTTGGCCACGGGGGCAAACAGGAACGGGATCAGGAAGTACGGGTTGAGGATGATGGGCGCGGCGAACAGCAGCGGCTCGTTGACGGCGAACATCACGGGTACGACAGAGGCTTTGCCGACGGCCTTGAGCTGCTTGGAGCGCATAAAGAGCAGGAAGATGATCGGGACAATGAACGTGGCACCGGTGCCGCCGAGTTCGCCGATGTAGTTACCGAAGTTCTCGGTCAGGGCGAGGGCGGGGTGACCGCCGGCCTGCAGCGTGGCGAGGTTGGTAGTGATGTTGCCAAACAGCGCGGCGTTGAGGGCAGGCTTAACGACCGAGGGGCCGTGGATGCCCATGAACCAGAACAGCGGGATCATGAACCAGATGAGGGCGAGGCCGGCGTAGGAATCGGCGGCGGCGAACAGCGGGCTCACCAGCGTGGAGATGACGTTGGCAAACGGGACGGCCAAGCAGGTGCGGCAGATAACGTCGATGACGGCGACAAACAGGATGGAGAAGCTGAAGGCGAAGATGTCGCGGAAGTTCTGGGCGATGGCGCCGGGGACTTCTTTGGGCAGCTTGATGGTGATGTCTCGCTTAATGCAGAAGGCATAGATGTTGACCGTGGCAAATGCGGCGACAAAGGAGCTCAGCAGGCCCTTGGTGCCCATGTTGTCGGTAAAGAACACCGAGACATCGGCGCCGTCGATCTTGGCACTCGTCTGGGTAACGGCCAAGATGAGCATAGCGCACATGGCGGCGACCATGGTGCTCGTGGCGTTGATGGCCTTGCCGGCAGGCATGCGGCGGTTCTTGGAGCCGGTCAGCGCGCTTGCGGTGGTGCCGGCGACCATGATGCCCACGACGCCCATCGTGAAGTTGTAAACCTTGTTGCAGAAGTTCACGACGTCGACGTTCCACCAGTCGGGCAGCGTAAAGCCGCCGACCGTGGCGACAACGCCCGGCAGGGTTGAAATAAGCAGGAAGACAGAAGAAGACAGGATGATGGGCATTGCTGCCAAAAAGCCGTCTTTAATGGCCTGAAGGTAGATGTTCTTAGAGACCTTGTCGAAGTACGGCTGACCTTTCTCCAAGAACTTAACGATCGATTCCATAGTTCACGCTCCTCTTTGCATGAAATCTTAATGGCATGGACGTTGAAAACCTATATGGTCTCCCGCTTGCTAAAAGCCCGGGTGCAGGCGGGGTCGGTCCCAGGGGGAGAGAGGGGAGCGGCTGGGTTTGTATCGCATAGGGCCGCTCCCTTCTCGGGAGAAAGCGAGGCGATGCGCTACTGCGCGTCCGCCATGGTGTCGGCGAGCTCCTTGTACCAGAGTGCCGACTGCTTGATGTAGCGATTTTGCGTGTCGAAGTCGATGTAGAACAGGCCGTAGCGCTTGTTATAGCCATTGGCCCACGAGAACTGGTCCTGCAGGCTCCAGATAAAGTAGCCCTGGACGTCGACGCCCTCGGCGCGCGCCTGGAGCACCTTCTCCATGTGCTGGTCGACAAAGTCGATGCGCTCGGGATCGGCGACGATGCCGTTTGCGTCGGGCTCGGGGTCCTTGTGGCCCAGGCCGTTTTCGGTGATATAGATGACGGGGAGGTTGGGATAGGTGGCGCTGATGTGCTTGAGCGTGTCGTAGAGGCCTTGCGGGTAGATGAGCCAATCCCAGTCGGTGGTGGGGATACCCGGCATATCGACCTGCTGCCCGACGCCCTTAAACTTAAAGCACGAGGTGCCCTTGTCTCCGGTGCCGTTAAAGCTGTTGGTGGACTCGCCATCGTATGCGGCGATAAACGCCGACTGATAGTAGTTGAGGCCGAACATATCGTTGCGGGGCGCCGCCTTGGCGAGCTCCTCCATGTCGCTGTCCTCAACCGTAAGTGTGGCGTTGTTGGCACGCAGAATCTCGTTGATGAGTGAGAGGGTGCGCGCGGAGTAGTGACCCAGGAAGGCGCCGTCCATGATGAAGTCGGTGTAGAAGGCGTTGTACAGGTCGGCGGCGTGCTGGTCGGCGGGCGAGTCGGTGGCAGGATATGCCGGCGTCAGGACGTTGACCATGCCAATGCGTCCGCCCAGGTGCTCGGTCTCGTCAAGATCCTTATACAGGTTGACGGCGCGGGCGTGGGCAACGAGCTCGTTGTGCTGGCTCTGGATGCCGCTCGTCACATCAAAGTGATGGTTGGGCGGGAAGTTGCCTTGGATGTATTGGGAGTGCGAGAGGCTGATGAGCTCGTTGATGGTGAACCAATTCTTGACCTCGCGGAACTCGCGGAAGCAGAACTCGGCATAGCGCACATAGGCGTCGACGGTCTTGCGGTTGAGCCAGTCGCCCTGGTTGAACAGGGCGGCGGGGGAGTCAAAGTGATGCAGGGACACATAGGGCTCGACGCCATACTTTTTGCAGCAGGCGAACAACTCGTGGTAGTGCTTAACGCCCTCGGCGAGGGGCTCGGCATCGTCGCCGTTGGGGAAGATGCGAGTCCAGGCGATGGACACACGGATGGCGTTGAGTCCATGCTCGGCAGAAAGGCGGATATCCTCCTCGTAGCGGTTGTAGAAATCACTGGCCGGGTCGGGCAAAAAGCGACCCTGGGCGACAAGGTAATCGTCCCACATGGTCTTACCCTTGCCTGCCACCTTCGTGGAACCTTCCGTTTGGTACGCGGCGGTTGCGGCGCCCCAAACAAAGCCCTTCGGCAGCTGCTGTACGCGGTTTAGCAAAGACATATGCATACACCCTCTCGTCTCGCTGTTCGATATTGTGCGTTTGCGCTCAGGAGGCTCCCTGGTTAGCGTTCAGCGGTGAAAAAGCCCGATAAACACTATCTTAAAATGATTGGAACCAAAATGAGCACGTGAACATTTGACAATGAGCACGTTAACATCCGGCTGGGATGTATAGAAACAAAACAACTTCAAACAGCCGCGAACGGTTGTATTTGTTCGGTAAGCGGTTTTGATTGACAGAAGTTTTCATGTTGTGGTATATGGCTCGGGTATCATGAGCACGTTATCAATGTATGTACGATGCGCCATGGGTGCGGGGAATAGTTGGGAAGCAGGTTAGCGTGGAAGGCATGGCTCAGCAGACAAGGAATGGTCGTTCGGCGAGCGCGGCAGAGGTTGCGGCGCTCGCTGGCGTGAGCCGCCAGACTGTGTCTCGTGTGGTCAACGGTATGCCCAACGTGACGGAAAAGACGCGCAAGCGTGTGCTGGCCGCCATGGAAGAGCTGGGCTTTCGTCCCAATTTTGCTGGAGCGGCGTTGCGCGGCGGGTCGTATCGTTCTATTGGCCTGTGCATGTACAACATCACACGTGTCGGTAACCTGGCGACGCTCGAGGGTATCATGCAAGCGGCGCGCGAGCACGATTTTGCCGTCACTATGATCGAGATGGGCGGCGACAAGCCCTATGCACTTGCCGATGCCTCGCGCCGCATGGTCGAGCGACCCGTCGACGGCATGATTCTCAACATGAACCGCATGGCTCCCGATTTTGAGGAGTTTGTTCCCCAGCCGGGAGTGCGAACGGTCATCCTGTCCATGTATGCGCATCCGCGCTGCACGACGATCGACTCCGACCAGTATGGTTCGTGCGAGCTGTTGACCAATTATCTGCTGGAACATGGTCATTCGAATATGCGGTTTGTGGCGGGTCCGGAAAACTCGATTTCCTCGCGTTTTCGTGAGGCCGGTTGGCGCGATACGCTGGGTCGTGCTCATGTCGATGCCGCTCCGATGCTGCGTGGCGATTGGAGTGCGGACAGTGGGTACACCATGGGCGAGCGGATTGCGGCCGAGGTGCTTGCCGGCGGGTCGCAGGCGCCGACTGCCGTGCTTGCGGCAAATGACCAGATGGCGCTGGGCGTTATCGCCGCGCTCGAGAATGCGGGCCTGTCCGTGCCCGACGACGTGAGCGTGGCTGGTATCGACGACGCACTCGAGGGACTTGTTCCTCACAATCGGCTGACGACGCTGCGATTTGATTTGCGCGGTGTCGGTAAGCTTGCGTTTGAGGCGGCGATTGGAGAGAGCTCGTCTATCGAGGCGATTCATGTGCCGAGTACGCTGGTCGAACGCTCGACTGTTAGGGACATACGGGGTTAGGTCCTACTCCGTTTGTCTCGATCTGTAACAGGTAGACGGTCAAAAGCGGGCTACGTGTTACAGATTTAGATTCTTCGGAAAGCGCAATCCTGTTCATCTCGATCTGTAACAGCTAGAACCCAAAAACTCGGCTAGATGTTACAGATCGAGATAAACGGCCCCCAGGTCGAACAAAAACAAAAGACCGGGGGCGGCGCGCCGTGTGACGTGCCGCCCCCGGCTGAGAAATGGGGACAGGTTATGTGGGCAGGCAACCCCGCTAGTCTTTAGTCCAGACGACGGGTCTGCGCCACGTGCTTGTACCAGTAGGCGCTCGCCTTGGGCGTGCGCTTTTGGGTCTCAAAGTCTACGTAGAAGAAGCCATAGCGCTTGTTGTAGCCGTTGGTCCAGGAGAACTGGTCCTGCAGGCTCCACAGGAAGTAGCCGCCCACGTTGACGCCCACCTCCATGGCCTTAAGCAGCCAGCGCAGGTGCTGCTCGATGTAGTCGATGCGCGGCTGGTCGTCCACAAAACCGTCCTTGTAGGGGTCCTTGTAGCCCATGCCGTTCTCGGTGATGAAGATCTGCTTGTAGTTGGGGTAGCGCTGCTTAATGTAGACGAGCAGATCGAACAGACCCTCGGGATAGATGATCCAGTCCCAGTCGGTGGTGGGGATGCCGGGCTTGTTCACATGCTCACCAATGCCCTTGACGCGCCAGCGGCCGGTACCCTTCTCGCCCGTGCCGTTGTGGTGCAGGTCATTCTCGCCGTCGTAGGCCTTGAGGAAACGGCACTGGTAGTTGTTGACACCCAGGTAGTCGTTGTAGAGCGCGGCCTCGCGCATAATCTCGAGGTCCTTGTCCAGGATCTCGATGGTGCCGCCCGAGACGGCAGCCAGGCGGTTGGCGCACTCGAGGGTGTCGGGGGCATAGTCGCCGCGGAAGGTGGCGTCGAGCAGGAACTGGTTTTGCAGCACGTGCTCGTTGTTGGCGGCCTTGATGTCGGCGGGGTCGTTCTCGTTGAGCGGATACTTGAACTCCAGCGACTGAATGACGCCGATTTTGCCCTTAAAACCGCCGTTGTGGAAGGCCAGTACGGCCTTGGCGTGGGCGAGCATCATGTTGTGCTCGCACTGGAAGGCCTCGGCAAGATGCGCCTTGACGCCACCGGGGAAGGTGCCCTCGATGTAGGTGTTGGAGGCGTCCGCCCAGATCTCGTTAAAGGTGAACCAATAGGTCACCTGGTCGGCGTACTCCTTAAAGCAGAAGGTGGCAAAGTCCACAAAGGCGTCGATGGTCTCGCGGTTGAGGAAGTCGCCCTTCTCAAAGAGGGGCAGCGGCGTATCGAAGTGATGCAGCGTGACAAACGGCTCAACGTGGTGCTTGTGACATTCGGCGAAAAGGTCGTGGTAGAACTGGACGCCCTCGGGGTTTACCTTGCCGGTGCCCTCGGGGAAGATACGGCTCCAGGCGATGGAGAGGCGGATGCCGTTGATGCCGAACTCCTCGCACAGCTCAAGGTCGACGGGGTACTGGTTGTAGAAGTCCGAAGCGGGATCGGGGGAAAAGCGCCCCTGGGCCTCCAGGAAGTCGTCCCAGGCAACCTTGCCCTTACCGTGAGTGCGGGTCTCGCCCTCTACCTGGTAGGCAGCAGTGGCGCCGCCAAAGACAAAGTCCTCGGGAAACTGCGCAGGCGGGTTAGTGACGCTAGCAGGGTTAACGGACATGATGATCCAATCGTCTAAATCGAAGGGCCAGCCGGTCTTGGATGGTCGGCTGGCCCTGAGCGTTACTTACTTCGAGAGTTGCTCGCTTACGAAGGCGAGAGACTTGTCGCCGTTCTGGGAGAGCTCGATGTACTGCTTGCCACGGCAGGCGACGCACTTGTTGCCCACGCGCTCGCAGTCCTTCTGAAGGTCGGCCAGGTAGCTTGCGGCCTGCGGGGCCAGGACGACCAGGTCAAAGTCGGGGAGCATGTCAACGTGGTTGCCATAGGCCTCGGCAGCGGTCTCGAGGTTAATACCGCGCTCCCTGGCAGCCTTGGCCAGCGCGTTGGCGAGCAGACCCGAGGTACCGCCGCCCTGGCAGAGTACGAGCACGCGCTTGCCGTTGAGGTCGCTAGTGGCCGTAGCCTCGGTGGCGGGCGCTGCGGAAGCGGCGGGGGCGTCGGCCTTCACGGCCTCGGCAGCAGCGCCGGCGGCAACGCTCTTGGCGTCAGCCTTGCCCTGGAAGGCGTCGTTGAGCTTGGCGGCCTTCTCGGCGTTCTTGGCGGCGAGCTCCTCCTGGGAGATCTCGGCCTCCTCGGTGCACTTCTGGGCGTCATAGGCACGGAAGAACGGGTAGTACAGGGCAAAGTCGACGACCAGGATAAGGGCGAGCATCACAAAGGCGAGCGGCTGGAAGCCCAGGCCCATGATGGTGCCGATGGGGCCGGGGACGGTCCAGGGCAGGGTATACATAAAGCCGTTCATGCCCAAGAAGTCGATAAAGATCTTGAGGATCCAGATGTTGGCGATCGGGGCAAAGACAAACGGGACAAAGAAGACGGGGTTGAGCACGATGGGCGCGGCGAACAGCAGCGGCTCGTTGACAGCGAAGCAGACGGGAACGATGGCGGCCTTACCGACGGCGCGCATCTCCTGGGACTTGGCCAGGAAGCAGAACATAAAGACCAGGACAAGCGTGGCACCGGTGCCGCCCATGCAGACGACGAAGTACTGGGCACCCTGGGTCAGGACAGCGGAAGCGTGCTGGCCGGCCTGGAACGCAGCCAGGTTGTCGGTCATGTTGGCAACGAGGGCGGCGGCGATGGCGGGCTCGACGATCGAGGGGCCGTGGACGCCCACGAACCAGAAGAGGCTCATGGCGCCGTAGATCACAGCAAGGCCGATGTAGCCGTCGGCAGCGGTGAACAGGGGCTGGAACACCTGGATGACGCCCTGGGCAAAGCAGAAGCCAAAGGCAGCGCGGAAGACGATGTCAAAGACCCAAAAGACGGTGATGCAGACGGAGAAGGGGATGATGTCCTTAAAGGTCTGCGAGATGTTAGGCGGAACCTGCTCGGGCATCTTGACGGTGATGTTGCGCTTAATGAAGAACTTGTAGATGATGCCGGTCACAAACGCAGCGATAAAGGCGGTCAGCAGGCCTTTGGAACCAAGGTAGGTGGTGTTGAAGCCGCTGGCAGCGTCCGTGGCGATCGTGTCGCTCGAAAGGAGCAAGAAGCTGATGATGGCCGCGCACATGCACGAGATGAAGTTAATCTGGTTGTTCTTGGGCAGATCGCGGTTCTGGGCGTCGGCGAAGTGCTTGGCCGTGGTGGCGGCGCAGGCGATGGCCAGGATGCCCATGGAGTAGTTGTAGCACTTCCACAGGGCGTTGTTGATGTCATCGGGCCAGTAGAAACCCCAGATGTTGGGGACCGAGGCTACCAAGCAGAAGATGGACGAGAAGATGATGATGGGGATGACGGAGATAAAACCGTCGCGGATCGCCTTGAGGTACTTGTTGCGGGCGATCGCGTTGAAAAAGGGTTGGCCCTTTTCGATGATGGCGATGAGTTGCTCCATGCAATGCTCCTAAGAGTCGGTGGGTTGGCAACGATGGTAGCTGTTGGTGTTCGGTTGCCAAAATGTTGACGTTGCCATTTTGCGACACAAAAAAAGACGCGAACCGGTGGCCCCTGTGCCTGTGGACCGTCGATTCCTTGCGCGTAAACGTTTGAGCCGCCCGGTGGCTCTGTGTTTGCACAATGGCAACGTTAACATTTGGGCG
>CAJMRI010000012.1:0-65189 GCA_905215905.1 uncultured bacterium | reverse complement strand
GCTCGTGCGGAACTCGCGACAAACTTAACCCCTGTGCCGCCCGGCCCGGGAATCCGACGTGCTCGTCGGGGCAACGTTACCTGCCAAAAAGGGACAGGTTTATTTTGGTCGGTTTTATCTGCGGAAACGTCGAGCTCCAGCGATGATCTGCTCTCATCTGTCGCATGGAAATCGGCGGCGTCTTCGGAAGTATATCGCTCGGTCTAACCGTCCATTTAATGCAAAATGGGCCGCCTCCCCTAGTAGGAAGCGGCCCCAAATCTTACGAATAGACGATGGTAAAGGGTTCCGACGTTTCGGCGCCCCCTGTTGAAGTGCAGCGTGTGCCCTCAAGCGTTACTGAGACCACTTGGTCGACATCAATCAACTTCGTTGGCACCCAGATGTTCTCTCCGCTATTGCGCGTATAAGAAAAATATAAGTTGAACGCCCCTGCGTCGTCATCTTCGATAATCTGCTCCGATCCATCCTTGTAGGTAACCGTCAACTTCTTCGTGACTGCGTCAATGCCCAGATCATCGATGTGCGTCTGGATGGAAAACGGGCTGATCTCGAGAGGCGAGTCATCGGAGCGGAGTTCCTTAGTATCGACGTACGCTCCAACGCTAAACTCGGGCGTCGATGCCTCGAACGGCTTCGCATCCTCTCCTTCGCCCTCGGTCCACGAGATATTCCAGGTGACCGCATGTTGAAAACCTCGCTCGCGATCCATAGAAGCAAAGTACATCGTGCCATTAATGACAGTATCGCTTGATGTGTCCTTATCAATGGTGCAGCGTGTGTCAGCCCATTCCTCGCCGAAGTTCATGCTGGGTGTACCGATGCCTTGTTCTTCTTCACCATAGAGAACAAGTTCGCCTGTCTCTGCTGCCGGCTTGTAGTAGTTAACACCATTTGGATTGGACAGCGTAAACGTCACAGCACCGCAGCCGTTTTGGTCGATAGCCATATCATGAATGTCGAGTGTATAGCCGTTGCCCTCGACGGACAGATTGACCTTCTGTACTGAACCCTCCAAGCTTTGGGGCGCGATACCATCACCAAACTCTCTGGTGTAGGTATATTTAGTCCCCGACGAGCCACCTTGAGTCCAGGTAACGGACTCTCCGTTGCCATGGTTTCCCCAGGCAGAGGCAAAATAACTGGAATTGACGACGGCGTAGGCGACCCCTCCGGTCGCCAGCACTCCGGCAAGGCATCCGATCACGGCAACATACAGAGGCTTCGCGTGACCCTTTCGGCGAAGCGGCTCACCAGCAGCGGCATAAAGAACACGGTCAGCAAGATCGCTATCGGCTTGGACGGACTCGAAGGCCTGCTTGATTTGGTTGGATTTCACGGTCGCCCTCCTCTAGGATGAACTTGAGTTTCGATCTGCCGCGAGCTAAACGCGTTCGAACGGTCGCGGCTGGCACATGCAGTAACTCGGCAATCTCTGAAGTCGAGAAGCCCAGATAGTAATAGAGCACGATGGGGATACGGAATCGTTCCGGAAGCCGCATGACATCTGACAGGACGGCCTTGGTCTCATCCTGCGCTGTCGAAAGCGACTCGGCCAGGTTCTCAATATCCTCCACACGCCTCCACGGCTTTCGAAAGAGCGATTTGCATTCATTGATCGTGACCCGGATAAGCCATCGACGAAGATGTTCCCAGCTTTCAAATTGCGCATCGCTTTTGAGTAACTTCAGAAAGACGTCTTGAGCGACATCGTCGGCGTCGGCGCGATCACGCAGGTACGTCAACGCGATCCGAAACACGACATCCCGGTGGTCTTCGACCGCCTGTCTAAAAGCTTGTTCTTCCATAATCACCTCCCGGTGACATTGATGGTTCTTGATGGGGCCCTCACCATAGATACGCTTTGACCGAGTGAAATGTTTCAAATCCAAGCAGGAAAAACCTACCAAAAAATAAATCCGTCACTTTTTGGCAAGGGATCAACGAAACGCAACAGGTTGAACATACGCAAGCGAGCGGCCCCCAGAGCGTACAAGGTGGCATGAAAAAGGCAGGGCATTGACCTTTTGGTCATGCCCTGCCTTTTGAATGACAGATTGTAGCTCTGGGGGCCGCGCAGCGACGGAGGTCGCCGCCGTTCGTTAGAACGGCGGAACTAGTTACTCCTCGTCGTTGTCCTTGGCCTCTTCGGCGTCATCGGTGTCCACGAGCTGGTTGAGCAGCTCGTCGAGGGAAGCCATGTCCTCGTTGATGGCACCGTTGGCGGGAGCCTTCTTGTCGTCGATCGGGGCGCCCAGGAGCTCCTCGTCGGCGTCGGCGTGATGCGTCGGCGTGGCGGAGGTGCCCAGCAGGATGTCGTCCGGACCGTCGGGGCTAAAGACCATCTGCAGCAGCTGCGAGAGGTCTTCCTCGTCGGCGACGTCGTCGTTGTTCTCGAGGATGTAGAGCAGGTCGTGGGCCTCCAGACCGTCACGGAGCTCCTCGATCGCCTTGGCACCGATGCCATCGATGCGCAGCAGATCCTCCTCGGACTTGCCAACCAGGTCGCCGACCGTCTCGATGCCGACCTCGCTGAACTTGTTGGTCCAGCGCTGCGACACGCCCAGGTCGTCGAACAGGTACAGGCGAGCCTTCTCGGCGGAGATGGTGTGGCCGTTGCGGGTGAACGAACCGTCAGCACCACCGAACTCGTCGTAGCCGGCCCAGTCGAGCTGCTGCGGGAGCTGCTCGTCCAGGTCCTTGAGCTCAACCGGAGCCCACTCGGGCAGCGACTTGGCGTTGGGCGAAGCCGGGCCGTCGATGTCCACGTAGCCGTCGGCCGTGCGATACGTCAGCTTGGCGTTAGCGTACGGCTTGAGGCCGGTACCAGCCGGGATCTTCTTACCGACGATGACGTTGGACTTAAGGTCGAGCAGGTGGTCGACCTTGCCCTCGATGGCAGCCTCGGTAAGGACACCGGCGGTGCGGATGAACGAAGCGCTCGACAGCCAGGAGTCGATGTTGGACGCGACCTTGAGCGTACCCAGGATGACGGGCTCGGCCACGGGAGCCTGACCGCCCAGACGGGCAACGCGCTCGACCTCGTCGGCGAACTCGTAGCGGTCGACGTACTGACCAAGCAGGTACCTGGAGTCGCCGGGGTTGGTGATCTGAACGCGACGCAGCATCTGACGTGCGAGCACCTCGATGTGCTTGTCGTTCAGGTCGACGCCCTGGCTGGTGTAGACGTCCTTAACGCTCTCGACGAAGGTGTGCATCGTCGACTCGATGTCAGTCAGCTTGCGCAGGTTGCGGAAGTTGACGAAGCCCTTGGTGATCTGGTCGCCGGCTCGAACCTCGCAGCCGTCCTCGATCTCGGGCATAAAGCGCACCGAAGCGGGGACGCGACGCTCGTCGAGGACACGGGTGTGATCCTCGGAGTCGGTGAGCGTCAGCACGTACTCGGACTTCTCGGGCTTAATCGAGAGGTGACCGGAGTACGGAGCCAGCTCGGCCTCGCGACCCAGAATCTTCTCGTTGACGTTGCCGACGATATCGAACATACGGCTGACCGTAGGCAGACCCTGCGTAATATCGTCGACGCCAGCGACGCCGCCGGAGTGAATGGTACGCATCGTAAGCTGCGTACCGGGCTCGCCGATGGACTGGGCGGCAATAATGCCGACCGCGGTACCGATGGCGACCGGACGACGGGTGGAAAGATCCCAGCCGTAGCACTTCTGGCACACGCCGTACTTGGAGCGGCAGGTGAGCAGCGCGCGGAGCTTGACCTTCTTGAGGCCGGCATCGACCATCTTCTGGATGTCGGCGACCTTCTCGATGTAACCGTCCTGCTCAAAGAGCACGGTGCCATCGGGAGCCACGACGTCCTCAATGAAGCAACGGCCGACGAGGTCGGTGTTGAGGTCGGTGGTGCCGGGGATGATGAGGTTGTAGGTGACGCCCTCGTGCGTACCGCAGTCCTCCTCACGGACGATGACGTCCTGGGCCACGTCGACCAGACGACGGGTCAGGTAACCAGAGTCCGAGGTGTGGGATGCGGTATCGACCAGGCCCTTACGGGCGCCGTAGGTCGAAATGAAGTACTCGAGCGGCAGCAGGCCCTCGCGGAAGTTCGCCTTAATGGGGAGGTCGATCGTCTCGCCGGACATGTCTGCCATCAGGCCGCGCATGCCGCCGAGCTGACGCAGCTGGGTCTTAGAACCACGGGCGCCAGAGTCGGCCATCATGTAGAGCGGGTTCTCCTCGTCGAACAAGTCGAGCATGAGCGCTGCGACCTTGTCGGTACAAGCGGTCCACTCGTTAACGACTTCGATGTGGCGCTCCGTCTCGTTGATGAAGCCCTCCTCGAAGTACTCGTTGATCTGGTCGACGTTGGCCTGGGCGCGATCGAGCAGCTCCTGCTTCTCGGCAGGGATGAGAGCGTCCCACACCGAGATGGTGAGGCCGGCGCGGGTAGCGTAGTGGAAGCCGGAGTACTTGATGGCGTCGAGGATCGGGCCGACCTTGGCCTCGGGATAGCGATCGCAGCAGTCCGCAACCAGCTTGGCCACGTCGCCCTTGACCATCTTGTAGTTCATGAACTCGTAGTCTTCGGGCAGGCACTGGCGGTTGAAGATGATGCGGCCGATAGAGGTCTCGAAGCGCGCGGTCTTGTTGCCGGTGACGTCGTAGTCGACGAACTCGTTCTTGCCGTTCTTGACGCGGAAGATACGGGTGCCGTCCTCGTTGATGACATTGGCGTCGGCAGCGGACACGCGGACCTGAATCTTGGCCTGCATGTCGACCTCGGAGCGGCAGTCATAGGCGTGCAGCGCGTCGTCGAAGCTGGCGAACACGTGGTTCTCGCCCGGCAGACCGTCGCGGACCTGGGTGAGGTAGTACACACCGATGATCATGTCCTGCGAGGGGATGTTGACCGGCTTGCCGGATGCCGGAGAGCGCAGGTTGTTCGCAGAGAGCATGAGCACGCGGGCCTCGGCCTGAGCCTGGCTGGACAGCGGCACGTGGACAGACATCTGGTCGCCGTCGAAGTCGGCGTTGAAGGGCGAGCAGACCAGCGGGTGCAGGTGGATAGCCTTGCCCTCGACCAGAACCGGCTCAAAGGCCTGGATGGACAGACGGTGCAGGGTCGGTGCGCGGTTGAGCAGCACGACGCGGCCGTCGATGACCTCTTCGAGGATATCCCACACAAAGGTGGCACCGCGGTCGATAGCGCGCTTGGCGCCCTTGATGTTCTCGACCTTGCCAAGCTCGACCAGGCGCTTCATGACGAAGGGCTTGAAGAGCTCCAGCGCCATGGTCTTGGGCAGACCGCACTGGTGCAGCAGCAGCTTGGGGTCGGTAACGATAACCGAACGGCCGGAGTAGTCGACACGCTTACCCAGCAGGTTCTGACGGAAACGGCCCTGCTTGCCCTTGAGGGCCTCGGCGAGCGACTTGAGCGGGCGACCGCCACGGCCAGAGACCGGGCGACCACGACGGCCGTTGTCGAACAGGGCGTCCACGGACTCCTGGAGCATGCGCTTCTCGTTGTTCACGATGATCGCAGGGGCGTCCAGGTCGAGCAGGCGCTTGAGTCGGTTGTTACGGTTGATCACGCGACGGTACAGGTCGTTGAGGTCGGACGCGGCGAAGCGGCCGCCGTCGAGCTGGACCATCGGGCGCAGATCGGGCGGAATGACCGGGATGACGTCCAGGATCATGTTCGCGGGGCTGTTGCCACCCTTCAGGAAGGCGTCAACGACCTCAAGGCGCTTGACGGCCTTCTCGCGCTTCTGCTTCTGGGAATCCTCGTCGGCGATGATGGCCTTGAGCTTCTCGGCCTCGGAGGGGAGGTCGATGGCAGCGAGCAGGTCGCGGACGGCCTCGGCACCCATGCCACCCTTGAAGTACATGGAGTAGTAACGGGTCATCTCGCGGAACAGCGGCTCATCGGAGATGAGGTCGCGCTCGGTGAGCTTCATGAAGGCGTTGAAGGCGTCCGTGCGGAGCTGCTTCTCGTCCTTGCACTCCTCCTCAATGTCGACGATGCCGGAGGCGATCTCCTCGGGGGTCAGCGGCTCCTCGTCGGAGAACTCGTCAAAGTTCTCGGGGTCGCCCTGCTCCTTGAGGGACTCGATCTGGCGGGCGCACTCGGCATCGATCTCTTCCAGATCGGCGGCGAGCTCCTCGCGCAGGTCGTCGGCGTCGGCCTCGCGAGCCTCGTAGTCAACCTCGGTGATGATGTAGCTGGCAAAGTACAGAACCTTCTCGAGGTCCTTGGACTTGATGTCGAGCATACGGCTCATCGGGAAGCTCGTGGGGCTCTTGAAGTACCAGATGTGGGACACGGGAGCGGCGAGCTCGATGTGGCCCATGCGGTCGCGACGCACCTTGGCCGAGGTGACCTCGACGCCGCAGCGCTCGCAGACGATGCCCTTAAAGCGGATGCCCTTGTACTTGCCGCAGGAGCACTCCCAGTCCTTGGCGGGACCGAAGATCTTCTCGCAGAACAGGCCGTCCTTCTCGGGCTTGAGGGTACGGTAATTGATGGTCTCCGGCTTCTTGACCTCACCGTGCGACCAGGAACGGATCTGGTCGGCGGAGGCAAGGGAGATCTTTACCGAGTCAAAATCAGTAGCTTCGAAATCTGCCACAGTCAACTACTCCTTATCAGTGGTCGTGGCGGCGACAGCCTCGGGTGCCTCGGCGGTCTCGGCATCCTGGGCCTCGACGTCGGCGTCAACGCCGGCGAGCGCAGCCAGGTCGTCGAGAGCAGAGGTCTCCTCGGCGGTCACGGGGGCGGAGGCGTCCTCGTCGGCATCGTGCATGGGCTCGATGTCCAGTGCGAGCGAACGAATCTCCTTGACGAGAACCTTGAAGGACTCGGGGATACCCGGAACCGGGACGTTCTCGCCCTTGACGATGGACTCGTAGGTCTTGACGCGGCCCACGGTATCGTCGGACTTGACGGTCAGGATCTCCTGCAGGACGTTGGAAGCACCGTAAGCGTACAGTGCCCAAACTTCCATCTCGCCGAAGCGCTGGCCGCCGAACTGGGCCTTGCCGCCCAGAGGCTGCTGGGTAACCAGGCTGTAAGGGCCGGTCGAACGGGCGTGGATCTTGTCGTCGACCATGTGGCCGAGCTTGAGGATGTAGGACGTACCCACGGTAATGGGCTCGCGGAACTCCTCGCCGGTGCGGCCGTCGAACAGGCGGGTCTTGCCGCGCTCGTCAAGCTGGGTGACGAACTCGGGGCGCATGTGATCGCCAAAGGCAGCGGTGGCCTTGTTGAGCATGTTCTTGTTGGCACGACGGATGACCTCGGCGATCTCGTCCTCCTTGGCGCCGTCGAAGACGGGCGTGGCGGTGAAGAACGGACCGGGGACGTACTTGTCGGAGTCGGCCTGCTCGGTATCCCAACCGCAGGCAGCAGCCCAGCCAAGGTGGCACTCGAGCAGCTGGCCGACGTTCATACGCGAAGGAACGCCCAGCGGGTTGAGGATAACGTCGATCGGGGTACCGTCAGCCATGTAGGGCATGTCCTCGACCGGCAGAACGTTACAAATAACACCCTTGTTGCCGTGGCGGCCGGCGATCTTATCGCCCTGCTGGATCTTACGACGCTGGGCGACGTAGACGCGCACCTGCTCGTTGACGCCAGGGGCCAGGTCGTCGCCGTTCTCGCGGCTAAAGCGGACGACGTCGATGACGCGACCGTAAGCGCCGTGAGGCATCTTAAGGGAGGTGTCGCGGACGTCGTGGGCCTTGGCACCGAAGATGGCGCGCAGCAGGCGCTCCTCGGCGGTCAGAGCGCTCTCGCCCTTGGGGGTAACCTTGCCGACCAGGATGTCGCCAGGGCCGACCTCAGCGCCGATGCGGATGATGCCGTCCTCGTCGAGGTTGGCAAGCATGTCCTCGGAGAGGTTCGGGATCTCGCGGGTGATCTCCTCGGGGCCGAGCTTGGTGTCGCGGGCGTCGATCTCGTGACGGGTGATATTGATGGTCGTCAGCAGGTCCTCGGCCACCAGGCGCTCGGACACGACGATACCGTCCTCGTAGTTGAAGCCTTCCCACGGCATGTATGCCACGGTGAGGTTCTGGCCCAGTGCGAGCTCGCCGTGATCGGTCGAAGGACCGTCGGCCAGAGGCTCGCCCTGCTCAACGGTGTCACCGACGCGCACGAGCGGACGGTGGTTGATGCAGGTGGACTGGTTGGAGCGCTGGTACTTGGCCAGGTGATACTCGTCCATGCCGCCGGCATGCTTGACGATGATCTTGGCGGCGTCGGCAAAGATGACCTCGCCGGCGTTCTTGGCCAGGGTGACCTCGCCGGAGTCCAGAGCGGCGCGACGCTCCATGCCGGTACCGACATAGGGAGCGGCGGGGTGAACCAGCGGCACGGCCTGACGCTGCATGTTGGCGCCCATCAGCGTACGCTTAGCGTCATCGTGCTCGAGGAACGGGATCAGCGTGGCTGCGACGGAGAGCATCTGACGCGGCGAGACGTCCATGTAGTCGACGTCCTCGACAGGCACATCGGCGGGAGCGCCGAAGGAGCCGTCGAAGTCGCGGGTACGGGCGATCACGGTGTGCGGACGGACGATCTTGCCCTCGGCATCGGTCGTGATGAACTCGTTGGTCTTGGGATCGAGCGGCGTGTTGGCCGGCGCGATGACGTGCTTCTCTTCCTCGTCAGCGGTCATCCAGTCGATCTGGTCGGTGGCAACGCCGTTCTCGACGCGACGGAACGGGGCCTCGATGAAGCCGTACTCGTTGACGCGGGCGTAGAGGGCGAGCGAGCCGATCAGGCCGATGTTGGGGCCTTCGGGGGTCTCGATCGGGCACATGCGGCTGTAGTGCGAGTTGTGAACGTCGCGGACGGCCGTCGGCACGTTGGTGCGGCGGCTGGAGCCGGACTTGTGGCCGGCAAGACCACCAGGGCCGAGTGCGGACAGACGGCGCTTGTGGGTCAGACCGGTCAGGGGGTTCGCCTGGTCCATGAACTGCGAGAGCTGCGAGGAACCGAAGAACTCCTTGATGGAGGCCACGATCGGGCGGATGTTGATGAGCGACTGCGGGGTGATCTCGTCGATGTCCTGGGAGCTCATGCGCTCACGGACGACGCGCTCCATACGGCTCATGCCGATACGGAACTGGTTGGCAACGAGCTCGCCGACGGTACGGATGCGGCGGTTGCCGAAGTGGTCGATGTCGTCGACCTTGAAGCCCTGCTCGCCGGCAGCGAGGGACAGGAGGTAGCGCAGCGTAGCGACGATATCCTCGTCGGTGAGCACCGTGACCTCTTCCTCGGTGGTGAGGTTGAGCTTCTTGTTGACCTTGTAACGACCGACGCGGGCTAGATCGTAGCGCTGCGGGTTGAAGAGCAGGCCCTCGAGCAGGCTGCGGGAAGCGTCCACGGTGGGAGGCTCGCCCGGGCGCAGGCGACGGTAGATCTCGATGAGGGCGTCCTCGCGAGTGAGGGCGGTGTCGCGCTCCAGGGTGCGCTTGATCACATCGGAGTTGCCGAGCAGCTCGATGATGTCGTCGTTGGTGACGGCGATGCCAAGGGCACGCAGGAACATCGTGGCGCTCTGCTTGCGCTTACGGTCGATGGAGACCATGAGCTGGTCGCGCTTGTCGACCTCAAACTCAAGCCAGGCACCGCGGGACGGGATGATCTGGGCCTTGTAGATCTGCTTGCCCGAATCCATCTCGGAGCTGTAGTACACGCCCGGGGAGCGGACGAGCTGCGAGACGACGATACGCTCGGTACCGTTGATGATGAAGGTGCCCTGATCGGTCATCATGGGGAAGTCGCCCATAAAGACGAGCTGCTCCTTGATCTCGCCGGTCTCCTTGTTGGTGAGACGGACGTCGGTCAGAAGCGGAGCCTGATAGGTCATATCCTTCTCGCGGCACTCCTCGACGGTGTGCGCGGGGTCGCCGAACTGATGCTCGCCGAAGGTAACCTCGAGAACATGGTTCTGGCTCTGGATGGGGCTGGATTCCTTGAACGCCTCACGAAGGCCCTCGTCCTTAAAACGCTCAAAGGATTCCCTTTGAACAGAGATAAGGTTGGGGAGCTCCATGGCCTCCGGGATTTTCCCGAAGCTGACGCGCTTGCGCTCAGTGGCAGTGTATGCGTAGGTCACCAGGTTTTTCCTCCTTCACGGAAATGCTCGGTGGGTTGGCGAGGCATGGCTTCGCCAGTTATCGCAACCTAATAGTTTATCAGGTACCGACCGTTGGGCAAGAAAAGCCTTGACGCGATTGAGTTTTTGGAGTAGCAAAGTTTTTCGGCAGAAAATATGCAGGTAGATGTATGTGTATCGAACATCTGTTCATATATTTTCTGTGAACAGAGGGCCGGCAATCGCAGCTCTTATAAAAAACGGGCGCGAACCGAGGTCCACGCCCGTAAATGTCGATGCCCGAAGGCTTACTTGCGCATCAAGCCGCCGCGCTCGTCGATAGCGTCCCAGAAGGCGCTGGCAAAGCGAGGATCGCTTGCGGCCATGAGGGCGTTGGTGGCCATCCAGCCAGACGGGGTACCGGTGTCGTAGCCCGAGAGCGGGTCGATGACGACAGCGTACATGGCCTCGCGGTCGAGCGAGCGGGCCATGGCGTCGGTAAGCTGGATCTCGCCGCCCTTACCGGCCTGCTGGTCGGCGAGCAGGTCCATGACCAGCGGGCTCAGCAGGTAACGGCCGACGATGTACAGGTTGGACGGAGCCGCCTCGGGAGCAGGCTTCTCGACCAGACCGCCGATGCGCCAAACGGCACCGGGCTCGTCATCGGCAGCATTCTCGAAGCCCTCGAGAGAGCCCACGCGATCACCGGCGATGACGCCATAGCGGCTGACTTCCTCGGGAGCGCACGCGGCAACGGCGATAACCGAAGCGCCACCGTGCTCCTTGGAAACGGCGAGCATCTTGTCGCAGATATCGCGGTTAGGCACAACGTAGTCGCCCAGAAGAACCAGGAAGTTCTCCCCTGCCACGGCGTCGGCAGCAGAGCGGATAGCATGGCCGAGGCCCTTGGGCTCGTACTGATAACGGAAGTCGACCGGCATACCGCCAGCGTGGGCGACGGCATCGGCATAGGCGTTCTTGCCGCGCTCGCGCAGCAGGTTCTCGAGCGAGCGATCGGGCTGGAAGTAGCTCAGCAGCTCGGGCTTACCGGGAGAGGTAACGATGATGGCGTCGTCGACCTCCTCGGGGTCGAGTGCTTCCTCAACGACATACTGAATGACCGGCTTGTCGAGCACCGGCAACATCTCTTTGGGCGTGCACTTAGTGCCAGGCAGAAAACGCGTGCCAAGACCGGCGGCGGGGATGATTGCCTTCATATTATTCAAGGATCCTTTCGCAGGCGCAGAATGCGCCCCATGCGTGCGGCACGGCGGCCGCAGACCAAATTGCGATACCGAAGTATCTTACCGCCGAAGACATACGTCGCCGTAAGGCAAACGCAATTCTTCAGCAGGTCAACGCAAATTATTGCTCGAATGGTGCAATTTTGCGCCCCAGCGGCAACGGGATTGGCACGGCGAAGACAACGGTGTTCTGCGTTCCGAGCAATGGGGATGAGGGGCCAAAACAAAAAAGACGGGGCTCGCATAGCGAGTCCCGTCTGCAAAGAAATCTGGCGAGAAAGCCTGATTACTTGAGGGTGACAGCAGCGCCAGCAGCCTCGAGCTTCTCCTTGGCAGCCTCGGCGTCCTCCTTCTTGGCACCCTCGAGAACAGCCTTGGGAGCGCCCTCGACGACCTCCTTGGCCTCCTTCAGGCCAAGGTTGGTGAGCTCACGGACGGCCTTGATGACCTGGATCTTGTTGTCGCCGAAGCCCTCGAGCACGACGTCAAACTCGGTCTTCTCCTCGGCCTCAGCAGCGCCAGCAGCAGGAGCGGCGACAACAGCGGCAGGAGCAGCGGCGGAAACGCCGAAGGTGTCCTCGATAGCCTTGACGAGCTCGGAAGCCTCGAGAAGGGTCATTTCCTTAAGAGCATCGATGATCTCATCGGTGGTAAGCTTAGCCATTTCTAAGTCCTTTCGGTTTCCGTGCCTGTGCACGGAGATCAGTTAAAACACAGCGCGAATGCGCCTGGGGTGCGGCGTTGCCGCCGCGGGTGAAAACAGCGACTAGGCTGCCTTCTGCTCGGAGACCTGCTGGATCGAACGAGCGAGACCAGAGGAAACGCCGTTGACGCAGACAGCGATGTCGCGAGCGAAACCGGAGATGAGACCGGCGATCTGGCCGAGAAGCTGATCCTTGGTGGGCAGCTCGGCGATAGCCTTAACATCATCAGCGGAAACGGCCTTGCCGTCGGAGATACCGCCCTTGATCTCAAGGACGCCCTTGGACTTAGCAGAGAAGTCCTTAAGGGCCTTAGCGGCCTCGACCGGCTCGGTCTCGTAGAACACATAAGCGACGGGGCCGGCGAGGATCTCGTCGAGCTCGGGCTGCTCCTGGTTCTTGAGAGCGATCTTGACCAGGTTGTTCTTGTAGACCTTCATCTCGGCGCCGCACTCGCGAAGCTGATGACGCAGCTCCTGAGCCTGCTTAACCGTCAGACCGTTGTAGTTGACGACGAACAGACCGGCGTTCTCGGCGATACGGGACTCGATCTCTGCAACCTTGTCGATTTTGTACTGCTGGGGCATGAATTACACCTCCTCGAATTCTTTCCGGGCACGGTCCGCCACAAGGACGTGACGGGGGCATGTCCAAAAAGAAAGCCCCCGCGCTGCATGAGCGACGGGGGCGAGAAGACATATCTACTCGACCACCTCGGCTGGCGGGATATCCCATTAAGCTTGCGGGCGATGCCCGTTTGCACCGGCTGTCTCTGGCAGCGGATTCGTGCGTGAACCGAAAGTATTATGGCGGGGACCCCGGCGTCGGTCAACGGAAATCCGGGCTGCACACAATTCCACCATCCGGCACGCTCCGCCGAAGGCCAGGTGCAAGGTTTTCGCTCGGTCAAGTCCTGGGCTCGCACGAAGGCCACATTAAGTGGCCTTCGGCTCGTGCGGAATCTACGAAAACCTTGCGCCTGGCCTTCGGCGGCGCGTGCCTGCGTTGACTTTGGGCAGCCCGGGTTTTCGTTGGCTGACGCCCCCACTCATAATGCTTGGGTCGGTGGGCTGATGGTTTTGGGTCCCGTTGGGCTATAGGGTTGACACGAAGTTGGACAGGCGGTGGAGGCCTTCGTCTAGATCTTGGTCGGAGACGCAGTAGCTTAGGCGGATGTGGCCTTCGGTGCCGAAACAGTCGCCCGGGACTAGGGCTACGTTTGCCTCTTCGATGGCTTTGATGCAGAAGGCTTCGCTTGTTAGGCCGTACTGTTTAATGTTGGGGAAGGCGTAGAAGGCGCCGGCTGGTTCCACTACGTCGAGGCCCATGGCGTCTAAGGCTGCGAGTACACGTTCGCGGCGGGCTCGGTAGACTTCGAGCATCGGCGACGGGTCCACGGTGAGTGCCACGCGGGCGGCGTCCATCTCGAAGGAGACGGCACTCGATACCAGGTATTGGTGAGCCTTTGCGATCTCGGCGATGACGGGGGCTGCGGCTGCGAGCCAGCCCAAGCGCCAGCCAGTCATGGCCCAGGGCTTGGAGAAGCTCTCGATGACCACCGTCTGATCACGCAACTCCGGGTAGCGCTGGGCAAAGCGCTCGTAGCCATCCACATAAACCAGGCGGTTGTATACGTCGTCGCAGACTACGTAGATGCCCGCCTGCTCTGCCACACGCGCCACGGCGTCGAGCGACGCCGTGTTGAGGATGCAACCCGTGGGGTTGTTGGGCGAGCAGATGACGATGGCCTTGGTCGCTGGGGTCACACAGGCGCGAAGCGCTTCCTCGTCAACCTGAAATTGCGCAGGTTCCGTATCCAAAAAGACCGCTTTGGCGTGATTGGCCACGACGATGCTCTCGTACAGACCAAAAGCCGGCGTGGGGATAATAACCTCGTCGCCGGGGTTGAGCATAGCCATGAATGTTGCCGACAGGGCCTCGGTCGCGCCGTCGGTCAGGATGACCTCGTCGGCGGAAAACGCCAGGCGCGCATCCCCCATGTAGGCAGACAGTGCCTCGCGCAGGGCGGGGCGACCGTTGTTGGGCGGATAGTGCGTGTCGCCGCGGTCGAGCGAGGCCGTCACCTCGGCGCTAATCACATCGGGCGTGGGAAAATCGGGCTCGCCAAGCGCAAGCGCGATGCACCCTGGGTGCTGGGCGGCGAGCGCGTTGATCCGGCGGATGCCGGAGGGCTTGAGCGTGGCAAGCGAGGTGTTCATAGGCAGACGCATGGCGTTCCTTTCGTAAGGGTTGCACTAGGATAGCGCGGCGAGGCGCCGCCAGACGGTGTAACCTAAACGGAAACGAACCGGAAAGGAGGCGGCATGGAGACGACCGCACGCGGCGATGTACCAAAAACGTTGCAAACCATTGCGTATATCAGTATTCCCGAGAGCACCGATCTTGAGTTTTTGCTTTGGGACCTGCAGGATGCCATCGCGGCCTATGCCCGGCTTTCCGGCACCGCACTCCCCCACCCGGTTGACTTGAAGACAAATGACGTCGGTGCAGTCGATGGCATAGTGCTCGCCGTTGATGATGCATTTGACGATGAGGCAATGACCGCCGTCGAGCAGATACTCGATCGCCTTGGCGGTACGGGAACGCGTGTCTATGCCATGATTCAAGCCGCACAAGAGGGCGCTGAGCAGGCGCGCGGGGCCGCCGTTCGTCTGCACAAGGCATGCGAGCGCCAGGGCCAATTGTGGTGTGGCGGCGTTGTCATCTGCGCCGGCAGCGGCATTGCGGCGCTTCGTCGCTCCCCGCGCATGGGCCTCTTGCGCCGGCCTTTTTCGGAAGCGATGGATAAGCTTGTGGGCGCTGTGCGCATGGGCTGCTCCATTGAGCATGCGCAGTTGCTTGGCGGTGGCAATGCCGGTGGCGTCGATGCCGACGGTATGGTGCGCGTCAAGCCTGCACTGCCCGCACCGATCTGGCATGCCATCATGAAACGCCTCAGCACCCGCGCCCAATCAGATATCTAAATTACAGAGCACCCCAATCAACGGCATCGCGCCAGCGCTCGACAAGGCGTTCCAGGCGCCACGCCGCATTGGCGGGACTTGTCGACGGCAGAACGATGGCCGGCAGCCCGGTTCGCTCTTGTAGATAGCGCTTGTAGAGCCGCCCTGCCGTGCCGCCGTTACAGACAACGACCTCGATAGGAGCTGCGCCGGTAATGCGCTCGGCATGCGCCGGAACGACGTTTTTGATGCTCGCGTCGCTCGAGCCCTTGATGTCGCAGCTCTCGATTACATCCCACAGGGCTACGCCGCCGTTCAGCAGCATGGATCGCTTGGCGGCAATCGAGGCGTCGAGCTTCGCGGGCTCGCCATCCGCCAAAGAATCGCCCTCGTTGGGCGGCACAGGCACACCGAGGCACGCGGCCATCACGCGCCAAAAGCGATTCTGGGGGTTGCCGTAATAAAAGGCATTGGCGCGCGAAAGCACCGAGGGAAACGACCCGAGCACCAAAACGCGCGAGTGCTGGTCGAACACGGGCTCAAACCCATGCTCAATATGTTGATAGCCCTCGTCAGACGCTGCCATAGCCTAGGCCCTCAACAGATAGCGCACCTCGTAGGGCGCAAGCTCAAGGGAGCCCGTCAGCTCGACCGTGGGCACGCCGTCGGCAAGCAAATCGACAAAGGAGCCGTTGAGCTCGCCGGCTCCAAAGGTATAGGGCTCGTTCACGGCATTGACCGCCACGAGCACCGTCACATCGTCGCAAGCGCGCTCGAACAGCAGCTGCTTGTTCTGAATCACCACGTTGCGATAGGCGCCATAGTTGAGAGCGCGTGCCGCCGCATCGTTTGCCGAGCGCAGGTTCGCGAGCTGTGTAATAAATGCCGTCAGCTCGTTGGGTGCGGGCTCGTCGAGCGCAGGTCGCAGCGCCCAGTCGCCATCGGGGCCGCCCTTTTCGCCGGCAATCCCCCACTCGCTGCCATAGTAGACACACGGAATGCCCGGCATGCCAAAGAGCATGCCGTAGGCGGGGCGCAGGCAGGACTTGTCCGTCAGGATGCTCGCCAGGCGCGGCACGTCGTGGTTGTCGACAAACGACAGCAAATGCTTGCCGCGATAAATGCACCACGGGTCACCGCCAAACTGGCGATGCAGCGAGTGGGCAATCTCGAACATGTTGACCGAATTAAAGCTGGAGTACAGGCCCTTGTAGCACTCGTAGTTGGTGCAGGAGTCGAGCATCTCGTCGTTGACGATCTGGTTGTAGTCGCCGTGGAGCGTCTCGCCGATCAGCACAAAGTCGGGCTTGAGCTCGCGGGTAAAGCTGTGCAGGCGGCGCATAAAGTCGCGATCGAGCATATAGGCGACGTCCAAGCGCAGGCCGTCGACACCAAAGTCATCGGCCCAGCAGCGCACGGACTCGAGCAGGTAATCGACCACGGCGGGGTTTTGCAGGTTGAGCTTCACAAGCTCAAAATGGCCCTCCCAGCCCTCGTACCAAAAGCCGTCGCCATAGCAGGAATCACCGTCAAAGCTAATGTGGAACCAGTCCTTGTACGGCGAGTCCCACTTGCGTTCTTGCACATCACGGAAGGCCCAGAAGCCGCGGCCGACGTGGTTAAAGACGGCATCGAGCACCACGCGGATGCCATGGGCATGCAGCGTGTCGCATACGGCGGCAAAGTCGGCATCCCCACCCAAGCGGCGATCGATATGGCACAGGCTGCGCGTATCGTAGCCATGGCTATCGGACTCGAGCGGCGGGTTGATGAGCACGGCGCCAACGCCGAGTTTCTGCAGGTAGTCGGCCCATTGGGCGATTTTCATAATCGGAGCATCGGGGTTGGGCGCGGCGTTGGCAGCTTGGGCGAGTTCATCCTCGGCAACGGGGGCGGCGTTTTCGCGCGGAGTTCCGCAAAAGCCCAGCGGATAGATCTGATAGAACGTCGTCTCGTATGCCCACATAGCAACCTCCCGGTAAGCTCAACACAACGACATCCATTGTATGCCCGGCTTGTATCCTCTCCCCCAAAATAAGTTGCGGTGAAATAGTTCCCGCTTGGGCCTTCAGAGACCTTAAACAGGAACTATTCCACCGCAACTGATGAGGGAACGTGATTAGGCAACGAGCTTGGCGCGGCGTATGGCTGGGAACAGAACGGTGATGGCGAGGATGACGCCCACGACGGTAATCGCCCCGCCCGCAAAGCCAATCCAAGCGATACCGGGACCCGAAACCACGGCGCCGCCGATTGCGGTGCCCGTGCCGATACCGAGGTTAAACAGGCCCGAGAAGATCGACATGGCGACAGCCGACGAATCCGCCGGCGTGTACTTGATGAGCTCGGCCTGAAACGCCACGTTAAAGGCCGTGGAGCAGCAGCCCCATAGCGCGCAAACAGCGAGAACGGCGACGAGCGACGGTGCAACCGGACCCATGAGCAGCAGAGCCACCGGCACGCCGGAGAGCGTAATAGCCAAGAACGGGAACCGGTGCCCATCAAACAGTCGGCCGAACAGCCAGCTGCCCACCAGGCCGGAGCAGCCAAACGCCGTCAGCGTCATGGTGATGGCACCCGCGTCGACGTGCGCGACCTGTGCCAAGAAGGGCTCGATATAGCTGTAACCTGCGTAGTAGCCGGTCGCCATAAAGACCGTGACCACATAGAGCGCGATGAGGAACGGGTTCTTGAGCAGCTCGGGCAGCTGTTTAACGGTAAAGCGCTCACCCGCCGGCATGGCCGGGAACACCGCTGCCTGGCACACCACCGCGGCGGCAGAGAAGGCCCCGACCACGGCGAATGTCATGCGCCAGCCCACGGCCAGTCCGATGGCGCGGCCGATCGGCAGGCCAAAGATCTGCGCGATGGACGAGCCCGTGGCGATCATGCTAATGGCGAGCGCCCCGTGGCGACTGTCGACCAGGCGCGAGGCCATAATCGAGGCGACCGACCAGAACACGGCATGTGCGCAAGCGACCACCAGGCGCGCACAGACCAGGATGGGATATGTCGGTGCCACAGCGGACAGGAACTGACCCAGAGAAAACACGGCGAGCACGCCGAGCAGCATACGCTTGAACTCAAAGCGCGAGGCAAACACCATGAGTGGCAGCGACAGCAGCATGACGCCCCAAGCATAGACCGAGATCATGATGCCTGCCTGGGCCTCGGTGAGCGAGAACGACGCGGCGATATCAGTCAGAAGGCCGATGGGCATGAACTCCGACGTGTTGAACACGAACGCACAGCAGGCGAGCCCGATAAGCGGGAGCCACTGCTTGAGCGAGATGCCATCTTGTCTTGCCTGAGTCATGTAGGAACCCTCTCCGATTGTCTTGAGCGATGGGCGATTATATAGCAACGGCCCCGCATCCGTCAGCAACAGATGCGGGGCCGTAATCAACTCAATACACAGAGGTTGCGCCATCAATAAATAACTAAGCCAGCCCCAGCAATATGCCCGCCGAATGCACGACAAACGCCACAATCCAGGCGACCGTCACTTGAAACGCGAACACGGCCACGGCATAGCGCGCGCCCAGTTCACTCTTGACGGCGCCGATTGCCGCTACGCAGGGCGGGTACAGCAGCGTAAAGACCAGGAACACGTAAGCGGTAAACGGCGAAAACATAGTTGACAGCACCGCGGGCGACGTTGCGCCCAAAAGCACCGTGAGGGTCGAGATGACGCTCTCCTTGGCGATAAGTCCGGTGACGAGCGCCGTCGACGCACGCCAGTCGCCAAAGCCGAGCGGCGCCAGCGCCGGCGCGATAATGCTACCCAAACCGGCAAGCAGACTCTGCGACTGATCGGCGACCACATTAAAGCGGATATCGAACGTCTGGAGGAACCAGATGGCCACGGTAGCGGCAAAGATAATGGTAAAGGCCTTGGTAATAAAGTCCTTGGCCTTATCCCATGCCAGCATCACCGTCGTCTTGACGCTCGGCAGGCGGTAATTGGGAAGCTCCATGATAAACGGCACCGGGTCACCCTTAAATGCCGTGCGATTGAGCACCAAAGCCGCGATGCAACCGACCGCAATGCCAATCAAATAGAGCGAGACCATGGCGGGAACCGTCGCCTGTGGAAAAAACGCCCCGCACAGCAAGCCGTAAACCGGCAGCTTGGCCGAGCAGCTCATGAACGGCGTGAGCATGACCGTCATCTTGCGGTCGTGCTCGGATGGGAGCGTACGGGTTGACATGACAGCCGGCACGGTGCAGCCAAAACCGACGAGCATAGGCACGAAGCTGCGGCCCGACAGGCCAAAGCGACGCAGCACTTTATCCATGACAAAGGCCACGCGCGCCATGTAGCCGGAGTCTTCCAGAATGGAGAGGAACAAAAAGAGCACGACGATAATCGGCAGGAAGGTCAGCACGCTGCCCACGCCCGTAAGCACGCCGTCGACAGCCAGCGAGCGCACCACGTCGTTGGTGCCGAACGCCTTGAGGCCCGCATCGGCCGAGGCGATGACGGCAGCGATGCCGTCCTCCATAAGTCCCTGCAACGCCACGCCGATCACGCCAAACGTCAGCCAAAAGACGAGACCCATGATCACCAGGAACGCCGGAATGGCCGTGTAGCGACCCGTCAGGATGCGGTCGATCTTGACGGAACGCACGTGCTCGCGGCTCTCGTGCGGCTTGACGACGCAGCGCCCACACACGTCGCCGATAAAGCCGAAGCGCATGTCAGCCAGT
This sequence comes from uncultured bacterium, assembly GCA_905215905.1. Taxonomy (GTDB): domain Bacteria; phylum Actinomycetota; class Coriobacteriia; order Coriobacteriales; family Coriobacteriaceae; genus Collinsella. Next base: position 45,495 of record CAJMRI010000012.1, on the reverse strand, counting down.
GCAGATAGACGGTCGGTACCGGCCTCACCCTCCATCTGGGTAATGATGTGCTCGATGGCGTCAAGTTCGTTACGGTCCAGATGAAGCGCCTCGGTCACCAGCTCGTCGCCCTCAACCAGCTTGGTCGCCGCAAAACGCACCGGGATATGCGCCGTCGCGGCATGGTCCTCGATAAGGTTGGCGATGCCGTGAATGCAGCGATGCAGCGCGCCGCCGTCTGGACCATCGGGCGCGCAGAAGTCCAGGCGACCGGGGCGCTCGCGGAACCGCGCCACGTGCAAGGCATGATCCACCAACTCGCCAATGCCCTCGTTGCGGGCAGCGCTAATGGGAACAACAGGCACGCCCAGCAGGCTCTCGAGCAGGTTGACGTCTACGGCACCACCATTGGCGGTCACCTCGTCCATCATGTTGAGCGCGATGACCATGGGGCGGTCGAGCTCCATGAGCTGCAGTGTCAGGTACAGATTACGTTCGATGTTGGTGGCGTCGATAATGTCGATGATGGCATCGGGATGCTCGTCAAGGATGAATTGGCGGCTGACGATCTCCTCGCCCGTGTACGGCGACAGCGAATAGATGCCGGGCAGGTCGGTAACGTTCGCCTCGGGGTGGTTGCGGATGGTGCCATCTTTGCGGTCGACCGTCACGCCGGGAAAGTTACCGACATGTTGGTTGGAGCCCGTCAGCTGGTTGAATAACGTGGTCTTGCCGCAGTTTTGGTTGCCGGCGAGGGCAAAGTGCAGCGGCGCGCCCTCGGGCACGGCCGTCTTTGCCGCACGGGGCGAATACGTCCCCTCGCCGAGTGCCGGATGCTCCGTCGTGCCGATTGCAGCGTTAGCGCGCGGACCCATATCGGTATCGTGAATGCCCACAAGCTCAATGCGGGCGGCATCGTCCTTGCGCAGTGTCAACTCGTAGCCACGCAGACGGATCTCGAGCGGGTCGCCCATGGGGGCGTATTTCATCATGGTGACTTCGGTGCCCGGCGTTAGGCCCATGTCCAAAATATGCTGTCGGAGTGCCTGATCGTCCGATGTCACCGATGCGACAACGGCGTCCTTTCCAATCTCGAGCGTATCGAGCTTCACGCGCTCATCCTTTCGTTAGACGCGGTTAACCGTTTACCGGGGCTAACCAACTCGTAACGACAAATGATAGCGCTCTGAACTATTTTATAAAGTCAAATACCGATGTTTACCTGCGCAAACTTTATGCGGTGCGCCCCGAAAGCTCTTTGCGCATACCGCTCAGCGAGATCGAAACGGAACCCGACCGCGCGGTAGCAGTGAGTCGATCACCCTCGACTGACCCCGTGCATGTAAAGGGTGCCTTGCCCATCAAGACGTGGGAGATAGTACCCGAGAGTTCAAAGAAATCGCCCTCAGCGCGGGCACTCGAGAGAGCGATATTGAGACCCCTGACGTTTAGTACTGCCCTGAGCACGCCGTTCACCCCATGTGAAAACATCACCTCGCCGCGTTTACTCCCCACCGGCGTCTGGGCCGAAACCACATACGTACCCTCAAGCATGGCTCCTCCTCTAAGCAGACTTTTTGAAACGGGCAAGTAGTCTACTTTTACATATGGCGCTCCAGGAAGCGGAAGGCTAGGCGAATCCATGGACGGACCGCCACCTGCTTGTCCTCGTTATCGACCGCGGTATTGGCGTTGCCGAGCGAAAGGCCGTGGCCACCCTGGTCAAAGACGTGCATCTCGCATGCAACACCCTCCTCGGCCATGCGCCGCGCAAACGGGTAGACCTGCGCGACCGGCGCCGTCTTATCGTCCGAAACGCCCCACACAAAGGTCGGGGGCATCTGGCGCGAAACGTGCGTGGTAGGGCAAATGTCGGTCAGGTGCTCATCGGTCGCCTCGCCGCCCGTCACCATCGACAGATAGTCGTTGAGCAAATCGCGCCCTGTCTTGCCACCCGTCTTGGGCACGCGCAGGTCGATGCGCGGGTCGCGCGTCTGCATATCGCGCACATAGGCAAGGTCGAGCAACGGATAGCCCAGCACCACGGCGTCGGGACGAATATCCTCCGGACGGGCCCCGGCAAGGCCCGCGAAGGATCCGGTCTTCCACTGCGTTGCCAACGAGGCACAGATCATGCCGCCCGCCGAGAAACCCACGATGCACACGCGCTTGGGATCGACATGCCACTCGTCGGCGTTGGCGCGCACGGTAGCGACCATCTTGGCGAGGTCCGCCTGCGGGTGCGGAAAGCTCACGTCGCCCGTGGCGCTCGTCACATAGTTGAGCACAAAGGCCTGGTAGCCGCGGTCCAAAAACGCAAACGCCACCGGGTCCTGCTCGTGCGGAGCGATATGCGTAAACCCGCCTCCGCCGCAGATGATCACCGCGGGGCGGCGGCCATTGGGCTTGTCGGGCAGCGGCTCGGCACCCAGATACGTAAACGTCGCCGGATAATCCTCGGTCGGCTCCTCGCCCCACAGCGCATGGTTCTCAATAATCATAGGTGCTCCCTCCGTGCGATTCGTGCGCACTCGTTTTTCGCACCTTAGCGTACCCCACTTGAGCCCGCGGCGCAGAAACACCCCCGCAATAAGTTGGCCTTCAACTGATATATCACAAAATCGCTGTTCAGAGGCATCGTTAAGCAGCGTAAAATAGGAGCGCTGACCGTGCTGGGAAACACGTACGAAACGTTTCCGGCAAACCACACGCGTGCAACATGCACGCCTGATACGTTGGAGGCATCTATGGGTCTGCTCGATTCGCTCAAGTCCACGTTCACTTCGTCGGGCGAGGCGTCCGTTCCGCCCGCAGCAAGCTTCGCCACCCGCGAAGGCGTCATCTACGCTCCCGTCAACGGCGTGCTCGTCAATCTGAGTGAGGTTCCCGACGAGACCATCGCCTCGGGCATGCTCGGCCAGGGCTACGGCATCGAGCCCATTACCGACACCATTTACGCCCCCGCCAACGGTCGCATCGGCGCCACCACCGTCACCAACCACTCCATCGGCATGATTACCGAGGACGGTCTTCGCGTGTTCATCCATGTTGGCCTGGGCACCGTGGAAATGAACGGCAAGGGTTTTGCCCGCTTTGTCGAGATGGGCGACACGGTCAAGGCCGGCCAGCCGCTCATCAGCTTCGATCGCGAGGCCATCAAGGCCGCCGGTCACGAGGACATCGTGACCGTCATCATCTCTGAGCTCGACCGCCTCAAGAGCATCGACCACGTCGGCGAGTCTGGCACGCTTATCGGCGGCAATCCGCTCGTCAAGCTTGGCGATCCGCTGCTGGTTGCCAAGACCAAGTAGCCAGGCCCCGCGCCACACAGCCAAAAGGCACCTCGTCAAGCGCCCGCGACCATTTGGCCGCGGGCGCTTTTCGTTTGAAAAACCATCCCGCCAATGCCTTATCTGTATAGCCCAAATGAGCCGAGCTGCTAGAATATCGAACTGTATGGATAACTATCATTCAACCGTTATGGGAGGATACGTGAACCGCACCAAAATCGCGCAGCTCTATGCCGATGCCGAGTCGCTCGGCGGCCAGACCGTCACCGTCGCCGGCTGGGTCAAGTCCATCCGCGACATGAAGAACTTTGGCTTTGTTACGCTCAACGACGGCAGCTGCTTCCGCGACCTGCAGGTCGTCATGAACCGCGAGGCACTCGACAACTACGACGAGATCGCCCATCAAAACGTCTCGGCCGCACTCATTTGCACCGGCACCGTCAAGCTGACCCCCGATGCGCCCCAGCCCTTCGAGCTTTCTGCCACCTCCATCGAGGTCGAGGGCGTCAGCGCCCCGGATTACCCGCTGCAGAAGAAGCGCGCAACCGTCGAGTTCCTGCGCACCCAGCAGCACCTGCGCCCGCGCACCAACCTGTTCCGCGCCGTGTTCCGCATCCGTTCTGTCGCGGCTGCCGCCATCCACCGCTTCTTCCAGGAGCAGGGCTTTGTCTACGTCAACACCCCCATCATCACCACGAGTGACTGCGAGGGCGCCGGCGAGATGTTCCGCGTGACCACGCTTGACCCCAAAAACCCGCCCCTCACCGAGTCCGGCGAGGTCGACTGGAGCCAGGACTTCTTTGGCAAGCACGCGAGCCTTACCGTGTCCGGCCAGCTCAATGCCGAGAACTTTGCCATGGCCTTTGGCGACGTGTACACCTTTGGCCCCACCTTCCGCGCCGAAAACTCCAACACCACGCGCCACGCCGCCGAGTTTTGGATGATCGAGCCCGAGATGGCCTTTGCCGACCTGAACGACTACATGGATAACGCCGAGGCCATGCTCAAGTACGTCCTTAAGGACGTTATGGCCACCTGCCCCGACGAGCTCAATATGCTCAACAAGTTTGTGGACAAGGGCCTGATCGAGCGCCTGGACCATGTGGCAAACTCCGACTTTGCCCGCGTTACCTACACCGAGGCTGTCGAAATCCTGGAGCAGGCAGTCGCTGCTGGCCACCAGTTTGATTACCCCGTCAGCTGGGGCATCGACCTGCAGACCGAGCACGAGCGCTTCCTGACCGAGGAGCACTTTAAGCGACCGACTTTTGTGACCGACTACCCGGCCGAGATCAAGGCGTTCTACATGCGCATGAACGAGGACGGCAAGACCGTCGCCGCCGCCGACTGCCTGGTGCCGGGCATCGGCGAGATTATCGGCGGCTCCCAGCGCGAGGAGCGCCTGGATCTGCTCGAGGCCCGCATCAAGGATCTGGGTATGAATCCCGAGCAGTACAAGTACTACCTTGACCTGCGCCGCTACGGTTCCTGCAAGCACGCCGGCTACGGTCTGGGCTTCGAGCGCTTGGTGATGTACCTCACCGGCGTGGGCAACATCCGCGACGTCCTGCCGCACCCGCGCACCGTGGGCAACGCCGACTTCTAATCGCCACAGCGCCACCAAACGCGTTCCAGCGCATCACGCCAGCGCCTCTCGGCAAGCCGAGGGGCGCTTTTTTCAACAGCATCCGTCAAGCTTTTGGCAAGTTTTTGGTCAGTTGGGCAGGGCTGTTGAAAACTCGACCCGCCGCTTGCCGACGGCTACCGACCGCCCAGAGTGCTCTGCGCCCCTGGGAAAGCCCCGCGTCCTAGGCTCCATACCGTCGCCACCCAAAACGGAAAGGACGTGGGCGCCATGACCGAAACCGCTGTTGAAACTTACGAGACCACGACGAGGGGCGCCGCCTCGATGGCAGCCTATCGCGCCGTTCGCATCCTGCAACTATTAAGCGAAAACACCGGCGAGGACAAGGCCATGCTTTCCGATGAGTTGATCCGGCGCCTCGCCCATCCCGACGACCCCGCCCGCATGCCCATCTCGGCGGCGCGGCGCAGCATCTACACCGCCATCTCCGCACTTCGCCATGCCGGATACGAAATTGAGTACAAGCGCGGCGTGGGTTATCGGCTCTTGACCCGTCCGCTCACCGACGAAGAGATCATCCGGCTCCACGGCATGGTCATGCGCAACCGCTCTACACCCATCGCCATTCGAAAAAGCATGGCGCAGCACCTGGTTGCCATGGCGAGTGCCGACGTTCGCGGCTACCTCGATGCGCCCGAGCCTGCTCCAAGCGCAGACGGCAAATCCACCAAGGCCACACGCACGCCCGTCAAGCGCATCGATGCCTGCGAGCTCATCGAGCAGGCCATCGACCACGGAACCACGGTGAGTTTTGATATTTCGAGTGTCACGGCACGCGGAGAGGTCGAAGTGGCGCGGATGACACTCCGGCCCTTTGCCATCAAGCAACGAGACGGCATCTCGTATTTGCTGGGAACGGTCTATGACGCGCGAGGCGCCGATGACACGTTGCGTACCGTAGAGATCGGCCGAATGAGAAACGTCACCACACGTCTCCTCGACGGCAAGAAGCTCTTCGCCGCCCTGGACGAGGACGACGCCTCCTCCGCCGCATAAGACCCTCCGCCGCCCATTCGACTACCCGTACCGCCCATCCGATTCTGTATTAAAAAACCCGCCAGGCTGTTGTAAAAATGGACATCAGCGCTACTATAGTCCCACTTGCACTTTGTCCCAGTGCAGTGTTTCCAGCCATTTTTATACTGGGGGTAATGATATGAAGGACATCACCATCAGCCGCAGGAGCCTTCTGGTCTCCGCCGGCCTGCTCGCGCTCGCCCCGCTCGCCGGATGCGGCGGCAACTCTGGTTCCGGCTCTGCTGCCGCCGGTTCCGACTACACCATCGGCGTTCTGCAGCTCACCGAGCACTCCGCACTCGACGCCGCCAACGATGGCTTTGTCAAGGCCATCAAGGAGAGCGGCCTTAAGGTCAAGATCGACCAGAAGAACGCTCAGAACGACCAGTCCACGTGTAAGTCCATTGCCGACAAGTTTGTGGGCGACAACGTCAGCCTGATTTATGCCATCGCTACGCCCGCCGCACAGGCTGCCGCCGGCGCCACCGCTGATATCCCCATCGTTGGCTGCGCCATCACCGACTACGCCGCTTCCGGCCTGGTCCAGGACAACGACAAGCCCGGCACCAACGTCACCGGCGCCTCCGACCTCACCCCGGTCGCCGAGCAGCTCGAGATGATGCAGAAGGTCCTGCCCGACGTTAAGAAGGTCGGCCTGCTCTACTGCACCGCCGAGTCCAACTCCGACGTCCAAATCAAGGCCGCCAAGAAGGAACTCGACAAGCTTGGCCTGGAGTACACCGACTTCACCGTCTCGAGCTCCAACGAGATTCAGTCCGTCGTCGAGTCCGCCGTGGGCAAGGTCGACGCACTCTACTCCCCCACTGACAACACCATCGCCGCGGGTGCTTCGCAGGTCGGCCAGATCTGCAAGGAGAACAAGCTCCCCTTCGTGACTGGCGAGGAGGGCATGTGCAAGGCCGGCGGCCTGTTCACCCTCTCCATCAACTACGAGGACCTGGGCTACGCTGCAGGCGAGATGGCCGTTAAGATCCTGAAGGGCGAGGCCAAGCCCGAGGATATGCCGATCAAGCACCTCTCGAGCAAGGACCTGGTCGTCGTCAAGAACGACGAGATGGCCGAGGCTCTGGGCATCGATCTTTCTGCTCTGGACGAGTAGCGCCATGCGCGGTAGCGCGTCTAGGGCACGCACTCGCGCCGTTGCCGTGTTATTCAATATCTGAGCCACAGGGGCGAACGCTAAAGACCGGCGTTCGCCCTGCTTGTTTCGGATGAGACAAAACATCCGTCCGCAGCTCTTTTATGCATTGGTACCGCTATTATGGAAAATCACGTGTCCACCCTATCCTAGGAGGTATGAAGCATGCTCATTGCATTGCAGGGCGCCGTTTCGCAGGGCGTCCTCTGGGGCATTATGGTGCTTGGCGTGTTTATCACGTTCCGCCTGCTCGACATCCCCGATATGACCTGCGACGGCAGCTTTGCCCTCGGCGGCTGTGTCTGCGCCGTACTCATCGTCAACAATAACGTCGACCCGCTGCTCGCCGTGCTGGCCGGCATGTGCGCCGGCGCCATCGCGGGCGCGGTCACGGGCATTCTGACCACCGTCTTCGAGATTCCCGCGATCCTCGCCGGAATCCTCACCCAGATCAGCCTGTGGTCCGTCAACCTGCGCATCATGGGCAAATCCAACACGCCCATCCTTGCCAAGGGCACCGTGTTCTCGGCCGTCAGCAATATGACCGGTCTGCCGCAGTCCACCGTTGCCATCATCTTGGGCATCCTGCTCGCCGTGGCCATCGTTGCCATTCTGTACTGGTTCTTTGGTACCGAGATCGGCTCCGCGCTGCGCGCCACCGGCAACAACGAGTACATGATCCGCGCCTTGGGCGTTAACACCAACTCCACCAAGATGATCGCTCTCGTGCTCTCCAACGCTCTCATCGGCCTTTCGGGTGCGCTTATCTGCCAGAGCCAAAAGTATGCCGACATTGGCATGGGCACAGGCGCCATCGTTATCGGCCTTGCCGCCATCGTCATCGGCGAGGTGCTCGGTCGCCTGCTGCCCGGCGGACTCACGCAGTTTAGCGTCCGCCTGGCCTCCGCCGTCTTTGGCTCTGTGGTGTACTTCCTCATTCGCGCCATCGTGTTGCAGCTGGGCATGGACGCCAACGACATGAAGCTGCTCTCCGCCGTAATCGTTGCCGTGGCCCTGTGCGTGCCCGTGGTTTGGGAGCGTTATAAGCTCCGCAGCTCCTACACGAGGGGAGATGAGGCAGATGCTTAAGCTCTCGCACGTCAAAAAGACCTTTAACAAAGGCACCGTCACCGAGAAGCGCGCACTCACCGGCGTCGACCTTACCCTGAATGATGGCGACTTTGTAACCGTGATTGGCGGCAACGGCGCTGGCAAGTCCACGCTGCTCAACATGATCGCCGGCGTATATCCGCTCGATTCGGGCGTTATCGAGCTCGACAGCACCGACATCTCGCGTCTGAGTGAGTCGCAGCGCGCCAAGTACCTGGGCCGTGTGTTCCAGGACCCCATGCGCGGCACCGCAGCCGACATGCAAATTGCCGAGAACCTGGCCCTCGCCAAGCGCCGCGGACAGCGCCGCGGTCTTTCGTGGGGCGTCACCAAGGCCGAGAAGGACGAGTACGTTAAGCTGCTCAAGCGCTTGGACCTCGGCCTGGACACGCGCCTCAACGCCAAGGTCGGCCTGCTCTCGGGCGGTCAGCGCCAAGCACTCACCCTGCTGATGGCCACGCTCACCAAGCCGCGCCTGCTGCTGCTCGACGAGCACACGGCGGCCCTCGACCCCAAGACGGCATCGAAGGTGCTCAACCTGACCGAGGAGATCGTCGACGAGAACCACCTGACCACGCTCATGGTCACGCATAACATGAACGACGCCATCCGTCTGGGTAACCGTCTGATCATGATGCACGAGGGCCATGTGATTTACGATGTGGCCGGCGACGAGAAAAAGTCGCTCACCGTCGCCGACCTGCTCCAAAAGTTCGAGGAGGTCTCGGGCGGCGAGCTCGCCAACGACCGCATGCTGCTGAGCTAACGACCTAGAAAACCACCACAAAGGGGACAGGCACCTTTGTGGTGGTTTTCGTTAACCCTTATATCGAGCGCAGAAGCCCGTCCAATGTGATCGGACGGGCTTTTTGGTGGGTATCATGGTTGGACGATCATTAGGAGGTTTCCCTACATGGAATTGTTTGAGCCGATTCTTCATTTCTTTGCACAACGATGGGTCCACAACATCATCTGGGCAGGTATCTTGGCCATCGGCACCGCCGTTGCCGCCAAGGTCGCGTCCAAGACCCTGCGCCACCTGCTTAACCGCGACGATAACCCACTCCCTTCATCCAGCATCTTCATCAACATCGCGCGCGCCGTCATATGGACGATCGGCGGCAGCTTTATCCTCGACAACTGCTTTGGCATTAACGCAAACGCCCTCGTCGCCGCTCTTGGCGTCGGCGGCATCGCCATCTCGCTCGGCTTTCAGGACACGCTGTCAAACCTCATCGGCGGCATGCAGGTGACGTTTATGGGCATTATCAAACCCGGCGACAATATCGAGGTCGGCGGCGTGTCGGGCGTGGTCCAAGATATCACCTGGCGCCATACGACCATCGAGGACGCCTGCGGGCAGACCATCATCGTCCCCAATTCAAACATCTCCAAGAACACGCTCGTGCACTTGATGCCCTTTGGGCGCGTTACCGTGCCCGTTGCCGTAAAGGACACGTCCAAGTGGGCCTCGCTGGATGCGCTGGCAGATGAGCTTACCGACGCCACCAAGGCCGCGGTGCTTCCCATCTCTGGCTTTGACAAGGAGCCGTACGTGCTCTTTAGTGAGATCGGCGACTTTGGCGTCAAGGGCAAAATCATCTTTATCGTCAGCGACGATAGCACCACCTTCACGGCAGCCGACGCCTGCATCCGCGCCATCGCCCCCATCATCGCCTAAAACCATCACAAAGGGGACAGGCACCTTTGTGGTGGTTTCGCATCGTGGTACCATGGTTCATATCGTTGTTTAAACGACTAAGGGAGTAGACACCATGGAAGAGGCCTATCGTCAAGCACGCAAGCGCGGCGAGCAGGGACGCCGTCACGCCATCAGCCAAAGCGAGCACCCGTACCTTACGGACCTCGATAGCCTCGTTGCCCAGCTCCCCTTAGGTCAGCGAGAGAGCGTCGGCCTAAGGGACATTCCGCTCGAAATGGTCGTCGGCACGGTTACCAAGGGTCGTCAGTCTGCCTTTTCGTGCAACTTTATGCCCCTGTTGCCATTTAACACCGAGTTCGCCCGCAAGTGGTCCAACCTCTACGACATCCAGGTGACCGAGGGCTATCGCGACCCCATCATCGTCACCGAGTTCATGCATCGGTTTTACGTCCAGGAGGGCAACAAGCGCGTCAGCGTCCTCAAATTCCTGGACGCCCCGACGGTTTCGGCCAAGGTCACCCGTCTCTACCCCAGCAAATGGGATTCCGTCGAAAGTCGCCTGTACGGCGAGTTCTGCGCGTTTTGGCGCGTCTGCCCCCTATACGAGATCGAGTTCTCGCGCGAGGGAAGCTACGAGACGCTCGCCAAGATGCTCGGCCAGGACCTTGTCGAAAAGTGGCCACAGAAAAAGGTCGACTACCTGCGCCACACCTTCCTACTCTTTAAACGCGCCTACCTGCGCGCCGGCGGCGACCATCTGGACATTACGCCCGCCGACGCCATGCTCGTCTACCTCAACGTGTACAACCAGGACCGCCTGCTGGATACGCCGACGGACATCGTCGTAAACCGCCTGTGCAAGATTTGGCGCGAGCTGATCATTGCCGGCAAAAATGACGAGGACAAGGTCGATCTTGTCGAGGCACCGAGCGTCGATGAGGAAGAGACACCCGCCAAGTCCACCTCCGGCGTGCTCAACTTCTTTATGGGCAAGACCGTCTACTCGGCTGCCAACCCCCTGCGCATCGCCTTTATCCATGAATTCCCCTGCGTTACGTCGAGCTGGGACAGCCTGCACGACCAGGGGCGCCAGTATCTCGACGAGCACTTTGGCGGCATCGTGCGCACCGAGGCATTCGAGGACTGCCACGATCCGGACATGTTCTACGCCGCCGTGGAAACGGCTGTCAAACATGGAGACAACGTCATCTTCTCGACCTCGCACCGTCTGATGGAATACACGCTCAGGGCAGCCGTTGAGTATCCCCAGGTGCGGTTTCTCAACTGCTCTATCGGCCTTCCCCACCAAAGCGTCCGTTCGTACTTTGGCAAGATGTACGAGGCCAAGTTCCTCCTGGGCGCCCTTGCCGCCAGTATGGCGGACAACCATCGCATTGGTTACCACGCGTCCGTCTTTGCGTCGGGCGCGCTTAGCGAGATCAACGCCTTTGCGATTGGCGCCTCGCTGCTCGACCCCCGCGCGCAAATTATCCTGACCTGGGGCGATGTGCCCGCCGGCGGTCTTGCCGAGGCCATGTGCCGCGAAGGCGTGAGCGTTATGACCGGCGCTGACATGTCCAAGTCGCTCGAAGACCCTACGGCCTACGGACTCCACCGCCTGGTCGATGGCAAGGTCGTCGGCATCGCCATGCCGGTATGGAACTGGGGCCGATACTACGAGCTTATCGTGCGAAGCCTGCTGCACGGCACCTGGGATGAGACCAGTGACGACAGCCAGGTTCGTGCCGTCAACTACTGGTATGGTATGAGCTCGGGCATCATCGACATTCGCTACGCTCCGGGCCTGCCCTATCAGACGCGCAAGCTTGTTCAGCTGCTCCGCAATGGCATCGTCGAGGGCTCCATCAATCCATTTGGCGGCGAGCTCCATAGCCAAGACGGCGTGGTGCAGATCGAGGGCTTTCCCCCACTGCCGAGCACGCAAATCGTCGAGATGGACTGGCTGGCCGACAACGTGGTGGGCACCATTCCACAACTCGACGATGAGCCGAAAGTCCGCGCCCTATGAAGATCCTTGCCATAGCCGATACCGAAGAGCGATGCCTATGGGAGTGCTTTCGCAAGGAGCGCTTTGAGGGTGTCGACCTGATTTTGTCCGCTGGCGATCTGGATCCGGACTATCTTGAGTTTTTGGTCACGGTCATCAACAAACCGCTTATCTACGTACGCGGCAACCACGACGACCGCTATGCACGTCATGCACCGGGCGGATGTATTTGTGTCGAAGACACCGTGTACGTGTATCGCGGCGTCCGCATTGCGGGTCTGGGCGGTTCCATGCGCTACCGCGACGGCGCGAACATGTATACCGAGCGCGAGATGGCAAAACGCATGCGCAAGCTATCGCGAAAAATCGCACTGGTAGACGGATGCGATATTCTACTTACCCATGCACCCGTCGCAGGCATGGGCGACCTGGACGACCTGCCGCATCGAGGATTCGAGTGCTTTAATGCGGCTCTTGAGTCTTGGGGTCCCGACTATATGATTCACGGGCATGTGCACCAAAGCTACGGCCCCAACTTTCAACGCGAGCGCCAACACCCATGCGGAACGAAGATTGTCAACGCCTGCGGCTATACCAAGATCGAAATTGACGAGGCGCGCTACCCCACGCGCGGTTGGAAGGCCGCTTGGCTCAACTCGCAAACCATGCGCCGCGAGCTCAAACGCCACGAAGCAATCGAGTCTTCAACCGCCAGAACCCCCTGGTAACTGCCAACAACCACCACGAAGGGGATAGGCACCTTTATGGTGGTTTTGCTGACTCGTCCGACCTGTCCATCACGGTGTTTGTGTAATTAACGAGAACACTCATTGTTTTGTAAGGACGGCGCTCACGTGCCGTCTTTTTTTGTCAACTTATGCAGTCTCGACCGTGTTGTATGTAGAGGGACCTCGCGAGACGCCTTCCCTATATCCACCACGACCAATTGGAGGTGACACTATGCCTGCACGCCGTAACCGCAATAGCACGCTCCGATGCGATGCCGATCAGATCGAGCGGGAAGCAAAGCGCTTGGTCGACACGTATTCCGACCTCATCCTTCGATTGTGCTATTCGGCCCTTGGATCCGCTGACGACGCTCAAGACATCTGCCAGGACACGCTGATCAAGATTCTCCAACGCACTCAACCGTTCGACTCGCTCGAACACGAACGTGCTTGGGTGATCCGAGTCGCACTGAACGCATGTCGCGATATCGGCCGTACGCACGCGAATCACCCGGTTGTCGACCTCGATTCGCTCCCCGATTTCTGCGCACCCGTAACACATACCGAGCAAGAATTCGCGCAACGCGACTGCGCCATTCTTTCCGCTGTCACGGCCCTGCCTCAAGCACAGCGCATCGCCATCTTTTTGCACTACTACGCAGGCATGAGCATCAGGGAAATCGCAGACGCCGTTCACGCGACGCCAGCTGCAACCGCCCAGCACCTTAGCCGCGGACGTGCGTCACTTCGGCTTTCCTTGAAAGGAGACCACAATGACTACGAATTCGAATGACTATCGCCACGCCCTGGAGCACATTTCGTTTACCGATAATGCGAAGCAGCACATGGCAAACTCGATTGCTCAGTCCGTCGCCTCAAGCGATGCGGCGACCGCTCAAAGCAACTTTAATGGCACGCGACGCAAGCCGCGCATCGCCCGCCATCCCGTAAGAACAGTCGCTCGCATTGCCGCTGTAACGGCAGTCCTCGCTATCGTCATTGGAGGCGCTGGCACGGCTATGGCAACAGGCGTCCTGCCGCTTCCTTCTGACATGCTTTCCGACATCTTTGACGGACCTGCTTCTCAAACCGAGATCATCGACCGTATTGGCCGGCCCGTCGGTGCTAGCTGCTCCAACAACGGAGTCACCGTGACCGCCGACGCCATCATGGGCGACAAGGATATGGTTACCATCGCCTATACGCTTACGTTCGACGATCCCGCTGCCCTGAAAAAGCTTTCCGAGCCGGGCGAGAACGGAACTATCGCCGGAAGTGTCGATGGAAACGTATACGTTGATGGCGAGCATGGCGGCCAAGGCCAATCATGGCTCATTGACAAGAACCCCAATGACTCCAGCATTCAATACTTTGCACAGTTCAGCGTTGAATCACCCGGCCTTATGGGCAGGACCGTCCGCACGCATATCAACTCTCTCGTTGTGCCACGTGCTGGCAAAGAGCTTCCCGAGTATAAGAAAATACTTACGGGCCCATGGGATCTTAAGTTCCAGCTGAATTACGAAGATACATCCGTTACGATTCCCGCGCCCAAATCGGTCAACTTTAACGGCACCAAGGCGACGATTCAAGAGGCCACCGCATCCTGCGTTGGCGTTTCAGTCCGCTACAACATAGATCGTTCCATCGAACACGACAACAACAGCGGCAAGATGTCTCAAAACATGGAGGAGTCTATGGATGCCGTTGGCAACATACCCCTCATCGTGACGTTCAAAGACGGTCATGTTGAGGACGCAACCAGCCACAGCGGCTATTTCGCAAATAAACTGGATAACGGCACCACTGATGTCCACAAGACCTGGCCGTTCTCGCAAGTTTGTGACACAGACAAGATTGCAAGCGTACAAATTGGCGATACGGTCATTCCCATGAATTCGTAACGCTACGCGGCTCGTATATGCACCCGGTTCCGCACTTCGCGTCTAAAGATGCGCTGTCATCGAGCAGCGTGAGCGCAAGGCCGCCCGTATGGTCGGCTGGGAACACCTCGTTGCGCTAAAAACCACCACGAAGGGGACCGGCACCTTTGTGGTGGTTTTGCTGACTCGTCCGACCTGTCCCAACGGTTTGTCTCAATCTGTAACAGGTAGGGCCCAAATAATCGGTTAGCTGTTACAGATCGAGACAGACCACGGATGCTCAGCCGAAAATCTCAATCTGTAACAGGTAGGAACGATTTTGCCCCTTAGATGTTACAGATTGAGATATTTGACAGCTTGAATCGGCATCGCCTACAGCGCGGCGACGACCTTGTCGCCCATCGTCGTGGTGCCGAGGATCTTATCTGCCGGGGTGTTGACATCGGCGATGTCACGGGTGCGCCAGCCCTCGTCGAGCACGCGCGCCACGGCGCTCTCGATCCACGCGGCTTGCTCGCCCATGTCGAGCGCGTAGGTCAGCAGCATCGCCACCGACAAGATTTGAGCCAGCGGATTGGCCACGCCGAGCCCCGCGATGTCAGGAGCGCTGCCAGCGCTCGGCCCAAACAGCGATACGCCATCATCCAGCGAGGCAGAGGCAAGCATACCGAGCGATCCGGTAATCTGAGCCGCCTCATCGGACAGGATGTCGCCGAACATGTTCTCCGTCACCACGACGTCAAAGTCTGCCGGTCGACTGATGAGCTGCATGGCGGCGTTGTCGACGAGCAGGTCCTCAAGCTCCACGTCGGAGTACTCCTCGTCTTGCACGCGATGCACGATCTCGCGCCACATGCGGCTCGTCTCCAGCACGTTGCGCTTATCAACGCTCGTCACCTTGCCGCGACGTTTGCGCGCCGCCTCAAATGCCTGGCGCGCAATGCGCTCAATCTCGTACTCGCGATACTCCATCACGTCGACCGCACGCTGACCGGCCGCACCCGCAGCGCCCGCGCAGGTCACGGATGCGGGCGCCAAAGTCCCACGGCATGTTGTAGCCCATCGTATCGGGGATGTTCACGACCGTGGCACCGGCCTTTACGGCCGCCTCGATAATGCGCACCAGAAACTCCTGATCGGAGCGGCCGGCATCCTCGGCATAAAACTCAACATCGTCAACGAACTTGCGAGCATGTTTGACGGCATGGATCGCTCACTCAATTGCCCTTTCCTCAGTCATATGGAGCTTGTCACGCAGGTGACTGGTGCTCACACCCAGCCCTGTATGGATACGGGGCCTCTGGGCCGTTTTGAGCGCCTCTGCAGCCACTTCGATATCCCTGTCGACAGCGCGCGTCAGGCCGCATACCGTGCATCGGTCGCCCGCAATCTTGCCAATCTCCTGTACGGAGCGAAAGTCACCAGGACTCGAGATGGGAAAGCCCGCCTCGATAACGTCCACGTTCATGCGCACCAGCTGGCGGGCGATGAAGAGCTTTTCCTCGGTATTCATGCTGGCGCCCGGCGACTGCTCACCGTCGCACAGGGTGGCGTCAAAGATTGTGATTTTGCGGCTTATATGTTCCTCCTGATTGACCGTTTTATGACAGATGGCTTTCAGGAGAGAGAAGGCCTAGAGATAGAAAAATACCCGTGTCGCTCATCACGCCTGAAAGCGGCAGACGATAGCGCACCCGGGTACAACAAATCGTTATAGCGAGATTACAACCCTAGCGCGCTATCCAATCTAGTAGCGCTAGGCCTAGGAGCTGTTGCGTGTTCTTAAACATGTTGGGCTCCCTTCGGCCTCGGGTAGTACTACATCGCGCTAAAGTACAACACAAGTAAAACCACCACAAGGGTGCCTGTCCCCTTCGTGGTGGTTTCGTTGACTCAAAAGCAAGAGACCCGGTCCTGCGCAGGGCAGAACCGGGTTTCTTAAGCAATGCTTGCTTTGCTCAGGCAGTAACTAGCAGTTACTCAGCCAGGAAGTCACGCTGGACAGCGGGATCGACCTTGACGCCAGGGCCCATGGTGGAAGACACGGAGATGGACTTGACGTACTTGCCCTTAGCAGAAGAGGGCTTGACGCGCAGGATCTCGGTGTACAGGGCAGCGTAGTTCTCGACGAGCTGCTGCTCAGAGAAGGACTTCTTGCCCAGGGGAACGTGGCAGATGCCGTAGCGGTCAGCGCGATACTCAACGCGGCCGGCCTTGAGCTCGGAGACCATCTTGGCGACGTCCATGGTCACGGTGCCGAGCTTGGGGTTCGGCATAAGGCCACGGGGACCAAGGATCTTACCGATGCGGCCAACCTTGGCCATCATGTTCGGCGTAGCGATAGCGGCGTCGAAGTTGATCTCGCCCTTCTGGATCTGGGCGACGAGCTCGTCGGAACCGATGATGTCGGCGCCGGCGGCCTCGGCCTCGCGGGCCTTCTCGCCCTCGGCGAAGACGGCAACACGAACGGTCTTGCCGGTGCCGTGGGGCAGGGAGATGGAACCACGGATGTTCTGGTCAGCCTTACGAGTATCGATGCCCAGACGGAAGTGGGCCTCGACGGTCTCGTCGAACTTGGCGGTGTCGAGCTCCTTGATGAGCTTGGCAGCCTGAAGGGGGGTGTAGAGCGTGGCGCGATCGATCTTCTCGGCAGCGGCGTTATAGCTCTTACCATGCTTAGCCATGTGCATTACCTCCTGTGGTTAAACGGGCGTGAGCCCTCCCACATCGTATCGTGTGCCCTATTGCACACATTTAACGGGCGCCCAGGTCGGAGCACCCGTCGTTACCATAAGAAATCGCTACTCAGCGATGGTGACGCCCATGGAACGGGCGGTACCGGCGATGATCTTCTTGGCGGCGTCAATGTCGTTGGCATTGAGGTCCGGCATCTTGATCTCGGCGATCTTGGTGAGCTGCTCCTGGGAGAGCTGACCAACCTTGTCGGCCTGGGGCTTAGCGGAACCAGACTTGAGGTTCAGCTCCTTCTTGATGAGGTGAGCCGCCGGCGGGGTCTTGGTGATGAAGGAGAAGGACTTATCCTCGTAGACAGAGATCTCAACGGGGATGATGTCGCCCTTCTTGTCCTGCGTCTCGGCGTTAAAGGCCTGGCAGAACTGCATGATGTTCACGCCAGCAGCGCCCAGAGCGGGGCCGACGGGAGGAGCGGGGTTAGCTGCACCAGCAGGAATCTGGAGCTTAATGACGTTGGCAACCTTCTTCTCAGCCATGGTCATTCCTTTCGAATCACGAGTGTGAAGTACTTGCTATATCGTAAGCACGCACGTGTTAGAAGCACTCCTGAGATGAGCAGTCACAGAAGAAGCACGCTCGCGCGAACGGACGAAAACTTAAGCGATGACAGCGACCTGGTTAAAGTCGAGCTCGACCGGCGTCTCGCGGCCAAAGATCATCAGCGTGACCTTGAGCTTGCCAGCCTCGGTGTTAACCTCGGAGACCTTGCCATCAAAGTCGGTAAGCGGGCCATCGGTGACGCGGACGGACGTGCCGACCTGAATATCAACCGAGGTGCGCTTGGGCGAATCGCCCTTACCGGGACGACGAGTCATCTTGTTGTACTCGTCGCGGGAAAGCGGAGCGGGCTTGCCGTTGCCGCCTAGGAAACCGGTGACGCCGGGCGTGTTGCGAACACACGTCCACGCATCGTCATCCATCTCCATGCGAACCAGGACATAACCCGGAAAGATCTTAGAATCCTTGGTCTCGCGCTTGCCACCCTCTTTGATCTCGGTGACGCGCTCCATAGGAATCTCGATATCAAAGATACGGTCCTGCATGCCCATGGTCTCGATACGATGCTCGAGATCGGACTTAACGCGGTTCTCGTATCCAGAGTAAGTGTGAACGACGTACCAACGCTTAGACATGGTTTAGCCCCTCAATCCAGAGAACAGAGCAAGAGCCTCGCCAAAGCCAGCATCGAGCAGAGCGATGACGACGCCGACGACGATCAGAGAAGCGCAAACGACGACCGAGTAGTTCACGAGCTCCTTCTTATCGGGCCACGTGACACGCTTCATCTCGGACTTCACCGAAGCGAAATACTTCTTGGTGCGGGCGAAGAAACCAGGCTTCTCGTTCTTCTTGGGCTTCGCAGCCTTCTCGTTCTTCTTGGCAACGGCCTTCTTGGCCTCAACCTTGGAGTTGGCGGCAGCGTTATTGGCAGGTGCCGGCTGCTGAGCCTTCTTCTTGTTCTTCTTGTTGGCCATTTGGGTTACCTCCGCGCAATGCGCTTATACATGAGTAAACCGTAAGCCCCCAATTGGGAGCTTACGGAATAATGACTGGCACGCCAGGAAGGACTCGAACCCTCAACACTCGGTTTTGGAGACCGATGCTCTACCAATTGAACTACTGGCGTATATGACTAAAGACTAGCGAGTCTCTTTGTGCAGCGTGTGGTGACGGCACCAGGGGCAATACTTCTTGATCTCCATACGATCAGGCATGTTCGCCTTGTTCTTGGTGGTCGTATAGTTGCGGCGCTTGCACTCAGTGCACGCAAGAGTAACTAGAGTACGCATGTATCCTGAACCTTTCATATCCGCCCCGTACGGGCACGAGATGGTACTTTATCAGCTCTATGTAAGTGCTGTCAATGAAAACCTCGAATCAATTGGTTCTCGCTGAATCCATTCATATTTGGAACACATCAATGAAGCCAGCGAGATCTAATCGACGGTGCAACCAGGACCATTATTGATCCTCTCGACACCAGCAACGGCTCAATATCCATTGCAGAAAAGAACCCGGCACCCATATAAGTGCCGGGTTCTCTAAGTCAACTATCAGAGAGCTAATTTACTCAATGATCGTGGAGACGATGCCCGAACCGACGGTGTGGCCACCCTCGCGGATAGCGAAGCGCAGGCCCTCCTCCATGGCGATCGGGTGGATGAGGTCGCCCTCGATGGTGATGTGGTCACCAGGCATAGCCATCTCGGTGCCCTCGGGGAGCTTGACCGTACCGGTAACGTCGGTGGTACGGAAGTAGAACTGAGGACGATAACCATCGAAGAACGGGGTGTGACGGCCGCCCTCCTCCTTGGTCAGAACGTAGATCTCGCCGGTGAACTTGGTGTGCGGGGTAACCGAACCGGGCTTGCAGAGAACCTGGCCGCGCTCGATGTCCTCGCGCTTGATGCCGCGGAGCAGCAGACCGACGTTATCGCCAGCCTCGCAGAAGTCCATGGACTTACGGAACATCTCGATACCGGTAACGACGGTGTTCTGGGTATCCTTGATGCCGACGATCTCGACGGGCTCGTTGAGCTTGAGCTCACCGCGCTCGACACGGCCGGTAGCAACAGTACCACGGCCGGAGATGGTCATAACGTCCTCAACGGCCATCAGGAACGGGAGGTCGTTGTTACGAGCAGGCGTCGGGATGTACTCGTCGACGGCGTTCATGAGCTCGCGGATAGCGTCCATCCACTTGGCGTCGCCCTCGAGAGCGCCCAGAGCGGAACCACGGATGACGGGGATGTCGTCGCCGGGGAAATCGTACTCGGAGAGGAGCTCACGGGTCTCCATCTCGACGAGGTCGATGAGCTCGTCATCGTCGACCATGTCGCACTTGTTCAGGAAAACGACGATGTAAGGAACGCCGACCTGACGGGCGAGCAGGATGTGCTCGCGGGTCTGAGCCATGGGGCCGTCGGTAGCGGCGATGACCAGGATAGCGCCGTCCATCTGAGCAGCACCGGAGATCATGTTCTTGACGTAGTCAGCGTGGCCCGGGCAGTCAACGTGAGCGTAGTGACGGGCAGCAGTCTCGTACTCGACGTGGGAGACGGAGATCGTAATGCCGCGCTCGCGCTCCTCGGGAGCCTTGTCGATGTTCTCGAACGCAGTGAAGTCAGCCTTGCAGCCCTCGGTCTCGGAGAGAACCTTGGTGATGGCGGCGGTCAGCGTGGTCTTGCCGTGGTCGACGTGACCAATGGTGCCGATGTTAACATGCGGCTTAGTGCGCTCAAACTTCTCTTTGGCCATAAAGCCCTCCTCTAAACAGGTCGTCCCCGGACGGGACTTTGCCTTTATACCATAGTGGCCTCTCAACATACTATTGAGAAGCCACCGTGTTACCTATGGTAGCGGTGACTGGATTCGAACCAGTGACGCCACGGGTATGAACCGTGTGCTCTAACCAACTGAGCTACACCGCCGGATGGAGCCTGCAACCAGACTTGAACTGGTGACCTCTTCGTTACCAACGAAGTGCTCTACCGACTGAGCTATACAGGCACTTGACGGGTGGGAGCTATAGGATTCGAACCTATGTAGGCAGAGCCAACGGGTTTACAGCCCGTCCCCATTAACCACTCGGGCAAACTCCCAATCGTTCAAGTATCCGCAGGTTCTTTGGTCTTTTGGACCGCCGCCCCCGCGAACGAAAAAGATAATACGATGCAACCTTGGGGGCTGTCAACGAAAACCTCTAGATACACGGTTCCGGGCGTATCTATATAGCCTTGACCTGCGGTTTTGCTGTGTTTGGATATGAAGGACGGTGAATTTGCATGTAGCGGTGACATTTCCCGAGGGAACACTTTGTCGTAGTGGAGTACGCTGGCTGGAACGAACTTCGATAACGACCCTCTTGCACTATTACACAGGTTGCAATCGGGCTTCCACGGCACGATCGAGCGTGGATAATCTCCCGCTTTTAGCGCGGCTCTAAGGCCAAAGTGGCAGATTTTCCACGCTCATTCTCCAGGCGGGAGAACTATAGAGCCGCAACTACTCGGGCCAGGCCAAAGTAGACCCATAGAGCGGCTCCCCCTTGGTGCAGGGGTAGCGACTCAAGTAACACGACGATAGCAAGTCGAAGAAATAAGTCATGGCGTATTTCGAATAAACGCCGAGTCGGTCAATTCCGTTTCCCGCATTACCAAGACGATATACACGGTCAAAAGACCTCGATTTGTCATCGTTGCTAAACGCAGTTATTAGAATCTTCCTGCCCGAACGGCAATCAAGATACTCACGCGCCTGTGACGCAAATAGCCCGGAGACCGATACGAGAATTATCAATGACTGCGAAGCGTCTCCCATGTTTTTCAATTCCGCGACGTTAGCCCCAGCAACTATGCGAACTATCTTGCCCGCATAAAACATTTCCTGCTGAAATCGTACGAGATTGGCGCTCACATTATTGGTGCACCAGATTTCAACGTTTTTATGGCCATCAATTTCGTCGGCAAGGTGCTTAATAGCAATATCGGACACGCCGCTTTCAACCTCAGCGAACATCTCGATCATGCGAACGTCGAGCTCTGCCCTGTACTCCTCGTAGCCAAATTCCTCCTCTCGATGGCTTAAGTCGCTTGGAAAGACTGATTGAGTAAATGATTCTTTCAAATCGCTAAGAGACTGGTAGCCCAATCGATTGCAGAAACGACGAACAGCGGAACGGGTCACGAATGCATCGCGGGTTATTGCGGCAACATTGATTTCGCTCGAACGCCTAATGTGAGCGACGAGATATCGAGCGATGGCGGCATCGTTTGACCCAAACTCGCTGTTGATGATGGAGCTAATGCGATTGAGCACATCGAAGTCATTGATATTCACGTGATCCCTCTTTCCGCTCTCCTCGAAATCATAGTTCATTTATTGAATCAAACAGCTTTGGTCGTTCTCCTATGATTCAAATCAGTTGACGTCATCTTAATCGTAATTCCGCCACACGTATCCACCGTGTTGAATGATGGAAAGGGGATTCATGGGCAACGTGAACAACATGCCGTTTCTCTGGGGTTCCGCCACGGCGTCTTATCAGTGCGAGGGTGCCTGGAACGAAGACGGCAAAGGCCTTGGCGAGTGGGATTTCTTTAGCCACACAAGCAATAAGAACATCAACCATGTTGACGGTGATGTATCTTGCGACTTCTACCATCGCTATGAAGAAGATATCCGCATGATGAAAGAAGGCGGACAAAACACCTATCGCTTCTCTCTTTCATGGAGTCGAATCATCCCCACGGGTATCGGCGAAGTGAATGAAGAGGGTATCGATTTTTATAATCGGGTCATTGATTGCTGCCTCGAAAATGGCATAGAGCCCAACGTTACGCTGTTCCATTACGATCTGCCATTCACGCTTGCTTGCAAAGGCGGATGGCTGAACAATGACATGGCAGAGTGGTTCTGCAAATACGCCAAGATTTGCTTTGAGCGCTTTGGAGACCGCGTCAAAATCTGGGCTACCGTTAACGAGCCGCATTTCTACAGCTACTGCGTAAACATGTTGGGCAACTATCCCCCCAATCGATCGCTCGACGTTCAGTCGTACATGCAGTTTCAGTACAACCTGATGCGCGCAAGCGCACTCGCAGTCCGAACATATCGTCAAATGGGCTACGACGGCATCATCGGCGCCGTCCACGATGGCGGCGTTGTCGAACTCGACCCGGCAACCGAGCACCCTGATGACGTATTTCGATACGCAGACTTTTTCGCCAATCGCATGATTCTGGCACCAGCGCTTCAGGGTCAACTGCCGCCAGAAATGGACGAAATCCTTGAAAAACTTGGCGTCTCGCTCTATCGATCCCCAAATGACGTAGAAGAATTCAGAGACGGTAAAGTCGATTTTATTGGACTCAACGTGTATTGCCGAGAGTATGTAACCGACTGGCACGGTGGAGAGCTTGCCGTTTCGGCGAACAATAAGGGCGGTTCGAGCAAAAAGGTCGAAGGAAAATGCATTGCGCCCTTGTTTGAAAGCGCCCGCGACAGCAATGTTCCCCGCAATAAATGGGGCCGCGAAATACTCCCAGGTTGCATGTATTCAACCATCATGGATGTCCACGAGCGCTATGACGCGCCCCGCATCTTTATTACGGAAAACGGACATGGCGCCTATGAGCAACCAGACGCAGACGGAATGGTCCACGATGATGACCGCATCGAGCTTCTGGGCCAGTTCATCGAGCACATGATGAGGGCCAAGCGCGACGGTGCGCGCGTTGAGGGCTACTACCTCTGGTCGACGATGGATCTGTATAGCTGGATCAACGGCTACGAAAAACGATACGGACTTGTCCATATCGACTTCGAAAACAATCTGGAGCGCACCCCCAAAAAGAGCTGGTATTGGTACCGAGACCTTATCTCGAAGTATCAGGAGCAGGAAGGTTAGGAGAAAGAGATGAAATATCAGGCAATGTCCGAAACAGTCCTAAAGGCTGTTGGCGGCAAAGAGAACATTACATCGGTAACTCATTGTGCGACGCGCCTTCGCATCGACGCACGAGACACCTCGATCATCGATCTCCAGCTCGCCAAATCGGCCGATCAGGCGCTCGGGGCAGTAGTCAGCGGTGGCCAGCTTCAGGTGATCATCGGCCCCAACGTCACCGAGGCTTACAACGACTTCCTCGACTTCGCGGGAATCGAAGTCGGCGGTGGCACGGTTGCCGACGATGCCCAAACGGCCAAAGACCTTGCAGAAGGCATTAAAAGCGGTAACACCGCCATGGGCTTGATTGAGAAATTCGGGAACGTCTCTGCACAGGTATTCATGCCCATCGTCCCGGCGCTCATCGTTGGCGGACTCATTCTTTCGATCAAGAATCTCCTGGTCAATTATTGCGGATTGAGCACCGATAGCGGAACCGCCCAGGTCCTGTTGGCGATCTTTAGCGCTTCGTTTAGCTTCTTGCCCGTTTATCTTGGTTATCAGCTCGCAGCCGTCATGAAGATGCAGCCCATCATGGGCGCATTGCTGGGCGCGATCATGATCAGCTCGTCCATTAGCGGTGCTGAGGGTCTCGACTTTCTTGGCATCCCCATCCCGACGAATGACTACTCGAGCACGGTGGTGCCAATCGTACTGGGCGTCGTGTTCATGTACTTCGTCGATCGCGGTCTTCAGAAAATCATTCCCGACGTTACCAAACTGTTCTTAAAGCCGCTGCTCACCATGATCATCGTCGTGCCCGTCGAGCTGATTATCCTTGGCCCCGCCGGCAGCATGATGGGCTACGCGCTGAGCGATGCCGTCACGTGGCTTATGGACAACGTGGCATTTATCGCCACTCCGATCCTGGCAGCCCTTAACCCCTATTTCGTCATGCTCGGTCTCGATAAGGCTTACATCGCAATCGAAGTTACGAGCCTGGCGCAGCTCGGTTGGGCACCCATTATCTTTGGATTCATCTCGAACCTCTGCATTGGCGGCACGAGCCTCGCCCTGGCAACTGCCATGAAGGGAAACAAAGAGAAGAGGGGTATGGTCACCACGGTTGCCGTCACCGCACTCTGTGGCGTAACCGAGCCCGCGTTCTACGGTTGCCTCATCGAGCGTCCCCGCCTGCTTGTCGGCACGGCAATCGGCGCGCTCTGCGCTGGACTCCCTGCAGGCATCTTTGTTCTGAAAGAGTATGTTGCGGGAGCATGCCCCGGCCTTCTTTCGGCACTCATCTTTATCGCTCCCGATGGGTCCATGGGCAACTTCGTGCTGGCATGCGTTGTCGCCATCATCGCCATCGTCGTCTCCTTCATCGCTGCACGCGTGATCATCAAGAAGAACCCCAGCTATATTGAGTAGATGCCCGCTGTTTGCATTGGGGACATCCTCGGCAGACCATTAGCAAGAACCCAAGAAGTCCCTTAGGAGCTCGATTAATCCATTCGGATTCCTGAGGCACAAACGACCCCGATTCCACAATGAAATCGGGGTCGTTGCTTCTAAAGCCGTGGATAGACAATCGGTGTTTACCTTAGCTCCCTATCCAAGTTAATTATCCACGCTCGTTCTCCGGTCGGGAGATTTTCTTCGCTCGCGTGTCCAGAAATCCACGCTCGCGCAGGACATCCAGGTCCGCACCCGCCCTTGTCTCGATCTGTAACAGCAAGAGGCCTATTCCGCTTCTACATGTTACAGATCAAGATATTCCTAAAACACCCTAAGTTTCATCTCAATCTGTAACAGCTAGATGCCAAATATCGGTCTTGGTGTTACAGATTTAGACAAACTAGAGGACGAGACAAACCAAAAACGGGATGGGCGCCAACCCGATGGCGCACCACCTAAATAGAAACGGGCCCTGTCCCACAAGGGAACAGAGCCCGAAACTCTCATGGAGCCAGTGACAGGAATCGAACCTGCAACCCACTGATTACAAATCAGTTGCGCTACCGTTGCGCCACACTGGCACACTTGGCGCTTTCGCGCGAAGCCTGTTAAGGATAAAGGAATTGAGGATGGGGCGCAACAGGCCCTTCGACCGACCACATCTCAAAACTATTCGCCAGAACGAATAGTTTCGTCTGTTCGCCAAAACAAAAAACTATTCGTTTTGGCGATGGCAAGTCCACAATCCAATAACTACAAGCCAGTGAATTGACCAGCCGAGTAGCTGGTCTCTACAGATACTCCCCTACCGGCCACGAAGGGCCTTGAGCTTGGCCAGGGCATCGGGGCTCAGGCGACTGCCCAGAGTCATCTTGATCTGCGGGGCTTCCTCTGCCTCGTGAACGTCGTTATCGATCTGTTTGATCTCGTCCACCAGCATGCGGCTCGAGATGCGCGTGACGCCCTTGCCCATGACGACGGCCTGAATCGTACCGTCGCTCGATACCACGGAGCACGCGCGGCCTTCCTCGCGTGCCTCGATGCAGAGCTTCTGCACCACGGTATCGGCAGAGACACCCGTCGGCGAAAACTCGATGCGCACGCCGCGGGCCGGCAGGTTGGGGCGCTCGTTAGAGATATTGCCCGCGCCGTCGAACACGATCACGGCCTCGTAGCGGCCCTGGGCAAAGGCGGCGACGTCGTTGATGAGGGCGGTGCGCGCCATATCGTGGACGTCGCTGGAATACGGATCGTCGGAATGGTCGTACACGAGCTTTTCGTAGCGCGGCGTGCAGTGAATCACGTTGTAGCCGTCGACCACCAGCAGCTCGGGCTTATTGGAGTGCACCGTCGAGACCGGATCAGCGATAGCCTGCGCAAACGCATTGCCGCCCACGCCATAGGTCGCGGCCGAAACAATTGGCTTGGCCGAGCCCTCGCCAAAGCGCTTGGCCTTGGACTTGACGCGGTTCTTCTTGGACATGCGCTACTCCTCCCCCATGAGCTCGCCGGCGTTGCGGCGCAGCCACTCAAAGCACAGCGCCGTGGTCGCTTGGGCAACATTGAGGCTCTCGGTCATGCCGCGCTGGGGAAGCTTGGTCAAAAAGTCGCATTTCTCGAGCACCAGGCGCGAGATGCCGTCGCCCTCGGAGCCCATGACGAGCGCAACGCGGCCCTCAAAGGGAGCATCCCAGCAGCTGCCCTCGGCGTGCTCGGAAGCACCGCCCACCCAAAAGCCGGCGGCCTTGAGGTCGTCAAGCGCTCGGGCGATATTGGGAACCTGCGCGATGGGCAGGTGCATGACGGCACCAGCAGAGGTTTTGTAGCTGCCCACGGTCACACCGGCGGCGCGCTTGTTTGCAATGATGACGCCCGCCGCGCCCACGACCTCGGCGGAGCGCACGATCGCACCAAAGTTACCATCGTCGGTCACATGGTCGAGCACGACGACGAGCGCCGGTCCGTCACCCGCGCGATCGAGGATATCGGCGACATCAGCATAGGGGAAATTACCCACCTCGAGCGCAATGCCCTGGTGAGCGCCATGGCTCGACAGCGCATCGAGCTGCGCGCGCGGCACATACTTAATGCGGACACCCGCGGCGTTGAGGTCATCGACCAGACGAGACAAAGCAGCATCGCGCTCCCCGCCCTCGGCGATGAGCGCGCACTTGACGGGAAAGCCGGTGCGCAGGGCCTCGGCGGCAGCACGGCGACCTTCGATAAACTCGCCCTTGGGGACCTGACTGTTTTCGCGGTTGCGATCTCGCTGCGGACGCGCAGCCTGGGCTTGGGAGCGCTCGCGCTGGCCCTTGGAAGCGGCAGCGCGGTCATTGCGGCGAATCGGGCGCGAGCCAGAAGCAGCCTGCTTGCCTCCACGCGGTGCATGCTTGCGATTGTCGGCCATAAAGCGACCTCCT
This sequence comes from uncultured bacterium, assembly GCA_905215905.1. GTDB lineage: Bacteria > Actinomycetota > Coriobacteriia > Coriobacteriales > Coriobacteriaceae > Collinsella. The sequence continues at coordinate 17,993 of CAJMRI010000012.1, read as the reverse complement.
AAATACGACTATCAAACGAAACAAATAGACCGACCGCCCGAGGTGCGGCAGATTACCTTGAAAGAGGAGGGCATAGACCTTGAGGTCATGACCGACGATTGAAAGGCAAGGTGCCGTGACTCGGGCGGTCGGGTGCTTGGGAAACCCGCAGGGATTAGAGAGTCTTAATACGGGTGCCCGCGGCAGTATCCTCGATCGTCAGGCCCAGGTCCTTGAGCTGATCGCGGATGGCATCTGCCAGATCCCAGTTCTTGGCGGCGCGGGCCTCGGCGCGGGCCTCGAGAATCTTGGCAGCGGCCTCGTCCACATCGTCGCCCGTGTAGGCGACCAGGCCGGCGGCAACGCCTAGCAGACCCAGCGGCAGCTCGACCTTGGGCTCGGGGAGCTCAACGCCAAACGTATCGAGCAGCTCGACCAGCGTATCGGCGGCGGCAAGCGCGGCGGCCTTGTCGGCAGCGTCGCCCGCCTGCTCCAGGTACTGGTTGCACTCGGTCACAAAGCCAAAGACGGCACCCATGGCACCAGCGGTGTTAAAGTCGTCGTCCATGCACTCCTTAAAGGTGGCACGGGTCTCGGCGGCCTTGGCGGCAAACGCCTCGGATGCTGCCTCATCGGCATCGGCCGTCGCATGGTTCGCGGCCCAGCGCAGGTTCTCGACCGTACCGGCGATACGCGTGAGCGAGTTCTCGGCACCCTCCAGGCGCTCCCAAGAAAAGTCGAGCGGCGAGCGATAGCTCGTCTGCAGCATCAGCAGGCGCAGAGCGGCAGCGGAGTGCTGCTCGAGCACCTCGGCCAGCGTAAAGAAGTTACCGAGCGACTTGGACATCTTCTCGCCGTCTACCAGCAGCATGCCCGTGTGCATCCAGGTGTTGGAGAAATCCTGGTGCCAGGCGCAAGTGGCCTGGGCGCACTCGTTCTCGTGATGCGGGAAGGCAAGATCGGAGCCGCCGCCGTGGATGTCGATCGGGGTGCCCAGGTAGCGGTGCACCATGGCGGCGCACTCGGTGTGCCAGCCGGGACGGCCCTCGCCCCAGGGGCTCGGCCAGCTGGGCTCGCCGGGCTTGGCGGCCTTCCACAGGGCAAAGTCGAGCGGGTCGTTCTTGTCCTCGTTCTCCTCGATGCGCGCACCAACCATAAGGTCATCGATGTTGCGGCCCGAGACCTGGCCATAGTTGGGATCGCTGCGCACGGCAAAGTACACATCGCCGTTATCGGCGGCGTAAGCGTGGCCCTGCTCGATAAGCGTCTTGATCATGGCGATCATGGGGCCGATCTCCTTGGTGGCGCGGGGGCGCACATCGGGATCGAGCACGTTGGCGGCGCGCATGACGCCGATGAACTTGTCAGAGAACTCCGTCGCGACCTCGGCGGCCGTTCGGCCCTGCTCGTTGGCGCGCTTGATGATCTTGTCATCGACATCGGTGAGGTTCTGGGCGAACGTGACCTCGTAGCCGCTCGCGATGAGCCAGCGACGAATCACGTCAAAGCTGATGAACGTGCGGGCATTGCCGATGTGGATGTTGTCGTAGACCGTGGGGCCGCACACGTACATGCGGACCTTGCCGGACTCGATGGGCTGGAACTCTTCCTTTTTATGGGTAGCGCTGTTGTAGATACGCATTCGTTACTCCTTAACAGTTTTCTGTAGCAGGCAGACGGCCCAGGCGCCAATTCCCTCGCCTTGACCTTCCCAACCGAGCTTTTCGGTCGTAGTGGCGGCGACGCCCACGTTTTCGACGTCGACGCCCAGGGCATGGGCAAGGTTGGCGCGCATGGCATCGCGGTGCGGGGTGATCTTGGGTTGCTGACAGGCAATGGTGCAATCGGCATCGACAAACTCGAAGCCCAGTTCGCGCGCGTAGTCCATCACGCGAGCGAGCAGCACCATCGAATCGGCACCCTCATAGGCGGGGTCGGTATCGGGGAATAGCTTGCCGATGTCTCCCCCGCGGCAGGCGCCCAGAATGGCGTCGGCCAAGGCGTGCGCGAGCACATCGGCATCCGAGTGGCCCAGCAGGCCGCGCTCGTAGGGAATGTCAACACCGCCGATGATACATCGACGCCCCTCCACCAGACGGTGGACGTCGTAGCCATGGCCAATGCGCAGGTTACTGAACATGGGGAAGGTCCTCTCCCTCGGCCATACGGCCAAGCAGAATCGCGGTTACGGGACGAAGGTCCTCGGGCACCGTCACCTTTAGGTTGTCGCGTGGGCTCTGGACGCAGCGGACGCGCCCACCCATGCGCTCGACCAGCGATGAATCGTCGGTACCGATAAAGCCCTCGGCGATAGCAGCGGCGTGAGCGCGCTTCATGGCGTCGACGCTAAAGATCTGCGGCGTCTGCGCGGCCCAATAGAGCTCGCGCGGCGGCGTCTCGACGATGTTGTCGCCATCGACGATCTTGAGCGTGTCGATGGCAGGCTGGCCGCACACGACGCCGTCGAGGGCACGGTCGCCCACAAGCACGTCGATCGCATGATCGATGGCCTCGGTCGTAATGAGCGGACGGGCGCCGTCGTGGATGGCGACATATTCGAAACCCGTCGGAGCCGCATGCACGCCGGCATGGGTGGAATCCTGGCGGGTCTCGCCGGCATCGGCAAAGCTGATGGGCGTGTCATAGTCAAACGGGTCGATGGCCAGGCGGCGCATCTCGGCACGGCGCTCGGAAGGACACACCACCACGATGTGGCCGACCTTATTGCTACGGTCAAATGCGCGGATAGACCAGCTCATGAGCGGACGGCCCGCCACGTTAACGAGCTGCTTGCCGCCGGGATTTCCAAAGCGCTGGCCACTGCCGCCGGCAACGACCACGGCGCATACGGGCGCCATTATGCGTTCCCCTGTTTGGTGCCCTTCATGCGGTACAGGGAGTCCGCAAGAATGGCAGGGTTGTTGACGCCAAAGTCGCCTAGGCGCTCCGGATCCTCGCTGATGTCGTCCATGAGCTCCTGCAGCGATCCATACTCGTCGACGATCTTCTCGGCCACGCCGTCGCGCACGACGGACACGCGCGAAAGCGTGCGCAGGCCCAGCGGTGTCATGACGGAGTCCTCGTCCAGGTCGTCGTAACCCAGAACCGCCGCCACATGCTGCGGGTCGGACAAGTCCTTGGGCGTCATACGGCTCAGGTTGGCGCGGATCTTTTCGGCATTGGCCTCGGAGGAATCGCTCGCATAGTCGCGAATCATCAGGTCGTACTCGGTATCCATGCTGGAGCCGGCGAGCTGCTCGAGCTGCATCTGCACGAGCTTGCCCTGGTTGCCCAGCTTGACAATGCAATCCTTAAGTTCGGTCTTTGCCTGCTGCATGATCTCGAAGCTCGAGAAAATCCCGGTAATGTCGGCGAGCGTAACGTAGTCGTCGAGCTCGAGGGCCGTCAGGCGCAGCAGGGAGCGGTCGAGCGACTGACGGGTAGTCTGGAGCGTGGCGACGAGCTGGTTGACCGAGCTCATGATGGTGGTGACGGGCTGGATCTCGTAGCTCTTGCCGTGAACGTACACGTTGACGACGGCACGACGGGCCGAGACCGAGATCACGATGGCATCCGTGAGCACCGACATGCGGGCGGCGGTGCGGTGACGCATGCCCGTCTCACTCGTGGCAAGCGAGGGATCGGGATTGAGGTGGAAGTTGGCGCGCAGGATCTGGGTGAGGTCGCCGTCGATGACGATGGCGCCGTCCATCTTGGAAAGCTCGAACAGGCGGTTCGAGGTAAACGAAATGTTGAGCGGGAAGCCGTCGTTACCAGCAGCGAGCACGTTTTCGGTGTCGCCGACGCAAATAAGAGCGCCCAGGTGACCAGCAATGATCATGTCGAGGGCGGTGCGGATCGGCTGGCCAGGTGCCGTCAGGCGGATGGCCTGTTCCATACGCTTTTGCAGCTCGTTCTTATCCAAGGCATCGCTCCCATCGCATACGCTCCATAAACGCTAAATAGTTTCTCACGGTTTGTCCCCGCGGCGCTCGCGAAATCCGATGCTTACAGAATGAGCGAACACCGCTGAGAGCCTCAACCCAAATGAGCTGTTCATGTGGTAGCATCGGGATTCACATGAATGAGGGAGTAGTCGCGTGACCGGGTTCGCCTCCGGTGGCGCGGCAAGTCAACATACTGGCCGACACGGTCTGGCTTGCCTTAATGAACGAGACTCGTGGTTGTACGCGCGGCGCGTACGCCACGGGTCTTTTTTGTTGCTCCCCTGTCAGAAGTACACGCGGGTTCGCCCGCAAGGAGGGAGCCAAACCATGGGACTCGTAGAGCTCGTGCTGCTCGCCATTGGCCTTTCGATGGACGCCTTTGCCGTATCCATCTGCAAGGGCCTTGGCATGAAGAAGATCAACCTTAAGGTCGCCGTAGTGCTCGGCCTGTTCTTTGGCGGCTTCCAGGCCGGCATGCCCGTGATCGGATGGGCGCTTGGCAGCCAGTTTATGGGCATCATCGGCCCCATCGACCATTGGATTGCCTTTATCCTTTTGGCCTTCATCGGCGGCAAAATGCTGTGGGAGGCTTTTACCGAGGACGAGGATGAAGGCGACGGCAAGAATGCCGAAAAGATTGAACTGAGCGAGTACCTGATCCTCGCCATCGCCACTTCAATCGACGCCCTGGCCGTGGGCATCTCGTTCGCCGCGCTTTCGGTCGACATCGTTCCCGCTGTATCGCTTATCGGCGTCACAACGTTTATCTTCTCCGTCGCCGGCGTAGCGATCGGCCACACCTTTGGCGCGCGCTACGAAAAACCTGCCACCATCGTGGGCGGCATCGTGCTCATCCTCATCGGACTTAAGATCTTGCTTGAGCATCTGGGGATTTTGGCGCTGTAACGCCAAACACAATCGCTCAAAACTCAACGCCAGTACAAGGCCTCATGCAAAGTTTTGCATGAGGCCTTTTCATGCAGACTTTTGCATGTCATACTGATATGCAAAAGTCTGCACGTTAGGAGATCGCCGTGAATACCCTTCCCATCACCACACCGCGCCAAGCTGGCATCTACGTGCGCCAGGCACGCGAGGCTCAGGGTCTCACCCGTGCCGCCCTCGCCAAAACGGCCAGTGTTTCAGAGCGCCTGCTCGCATCGCTCGAGCTAGGAGACGCCACCGGCATTCGACTCGACAAGTTGCTGTCCGTCTTTAACGCACTCGGCATAGGTCTCTTTGCGCAAAGCGATAACGACTCCATCGCATCGCCCTCCGAACATCCGACGACGAAAGCGGACCTCCCTATCGCGAACTCGAATGCCCTGCCAAAGCCAAGCGTAGGCAGACGACCCGCTCGACAGGGAACGCCATCTTCCTATGGTGCCTTGCTGGCCCAAATCGCAGCCGAGCAAGGCCTTTCCGACACTTCAGACCTCTCCTTTGACTGTAAGGTTGTGAAATAAATGGCAGAGATGGAGCTTGCGGCCCTCATTTGTGGCGAAATCGCAGGCACTCTCCGGCAAGACGAGCATGGACTCTGCAGTTTTGTATACGCCCCAACCTATCGCGGAGCACCACTATCGCTTACAATGCCGCTTTCCAATCGCACGTATGGCCATAACATCGTCCGCCCGTTCCTATTTGGCCTTTTGCCCGACAGCCAAGAGCAGCGTCGCGCTATTGCCGCCGAGCATGACGTTGCATCCAACAACCCCGTCGCCCTCTTGTGCCATATCGGTCTTGACTGCGCAGGGGCCGTTCAGTTTTGTCGAACCGATCAATTAGGCGCCGCCCGCGGCAGGGTCTCGGCATACCGCCCGCTTACCAATTCTCAAATCGCTCACAAGCTCAAAGCAATTCGCGATAACGAAAGAGAGACATGGATGGGCTCCAACGAAAGCTGGTCCCTGGGCGGCAACCAAGGCAAATTTGCACTAGCTTGGCATGATGGCCAATGGTGCGAATGTCTAGGGTCATCCCCCACTACCCATATCTTCAAAAATGGCGTCGTTGGGTTCAAACATCAGGCCTTAAACGAATTCGTCTGCATGAAAACGGCTCGGCGTGTTGGCATTCCAACTGCCAACGTCTCCTATTGCACATTTGAAGACGAAGCCGCACTCGTCGTTGAACGGTACGACAGAATGGTCAATAGCAGCGGAAATATCGAAAGGCTGCATCAGGAGGACTTTTGCCAGGCGCTCGGTGTATTGCCAAGCCAGAAATACACCGACGACGGAGGACCAACCACACGAGACATCCAAGAACGACTGATTAACACAGTCCCCCACCACATGAATCTTGTGCTTTTTACCTATATGTTGTTCTATAACGCCATTATCGGAGCGCCTGACGCACACGCTAAAAACTACTCGCTCATCCTAGGTAAAGGCACAAACGCAGCGCTCGCACCCATGTACGATGTCGCATCGGGCTTGGCGTACGAGCGTATGCGCCGCCGGGCGCGCCTTGCCATGAGCGTTGGCGGCGAAAATCGAGTGGGGCGCATCGGTCCAGGCGCTATCCGCCGATACCACGGTATGGGCGACCCCGCGCTGGAGGCGGCGCTCACCGATGCCGGGCTATCCGAGAAGTTTTGCTTTGCGACCATGCTGGACCTCGCCTACGAGGTGCCCATTTGCATGGAAGAGATCATGGACGAATACGCCGACCTGCCCGGCATGGCGGACCTGTGCGAGCATATGCTCGGCCCCGTCCGCGAAAACTGCCAGCGCACCCTCGACCTCATCAAGGCGGATATGGGCTAGGCGCCAATCAATCCACATTTCTTAAAAGAAGAGGGGGGCACCCGTCGCAAAAGTTCGGATGCCCCCTCTCGTAATGTCATTTGCAATCCGCTAGCACGTGGCTCGAACTGCTGCTAGCGCGACCCTTACGCGGCAAGGCGCTTGAGGACGTCGATGAGCAGCTCGTAGAAGCGCTCGGCAGAAGCGAGCTCCATGCTCTCGTCCGGGGTGTGGACATCGGAGAGCGTCGGGCCCACGGCGATGGCGTCCAGGCCGTGCAGGGCCTCAGCAAACAGGCCGCACTCAAGGCCAGCGTGAATGGACTCGATGCGCAGCTCGGAGCCAAAGAGCTCGCGATAGCTCTCGACAAAAACGTCGCGGACCGGCGAATGCTCGGCATAGCTCCAGCCGGGATACTCGAACTCAAACTTGGCGTCGAAGCCCAAGACATCGGCCAGCGTCTGCAGGCGGTCCTTGAACTCGTTCTGCAGCGAGGTGATCGAGGAGCGCGGGGACAGCATGATCTTGACCTGGTCGTCGAAAGTGGCGACCACGCCGATGTTGGAGGAAACCTCGACGGAGCCGTCGGTGGCGACGTTGCGGCGAATCACGCCATTAGGGGCAAGACGCAGGGCGCGGATGAGGGCAAGCGCGGACTTCTGATCCATGGCCTCGACCTCGGCGTCGTCGGCAATCTCGACGGTGCAGGTAAAGCCGGGGTCGAAGACCTCGAGCTCGGCAGTGACGTCGGCGATGATGTCCTTTGCGATCTGGGCCGCGGCCTCGGCGGCAGCGTGGTCGGCGTAAACCAGCTCGGCCTTGCACTCACGGTTGATGGCGTTGTCCTTAGTGCCGCCGTTAAAGCTGACGATGGCGGGCTCGCCGGCGACCATCAGGCGGTCGATGATGCGGGCCATGATGAGGTTGCCGTTGCCGCGCTCCAGGTTGATATCGTTGCCGGAATGACCACCCAGTAGGCCGGAGATGTCGAGCGTGAGGGTGCTGCCGGTCTTGTGCTCGCGCACGATGGGGCAGGTGTAGGTAACAACGACGCCGCCGGCGCAGCTGACGGTGGCAACGCCCTCTTCCTCGGAGTCAAGGTTAATCATGGTGCGGGCGCTAATCTGGGACTTGTCGAGCGTCTCGGCGCCGACCAGGCCAGTCTCCTCGTCGGTGGTGAATACGCACTCGAGGGCGGGATGAACGATCGAATCGTCGTTGAGCACAGTAAGCATCAGAGCGACAGCAATACCGTTGTCGGCGCCCAGGGTGGTGCCGTTAGCGGTGAGGACGCCGTCCTTGACGACCAGGTCGATACCGTCGGTCGTAAAGTCGTGCTCAACAGAGCCCAACTTGTCGCACACCATATCGATGTGGCCCTGCAGCATCACGGTCGGGGCATTCTCGGCGCCGGCAGAAGCGGGCTTGCGAATGATGACGTTGTAGACCTCGTCCTGGTACACATCGAGGCCGCGCTCCTTGGCAAACGCAACCAGGAAATCGCTGATGCCCTTCTCGTTGCCAGACCCACGGGGGATCGCGCTGACCTCCTCAAAGAAATGGAACAGCTGGGCGGGCTCGTAGCCGGTGATCTTGTAATCCATGGTGCCTCCTTGGCGCAACTGGTTAGACAGTAAGACATGCGCCTTGTATATTCCCAGACTTTGCGTGCATAAACCAGTCGAAAACGCCGAGCGCCCTTGCATCATCGGCTAACGGTGGGGAGACGCCACTTTATTAAGATAAAGCAGGTTAGACGGGCCGCGCCGAAGGGACGTTGGACCCTTCAACCAACCTCAACGCTTGATCAACGTTTATGCATACGCCATTGATATGTTTAATGAGATCTACTTTGAACGAAGGGGGCTTTCCAACAGAAAAAGGGCGCTCCTTTGGAACGCCCTCGTGGACACAAGGTTTTGTTACGCCCTACAGCGCGCCGGAACCGGCTTGCATCATGCCGCCGGGGCCCGAGGTCACGCCGCCGCTCACGGGCGCGGCGTTGCCAGTGCGCGGTGCCGCCGGGGCGATATCACCACCGAGCGTGCCCGCCGGACGCGGTGCCGGGATCTCGCCCGTGCCGTGGCTAAAGACAAACTTGCCATCGGCCACGTCGCACAGGACGGTATCGCCCTCGCCCCACTCGCCGGCCAGCAGCTCCTCGGACAGCGGGTCCTCGATGAGCTTTTGAATAGCACGGCGCAGCGGACGCGCACCGTTGGTGAGGTCGGTGCCCTCGGCCACGATCTTGTCATAGGCCGCATCGGTGAGCTTGATGTTCATGCCGTTGGCAATCAAACGCTGACGCAGGTCGTCCACCAGCAGGTGCGCGATCTTGGTGAGATTCTCGCCCGAGAGCTTCTGGAACACCACGATGTCGTCGATGCGGTTGAGCAGCTCGGGGCGGAACAGGCGCTTGAGCTCGCCCATGGCGCGACCGCGGATCTCACTCGAGGTGAGGCCCTGCTCGCCGGTGGTGCCAAAGCCAACGCTTGCATCCTGCGCAATCTCGCGGGCGCCCACGTTGGACGTCATGATGATCACGGTGTTGCGGAAGTCGACCGTCTTGCCCTGGCTATCGGTCAGACGACCCTCTTCCAGCACCTGCAGCAGGATGTTGAAGATATCGGGGTGCGCCTTCTCGATCTCGTCGAACAGCACGACCGAGTACGGGTGGCGACGAACGGTCTTGGTGAGCTGGCCGCCCTCATCGTGACCGACGTAACCCGGAGGGCTGCCGATGAGCTTGGAGACCTCGAACTCGCTACCGAACTCGGACATGTCGAAGCTGATGAGTGCGTCCTTGCTGCCAAAGAGGTACTCGGCGAGCGTCTTGGCAAGCTCGGTCTTGCCCGTGCCGGTGGGACCAAGGAAGATAAAGCTGCCGCCGGGGCGACGCGGATCCTTGAGCGGCGAGCGGCTGCGGCGCACGGCCTTGGCAACGGCCTCGACAGCCTCATCCTGACCGATGATGCGCGTCTTGAGCACGCTTTCGGCCTGCAGCAGGCGACGGCTCTCGCTCTCGGTAAGCGAGGACACCGGCACGCCCGAAGTCACGGACACGATATCGGCAATCTGACTCACATCGATGGTGAGCGGGCTGGCGTCAAGCTCGGCCGTCCAGGCAGCCTTGGCCTCGGCGAGTTCAATCTCGGCAGCCTTCTGCTGCTCGGTGATCTCGGCGGCCTTGTTCATGTCGTCGCTCTCGGTGGCCTCCTGCGCGGCGGCCTTGAGCTCCTCTATGCGATGCTCGGCCTCGCGCACCGGCTCGGGCGCGCGGTTGGCGGCGATGCGGGCGCGGGCACCGGCCTCGTCAATGAGGTCGATGGCCTTATCGGGCAGGAAGCGATCCTGAATGTAGCGGTTGGAAAGGTTCGCGGCGGCCTCGATAGCACCCTGCGTATAGCGCACATGGTGGTGCTCCTCGTAGCGCGGCTTGAGCGCGGTCAGGATCTTGACCGTGTCCTCGACGCTCGGCTCCTCGACATCGATGGTCTGGAAGCGACGCTCGAAGGCCGGGTCCTTGGTGAGGTACTTGCGGAATTCCTCGGCCGTGGTGGCGCCGATAATCTGGAAGGCACCGCGCGCGAGCACGGGCTTGAGCATGGAGCTCGCGTCGATGGAGCCCTCGGCAGAACCGGCACCGATGATGGTGTGCATCTCATCGATAAACAAGATGACGTCGTCGGCCTCGGTGGCCTCTTGGATCACGTTCTTGAGGCGCTCCTCAAACTCACCGCGATACTTGGCGCCCGCGACAAGACCCGGCAGGTCGAGCGTCCAGATATTCTGGTTCATGAGGTTCTCGGGCACGTTGCCGGCAGCAATCTGTTGCGCCAGTCCCTCGACGATGGCCGTTTTGCCCACGCCGGGATCGCCCAGGATAAGAGGGTTGTTCTTGGTGCGGCGCGAAAGGATCTCCATCATACGCTGGACTTCCTTTTCGCGGCCGATCACCGGATCGAGTTCGCCGTCGCGTGCCTTCTGCGTAAGGTTGGTCGCGAACTGCTTAAGTGTATCGGTGCCGCTCCCCTTTTGCTGGGAGGCATCCGAGCCGCTAAAGAACGGCAGGCCCGTACCGGGACGACCAGCACCGGCGCCAGCGAGCGGGCGCTTCTTATCCTGGTCCTTGGCGGTGAGTTTCTCGATAGCCTTTTTGATGGAGGCGGACGACACACCCAGGCGCATGAGGATGTCCATGGCCATGCCGTTGCCCTCTTCGACGATGCCGATCAGCAAGTGCTCGGTCGACACGTAGGTCTGGTTGTTTTCACGCGCCACGCGGAATGAACGCTCCATCACGCTAATGACGAGCGGCGTAAAGGCGAGCTTGGCCGCCTCGGTCTCCTCACTGGGCTCGGGAACCGTGGTCTGGACCTCTTTAAGAGTATCCATGATGTCGTCGTAGGAGATATCGAGCGAACGCAGTGCCTCGGCGGCAATGCCCTCGTCCTCCTTGGCGAGTGCGAGCAGCAGGTGCTCGGTACCCACCTTATTTGAGTGAAGATCGAGCGCTTCTTGCTTGGCCATGGACATGACCTTGCGCGCGCGATCGGTAAAACGGTCTAACATGCTAGTTCCTCTTAGACGAGCTAGTTTTTTCAAACGCAAAGCGCCGCCCGCGGCAGCGCTTTGGTCTCTTTACCCATATGGAGTATATGTTAACCGTTGGGACCTTTCCTGCCCGTAGCCGCGCGACAACGTCTACAAAAAAGGAATTGCCAGGTGCCTCTGCATCGGCCCAACGAGCGTGGATTTTCGGACACCCATTCCACGAGCGTGGATAATCTCCCGTCTTGAGCCCGTAAACAGGCCAAAAACGGGAGATTATCCACGTTCATGTTTTGCGGATCAGTTTCATTTGCACCAATTAGCTGGTGTGGCGCCAGCGGGGGTCGGTGAGGGTTCTCGCCACACCCAGGCCAACGGGCAGAAACGCCACAATGAGCACCGCACGCACAAACCAGCCGAGCATATTGACCGTATCGAAGGTGCACATGTAATACATCGAGCGATACAGATACAAGCCAGGCACCATAATGACAATCGATGGCACCGTGAGGGCGATGCGTGGGTAGGTAAGCTTGATTTCGGCTAAGCTCGCGAGCAACCCCGATACCAGTGCGCCGGTAAACGCAGCCGCCTCGGGAGGCATGCCCGCACTCAGGCCCAAGAAGGGAAGCAGCGTCGGCGCATCGACGAGCGTAAGGCGCAAGGTATTAGACACGGCGCCGATAAGCCCTGCCGCCGCTGCCATCTTTACCGGACTGTTGAACATAACCGAGAAGCCAAATACTCCGACAAAGCTCATCACAATACGCAAGAGTGTAAGAGCCAACGGTGAGAGGCCGAGCGGGGCAAAGTCATCCGGCGCCAGCCCCACACACTCGGCAACCATCCAGCCTACGAGGGTCGCCATCACAATAATCGACACAGCATACGAAAGACGCTCAATGCCGCTTCGCATGTCGAGCTTAGCGATGTCGAGGCCTGCCGTAATGAGAGGAAAGCCGGGGATCACAAAGAGCATGGCGCCGATATAGCCTTCTTGGTGCGACATTGCCCCCGGTATGACCTGGCCAAGGCCAAGCAATGCCAGCAGATACGAGACGCAAGCGAGTGCAACGCCGATCGTCAGCGCGCTAAACTGGCCAAGGCCCCGCTTGAGAATATGGGAGCGCGCAAAGTTGCCGACACCAGCGCCCACAAATGCACAGGCCATCTCGATAGGGCCGCCGCCGAGCAAAAAGACAAAGGCGCCGCAAGCACAGGCCGCCGCAATGCCCTGTTGCCAGGGAGTGTAATCGGGTTTTGAACTCTCAACGGTCTTGAGCATCTCGTGGTACTCATGCACGGTAAACCGGCGCCCGTAAACCTCGATTTCCTTTAAGAAGCTCTCCATCATCCATATGCGATGAGTATTGACCCCCGTTGTGGGTAGGCTGACGACCTCGTTAAAGCAGTGACCATCTTCGATACAAGTACACTCAAACGACAGGAGACTTAAGTCAACGTGGATGGTGACACCGAGTACAGCGGCGACGCGATTCATGGTATCGCGTACACGCCAGGCACCCGTTCCGCTCGCGAGCATAAGCATACCGGTGCGGCAAATGATGGATGATTTATCGGTGAGCGGCGCATCGACGGCAAGCTCACCGCCTGCCGTCACGATCTGGCACCAGTCGGTTTTCATATGGAGGGCGCCGGCACGAACACCGTGGTGCAGAGGGACTCTTGAGAGCAACGAATCATGGCGCGAAGGCTGTGGGGGTTCCGTCGATTCGACCTCGTCCTCGTCGGGCCCTTCATCAACAAGGTCGAAAGCATCGAGCGACGCCGGCTCGCGACGATCGATCAGCTCCTCGTCCTCATCGTCAAAGTAATTGAACTGATCGAGCATGTCCTCTTCGATTGCACGATCGCTCGCGTCGTTCATATAGACGCTCCCTTCCTACCGACTAACCCCCATCCTAGGCAGCGACGGCTAAAGGAAACATAAAAGAGACGACTGTCACGCGAGCCATGTGCTCAATAGCCGTTAGGCAGTCGTTTAAGAACGTCCCCAACGACCACCTTGCACCATAGCTTGACAAGGACTGTCCCCAAGTGCCGGCACAAAAGGAACGTCCCTAAGTGCCAACCAGGGCAATACCACAGGTGGAGGACGGACAGCGAACGACGTCCAGAGCGAACAAGTTGGCATGAAAAAGGCAAGGCATAGACCTTCTGGTCATGCCTTGCCTTTTGAATGACAAATTGTCGCTCTGGGCGGCGCGCAGCGTCGAGCCGTTACGCGGTTCGTAGAACCGCGTAACTACTTAGTACATCTTTGCGCCGGCAGGGATGGAAGCGTCGAGCTGAATCAGGTTGAGGCGCTCCTCGCCCTCCTCCTCGTAGATGGCACTGATGAGCATGCCGCAGCTGGGGATGCCCATCATCTTGCGCGGTGGCAGGTTGGTGATGGCAAGCAGGGTCTTGCCGACCAGGTCCTCGGGCTCATAGTATTCGTGGATGCCGGAGAGGATGGTGCGGTCGGCACCGGTACCGTCGTCGAGCGTAAAGTTCAGCAGCTTCTTGGACTTCTTGACGGCCTCGCATGCCTTGACCTTCACAGCGCGGAAATCGCTCTTGGAGAAGGTATCGAAGTCGACGAACTCCTCAAACAGCGGCTCAACGGCGATCTTGGAGTAATCGAGCGTGGGCTTAAGCGACTTAACGAACGGGCTCGCGGCGTTGCCGGCCTCTGCAGCCTTGGCGGCAGCGGCACCGGACTGGAAACCCTTCTCGGGCTTCATGTGCGGGAACAGCAGGACATCGCGGATGGAAGCCTGGTTGGTGAGCAGCATGACCACGCGGTCGATACCGATGCCAATGCCGCCCGCGGGAGGCATACCGTACTCGAGGGCGCGCACGTAGTCCTCGTCATACTCCATGGCCTCATCGTCGCCGCCGGCCTTCTCGGCCATCTGGGCGGCAAAGCGCTCAGCCTGGTCGACCGGGTCGTTGAGCTCGGAGAATGCGTTGGCGTACTCGTGGCCGGCGATGACCAGCTCAAAGCGGTGGGTCAGACGCGGGTCGTCCTCAAAACGCTTGGCGAGCGGGCTGACCTCGATGGGGTAATCGCACACGAAGGTCGGGTTGACGATGGTGTCCTCGCCCAGCTCATCGTAAATCTCGGCGATGATCTTGCCGGCAGTCCACTCGGGCTTGATCTCCAGGCCCTTCTCGCGCGCGGCGGCAGCAAGCTCCTCGACAGGCGTGTCGATGGTGACCTTCTTGCCGAGCACGTCAGAGACAATATCAGTCATGGGGCGGCTTGCCCACTCACCGGAAAGATCGATGGTCTGGCCCTGGTACTCGATGACCTCGGGGTTGCCGATGGCCTTGTTGGCAGCCTTGATGACGCCCTGGGCGAGCGCCTTCATGCCCTCGAGATCGGAGAAGGCACGGTAGGCCTCCATCGTGGTGAACTCGGGGTTGTGGGTGAGGTCCATGCCCTCGTTACGGAAGATACGACCGATCTCGAAGACGCGCTCAAAGCCACCGACGATGCAGCGCTTGAGGTGCAGCTCGGTAGCAATGCGCAGGTAGCACTCCTGATCGAGCGCGTTGAAGTGCGTGATGAACGGCTTAGCCGTAGCGCCACCCTGAATGGTCTGCAGGATGGGGGTCTCGACCTCCATGTAGCCGTCGGACTCCATAAAGCGACGGAAGGTGGAGAGGATCTGCGAGCGCTTGCGGAAGGTCTCGCGAACATCGTCGTTGGCGATCAGGTCGACGTAGCGCTGACGATATCGGGTCTCCTTGTCGGAGAGACCGTGGAACTTCTCGGGCAGCGGACGAACGGCCTTGGAAAGCAGGGTCGCGCTCTTAGGGGCAACGGAAAGCTGGCCGCGCTGGGTGCGCACAACCACGCCTGTCACGCCCAAGATGTCGCCCAGGTCGAGGGACTTGAGCGTATTCCAGGCAGCCTCGTCCATGTCGTTGATGCGGCAGAACAGCTGAATCTCGGCAGTCGCATCGCGCACGACGATGAACATGATCTTGCCCTGACCGCGCTTGGCGACCACGCGGCCGGCGATCTTCACGACGTCCTCGGTGTCCTCGCCATCGGCAAGCTCGGCGTACTTAGCCTCGATATCGGCAACGTAGTCCTCAAGCTCAGAGTGCTCGGGATAGGGGTTCTGGCCCGCCTCGAACAGGGCGGCGCGCTTGGCCAGGCGGGTGGCGCGCTCGTCGTTGAGCGTCGATGCCTGATCTGCGGCGTTCTGGTTCTCTGCCATAAGTTAGCTCCTCAAACTAAAACGCTCCCCAGGATTCGGTCCCAGGGAGCGAAAACATACCTTTACGCGGGACCGTGGTCTAGCGTGCAATCTTGGCGATGGTGTAGACGCGAGTCTTGCCGGAAGGCGTAACGACCTCGACGGAGTCGCCCTCGCCGTGACCGATGATGGCGTGACCGACCGGAGACTCGTTGGAAATCTTGTGCTCGAGCGAGTTGGTCTCGGTGGTACCGACGAGCGTGACTTCCATGACCTCACCGTTGGGATCAATCAGAGAAACGGTAGAACCGATGGAGACGGTCAGATCGCCCGTGGTGGCAGCAACCTGAGCGTTGGCGAGGATGGCCTGGATCTCGGCAATACGAGCGGCGTTCTGGGCCTGCTTGTCCTTGGCGGCATCGTACTCGGAGTTCTCCGAAAGGTCGCCGAACGCGCGGGCTTCCTTGATGTCCTCGACGATCTCCTTGGCGTAATCGCCCTCACGCCAAGCGAGCTCCTCGACGAGCTTCTGGCGGCCCTCAGCGGTCAGTACGATCTGGCTTGCGTCCATACGGATATCTCCCCAACTCTGATCAAACAATCAACTGTCAACAAAACGAAAAAGACCGGCTAGCCTGCGGGCAAGCCGGTCAGGTGCTCACCCCAAAGGGATGGGACTACTCTGCGTCCGCGTCGCCGTCCTCTGCCTTCTTTTTCTTGGCGGCGGCGAGCTGGGCCTCGAGCTCTGCGATCTTCTTGTCCTCCTCGGACTCCTCGACCACAACGTCCTCGGCCTGCTTGGTCTCGTCCTTATCGTCACCCTCCATACCCTCGCGGATATTCTTGACGGTAGAGCCGAGGGACTTGCCGAGCTTCGGCAGGTTCTTGGGCCCGAAGATAATCAGGACAACGACGAGAATGATGATGAGCTCAGGAGCCCTCAGTCCAAACATGTAGACCTCCACAAAACAGCGAGACAAGCTCGAATGAGTATACCGCGGGTATCGCGGTATCACAACAATAGCTAAAAAAAGGGACCGCAAGAAGCGGTCCCTCCTCATGCTCTGGTCGGGTTGACTGGATTTGAACCAGCGACCCCTGCGTCCCGAACGCAGTGCTCTACCAAACTGAGCCACAACCCGTTAGCTCGACTATAGTAACAAAGATTTTCGCCGCGTGCTAGAGAAATTTTTATTTCTTTGGCGCGTCGATTTGAACCGTGTTGGGAATAAGCTCAGTCGCGCAGGACCACCAGCCATTTTGCTGGGCGGCGTCGGCAAGCCTTTCGGCCGTGGCGGCGGTGTCGCAAATGGCAAACGAGCAGGCACCCGACCCACACACGTCCACGGCAACGGTTCCCTCCTGTTCGCTCAGCCAGTCGAGAACCGCCTGGATCTGCGGCTCCATCAAAGCAGAAATGACGCCCAAGTTGTTATGGATGAGCGAATACGCCACCTTCGCATCACTCACGCGAAGAGCCGATGCAATGGCACCGGGCGCAGTCGCGGGCACCGGGGCCTCGTCAAAACGTCGATAGGCTTCAATTGTCGAAACGCGCGCCTCCCGCGGCTTGACCAGCACAACGGGCGTCACAGGAAGCGCGGGGTACTCAGTTGCCAGAACGTCTCCCCCACCCACGTAGAATGCGGGGCTCGTATGCAAAAAGAACGGCACGTCGGCGCCGATGCCACGCGCAATCTCATCCAGCGCAGGATCAGTGCGGTCGATGCCCCACAGCTCAGCCAGGGCAACGATAACCGCCGCGGCATCCGTCGAGGGGCCGCCCAGGCCGGCGCACAGCGGGATGCGCTTCTCAATCGTCACGCACACGTTTGCCTCGCGCCCGAAATGATCGGCCATGGCGACGGCGGCGCGGTAGGCAGTATTCTTTTGCATGGGAAAATCTGATGCCGGAACCGTCTGGACGGTCAACGCCTGCGCCGGCGTGACCGTCACGGTATCGGCTAGGCCGACAGCTGCCATCAGGGAATCGACTTTGTGGTAGCCGCGGGCATCGCGCTCGGTATGAACCCCCAGGTAGAGGTTAATCTTTGCCGGCGCAGTAAGGATGAGGGACCGATCGGTCACCGTTAATGCTCCTCGAGCTGGTTGCCGAGCGGAGTAAAGATGTGCTCGCCGCTCTCGGGGTCGAACAGTTCAACCTGACCGGTAAGGACGTCGATGTACTGGTAGGACTGACGCGACTTGCGGCCGCGGCGCTCGTCAACCTCGACGATAAAGACAGCCGGGTGGACGCTCTTGATGGTACCCATGCGCTCGACAACGCGGGTACGGCCCATGTTGGCCTTCACCTTGACGCGATCGCCCACCATATCGGTCAGCTTCTCGTGGATGTCGTCGACGTAATTGACTTCCATCTCTTCCATGAACAGGGCCTCCAGAGGGTGCAATTCAAAAAGGGGATAATACCCCTAAGATAGACAAAACTCTAATACTATAGCACCCTGTTACAACCCCAAGCAAGTAGCTAATTAGGCTCCTTGATTATCAACTTTATCCGAACACCTCCCACATTCATCCGTACATGTGCG
>CAJMRI010000011.1:0-65950 GCA_905215905.1 uncultured bacterium | reverse complement strand
TCCGCACATGTACGGATGAATGTGGGAGGTGTTCGGATAAAGTTGATAATCAAGGTGCTGCAACCGAAACCCCTCTAGATTGGAGAGGATTATGTTCAGTACTGTTAAGTAGTGTAAGCTCTTGGTTTTCCTCGGCCTCGCTCTTTGTCTGTTGCTGCCGGGAGCCCCCGCTTTTGCGGATACCCCGATGCCTCCTTCCCAGGAGAGCAGCCAGTGTGCCCTCGTTGAGCCCCTCGGGTATACGGACGACGTCGTCGATACCTACTGGAGCTACAGCTGTCCTCGCGGCGTAAGCGGGCACAGCATCTCGATGTTCAACATCTCTTACAAGACGATCTCCTACCGAAATGGCTATCGCCGATCCGCGCATCATAGGGAATCCCGCCTCGCTGCAATGTGCTCCTGTGGTGTTCTTGGCACAACTGATAAATGGCAATTTGTCTATAGCACCTACTAGATGCGAGGAAGGGCCGAGCATTTTGTTCGGCCCCTCTGTTCCGACTGGATGAGGTTAAGGTTGGCGATGAATATGCTCAAAATCTCGAAGGCGATCTTTAGGTCGCTTCTCTCCTCCAGGTCGCTCTGTGTTGTCGTTGTTGCGTTGATGGTTCTTTGTGCTCTGCCCGTCTTCAGGAGCGCGGCTGGCATCGACGGACGGGTCGAATACCTCGAGTCGGGAATAACCCGTGTTGAGCAGGAATTGTCAGCATCCTATGCGGATGCGCTTGTGAATGCGGGGGAGGACGGTGTCTATACCTCTTCATCAAGCATGCCCGCGCTTCTGTACCCTCTTGCCGCGGGACGTCTTATCTTGGCACCGCTCTCTCCCCTACTTCCGTTTCTGCAGATATCGGATGGAGAGTACACCTATTATGACGGATCGAAGGAGTACTTGCTATGGGTCGCAACGGCCGTTGCCGTCTCGTTCCTTGCCGCGCGTCTTAACAAACGTGAAAAGCTCATCATCCAGGCACCGATGGGCGAGCTGGGTAGACTTGTTGCATCGAGCGTATGGGCGAGTGTTTTTGCAATGCTTGCCGTCCTCGCCATCAATCTTCCAGGGATAATCGCCGCGCTTGTGAAGAATGGCCCGGGCTCGCCGTTCTATCCGATAGGCTACATTCAATATGCGACTCCGGTTATCAAACCGGCTTGGCTGGTGTTCGCGCAGACGGCCATCTTGCAATTCTTGGTGGCAGCGTTCATCTCGCTTGTCGTTCACCTTGCCGTGAAGATTGCCAATAACCCTACGCTTGGAATCGTGTTCGTATGTGCCCTGATGGGGGTGACGATGGTTCCCGGGTATTACGGAAGATCCATCGCTTTACGTGAGTTCGCCCTGTTGAATCCCCTTACGTATGCGAACACTGAGTTGACCGTCGGCGCCTATAGCCCGTACCCGACAACGCAGATAGTGAATCTGCCTGGACTTTGCTTCGAGCGTGGCGCGATTGCCCTCGTATGCGCAATCGGGATCGAGGTGCTGGCAATTAGCCTGCTTTGCGTTGCTGGAAAGAGCGGCTGCGCGTGCCCGATATCCCCGATTTGTCTTGAGAGAGGTTCCTTCACTGCATCGAGAACGGCAACTCGTTCGAGCGCTTGTGCCTCCGCCGTTGCATACGTAAGAACGATGGGGAAACTGCTCCTGCGTTCTCCTACCCTCGCCGTATGCGCGATTGCAATGTCGACGACGATGCTGGCCCCGGCTCTGGTCGAGATGTTTCCTGACGCTGATAACGTTTCCGCTGTTCGGTATAGGGATGGGGAGCTCCGTTCAATAGATCGGTATCTAGAGCAGAACGCTGCGAATATGGACGTCGAGGGCAAAGCGGCCCTGGAAGACATGCGGGATGCTCTTTCGGGTTTCGTGTACGCGCCTATGCCTGCGGAGGGGTTTCGAAGCCTTGCGACGTACGAGCGCGCTCGAGGTGAGCTGGGCGCGGCAGATGCGACTCTCCTGCAATCGATCGGAATCGAGCCGGAGACTCCTTCTCGTGCGGAGGCGCGCGCCCTTCTGCTTGAGTCGATCGCGAGCTTGCCGGACCCCAAGGTTTACGAGTTAAGTACGAAGATGCCCCCATTAATCCTCCTTTCGTATCTCCAGGCAGCGCTTCCCTCCTTATTTTTGCTGTTGCCCGTGGTTGTCACATCGCTCGCGTGCACCCACCTGCAGTGTCGTTCCCTTCTGGTTCTCCAGATCCCCGCAACAGCGCATGTGCGTTTTCTGACGGCTGTTGCGCTGGCTCTCCTGCTTGGCTTGGTGCTGCTTTTGGTGTCGATGGTTCCCGCTGTCGTTGTGTCCGTGATTAAGAACGGTGCGGGTGGATCGGAGTATCCCGTCGCTCTCATTCGGGCGGGAGCTTCGACAACGTCCATGGTGGGGGAGGCGGTGTTGTGCAGTATTCCGTTGCTGGTCATGGCATACGGCGTGATTTCCGTCGTCGCTGCGTTGACAGCAGCGATTAGCCGCAACCCCGTTGTCACCGGAATGGTTTGCGCGGTTCTCTTGGTGTTGGGTTCGTTGAGCGCTCATGTTGAAAGCGTGGGCATGGGCGTCGCGCTGCTGGCTCCATTCGCCTCGTTTGATCCCGCTTCCCAGGTGGGGACGATTGGGTTCCTTGGGCGAGGGACGAACGCGATGCCTTTTGGAGAGGTCGTCGGCGCATCGGGCGCTCTGCTGGTGGTCTTGGGCGCCGTATCTCCGTTGATGGTGCGCCTGAGTGTTCCAAAGATCGAAAGGGGATGATCTCGATGATTGACCTTCAAACGCTGACGATCTCTTATGGAAAGAAGGTGCTCGTAGATTCGGTGAACGCTGAGTTTGCCCCGGGTACGGTCTACGGTCTCGTCGCTCCGAACGGGCATGGAAAGACGACGTTGCTGCGTGCGATGGCAGGTTTGCCGGGTCCTCGCGTGGACGGGAGCATCGTTCTGGATGAGGTGCAGGGTACGGGTGCGAGAGAGGTCCGTTCTATGATCTTCTATGCACCTGGTGAGGGGACGCTGCTGTATCCCGGATTGCGTGCGGAAGATCACCTCAAGATGGTTTGCGATATGTGGCCGCATGCTCGCGATATCGAAGAGATAGTGGAACAAACGCAGATAGGCGAGTTCGCGAAGATGAGGATCCGCACTCTGAGCCAGGGTATGAAGCAGCAGCTTACCCTGGCGATTGCGTATGCGACGGGCGCGCGGTACCTTCTATTAGATGAGCCCATGAACGCGCTCGACCCCAGCAGGGTGGACTTGCATTCCGAGATTCTCAGGAAGCTGGCCGATTCTGGTACGTGCATCATCATGTCATCCCACATCTTGGATTCGGTCGATAGGCTGTGCGATGAGATTCTGTTTTTGAAGGATGGGAGGCTCATTAGAAGCATTCCGCAAGATGATGCTGCGCCGAAGTCTCCTGGATCCCATTTCGCAAAGCCTGCCGGACGCGCCGAGGGTGCGCTAAGCACGTATCGGAGACTCTACGAAAAGGGCGGGTAGAAATGTAAGTTAAAAATCTATGTGGCCAATGTGATACCGTTGAACCCGCGTATCGATACCGCTCAGCCATTCGCCTCGCCCCCGTCGCACGTATCTTCATTCGGTCTGTCATCATTAATCTAACGATGCTTTGAGGAATGTAGGTGCTTCTAAATGTACTGTCGACTTCTTCTCAAACTAATCCTAAGAGACAAGGCCGTATGGATTTGTACGCTCGTTCTCGCTGCAGCCTTCTCCGTCCCCATTGCGTTCAATTCACCCATCTACGGGCCCTTCTTTATGAAGCAGGGCATGCAGAGCTTTGTCGACGCATTCAATACGCGCGCGCCCCAGGCCAGCGGCACAGACCTATCTCCAGAGCAGCAAAATGACGCGGAGCTTGCAAGATACGCGAACGCCGCCCTTGCCGCTCAAACCGACGCCGCCTTTCTCGATTCTGCCGAGAGCTACTACGCGCTCATGGGCGAAGGCTTCCAATCCGGGTCCATCGTGGGAGACCGAGAGACCAATGACGCGGAGCTCGCATATTGCCGTGCTCTGAGCAGTTCCGGCATCACGGATATCCCGGCCTCCGCAAACGACCTGCCATTCCTTTCCTTCCTGCCTTACGCCGTTGCCATGGTGCCGTCTTTCCTTCCCTTCATTCCCTTCCTTCTCTCGTCGATACTCGTGCTCGGCGCCACAAGGCCCGGGACCCTGGCGGCGAAGGCGCCCGTGCCCAAATTCCGGCGCCTTATCCAGATCGTGTTTTCGATAATCGCCGCGGGGACCGCGATGCTCCTCGCCGGCCTCGCACCCGGGGGCATTTACGCCTTGGCCCTAAACGGCTTCGGGCAAATTGGGTACCCGATCGCCTTCTTCCATGACGGCGCGCTTACCACCACGACTGCGGGAAACGTCTTCACAGCCCTGCTTATCGCGCTTCTTGCGGGCGGAACCTTGATATCCGTTTGCTCCGTCGTCCTATCGACCGCAACGAGGCGCGTCCTCGCGGGCCCCCTCACCTCCGCGCTGCTTGTCGCGGCCCCGGTATTCCCGTTACTGTCCGATTCGGCACTGGAGCATAACGCCGCGCTCAATCTCCTGCCGCTGGCCGTATTCTCGCCTATCGAGGCAACGGGTTACGTAGGATGCTTCCCGACAGAATTCATTGGCTCCGGTTCAGGCAGCGCATCGATGCTTGCCGTGGCCCTGGCATACGTCGCGGTCTTTTTTGCGGTCGGCGCCGTTGCGACACGTTCGCCCAGACAGCCTGGACCCGCGAAAAAGCACCATGGGCTCGAGCTTCTGGACGCGAGCGTGGGATACGGAAGCACGACGATACTTTCAATCGGGTCGCTTTTCCTGAGCCCGGGAACGGCGGCGGGCCTCGTTGCTCCCAACGGCTCGGGGAAAACCACCCTTCTTGAAGCGCTGTCGGGCCAATTTCCCACCCGTATCCACTCGGGAAGCCTGGCGGCAGACGGAATCAGCCAACGTCGATCAGCCGAATTTGCAGAACTCGTCTACCTGAGCTCTTCAGGCGGCGCGGATCTCTATCCCACGCTATCAGCCCTCGAGCACCTTGCTTTCGTTAGGGAGGCGTGGAAATCGGCCGCCGACATCGACTCGCTCTGCAGCTCCCTCGGAATCTCCCCATATCTCGACAAGCCGACCCGTAAACTCTCGACAGGAATGAAGCAGCAGGTAAAGCTTGCCATGGCGATAGCGACCGATTGCCCGTACCTCATCCTCGATGAACCGCTGAACGGTCTCGATCCGGGAAAACGGAAAACCTCCTGCGACGCGATGCGCAGCGAAGTGGCGCGGGGACGCAGCGTGCTCATTTCAAGCCATCTGCTCGACGACCTGGCAGACCTCACCAACTCGTTCTACTTCATCGAGGCCGGCACGCTCGTGGAAAAGATCAAGTCGTCCTCGCAGACGCTCAAGCAGGAATACCTCGATACATACGAGGAAGGTGAATGACATGAAACTATTTGAACAGCTGAAGTCCAACGCGTCGCGCATGGCTGTCTACGCCATCCTCGTGGCAACGGCTTTATGCGGAATCGCGGCACCCGTCTATGCGCTCAACGGAGAGAAAGGCGATGTCGAACCCGCGTACATGGCTTCGACGGTTAAAGACCGGTACAAAGCCTTCTCTGGAGACACGTTTTACGTAGCAGAGTACGACACGACCTACCGTCAGCTTCGCTACAACAAGGGCTACGACTATCTAGGCGCAGAGGCAATCAGCTATACGTCGGGTTGGTACCGCTCCAACTATGGACACATAACCCAGTTCAAGTGTAACTACCGTGTGTACAACTAAAGCAACCGGCCGGGACGAGGGGTGACGCAAAAGCGTCGCCCCCGTTTTTAACCATGCCAGCTGAACCTAGTTCAGTTTGGCTGATTTCCGATCTCAGCCGAACACATTGAGCGGAAAGGCCGTTCCCGCAGTCAGTCGAACGTCCCCGGGGCCCTTCTCAGGCCCCGGGGACGGCATTTTCCCAGTTGAAGGAACGGTGGAGATGTGTTTCGATGGGTCAGATTCGTGTCGTTCCGAAAAGACCGTGAACCTTTTGTGGGACGCGCGGCGCCGTGGTACCATAGCCGAGTTTGTTGTCTTGGTCGGAAACCAAGACGCCTTATGCGCTGATCGGTAACCAGCGCCTGACCAATAAGGAGTCCTACCATGAAGCAGGGTATCCATCCCCAGTATGTCGAGTGCACGGTGACGTGCTCCTGCGGCAACACCTTCAAGACGCACGCTACCGTGTCCGAGATGAAGGTCGAGCTTTGCAACGAGTGCCACCCGTTCTACACCGGCCAGCAGAAGTTCGTCGACACCGGTGGACGCGTCCAGCGCTTCGCCGACAAGTTCGGTGGCGCCGCTGCCGCCCAGCTCAAGAAGGCTGAGGAGGCCAAGGCTGCCAAGGCCGCCAAGGCTGCTGAGGCCGAGGCCGCTCGCAAGGCCGCCGCTGAGGCTAAGGCTGCCGAGAAGGCTAAGCGTGCTGCTAAGTTCGCCGAGGAGGCTGCCAAGCAGGCCGCCGAGGCTCCCGCAGAGGCTCCCGTCGAGGAGGCCGCTGCCGAGGCCGAGACCACCGAGGCTGCTGAGTAAATAGCTCGCCGCGGAATCGCTCGCATTCATGGCATAAGGGCCGTGCATCCATTTGGGTGCGCGGCCCTTTTCTTTTTATTGGTGCAAGCTAACCTGTCCCCGTGGCACCAAATGGCAGAGTGACGGCGTTTTCCCAGATAAAACCTGCCAAAATAAACCAGTCCCTTTTTGGCAGGTCGGTCGGGTCGTAGTTATTACGTGGCGGTCGAGGTCGACCGTATAGGCCGCGTCCTGTTTGGCTAAAGTACATTTATCTGTGTTTAACTCGCCCGAGGCTGCATGGCGTGGGCGATGGCCAAAAAGGAAAACCACATGGGATTCATGTCAAAGCTGCTGTCCTTTGGATCCGATAAGGACCTTAAGCGCTACTACAAGATCGTCGATCAGATCAACGGTCTTGAGCCCCAGTTTGAGAAGATGACCGAGGAAGAGCTCCGCGCCCAGACCGATAAGTTCCGTGAGCGTTACGCCAACGGCGAGTCGCTCGACGACATGCTCCCCGAGGCTTTTGCCACCGTGCGTGAGGCTTCCAAGCGCATCACGGGCATGCGTCACTTTGACGTGCAGCTCATTGGCGCCATGGCACTGCACGAGGGGCATATCGCCGAGATGAAGACCGGCGAAGGCAAGACCCTGGTCTCCACGCTGGCCGGCTACCTCAACGCTATTGCCGGCAAGGGTGTACACGTCGTTACCGTCAACGATTACCTGGCCAAGCGCGACTCCGAGTGGATGGGCCGCATCTACAAGTACCTGGGAATGACCGTCGGTCTGCTCCAGAACAACATGCCGCTCGAGCTCAAGCGTCCGGCCTACCAGGCAGACGTCACCTACGGCACCAACTCCGAGTTCGGTTTCGATTACCTGCGCGACAACATGGTCACTCGCCCCGAGCAGCGCGTGCAGCGCGGCCACCATTACGCCATCGTCGACGAGGTCGACTCCATCCTGATCGACGAGGCACGTACCCCGCTCATCATCTCGGGTGCCGGCACCAAGTCCGCCAGCACCTACAAGGACTTCGCGCGTGCCGTGCGCGGCCTTGAGCGCGGCGAGGACGTCTCGCACGACATGCTCACCGCCACCGAGGACGTAGAGCCCACGGGCGACTACGTCATGGACGAGGCCAAGCACACTATCGCCGCCACCGAGCGCGGCCTTAAGAAGATTGAGCGCCGCCTGGGTATCGATGACATCTATGCCGATCTCTCCGGTCAGCTGGTCAACCACCTGCAGCAGGCGCTGAAGGCCCAGTACATGTTCCACCGCGACAAGCAGTACGTGGTCACCAACGGCGAGGTCAAGATCGTCGACGAGTTCACCGGCCGCATCATGGAAGGCCGCCGCTACTCCGAGGGCCTGCATCAGGCCATCGAGGCCAAAGAGGGCGTGCTCGTGCGCGAGGAGAACCAGACGCTGGCCACCATCACCTTGCAGAACTACTTCCGTCTGTATGACAAGCTCTCCGGCATGACCGGTACGGCACTCACCGAGGATGCCGAGTTCCGCGAGATCTACAAGCTGCCCGTCGAGGTTATCCCCTCCAACAAGCCCGTTCAGCGTGTCGACCACGAGGACCTGGTGTACCGCACCATCCAGGCCAAGTACAACGCCGTTGCCGACGACGTCGAGCGACGTCACGCCAAGGGCCAGCCGGTCCTGGTGGGCACCGTCTCCATCGAAAGCTCCGAGAAGCTGTCGGCCGCCCTTACCAAGCGCGGTATCGCGCACGAGGTCCTCAACGCTAAGCATCACGAGCGCGAGGCTCATATCGTTGCCCAGGCCGGACGCTACGGCGCCGTGACCATCGCTACTAACATGGCCGGTCGTGGTACCGACATCCTGCTGGGTGGCAATCCCGACGAGCTGGTGCGCGAGCGCCTTGAGTACGAGGGCCTGACCATGGAGGACGTGACGCCCGAGCAGCTCGAGCAGTTTAACGCTGAGGCCAAGGAGACCTGCAAGGCCGAACGCGAGCGCGTGCTTGCCGCCGGCGGCCTGACCGTCATCGGCACCGAGCGCCATGAGTCCCGTCGTATCGACAACCAGCTGCGTGGCCGCTCCGGTCGTCAGGGCGATCCGGGCGAGACTCAGTTCTACCTGTCGCTCGAGGACGACCTCATGCGCCTGTTCGGCGGCGACAAGATGGACCGCGTTTCCAAGATGATGGTTACCGCCGACATGGGCGACGACATGCCCATCCAGCACAAGATCATCTCCAAGGCCGTCGAGAACGCCCAGCACAAGGTCGAGAGCATCAACTTCTCCATGCGCAAGAGCGTTCTTGAGTACGACGACGTCATGAACAAGCAGCGCCAGGTCATCTACGCCGAGCGCAACAAGATTCTGGACGGCAAGGACCTGACCGATCACATCACCGAGGTCATGCACGATACCGTGTACCGCTGTGTTCAGGAGTTCTGCACCAAGGACAGCCACGATGGCGAGCGCGATCTCGAGGGCCTGCGCAAGTGGGTCGTGGAGCTCACCGGGCATATCGACACGCCCAAGTTCCCCGACGAGGACTTCGAGGCCCTGGCTGCCGATGTCCTGGCCTACGTTGAGAAGTGCTACAACATGAAGGCCGAGCGCCTGGGTGAGGACCTCATGCGCGAGCTCAACACCCAGGTCATGCTGCGCGTCATCGATACCCGCTGGATGAACTACCTGCAGGAGATGGACTACCTCAAGACCGGTATCGGACTGCGCGGCTTTGGCCAGCGCGACCCGCTGGTCGAGTACAAGACTGAGGCTTATGGTGCCTTCCAGATGCTCGTTGACACCATGTACGAGGATTACCTGCGCACCGTTCTGCGCATCGAGATCAAGGCCGCCCCGCAGGCCGTGGAGCACAAGGAGGACCCCGCGCTCGAGGGTGCGCGCTTCTCCGGCCCCGCCGACGTCGATGGCGACAACGGCAGCTCGGTGCTGCGCAAGCAGGCACAGGTTCAGGCTCGTACGGCCGTCCAGGGAGGCCCGGCTGCTGTCAACAACGGCGGCAAGGTGACCACCTACCGCAAGTCCGAGAGCGATGACCCTTATGTCAACGTGGGCCGCAACGACCTTTGCCCCTGCGGCAGCGGCAAGAAGTTCAAGTACTGCCACGGCAGGAATCGTTAATGGCCGAGGCTTTAGAGGTAACGCCCGCCGAGCTGGACGCGTTTGCGGACCGGCTCGGCGAGGTCGAGTCGTATCTTCATTTGGACGAGAAGCGCACGCGCGTGACCGAGCTCGAGGCAAAAAGCGTGGCCCCCGGCTTTTGGGATGACGCCGACGCCGCTCGCGCCACCATGGAGGAGATCGCTCGCGCCAAGGAAGATATCGCTGCCGTGGATACCGCGCGCGGCGAGCTATCTGACGCCCGCGCGGCGCTGGAGCTTGCCGAGGAGATGGGCGACGACCCCGATGCCGCCGCATTGCGCGAGGAGGCTGCCGCTACGGCAGAACGCCTGGCCCGCGCTATCGACGAGCTCGAGCTTTCGAGCTGGTTTACCGGTGAGTTCGATCACGGCGACGCGATTGTGACCATCAAGCCCGGACAGGGTGGCCTGGAGGCACAGGACTGGACCTTCATGCTCTTTAAGATGTACATGAAGTACTGCCAGCGTCGCGGCTGGAAGGTCACCATTAACGACTGCCCCGCGGCTGAGGTCATCGGCATCGACCGTGCGACCTTTACCGTCGAGGGCAAGGACGCGTTTGGCATGCTGCGCGCCGAGGCCGGCGTTCACCGCCTGGTACGCATCAGCCCCACCGATGATAAGAAGCGCCGCCAGACCACGTTTGCCGGCGTCGAGGTCATTCCCGTGTTGCCTGACGATATCGACATCGAGATCAGTCCCGACGATATCCGCGTGGACGTGTATCACGCGAGCGGTCCGGGCGGCCAGGGCGTCAACACCACCGACTCTGCCGTACGCGTGACGCATTTTCCCAGCGGCATCGTTGTCACTTGCCAAAACGAGCGCAGCCAGATTCAAAACAAGGCCGCGTGCATGCAGATTCTCAAGGCCCGTCTGTACGAGATCGAGCTCGAGAAGCGCGCCGAGGCCCTGGATGAGATTCGCGGGCCCAAGACCACGATCGGTTTTGGCAACCAGATTCGCAGCTACGTGCTCTACCCGTATCAGATGGTCAAGGACCTGCGCACGGGCGTGGAGACCAGCAACGTCGAGGCCGTTCTCGACGATGGCGATCTGGATCCGTTTGTGATCGGCTACCATCGTTGGGCAACCGGCAACGCCGATGCGGAAGCATCGTCTGCCTAGGCACATGATTGGCTCCGGGTCGATGCAAACACTGCGCAGGGGTGGTATTTGCCCGGTGAATCGGTAGAATCGAATACAGCAAGAAGTTCAAAGCGCACTCGTTTGGGTGCGCTTTTTTGAGGGAGGCAGCATGGCATATCGTCTGGACATCAAGCGCATTCTTTCGATGAACTTCTTTCATGACTTGCCCAAGATTATGTTTGGCTGCGCCCTGGCAGCTATCGCGACAGACTTGTTTTTGATCCCCAACGGCCTTGCCGCCGGCGGCGTCACAGGCCTTGCCACCATTATTCAGGCGGTCGGCGCCTCGCATGGCATATCGCTTCCCGTCGGTATCCAGACCATCGTGATGAATGCCTTGCTGCTGCTGGTTGTTATGCGCGAGGGTGGCATGTTCTACGTGGTGCAGACGGCGACCGGTTTTGTGCTGCTGGGTTTTTTCACCGACCTGTTCGCTCCGTTTGTGGCGCCGCTGGCACATGCCGACCTGATGCTGCCCGCTATGTGGGGCGGCATTATCACGGGCATCGGGTATGGCATGGTGTTGCGCGCCGGTGCCAACACTGGCGGCTCTGACACGATCGGCCAGATCATCTCGCGCAACACATCGCTGCCGGTTGGCTCGACCGTCATGGCGATCGATGTTGCCGTGTGCGCGCTGTCGGCCCCGGTCTTTTCGGTCGAAAACGCGCTGTATGCGGGCCTTTCGATGGTCATTAGCGGCTACGTGATCGATGCCGTGGTCGACGGTGGCAACAGGCGCCGTATGGTGCTCATCATCTCGGACAAGTTTCCCGATATCGCGGCCGACATCATGTATGGCCTGGGCCGCGGCTGCACCAAGTTTAGGGCGACCGGCATGTACTCGGGTGCCGAGAAGCCGGTGATCATGGTCATTGTGAGCCGCCGCGAGCTCAACACCCTCAAAACGATCGTGCGCGAGCGCGATCCTCACGCCATTGTGACGGTCGCCGACGTTACGGAAACCTTCGGTGAGGGATTCAAGGACATTAACGCGTAGGGCCGACTGCGTTCCATCCAAAAGACGTTCACATTGATAAACCGTTTCATCAGCGGTTCTGCCTGCTCAATTGTTCAAATAATGATAAATACTCTGGTAAAGCTTCCAGTTTCCAGCATAATGAATGACGTACGTGCATCGCGGCTGTGTTGGGACTACCTTTCCGTGCCGTGCGCATCTTGTCTTAAGAGGATGAAAGGAAGGCACAATGAGCGACGAAGAGCTCAAAAAGGTTGCCAACGAGGTAAGGAAGGGCATCGTCACCGGCGTGCACGCTGCCAAGTCCGGCCATCCGGGCGGTTCGCTCGGCGCTGCCGACATCATGACCTATCTGTACTTTGAGGAAATGAACGTCGACCCGGCCGACCCCCGCAAGGCCGACCGCGATCGCTTCGTGCTTTCCAAGGGTCATTGCGCGCCTGGTCTGTACGCTGTGCTCGCCGAGCGCGGATTCTTCCCCAAGGAGGATCTCGAGACGCTGCGCCACATCGGCAGCCACCTGCAGGGTCACCCCAACATGAACGACACCCCGGGCGTCGATATGTCCACCGGTTCGCTCGGCCAGGGCATCTCCGCCGCCGTGGGCATGGCCGTTGCCGCCAAGCACTGGGGCGACGACTATCGCACCTACGCCCTGCTGGGCGACGGCGAGAGCGAGGAGGGCCAGGTTTGGGAGGCCGCCATGTTTGCCGGCAACCAGCAGCTTGACAACCTCTGCGTGATCGTCGACCACAACGGCCTGCAGATCGACGGCCCCGTCGAGGAGGTCAACGACCCCATGCCGCTCGCCGACAAGTTCCGCGCCTTCAAGTTCCACGTGGTGGAGCTCGCCGACGGCAACGATTTCGATCAGATCCGCGCCGCCTTTGCCGAGGCCCGCGCCACCAAGGGTCAGCCGACCGCCATCATCGCCGAGACCACCAAGGGCAAGGGCGTTTCCTTTATGGAGAACCAGGTGGGTTGGCACGGCAAGGCCCCCAACGATGAACAGTTTGAGCAGGCCATGGCAGAGCTCACGGCCGCCGGAGAGGAGCTCTAGGATGGCAGACGTCAAGAAAATCGCCACGCGCGTAAGCTACGGTGAGGCCCTCGTCGAGCTCGCCAACGAGCACGATGACTTTGTGGTCCTCGACGCCGACCTGGCCGCCGCCACGCAGACCGGCAAGTTTAAGGCAGCCTGCCCCGACCGCTTCTTCGATGTGGGCATTGCCGAGAGCAATCTGATGGGTGTTGCCGCCGGTATCGCGACCACCGGCCGCGTTGCTTTTGCGAGCACCTTTGCCATGTTTGCCGCTGGCCGCGCCTTTGAGCAGGTCCGCAACTCCATCGGCTATCCGCACCTTAACGTTAAGATCGGTGCCACGCACGCCGGTATCTCGGTGGGCGAGGACGGCGCCACGCACCAGTGCTGCGAGGATATCGCCCTCATGCGCGTCATCCCCGGCATGACCGTTATCGTTCCCGCCGACGACGTGGAGGCTCG
Source organism: uncultured bacterium (assembly GCA_905215905.1). Taxonomy (GTDB): domain Bacteria; phylum Actinomycetota; class Coriobacteriia; order Coriobacteriales; family Coriobacteriaceae; genus Collinsella. The sequence continues at coordinate 52,580 of CAJMRI010000011.1, read as the reverse complement.
TGCCGTGACGTGCGCCGCCTACGAGTGCGACGGCCCCGTGTACATGCGCTTTGCCCGTCTGGCCTCGCCGGTCATCAACGACCCCGAGACCTACAAGTTCGAGGTAGGCAAGGGCATCGTCATGCGCGAGGGCACCGACGTCACCATCATCGCCTGCGGCCTAATGGTCGGCGAGGCCCTCGAGGCCGCCGAGCAGCTCGCTGCCGAGGGCATCGATGCCGAGGTCATCAACATGCACACCATCAAGCCCATCGACGCCGACCTGATCGTCAAGAGCGCCACCAAGACCGGTCACGTCGTGACCGTCGAGGAGCACTCCGTGATCGGTGGCCTGGGCAGCGCCGTTGCCGACGTTCTGTGTGAGCAGTGCCCGACGCCGCTCAAGAAGATTGGCGTCAACGACACCTTCGGCGAGTCCGGCCCGGGTGCCGAGCTCCTGCACAAGTACGGCCTGGACGCCGCCAACATCGTGGCGACCACCAAGGAGTTCTTGGCATAGAGCAACCACCGCTCAAATCGGCCACAAGCCAATAGCAAATAGACGTAGACAGGGACGCCCTCAAAAAGAGGACGCCCCTGTTTTTATATTTCAGCAAAATCAGTGCCGCATCAAGCAAGGCCTTCTTCGGGAAAAGGGCCCAGTACGGCAACGTGCAATTCAGCCCTCCCAACTATGTATGTGCAGCACCCCAAGATCACGCGGCGACCCCATAGTAGCCGCAGGCCGCGCACAGGGTTACCTCCCAAATCTTTCCGCAGGACGGAGGCGCCCCCGCAGCGCGAAGCGCGCAGCGGGGGCGCCGACATGTCCGAGGACGATTTGGGAGGTAACCCTGTGCGCGGCCGGTGGGACCAAACCCCGCCATGCTTCTTATGTGCAGCAAAGCTAATGCTGCTAAAATACAAAGCGCTCATGTAGTTTAAACGCACGACGATAAGGAGCACCAGTGGGTAACCACTTCCGTACCTCCGGTGCGGGCGATGATGCCCCCAAGACGCAGACAGGCGTCCAGGGCAGTCGTTTCGCCACTCCGGATTCAGAGGGCCAGCCTGTTGCTCAGGCTCCCGCTCAGCCGGCAGATCAGGCACAGCCGGCATCCGATCCCTTTGCCTACAATCCCACCAGCGATGTCGCGCTTTCCGGCACGGCGGGTTTTGAGCCCGTTCAGGCTGTGACCGCTCGCGTGGAGCAGCCTCAGGCTGGCGCCGCCGCGCCGCAGCCTAGCATGGCCGGCATTCCCGACCCCATGGCTCCTGCGACACCGGCTCCTCAGCCTGCGCAGTCCGGCCTCTTTGCCGCTATTCCCGATCCCACGCAGCCTGCTGCCCCGGTGGTCGAGAGCGATCAGGCAGCCGAGGTCGCAAGCCTCGATAACGCGCTCAACAACCCCGATTTTACGTCGGTGTTTGCGCCCATCGATCCGCAGGCCAGCCGCAAGAAGATGGCCAAGCAGGCCGGTGTCGAGCCCGTCATCCTTATGGAGCATGTCACCAAGATCTATCCGGCACAGCCCAACAAGCCTGCACTCGACGACATTAACATCGAGATCTATCCGGGCGAGTTCGTCTTTTTGGTCGGTCACTCCGGCTCGGGCAAGACCACGCTGCTGTCGACGCTCAACCGCGACGTCAAGCCCACAAGCGGTCGTATTTTGGTCGCCGGCCAGGACCTCATGAAGATCAAGAACCGCAAGGTCCCATTCCTGCGTCGTCAGATTGGTGCCGTGTTCCAGGACTTTAAGCTTCTGCCGCAAAAGACCGCCTACGAAAACGTGGCGTTTGCCCTGCAGTGCATCGGCAAGCCCAAGGGCGTCATTCGCAGCCAGGTGCCGGAGGTGCTGCGTCTGGTCGGTCTGGCCGATCAGATGGATTCGCTGCCCGACCAGCTTTCCGGTGGCGAGCAGCAGCGCGTCGCCGTCGCCCGCGCTATGGTCAACCGTCCGCCGCTGCTGATCTGCGACGAGCCCACGGGCAACCTCGACCCGGCGATCTCGCTGGGCATCATGAAGCTGCTCGAGCGTATTAACCGCACCGGCACCACCGTGATCGTCGCCACGCACGACCGCGAGATGGTCGATAGCATGCACCGTCGCGTGATCGCCCTCGAGGGCGGCCACGTTATCCGCGACCAGGAGAGGGGAGGTTACGGCAACTATGGCACCAACTAACGTGGGCTACTCCTTCAAAGAGGCAATCAGTCACTTCTTCCGTAACTGGACTACCTCGCTCGGCGCCGTCATCACGATCTTCCTTTCGCTGTTTATCATCGGCCTGTTCATCATGGGCTCCGCGATGCTGAACTCCGTGATCGGCACCGTCGAGGATCAGGTTGTCATCAACGCGTTCATTAGCGATGACGCCGATCAGGCCGATGTTCAGGCTTTTGAGGCCGAGCTTAAGACGTGGAATAACGTCAAGTCCGTGACCTATAAGGACAAGGACGACGCGCTGGCCGAGTATACGAGCAAGATGTCGGGCAACGCCGACGCCACCATGAGCGCGCTCGATGGCCAGAACCCGCTGCCGGCTTCGTTTGCAATTGAGATGGACGATCCGTCCAAGGTCGAGAGCACGGCCCAGAAGCTCAAGAAGAACGCCGACTTCCAGAAGATCGCGGATGACGGCGACGTCAACGCGAGCGTGCTGTACGGCCAAGAGGAAGTGAGCCGCCTGTTCCAGGTGACCAACTACATCCGCATCGCCGCCGTGGTGCTCGTTGGCCTTTTGACCTTTATCGCATTCATCTTCATCAACAATACGATTCGCCTGTCCATCACGGCGCGTCGTCGTGAGATTGCGATTATGCGTCTGGTCGGCGCCAGCAACGGCTTCATTCGCGGCCCGTTTATCACCGAGGGAGTACTGCAGGCCATTTTGGGCTCGCTGCTTTCCATCGGCGTTCTGGAGCTGCTGCGCAATCTGATGATTCCGCGTTTGCAGGAGAGCATCGGCTGGATGTCGTTTGCCCTGCCGATGCAGTACTACCTGGTGACCTATGCTGCGCTGATTCTGGTCGGTGTGATTATCGGTCTCTTTGGTTCTGCCATAGCCATGCGCCGCTACCTGCGCGTGTAGGCATGCCTGGAATTCATCCCTTCCAACGGGTCGTCTCTTATGGGGCGGCCCGTTTTTTGATCTCTAGGGGACGGCAGGAAAGCGAATCATTTGGGTAGACTCTTTGGAGTTCGTCATCGATAGCAAGGAGGCGCCATGGGGCGCAATAACAAGCATAAGCGCGGTGCTCGCAATAAGCGTGGGCCGGTGCGCAGCGAACGCCGTCCGAGCCTGACCGGGCGCGTGCAGCTCCATGAGCATGGCGCCTATGTCATAACCGAGAGCGGCGACTACAAGGTTATGGGCCGCGGTAAGCGCGAGATCATGGATGGCGATACCGTTGCCGTGAGCATTAAGAATAGCCCGCACGGTGAGCGGCGCGCCGTGATCGAAGGCGTGGTTGAGCGCGCAGCCATAAGCGTGGTGGGTACGTACCAGACCGCTGGTCCGCTCGGTGTGATCGAGCCGCTCGATTCGCGCCTGAAGGCCGACTTCTTCATTCTGCCCGAGGATACCTCGGCGGATCGTCTGAGCGTCCACCCGGGTGATGCCGTTGTCGCGCGCATTTTGACCTACCCGACGCGCCTGGAATCGGGCACCGTGACGATCGAACGCCGCATTGGCGGAGATGACGCGCCCGATTTGGGCGTTCAATACGTGATGGCGCGTTACGGCTATACCGATAGCTATCCCGAGGCCGCGCTGGACGAGGCCGAGGGGCTTTCGCTCGATGTGTCCGCGGCGCTTAAGGACCCGCTCCGCCGCGATCTGCGCGACCGCTTTGTCATCACGATCGACCCGGTCGACGCGCGCGACTTTGACGATGCCATTTCGCTTGAGCGCACGCCCGAGGGTGGCTATAAGCTGGGTGTGCATATCGCTGACGTTTCTCACTATGTGGCTTGGGGCGGGCATATCGATCTTGAGGCTCGCCATCGTACGACATCGGTGTATCTGGCCGATCGCGTGCTTCCCATGCTGCCCGAACGCCTGTCCTGTGACCTATGCTCGCTTCGCCCTGACGAGGACCGTCTTGCGTTTACCGTTGACATTGAGCTCGATGCGCAGGGTCGCGTGCGGCATTACGATCCGTACCCCAGCGTGATTCGCTCGCGTGTGCGTATGGACTATGACGGCGCCGAGGCGCTGCTGGTGCGTGCCGACGCTGTTGAGTATTCGGTGCTGGAAGGCGCCGCTGAGGATGTTGCGGCTGCTGAGGCCTCGCGCGAGGAGGCGCTTGAGCGCGGTCTTGCGTGCGAGGAAACTGCTCGCGGCTATAACGTCGACCTCGGCGATTTCCTTGTCGCCGCCAACGAACTCGCCGAACTTCGCCGTCGTATTCGTCGTGCCCGCGGCTCAGTCGATTTTGACACGGCCGAGATTCGCGCTCTATTGGATGAGGACGGAGTGCCCGTGCAGATTGTGGCGCGCGAGCGTTCGTGTGCCACGTCGCTTATCGAGGAAGCCATGCTACTCGCCAACGAGTGCGTTGCAGAGTGGCTGGCAGACCGTGATATCGAGGCCTGCTATCGCGTGCATGAGGATCCGAGCCCCGATAGCCTGCACGGTGCCGCCGTTGCGCTGGCGCAGCTAGGCATCATCGACGATCGCCGTGCTGCCGGTATCGCCCTGGGGAGTCCCGATGAGCTACAGGCTGCAGTTGATGCTGCCGCCGGTACGGCCAACGCACCGCTCGTCAACACGCTGCTTCTGCGCAGCATGCAGCGCGCACTGTACAAGCCGCGCAACGAGGGCCACTTTGCGCTCGCCGCGCCGTGCTACTGTCACTTTACGAGTCCCATCCGTCGCTACCCCGATCTGGTGGTGCACCGCGTGCTCAAACTGCAGTTGGCCTATGAGCAGCTCGGCGGCAAGGACGCCCTGGTCCGTACGCCGCGGCTGATCGGCAAGGGGCGCGAGTCGCTGCCGCGCATTCTGCCGCAGATCTGCCGCGCATGCAGCGATGCCGAGCGCGCGGCAGATGCCGCTAGCCATGCGACGCAAAAGATCAAGATTGCCCAGTACTATGAGGACCGTCTGGGCGAGCGCTATGCCGGAACCGTCTCGTGGGTTAGCAGCATGGGCCTCTTTGTGCGCTTGGACCTGACGCAGGTCGAAGGCTTGGTTTCGATCAAGAGCCTGGGCAACGAGTGGTTCGAGTTCGACGAGGATGCGCTTACGCTGACGGGCGCCGACACGGGGACTCGCTATGAACTGGGCCAGCGCGTGATTATCGAGGTCTCGCGCGTCAATACCACGCGTGGGCACTTGGACTTTAAGCTTATCCATTAGCCAAATCTCGACTCATGGCGGGAGAGCGAAGGGCGGTCTTTCGGGACCGCCCTTCGCATTTGAATCGTGGCTACCTTGCCGTCTGCTCGGCCGCCCGCTTACCTGCTATTTGAGAGGTAAAACCTACCAAAATAAACCTGTCCCTTTTTGGCAGGTTTACAAGAAAGCGGGGATGAGATGGCGACGGTGTACGGTTATGCGCGGGTGAGTTCGCGCGATCAGAATCTGAATCGGCAGCTGGATGCGCTGGGCGCCTATGGCGTGGGCTCAGCGAATATTTATGCCGACCATGCGAGCGGCAAGGACTTCGATCGACCGCATTATCGCGAACTGCTGCACGTCCTGGGAGACGGGGACGTGCTGGTGGTGCTTTCTATCGACCGACTTGGCCGTAATTACTCCGAGATTCTTGAGGAATGGCGACGCATTACCAAGGAGCTCGGGGTTGCCATTGTGGTGTTGGACATGCCATTGCTTGACACGCGCGTCAGGGCCAGCGGCGCGCCGGATGTGACCAACACCCTGATTGCCGATATTGTGCTGCAACTGCTGAGCTACGTGGCGCAGGTGGAGCGCGAGAATATCCATCGGCGCCAGGCGGAGGGAATTGCAGCGGCGCGGGCGCGAGGGGTCCGTTTCGGTCGACCTCGCAAGCCGTGCCCTCCTCAGTTTGAGCTGGTGCGCGATAGCTATGAGGCGGGCGATATTACCCGCAGCCAGGCGGCAAAGTGCCTGGGCGTGTGCGTGGGGACGTTCGATCGCTGGATGCGCGAGGCGGGGTAGGGGTTTGCGTCGCTTTGTCGCTTCCTGTTGCGATTCAAATTTTGATACGGTGACGATGCCATTTGGGGCTACACTCGCTGATATTCAAAAAAGGAGGTTGGCCCTTGGCACGCGTAAAACAAATAATCGGATGGACCGCGATCGCTCTGTTCACTGCAACGCTGGCGGGCATCTGGGTGCTGACGGAGCAAAACGCGGCGCAGACGTCGTTGCTGAGCGAGTCCACCGCGCGTGTGGTGGAGGGTCAAGCTACGGGCGTACAGGCTGCCGACGTCGCGGGTGAAGCTCAGACCGAGAACGGGATGACCGGGGGCACCGATTCGGCTGCTTCGAATGTCCGGTCTGGCCGACTTGCTTCCATTCGCATGTGGGTGGGCACGAACGTCCGTCGCGTTGCCCATACCGTAGAGTTTTTCTTCGTCGGATTGTTCGCCTCGGTGGTCGTGGTTTGCTTTTCCAGGCGTCCGTGGAGCGTATGCTCCCGTTGCGTGCCCGTGTTGCTCTTTTGTGCCGTCTGCTCCGTTGGCGATCAGGTGCATAAGATCTTTGTTCCCGGCAGGCATTTCGACGTTATCGATTTAGGATTCGATGCTGCGGGCTATGTCACCGCCATGCTGTTGGTATTGCTGGCAGCGGCGTTGGTGCGCCATGCGACTCGGCCGATCGGCGCCCATGCGAGGCGCTAGCCGGTAACAAACCCGTTTCTGATAATGCGACCTTGTTGAATTATTTTGTGTCGCGCGTATTTCCGAGCGGTCGGATTTGAGGGGCGAGCGGTAGAACGCTCGCCCTTTGTGCGCCACGATGCGGCACAATATACCGCAAAAGCTGTTTGTATCCGGTACGAATCGTTCGTTGGTCTTTAATTCTTCTCAACGGAGGTGTTTGAGATGGCAAACGGATTGCTTTTGCGGCTTCGCGAGCGTGAGCTCAGTGCGAGCCCGGCGGAACGCAATGTCATCGCATATGTAAGCGCTCATCCGCACGAGGTAGTCGGGCTGTCCGTCCGCGGTCTTGCCGATGTCACGTTCTCCTCGCCCTCGAGCATTTTGCGCTTTTGCAAGCGCTTGGGTTTTGCGGGCTACAAGGAGTTCCAGCGCGAACTGATTGCCGAGCTGGCGCTCTTGGGTGACAAGAAAGACGTTGCCCTCGAGGACATCTCCATGGATGACAGCGTCGAACATATCGTGGGGAAGGTGATGAAAAGCAACGTGCGCACGATCGAAGCGACGGCGCGAACGCTCGATTACACCGTCTTGGAGCGATGTGCGGCCTATCTTAAGCGGGCACGTGCGGTCAATCTGTTCGGTATCGGTGCCTCTCGTTTGGTCGCGCACGATCTGGCGCAAAAGCTCATGCGTGTCGACAAAGAGTGCCATCTGTACGACGACTGGCATGATCAGCTCTTGTGTGCCAAGAACATGCATGAGGGCGATATGGCAATCGCCTTTAGCTACTCGGGCTTGACGCAAGAGGTGCTGGACTGCACCGCCGAGGCCCAACGTCACAACTGTCCCGTTGTGGCCGTGACCAAAGTAGATGGATCATCCAAGCTTGCCACCATGGCCGATGCCGTGCTCGGCGTCGCTGCGAGTGAGCCCTTGGTCCGCAGCGGTGCCATGGCTTCGCGTATGGCCCAGCTTATGGTTGTCGATGCCCTGTACGCTGCTTACGTTGCCAGCGACTACGAACGGGCGACGCATGTCATTAAGCAAAACTACATCGAGAAACAGGAAAGATGAGGTGAATGAAATGCTCGATTTAACAAAATTCACGACCGAAAAGCGTAATCAAAGGTCTATGGACCTCGATACGATGACATCGCTGCAAATCGTTACGACGATGAACGATGAGGATCTTCGTGCCGTCCAGTCGGTCACAAAAGTGCTGCCCCAGGTTGCCACAGCAATCGACTGGGCTGCTGAGGCACTCGAGCGCGGCGGGCGCGTCTTTTACATGGGCGCAGGCACCAGCGGTCGTCTGGGCGTACTCGACGCTTCGGAGTGTCCGCCCACGTTTGGCGTGTCACCCGATCTGATTGTCGGGCTCATTGCCGGAGGCGAGACGGCGTTTATCAAGGCTGTCGAAGGTGCCGAAGACAGTGAGGAGCTCGGCGCGAGCGACCTGCGGGGGCGTGGACTCTCGGACAAGGATCTTGTCGTTGGCCTGGCGGCAAGCGGTCGTACTCCCTATGTGGTGGGCGGCCTTGTATACGCCAAGGCAACTGGGTGCAAGACGATCGCAATTGCCTGCAACCAAGGGTCGAAGATCGGGGAGAGCGCAGATCTTGCCATTGAACCCGTGCCCGGTCCCGAGGTACTGACCGGCTCAACGAGGCTCAAGGCGGGAACGGTTCAAAAGCTCATTCTCAACATGATTTCGACCGGTGCCATGGTCAAGATCGGCAAGGTATACCAAAACCTGATGGTCGATGTGCAGCAGACGAACGAGAAGTTGGTGGTGCGCGGCCAGAACATCGTGATGGAGGCGACCGGCTGCACGCGCGAGCGCGCTATTCAGGCGCTTGCAGATGCCGGCGGCCACGTAAAAACCGCTATTGTCTCGGTACTGCTGGACTGCGATGCCGAGCAGGCTGCGGTAGCTCTTGAGCGAGCGCGAGGCCATGTCCGTGCTGCGGTGAGTGGCCATGAGAAGAGCGATGCCGATGCCCAATAGGTGTGCGGCGTGAGCTGATATGACATCCAGACGAGATACCCAATACAAGGAGGAGTTATGACGAACAAAGAGCTGGCTCAAAAGCTGCTGGACCTTTTGGGCGGTAAAGACAACGTGCTCGCAAACGCGGCGTGCATGACGCGCCTGCGCGTGACCGTCAAAGACGCGGGCAACGTCGACACGGAGGGTATTAAGGCACTCGACGGCGTGATGGGCCTGGTCGAGGACGACACGATGCAGATCGTGCTGGGGCCGGGCAAGGTGAATAAGGTGCTCGAGGAGTTCTCCAAGCTCACTGGCCTTGCGAAAGGCGTTGCCGACGAGAGCGTGGTTGACGCTGCGGCCACAAACAAGGCCGCGCAGAAGGCCAAGTACGAGTCCAAGCCGGTTCAGGCCTTCCTCAAGAAGATTTCCAATGTCTTCGTCGCCCTGCTTCCCGGCATCATTGCGGCTGGCCTCATCAACGGTATCTGCAACGTCATTAACGTCTCGACGGCAGGTGCGCTTGCAGGCGAGTGGTGGTACCAGGGCATTCGTTCCATGGGCTGGGCCCTGTTTGCCTATCTGCCCATCTTGGTGGGCTATAACGCGGCACGTGAGTTTGGTGGCTCCGCTGCGCTGGGCGGCATCGCCGGCATGATGTGTATCGCCAACAGTACCATGCCCCTGCTTGCGCCTGGCGCGGCCGATCCTGCCACTGCCATTCTGCTGCCGCTCACCAATGCGCAGTACAACCCCGCAGCGGGCGGCATGATCGCGGCTCTTATCGCTGGCGCATTTTTTGCCTGGATGGAGCGTCAGATTCGCAAGGTTATGCCCAACGCACTCGACACGTTCTTGTCCCCGCTGCTGGTGCTCATCATCGGCGCCTTTGCTCTGATGCTCGTCATCCAGCCGGTTGGCGCATGGCTGACGACTGCCATCTTTAGCGTTTTGACCTTTATCTTCGAGAAGCTGGGCGTCCTGGGCGGCTATATCCTGTCGGCAGGCTTCTTGCCGCTGGTTTCCGTCGGCCTGCATCAGGCGCTCACGCCGATCCACGCTATGCTCAACGATCCCGACGGCGCTACCAAGGGCATCAATTACCTGCTCCCCATCCTTATGATGGCTGGCGGCGGTCAGGTCGGTGCCGGTCTGGCGCTGTACTTTAAGACCAAGAACGCCAAGCTCAAGAAGTACGTCGCAGAGTCCATTCCCGTTGGAATCCTCGGCGTGGGCGAGCCTCTGATGTATGCCGTTACGCTGCCGCTCGTTCGTCCGTTTGTGACGGCCTGCCTGGGTGCCGGATTTGGCGGCGCGCTCGCGGCGCTGCTTCACATCGGCACGGTTTCTCAGGGCGTTTCCGGTCTGTTTGGCCTGCTGATCGTCGTTCCTGGCCAGCAGCTCGTCTACGTTGCCGCTATGCTGCTTGCCTATGCCGCCGGCTTTGTCCTGACGTGGTTCTTTGGCGTCGACGAGCAGAAGATCAACGAGTTCTTTGGCGAATAGTTTGATATCGCGAGCCGTGTTGCTCAGGGCTCGCGGCGCGCGGCAGATTTCTTGATGCTATGGTTGTGCCGGCGGGGCTAACTGCTCCGCCGGCCTTTTTTAAAGGAGTGTTGAAGCGTGAAAACGGGTATTTCGATTTATCTTTCCAGCCCTCTGCAGGATATTGAGCGGACAATTGAGCGTGGTGCCGCGGCGGGTGCGCGCTACGCGTTCACCTCACTGCATATTCCCGAGGATGGGGGAGCGGCGTATGCCGATAAGGTCCGTCATGTGCTGTCGCTGCTCTCCGCCCGCGGCATTGCGCTCATTGCCGATGTGGGGCCTCGCACGTGCGAGTTGCTCGGGCTTGAGCGCATCGAGGACCTGCGCGATCTGGGGTTGGAATACCTTCGTTTGGACTATGGCTTTAGCGCCCAACGGGTCGCGGAGCTGTCCGGTGTATTTCGCATAGTGGTCAATGCATCGACGGTGAGTTCTGATGAAATCGCATCGTGGCGTGAGGCCGGTGCCGATGTGACTCGTTTTGCCGCCTGCCACAATTTTTACCCCAAGCCTTATACCGGTTTAGCTCTGGAGGACATTGCTCGGGTGAATCTTCGTCTTGCGGCGCTTGGATTCGAAATCATGGCTTTTGTGCCGGGTGATGCCAACGTTCGCGGGCCGGTATTCGAGGGACTGCCGACGGTCGAGGCGCAGCGCGGTCGCGCGTCAAAGGTTGCCCTCAACATGCTTGAGCTTGCACATGGCGCCGATTGCGACATTGTGTTGGTCGGCGACCCCGATCTTTCCGATGCGGGCTGGACGCAGTTTGCTCATGTTTCCGCCGGATACGTGGACCTGCAATGCGAGCTTGAGCCCGGTTATGCCTATGTACGTGGGCAGATTCATCACGACCGACCCGATTCGAGCACCCTCATCTTTAGGTCTCAGGAGTCGCGTACGACGCTTAAGCCGGATTCCGTGCCGATGGATGCCGGTGCCGGCCTGCCGCGAAAGGCGGGGTCGATCGCTGTGAGTAATAGCGGCTATGGGCGCTACGAAGGCGAGCTTGAGATTGCACGGGTCGATCTTCCCGGTGACGAGCGCATGAACGTTGCGGGCCATGTCACGCCCGAGGCAATGGAGCTGCTGCCGTTCATCAAACGCGGATTCGGGGTACGGTTCGTTTAGCGTGTGACCCGTGGGCTACAATTGGCCCATCATACGAAGGCGCCTCGTGTGGCGTGTGCCTGCGTTGGCCGATCTATATTCGGAGGATTCCCATGACCGTACTGTTTGTTGAATATCCCAAGTGCTCGACCTGTAAGAAGGCCAAGGCATGGCTGGACGAACACGGGGTAGAGTATATCGACCGCGATATCGTTTTGGACAATCCCACGGCTGATGAGCTTGCGACCTGGATTGCTCGTTCGGGACTGCCGGTGCGGCGCTTCTTTAATTCGTCGGGCATGAAATATCGAGAGCTGGGCCTGAAGGCGCGTCTAGATGCGGGCATGACGGATCGGGAGTGCTACGAGCTGCTGGCGACCGACGGCATGCTGGTCAAGCGTCCGCTGTTGGTGGGCGACGACTTTGCGATTCCCGGCTTTAGGGAAGCAGCTTGGACCGAGGCGCTGCTGTAGCGGCTGCGGAAAGCGCGACCCGTTTTGAGCTTCGATTACGGGATACGGTTTCCGGTTGAGGGCTCGATGGGAAAGTGGGGACCAGTTTGAGCTTGAAATCTGGGACGCACTTTCCGCCGGCAGGCTTGCCCCAGTCAGTCCTCCAGCTGTGCCCATTCGTGCGGATCGTAGACCTTTACGTGCTTGTTGGGCTTGCCGCTCCAGTACTCCTCGTCCATAAAGGGCAGATATGCCTGAACGCCGGGGCAGATAAAGGGAATCCGCTGCTGTTGCAGTCGCTCGCGCTGTCGCTGCTCCAGGTGCGCCTCGGATATGACAGTCGGCATACCGGACAGCTCGACGAGGCTTGCCTGGATTCGCTTAAGGTCGGGGAGTCCCGCGTGCCATGACATCCGCATGATCAAAAAGGATGCACGGCGGTAGTTTGCCTGCATCACCGTGATGGCGGGGCGCAGAGTGGGATGGATTTTGTCCCGTTCGGGCCAAAGGTCAGCAGTGATCTCGAGGCCCAGGGTCTCCCATAGGTAATCAAGCTCTTCGTCCATGGCGCCTCGATATCCGTGTAATGATGACGGTTTGATTGTGCCATCAGCCGTGAGTGCTGCATTGTTGTAATCTACCAGCGGTAGATGTGGGATGTTTTACGGGCTTTGGCGCCGTACGTGTCGCTGGTGCTTCACAGGTCCTTCACGTGTCGGCCGTATTTGGCTGAATTTTAAAAAAGTCAAAATTGGGGCTTGCGTCACGGCGGTACTTCCCGTATATTTCTTTCTTGCGCAAAGGCACAGCCGAGCGCAGCGATGCAGTCATTGGGATGTCGTCTAATGGCAGGACAGCGGATTCTGGTTCCGTCAATGGGGGTTCGACTCCCTCCATCCCAGCCATTGCATTTGCTACATATGGCCCGTTCGTCTAGCGGTTTAGGACGCCGCCCTCTCAAGGCGGAGATCACCAGTTCGAATCTGGTACGGGCTACCAAAATTGAACGCCCGGGCCTCGTAAGAGACCCGGGTTTTGTGTATTGACTGATATTTAAGGCGCGCGTTGAGTCTGCCGCCCGGACCGAGGAGTTGTCATGGACCTGCCTATCAGCTTGGAAGACATCACGTATGCCGAGAACTATCTGGCGCAGGGAGACCTGGCTACGGCGACGCCGCTGCTGGAGCGTCTGGTGGAGCTCGCCGAGGAGTATATCGACGCTGAGTGCAAGACGGAGGAGAAGCGCCAGTACTTTAGCTTCGACAGCAAGTTTGAGCGCCTGGCCTATCGCCGCGTGGAGAAGGATCCGCGCGAGCTGGTGCAGGTCGAGGTTCCCTTTGACCGCCTGTACTCCGACATGGCGTTTGCCTACATCCGCCAGCAGGATTATGTGAGTGCTCGGAATGCTCTGATGCAGGCCGTGCGTTGGGATCCCATGAACTGCAACTATCGCCTGGACCTGGCCGAGCTGTTCCGTGCACTCGAGGACAAACAGGAGTGGGCATCGCTCTCGTTCTCGGTGCTGGAGCGCGCGAGCGACGGTAAGTGCGCCGCACGCGCCTACACCAACTTGGGTCAGTACTTCTTGGAGCCCGAGACCGAGAACATTTCGGCTGCCGTGGGCTGCGCGCGTCTGGCGCTGCGCCTGGCGCCCAATGATGCGCATACGACGCGCCTGCTCAACAAGATCCACACCGCCTATCCGGATGCCGCGGACGAGAGTGACGACCATGTGATGGGTGAGCTCGCCCTGCAGGGCGTGCCGACCTCTCCTTCGGCCGAGATTGCCATCTGCCTGATTATGTGCGCGACCGATGCTGCAAGTGACGGCGACAAGCAGGAGGCGACGCGCCTGACGGTACATGCTCGCGACTTGGTGGGCGAGGAGGCCTGCGCGGCGATTATCAAACTGGTGCGCGAGAGCGACGCCGAGCTCAACGCCGAGCGCAAGGCTAAGCGCGAAGCTACGGGCAAGGGTTCCGATGGCGCCAAGGAGGCCGGCGATGCCCAGTAAGCGTGAACGCAAGCTCATTTCCAAAAATCGCTCGGCACATCATGAGTACTTTATCGATGAGACGTTTGAGTGCGGCATTGAGCTGAGCGGTACCGAGGTCAAGTCGATTCGCGAGCGCGCGTGCCAGATTACCGATACCTTCGCGCTGATTCGTGGCGGGGAGTGCTGGCTCGTCGGCCTGCATATCCACCCTTATAGCCATGGTGGCGTGTGGAATCGCGATCCCGACCGTCGGCGCCGTCTGCTGCTGCATCGCAAGGAGATTGATTTTCTCGACGGCAAGCTGCGCAACCGCGGCTATGCGTTGGTGCCGTTGGAGCTCTACTTTAATACCGACGGCCGCGTAAAGCTGCTGCTGGGTCTGGGTCGCGGCAAGAAGCTCTACGACAAGCGCGAGGACATGGCCAAGCGTGATGTCCAACGCGAGATCGACCGCGCCCTCAAGGAACGCAACCGCTAGGCACTCTGTATAAGTTGCGGTGGAATACGGACTGTTTTGCCTGTTTGAGGGGCTATTCAGTCCCTATTTCACCGCAACTGCGGGCGTCTCATCTTTCTTACTGTTCTGACACATATGTCTCAAAGGCGGCGTCCGTTATGGGTGCCGCCTTTTTTGTGGGTACATACATTCATGAGGTTCCAATCCGAGCTAGGGGAGTGATCGTTATGGACAAAACTGCGTTTTTTACCATGCCGAGCGGTCTGTACGTGGTGAGCGCTGCGGCAGACGGGCTGCGCGCCGGCTGCGTCATCAACACTGCGGTGCAGGTGACGTCCATGCCGCCGCGCATTTCGGTTGCCGTGAACAAGGACAACGTCACATCGGGTGTCATCGCTTCGGCCAAAGCGTTCGCGCTGACCGTGATCGATCAGACCGCCGATATGCTCTACATCGGTAACTTTGGGTTCCGCACCAGCAGCGATTATGACAAGTTTGCCAAATACGAGACCCGCGAGACGGCTCTGGGCATGCCCTATGTGCCCGAGCACGCGACGGCCCTGTTTAGCTGCCGTTTGATCGACACTGTGGATGTGGGCACGCATCTGCTGTTTATCGGTGAGGTCGAGGATGCCGAGCGCCTGAGCGACGAGACGCCGCTCACCTACGATTACTACCATAAGGTCCTGAAGGGCAAGACGCCTCCGAAGGCGTCCTCGTATCAAGGCTAGAAATGTTTTAAAAATACTTGCATTATATTATTGAGAATCTATACTAATAGATGAAGTACATCACCAGTCGCGTTCGAGAGGAGAACATCATGGCTGAGGAGAAGAAGACGTATAAGTTCGTGTGCATCGTTTGTGGTTACGAGGTTGAGGTCGACACGCCCGAGCTGCCCGAGGACTACGTGTGCCCGGTGTGCGGCGTCGGTCCCGATCAGTTTGAGCTCGTCGAGGAGTAGCTCGCAGGCACACGGCTTGTAGCAACACATAGCTCTGTCCAAGGGTCTCGGCTGGATATTCCGGCCGGGACCCTTTTCCTCCGTCCCCAAGGGATCACGGTTGCTGTTGGCCGATCCTGTCTGTTGTGAGTCCGGCCGACCTTTTGTCTCAATCTGTAACATCTAACGGCTCAAAACGGGTCTATCTGTTACAGATTGAGTCAAACGGAGCTATCCCTCGGAATGATCTCGATCTGTAACATCTAGACATCAAAAGCGGGTCTTCCTGTTACAGATCGAGACATTTGCCTGGGTAGGTGTCCCGCCCCATTACATCCCTGTCAACAACACGACATCGAGAATCGTCACGATGACACCGATCCCTACGAGCAGCGCGTTGAGCGGGCGCGAGTTGGCGTATTTACCCATGACGCGGGGCGAACTGGTGAGTCGTATGAGCACAAAGACCGTAATCGGCAGCTGAAGCGACAGCAGTGCCTGACTCCAAATGAGACCCTCAAAAGGATTCGGGACGACCAAGCACGCCGCCACTGCGCCGACGAAACAGGCCGCCACCCCGATCGAGGAATGCCGGTCGTGGATGTCGTATTCCTCGTCGAACATGCCCGCGGTGATGGTGCCTGCCGCCATGCCCGCCGTCACGCTACTCGAGAGGCCCGCAAACAGCAGCGCCACGGCAAAGATGGTCGAGCTTGCCGGGCCCAGAATGGGGGAGAGCGTGGCCGCTGCGACGGCGAGGTCGTCTACGACCATGCCGTGCGCAAAGAAGGTCGTTGCGGCCAGGATGACCATGGCCGAGTTGATTGCCCAGCCCACGCCCATCGAAAAGAGCGTGTCGAAGAGCTCGTAGCGCAGACGCTCTTCGATAACCTGCTCGCCTTGGCCTTCGAAGTGCATGGATTGGATGACCTCGGAGTGCAGAAAAAGGTTGTGGGGCATAACGACCGCACCCAGGACACTCACGATAATCGCGGCAGAGCCAGTGGGCATACTGGGCGTGATCCAGCTTGCGGCGGCTTGCGGCCAGTCGACCTTGACTAGTGCAAGCTCGGCCAAAAACGAGAGTCCTACCACGCCTACGAAGGCGATGATCCAGCGTTCGGCATGCTTGTAGGAGTTCGTCATGAGCATCGCCATCGATACTGCCGCCACGATGACGCAGCCCGCGCGCACGGGCAGCCCAAAGAGCATTTGAAGGGCAATCGCGCCGCCCAGGACTTCGGCCATGGCGGTGGCGATGGTCGCGAGATAGGCGCTGGCGAGCACCGTACGCCCGACGAAGCGGGGGAGGTAACGTGTCGTGGCCTCGGCAAGGCAGGCGCCCGTGGCGATACCCAGGTGCGCCGCGTTGTGCTGCAGCACGATGAGCATAATCGTGGACAGCGTGACGATCCACAGCAGCGCGTAGCCAAACTGCGAGCCCGCGGCCATATTGGAGGCCCAGTTGCCCGGGTCGATAAAGCCGACGGTCACGAGCAGCCCGGGGCCGATATGCCGCGCAATGTCTAGGCCTCCGTGACCGCCGGTGCGCCGGGAACCAAAGTGTTGTTTGAGATGGTTGAGCATGGTGCGCTCCTGTGTATGGGCGGCGTGACGTCGCATCTGGGTCGTGCGGCGCCACGCGTCGGATTTGGGTTGGGGCTACTTGTGCGCTTTGCCCTGATTGGCCACGGCGTCGATCTTGGCGGCGATGGTCGCCGGGTCACCGATGTAGCGCTTGTCGAGGACATTGAAATCGGTATCGAAGGTGTAGACGAGCGGCACGCCGGTGGGGATGTTGACCTTGAGGATCTCCTCGGGCGTGAGGTGCTCGAGCTTCATGACGAGTGAGCGCAGGGAGTTGCCGTGTGCGGCGATGAGTACGCGCTTGCCGGCGAGCATCTGGGGGCGAATCTCGTCTTCGAAATAAGGCCAGGCGCGGGCTATCGTGTCCTTGAGGCACTCGGTATAGGGCAGCTGATCGGGCGCGACGTCACGGTATTGCTCCTGGGTGTGGGGATCGCGCGCGTCGTCCGGCTCGAGTGCCGGCGGGCAGACATCGAAGGAGCGACGCCAGATGAGCACCTGCTCGTCGCCGTGCTCCGCCGCGGCATTGGCCTTGTTGAGACCCTGCAACGCTCCGTAGTGGCGCTCGTTGAGCTTCCAGGATTTGATGACGGGCAACCACTCGCGATCCATTTGGCCGAGCGCGATGTCGAGGGTGTGAATTGCGCGCTTGAGACGCGAGGTGTAGCAGACGTCAAAGTCGAAACCGGCTTCTTTGAGGGCTCGACCGCCTGCTGCGGCTTCTTCGCGGCCCGTGTCGGTGAGTTCTACGTCGGTCCAGCCGGTGAACAGGTTGAGTTTGTTCCACTCGGATTCTCCGTGACGGATAAGGACAAGTTGCATTGTCTGTCGGTCTGCTCGGTGCGCCATAGGGGCCTCCTTGATCTGGCACGGTGTGCGTGCCGTTTGCTTGACGCCGCAAAGGATACCCGTTTTAAGCTTAAAAGTTAACCAAGACTAACAAAATTGTTCTATTTGAATGGGATGGTGAAGGGGGGCTGCCGAAATGTCTCGATCTGTAACAACGAGGGATGGAAATTGGGCCTAGGTGTTACAGATCGAGACAGGAAGAAATGGTCCTATGGAAAATCTCGATTTGTAACAGCTGGCCGCCAAAACCGGCCCTTCGTGTTACAGATCGAGACAAACCAAAACCGCTCCGCAGAAAATCTCAATCTGTAACATCTAGGCGCCAAAATCCGCTCTTCCTGTTACAGATTGAGATGTTTGAAGCGGTGAGCTTACAGGCCGAACTTGGGCGTCTTGTTGCCGCCCTTGAGGCCTGCTGTGTCGAGCCCCATCATGCAAAAGTCCGCATGGCCCTTGTTTCCAGAATGATTCAAAGGGGCCAGATGCATATGTGCCGGCTGTCCCTGCACTAAAACGTGTACGTCAGCCTCCAAAGATGTCAAATTTCGACATGTTTGGGGGCTGACGTACATGTTTGATAGCAAGACGTTGATGGTCGGTGTGCGTTACGCGATTGTTTCGAAACGGGCGGGAAACACAACGATGCCCTGATGCTCCTACTATGCCTATTCAACTGACTGTCTAAATATCTAGGGGAGGATCGCGATGCAGGCAGATTCCGCTCAGCAGCAGGGCCTTTATCGCCCCGAATTCGACCACGATGCATGTGGCATCGGCGCGCTTGCCGATATCAACGGTGAGCGCCATCACCAGATTCTGGACGACGCACTGTCCATTCTGGTCAACTTGGAGCACCGCGGCGGCACGGGACTCGAGAAGAATACCGGCGATGGCGCTGGCATCCTGTTCCAGGTTCCGCATCACTTTTTCCGTAAAGAGGCTCAAAAGTGCGGTCAGATTCTGCCGGCAGAGGGCGACTATGGCGTGGCCATGCTGTTCTTCCCGCAGGACGACAAGGGCGTAGAGGATGCCCGCCGCGTGTTTGAGGAGGGCTGTGCCGAGGCCGGCGTGCCGCTGCTCTTTTGGCGCGAGGTGCCCGTCGACCCGCACGACCTGGGCGAGACGGCCCGCGCCTGCATGCCCACTATCCTGCAGGCCTTCCTGGGCCGTCCGGACGACACGCCCGCCGGCGATGCCTTTGAGCGTCGCCTGTACGTGTGCCGCCGCACCATCGAAAAGAAGGCCGATGCCGAGTTTGCCCTGCGAGACAAGATCTTCTACGTGTGCTCCATGAGCTCGCGCACCATCGTGTACAAGGGCATGCTGGTCGCCACGCAGATGCGCCGCTTCTTCATCGACCTCAACGACGCCGCCGTCAAAACGGCCGTGGCGCTCGTCCACTCGCGCTACTCCACCAACACCACGCCCAGCTGGGAGCGTGCGCACCCCAACCGCTTTATCATCCATAACGGCGAGATCAACACCCTCAAGGGCAACGTCAACTGGATTCGCGCCCGCGAACCCAACCTGTACAGCCCCGTGCTGCAGCACGATCTTGAGCGCGTGATGCCCATCATCAACCGCGAGGGTTCCGACTCCGCGATTCTGGACAACGTGCTCGAATTCTTGGTCATGAACGGTCGCCCGCTCACGCGTGCCGCGTCCATGTTGCTGCCCGAGCCGTGGGACCACAACGACAGCCTGAGTGAGGAGCGCCGCGCCTACGACGCCTACCAGTCCATGCTCATGGAGCCGTGGGACGGCCCGGCGGCCATCGCCTTTACCGACGGTCGCACGCTGGGCGCCGCCCTCGATCGCAACGGCCTGCGCCCCGCTCGTTACTACGTGACGCGCGACGGTCGCTTTATGCTGGCAAGCGAGGTGGGCACCATCGAGGTGAGCCCCGAGAACATCCTGACGAGCGGCTGTCTGGGGCCGGGCCAGATGCTCGAGGTCGACTTTGCCCGCGGGCGCGTCATCTACAATGACGAGCTGCGCGCCCGTTACGCCAAGGAAAAGCCCTACCGTGATTGGATTGCCGAGGAGACGCTGACCGTCGACGCGCTCGATGAGCCCGCCGCGCCCGCGTCCGCCGAGGACGCCGAGGTGCCCGCCGCCGTGCGTATGGCCAAGCTCGGCTACCACTGGGATGACGTCGACGAGGTCGTGCGTCCCATGGCCCAGCAGGGCAAGGCCCCGCTCGCCTCGATGGGCATCGACGCACCGCTGGCCTGCCTGTCCAAGAAGACGCGTTCGTTCTTTGACTACTTCTATCAGCTGTTCGCTCAGGTCACGAACCCGCCCATCGACGCCCTTCGCGAGCATATGGTCACTTCGACCACGCTCTACCTGGGCAACCACGGCAACCTGCTCGAGGACTCCCGTACGGCCTGCCAGCTGGTGCGCCTGGAGCGTCCGCTGCTCAACGAGGAGGAGTTCGACCGCATTTGCGCCATCGACCGCGTGGGCTTTAAGACCCGCCGCTTCCGTGCCGTGTACCGCCGCGATGCCGGCGAGGGCGCGCTGCAGGCTGCGCTCAAGCAGCTTGCAGAGGACGTTGAGGCTGCGGTCCGCGATGGCGTGAACATCGTGGTGTTGAGCGATCGTGCCGCTGCGGGCGAGGTGCCCGTGCCGTCGCTGCTCGCTGTGGGCTGCGTGCATAACCACCTGATCCGCGCCGGCGTGCGTACCTTTGCCGACATCGTGGTGGAGAGCGGCGACGCCGTGTCTCCGCACGACTTTGCGGCACTGGTGGGCTACTCCGCGAGCGGCATCTATCCGTACAACGCACATGCGTGCATCCGCGATCTGGCGGCACACGGCGACCTGGACGTGACGGCCGAGCAGGGCATCGCCAACTACAACAAGGCCGCGACGGCGGGCATCGTCTCCATCATGTCCAAGATGGGCATCTCCACGGTGCAGAGCTACCATTCGGCGCAGATCTTCGAAGCCGTGGGCTTTACGCCGGAGTTCGTCAACGCGTACTTTGCCGGCACGGTGAGCCGTGTGGGCGGTATGGGTGTCGAGGACGTTGAGCGCGAGCAAAACGAGCGCTACGACGCCGCGCTCGCCATCCTTAAGAGCCCGGCTCCCGATCAGCTGCCCACGCTGGGCCTGACCAAGTGGCGCCCGCTCGGCGGCGAGGAACACCTCATCGACCCCCAGACCGTCTACCTGCTGCAGACCGCCTGCCGTGAGGACAGCTTCGACACCTTTAAGGAGTACAGCGCCCGTCTGCACCGTACCGGCCGTGCCGTGCGCCTGCGCGACTTGCTCGACTTTGATGCCAGCGGCCGCACGCCGGTTTCGCTCGACGAGGTCGAGCCCGCGCTCAACATCGTCCGCCGCTTTAACACCGGCGCCATGTCGTACGGCTCTATCAGCAAGGAAGCACACGAGTGCATGGCCATCGCCATGAACCGCCTGCACGGCCGTTCCAACTCCGGCGAGGGCGGTGAGGATCCGCGTCGCGAGACCCCGCTGGCTAACGGTGATTCCAAGAACTCCGCGATCAAGCAGGTGGCAAGTGCGCGCTTTGGCGTGACGAGCCGCTACCTGTGCAGCGCCTTCGAGATTCAGATCAAGATGGCCCAGGGCGCCAAGCCCGGCGAGGGTGGCCACCTGCCCGGCAAGAAGGTCTACCCCTGGATTGCCGAGGTCCGTCAGTCCACGCCCGGCATCGGCCTGATCTCGCCTCCGCCGCATCACGACATCTACTCCATCGAAGACCTGGCCGAGCTGATCTTCGATCTTAAGAACGCCAACCCCGGCGCACGCGTGTCGGTCAAGCTGGTCAGCGAGGCCGGCGTCGGCACCATCGCCACCGGCGTTGCCAAGGGCGCTGCCGACAAGATCTTGATCAGCGGCCACAATGGCGGCTCGGGTGCCGCTGCGCGCGATTCCATTTGGCACGCCGGCCTGCCGCTGGAGCTCGGCCTTGCCGAGGCCCAGCAGACGCTGCTGCAAAACGGCCTGCGCTCGCGCGTGGTGCTCGAGGCCGACGGCAAGCTTATGGACGGCACCGATGTTGCCGTCGCCTGCTTGCTGGGCGCCGAGGAGTTTGGCTTTGCGACCATGCCGCTCATCTCCATGGGCTGCCTCATGCAGCGCGACTGCCAACAGGACACCTGCCCGGCCGGCATCGCTACGCAAAACTGCCGCCTGCGTCGCGGCTTCCGCGGCAAGCCCGAGCACGTTGAGCACTTTATGCTCTTTGTGGCCGAGCAGCTGCGCGAGATTATGGCACGCCTGGGCTTCCGCACCATCGACGAGATGGTCGGCCATCCCGAGTGCCTGCGCCAGATCGAGGTCCCGGGCAACCGCAAGGCCAACCTGCTCGATCTGTCGCCCGTGCTGGCGAGTGCGACCTGCGAGTTCGGTGCTCATATCCCGGGTGCCGACGGTCGCCACTTCCTGCCGCAGATGGCCGCGGACAGTGAGCTCGACAAGACGCTTGACTCCACGTTGTTTGTGCCCTATACGGCCGATGCCCGTGCGCACCTGCGTCCGATTCGCTTCCGCGCCGATATCGCCAACGTCAACCGCTGCGTGGGCACCATCCTGGGCAACGCGGTGACCAAGGCGCATCCCGAGGGCCTGCCCGCCGGCTCCATCACCATCGATTGCGATGGCTCGGCTGGTCAGAGCTTTGGCGCCTTCCTGCCGCGTGGCATTACGCTCAACGTGTGCGGCGACGCCAACGACTACTTTGGCAAGGGCCTTTCGGGCGGCGAGGTGTCGGTGCGCCCCAACCCGCATGCGACCTACAAGTTCGACGAGAACATCATCGTGGGCAACGTTGCGTTCTTTGGTGCCACGAGCGGTCGCGGCTTCATTAACGGTCTTGCCGGCCAGCGTTTTGCCGTGCGCAACTCCGGTGCCACCGTGGTGGTCGAGGGCTGCGGCAACCATGGCTGCGAGTACATGACGGGCGGTCTGGCGCTCATCCTGGGCGAGGTCGGGCAGAACTTCGCCGCCGGCATGACAGGTGGCGTGGCCTATGTCTTTGACCAGTACGGCACGCTCGATGCCCGTGTGAACCACGAGAGCGTTGAGCTCAAGGCCCCGACGGCCGGCGAGCTGGCGCAGATTCGCGAGCTCATCCAGGAGCACGTGGACGCGACGCAGAGCCCGCGCGGCATTAAGTTGCTCTACAGCTTCGACTCGATGAGCAAGCGCTTTGTGAAGGTCATTCCGACCGAGTACGAGCGCGTGCTGGCGATTGTCGCCGCGGGCGAGGCTGCCGGCAAGACGCATGCGCAGGCCGAGGAGCTGGCGTTTGACATTGTGACCGGTCGCGCCGACGCTGCTGATGTTGCCCGCTTTGACGTGGCGGGCGGAGCGGCTGTCGCAGGTGTTGCGCCCGTGGCCGTTGCCAGCTCTGTTGCTTCGACCAAGAAGGAGGCGTAAGTGCCATGGGTAAGCCCGGTGCTTTTCTTGATATCGATCGCGTGACCCACGAGCTTCGCCCCGTGGAGGAGCGCAGCCGCGATTTCGATCCGCTGTACGTGGAGCTCGACGACGACGCACGCCGTGCCCAGGCGAGCCGCTGCATGATGTGCGGCGTGGCGTTTTGCCAGATGGGCGCGAGCTTTGGCAAGGCACGCCCGAGCGGCTGCCCGCTGCACAACCTGATTCCCGAGTGGAATGAGCTGGTGTACCGCGGCCGCTGGGACGAGGCTGCCGAGCGTCTGTCGCTCACCTCGCCCATGCCCGAGTTCACGAGTCGCGTGTGCCCGGCGCTGTGCGAGGCCGCGTGCAACCTGGGTTCGGTCGATGGCCAGCCCACGACGATCCATGACAACGAGCGTGCGATCAGCGACCATGAGTGGGCAAATGGCGGTCCGCGTCGCTTTGAGCCGGCGGGGGAGGGCGCGCCCACGGTTGCCGTGGTGGGCTCCGGTCCTGCTGGTCTGGTGGCGGCATGGGAGCTTGCACGTCGCGGCGCCCGCGTGACGGTGTTTGAGCGCGACGACCGTCCGGGCGGCCTGCTCATGTACGGCATTCCCAACATGAAGCTCGAGAAGTCCGTGGTCGAGCGTCGCGTGGCGCTCATGCGTGAGCTGGGCATTGTGATTGAGCTGGCTGTCGACGTTACTAACCCTGCGGTGACGGCCGAGCTCGATGACTTTGACGCCGTCGTGGTGGCTGCCGGCGCTCGTGCACCCCGCGGTCTTTCGGCTGCGAACGTGGATGCTCCGGGCGTGGTGTACGCGGTGGACTACCTGACGGCTTCGACCGTCTCGGTGCTCGATGGCGGCGAGCCCGCGGTGAACGCGCGCGGCCTGGACGTTGTGGTCATTGGCGGTGGCGATACTGGAAACGACTGCGTGGGCACTGCCGTGCGTCAGGGCGCGCGCAGCGTGCGCCAGTTTGAGTTCTTGCCGGCTGCGCCCGATAAGCGCGCGTCGAGCAACCCCTGGCCGCAGTGGCCCAACGTTAAGAAGACCGACTACGGCCAGCAGGAGGCTATCGCTGCGATGGGTGGCGAGATGCGTGCCTGGGGCGTGGATACGCTCGAGGTGCTGCTGGACAAGAAGGGCGCGGCTGCGGGTCTGCGCGTGGTCGATCTGGACTGGTCGGCGGGAAAGCCCGAGCGCATCGCGGGCTCCGAGCACGAGGTGCCGGCGCAGCTGGTGCTCATTGCCTGCGGCTTTACGGGTCCCGAGCACGGCGTGTTCGATGCGGTGGGCGTGCCTGTTGCCACCGCTGGTCGTCCGCTGCCGGTGATGGCTGCCGAGGGCTCGCGCCTCGCGGCTCGCACGGAGGGTGTCGCCGCCGATGCCGCGCCGGTGTATGTGGCCGGTGATGCCCGCAACGGCAGCTCGCTCGTCGTGAACGCCATGGCCGATGCCCTGGCCTGCGCAGCCGAAGTCGCCGAGGCGCTGGAGCTGTAAAGTAGTCATTTAAGAACGTCCCCAATGACTAGTCATTTTTTGTCTAGTCGTTGGGGACACTCTTTGCGAGCGATTTGCTCGTTTGTCGACGTACGGGCGTTCATTTGTCGACTTCTTGGGCTGTGGCCACCTGTTGTTTCTGTGGTGGCTGCGGGCATCTGGCTCAAAAAGCGGGTTGGCTGTCTATGTCTACCTGCGGTTTTGTTGCGGCGCGCATTTTCGGTCAAGCTTTTCGTCAAGTGTTTGGTCAACATCTGGTTTGCAGCCGGAGGCCTATTTTGTCCGCGCTGGTCGTGGCTGCCCACCCTCCTCGTAAGCTCAAATTGAGGTCCATCAGTTTGAGGAGGATGCCATGACTGACCACGCTTTTGACCGAGCAGAGCTGGCTGAAGCCGTCGGCAACGATATTGCCGACATGGCCCATTTTTGGATGCTGCGGAAGTTTCAATTCCTGGAGCCGGCGCGCGAACAGTTCGAGGTCATTGTCGACCCGTGGCTCAGCTATTGCACCGAGCCTTCGCAAAACGAAATCATGGCCTACAACATGGCATTTACCGATTGGCTGCTGTTTGAGCGCCCCTATCGCCATGGCAAAACGCTGCTCGAGCTATATGTTGACGAGCCGCCGGCATCGCTTTCGCCTGCCTCGCTCAAGCGGCTCGAGCAGGTACGCGACACGCATTATTTCTCGCGCTTTGGCATTTTGGACAAGGATCCTGCGAACGGCATGGTTGCGCTGAAGGATACGCGCACCGACCGTCGCTTTGATGTCTACGACCCGCATATCGTGCAAAAGGAGCATTGGAGCGACGGCGCGATTGCGGTGCGCCTCGCCTGCGTCGACGATGTCTGGCTTACGGCGGGACAGCTCTACCTGTATGACATCGCGCGGCTGAGCGATACGGCGGTCGATGGGCCGGGTGCGGTGCATCCGGAGGACCTGCAGGACGGCTTTGACACCTCGTGCATCAGCTTCTTCTTGCGTCTGGTCCGCGACATCATGGGCGCCCAGGGGCGGTACGTAAGGTCGCTCAACATCTACGAGCAGGAGTGGGAGTAGGGGATGGGTAGTTGTCGCCTGCCTTGCCTTTTGCCTTTTTGTCTCGATCTGTAACGTTTGGGGGCAAAAAACCGGTCTACCTGTTACAGAACGAGACGAATGCTTGGGCGCCGCTGGTTTGTCTAAATCTGTAACGTTTAGGGGCCTGGAGAACGTCTAACTGTTACAGATCGAGACGTTTGGCACCTGGCTGGGGGGAATGTCTCAATCTGTAACATCTACAGTCCAAAAATCGGTCTTCCTGTTACAGATCAAGACATTTGTCGGCGGGGGCAACGGTGACGATGGTCCATTTGTCCGATGTGGTGGTGATGGAAGTGTCTAATACCGTTTTCAAGCACAAGCATACGACTCGCAACACGTTGGCGCGGAATAGGATGCTCGCGCGACTCACGGAGGCGACCGAGCAAGGTGCGCTGCTCGCAACGCATGACAATGCCGAGCTCATGTGGCTGCGGCGTCATGTTGGAACCGACGATATCGCGGAACCCGAGCCGTATTTGTTCTGCTTTCAACATGATTGGGATGCGCTGACGCCGACGGAGCGAGCGCTGCGGGCCATCAAAGGGCTTGCGGAGTTTCATCCCGATTGGGCGTTTTGGGGCTATGACGCGGCACTTTTGTGGGGTCTGGAGGTGCCGAATGATCTGCTTGGGCCACGATATCTTGTTAAGACAGGTTGCTCGGTGCCGCTGAGTGCAGGATGTCGGCTGTTGCGTCCGCAGATGGCGGGCGCACTCGAGCATGTTGATGGCGTGCGGGTGACGTCGTTTTGGCGCACGGTGGAGGATTGCCTACTGCGTGCGCCGTTCTCCTACGGGTTGGCAATTGCCGATTCTGCACTGCGGGCGAAGG
Organism: uncultured bacterium; assembly: GCA_905215905.1. GTDB lineage: Bacteria > Actinomycetota > Coriobacteriia > Coriobacteriales > Coriobacteriaceae > Collinsella. The sequence goes on along the minus strand of CAJMRI010000011.1, from coordinate 26,040 downwards.
GCGTATCACGTGGGGATTTGTGCGAGCGCCTCCGCGCCGATTGCGAGGGCAGGCGAGGGTATCGCAGGGCACAGGTGATTGCGTCGTATGCGGACGGGCTGTCCGAAAACGGCGGCGAGTCTCGCTTTCGGGCGTTCTTTATTGCATACGGTTTTCCGGTGCCAGAGTTACAGGTGGAGTTTCGCGACCCGCTTGATCCGAGCCAGGTCTTTCGCGTTGACTATTTCTGGAGGCTCGAGGACGGGACGTGCGTGATTGGCGAGCTCGACGGAAAGGGGAAGTACACCTTGCAGAGCGGCGAGGGTCGGGAGTCGGTTGACCCATTCGTGGCAGAGCGTCAGCGGGAATCTCATCTGACAATGCTCGGGCATAAGGTGCTTCGGTTTACGTTTAACGAACTCAAAGGCCCGGGGAAGCTAGTCGAGAAAATGAGGCTGGCGGGTATTCCTCGGCAGGTTGAATTGGCTGAGGAGTGGAGATGCCAGTGGTATGGGCGCTGAGAGGTTTTGTCTCGATCTGTAACGTTTAGAGGTTGTTTGAGCTCGTAATTGTTACAGATCGAGACAAGCCGGTGAAACGTCGACCGAATGTCTCGATCTGTAACATCAGGGGGCCCAATAACCCTGTACCTGTTATAGATCGAGAGATTTCCCTAGTGCCGCTGGGATGGGACTGCAACGTATTCCGTCCCCCACATCCCCTCTTTCTTCCGTTAACCGATGCGTCTGCAGCAATCCAGCGGGACTAGGTGATAATGGACAAATGTTCAAGTTAATCGTGAGGGAGGAGCTCGATATGGCATCTGCCGATCGTTCCACGTTGTTTATCAATGCGACCATTCTGGATGGTTCGGAGCATATGGAGCCGCAACCCGATATGGCCGTGACTGTTGAGCGCGGCGTCATCACCTGGATGGGGCCGAGTGCTGTGGCGCAGGCGCCCGCAGGTGCCGAGGTTATCGACCTGGGTGGTGCGTATCTCATGCCCGGTCTCATCAATATGCACGTGCACCTGTGCGGCTCGGGCAAGCCTGTCTCGGCCGGCGATGCGGGAGCGCTGATGAAGAAACTCGATAATCCCGTGGGCCGTGCCATCGTCCGCCGCATCCTCAAGGGCAGTGCCCAGCAGCAGCTGGCAAGCGGCGTGACCACAGTGCGCGGCGCGGGCGACCCGCTGTTTGCCGACATTGCCGTGCGCGACGCTATCGACGCCGGCAAGTATCAGGGTCCGCGCCTGGTAGCGCCGGGAACGGGCGTCACGGTGCCGGGCGGCCATGGCGCGGGCTTGTTCGCCCAGGTGGCCAACAGCCCCGTCGAGGCAGCCGAGCAGGTGCGAGACCTGTATGCGCGCGGCGCCGACGTCATTAAGCTGTTCGTAACGGGCGGTGTGTTCGATGCGACCGAGGTGGGCGAGCCGGGTGTGCTGCGTATGCCGGTGGAGGTTGCCGCGGCGGCGTGCAAGGCGGCGCACGAGGTTGGTCTGCCGGTTATGGCTCATGTCGAGAGCACCGAGGGCGTGAAGGCCGCGCTTGAGGCCGGGGTCGACACGATCGAGCACGGTGCCCCGATGACGCCCGAGATCCTGGAGCTGTATCGCGGCGCCGCGGGCACACAGCTCGAGGGACGCGCGCCGAGCGTGACCTGCACGATCAGCCCGGCGCTGCCGTTTGTATTGCTCGACCCGGAAAAGACCCATTCGACCGATACACAAAAGAAGAACGGCGACATCGTGTGCTCGGGCATCATCGAGAGCGCCCGTGCCGCACTGGAAGCTGGCATTAAGGTGGGCCTGGGCACGGACTCAAGCTGCCCGTTCGTGACGCAGTACGACATGTGGCGTGAGGTTGCCTATTTTGCCAAGTATGTCGGTGTGAGCAACGCCTTCGCGCTGCATACGGCTACGCAAGTCAACGCCGAGCTGCTGGGGCTGGGCGGCGAGACCGGTACGATCGAGTGCGGCAAGGCCGCCGATATCCTGGTGACGCGTAAGAATCCGCTCGATGACCTGTGCGCTCTGCGTGAGCCGATACATGTGATGTGTCGCGGTGATCTGGTACGCAAGCTCAAGGTGAAGCGTATTCCCGAGGTGGACGCCGAGCTCGACGCGATTATGGCCATGCCTGCCGAAGCGCTGGCCGAGGAGCTGGCCCGCGACGGTTTGGCGTAGATGTGACAAAGGTGCAGCTCCGTTGCCGCATACAAAAAGCCGAGGTCTCAACACGAGGCCTCGGCTTTTTTATCGAACAAATACTTAAGATTTGGGACAAACAAACCTGATTAATTTGTCCCGCGTGCGGGCGCTAGGAGCGGGTTTCCATCTTGGCGTGGCACTTGGGGCAGGTGACGCGGATCTTGCCTTTGCCCTTGGGGACGGAGAGCATCTGGCCGCAGTTGGGACACTTGAGGTATGCCGTGGTCTTGCGTCCCTTCCACATCTTCTTGGCCGTGCGCTTGGCGCGCTCAAAGTCTTCCTTGCTCGTTCCAGCCGCGCGCGAGGTGCTGGCCGCTGCAGCGCCGCCGCCCAAGCTGGCGACAAACTTGCCCAAGCCGGGGACGTTCGCGGTCGCGGCGACAAAGGCAGCGTTTTCCTTGCGACGCGCATCGATGTTTTTGGACAGGCCGCGCAGCACGCCAATCACGATCACGGCGATGGCAATCCAGCTGAGCCACTGGATGTGGGCTATCGATCCGATCATCGCGATGGCAATGCCGGCAAAACCCATCACGATGGTGAGTTCATCGGCACCATTGCGGCCCTTCATAAAGTCATTCATGCAAATTGCCTTTCGTTCGATATGCTGCACGCCTTTATACCCGATTTAGAGCAAGGGGGACAGGTCAATCTGCACCAAGGTGGTGCAAACATACCTGTCCCCGATGCACCAAGAAGGTGCAAAGCGGTCTGTCCCCAATGCCCCAATTACTTGGAGAGTTTATCGACGACGCGTTCGATCTCGGCGAGTTTGGCGGCTTTGAGGTCTTCGTCGCCCGATTCGATTGCCGAAGTCACGCAGCCCTCGATATGTGCCTTGAGCACGTCGGCGTTGATGCGCGCGAGGAGCGCCTGTGTGGCCATGAGCTGCGTGGAGATATCGACGCAGTAGCGGTCCTCCTCGACCATCCGCAGGATGCCGTCGATCTGACCGCGTGCCGTCTTGAGCATGCGGGTCACCGATTTATGGTCTGCCATCATGGCGGGTCCTCGTTTCTGGTCGATCTTCCGGATGCCCCCGTCAGTTGCGGTGAAATACGGACCGTTTAAAGGCCTAGGGCGGCACAACAGTCCGTATTTCACCGCAACTTCTGAGGATTGAGTGGGCGGCGTCTGCTACGCGGCGGTCACGGATAGGGCGTGGAACTTCTCGCCGGCGCCCTCGACGGCGGCGGCGAGCTGCTCGGCGGTCACGGTGTCGGCGCACTCCACCTGGACGGTCTGAGTCTCGTGATCGGCGTCGGCGTCGGTCACGCCGGCCACGCTGAGCAACGCCGTCTCGACGGTGGCGTCGCAGTGGCCGCACATGAGGCCGGAAGTCTTGATTGTGTATCGCATGGGTGTACTCCTTATCGATTGAGATTATCTGACAGTTTAGTCGTGAACAGCGTCATCTTAAAGGTGCGCTGAGGTGCCCGAGATTGCCCCGAAAGAGGAGCGAAGCGTACTTGGGTACGCGAGCGACGGTTTGAGGGGCAAGGTCGGGTGCATCAGTGTGCCGTCTTGGGCTTAAAGGATTTCAGGCGCAGAGCATTGCTTACGACGCAGACGCTCGACAGGCTCATGGCCGCGGCGCCAAACATCGGCGAGAGCTGCCACCCGGTGAGCGGGAAGAACACGCCCGCCGCCAGCGGAATGCCGATGCCGTTGTAGAACAGCGCCCAGAACAGGTCCTGCTTGATGTTGCGGATTGTGGCACGTGACAGCTCGATGGCACGGGCGACGTCCATGAGATCGCTGCGCATGAGTACCACGTCGGCGCCCTCCTTGGCGATGTCGGCGCCGGTGCCGATCGCAAGGCCCACGTCGGCGCGCGCCAGGGCGGGGGAGTCGTTGATGCCGTCGCCCACCATGGCGACCTTGCTGCCCGCATCCTGCAGCCCGCGCACGTGGCGCTCCTTGTCGGCGGGGAGGACGTCGGCGATGACCTGCTCGCTGCTCAGCCCCACGGGGCGGGCGATGGCCTCGGCCGTCACGCGGTTGTCGCCGGTGAGCATGCGCACGTCGACGCCGAGCTTGCGGAGCGCAGCGATGGCCTCGGCGCTCGTCTCTTTGACCTCGTCAGCCACGGCGATGGTGCCGACAAGCTCGCCGTTCTTGGCAAAGAACAGCGGCGTCTTGCCTTCGGCGGCAAATTGCTCGGCAAGACCCGCGGGCACGGTAACGCCCAACTCGTCCATCAGGCGCACGTTGCCGGCTGCGATGACATTCTGCCCCTCGCGTGCCGTAACGCCTCGTCCGGGCACGGCGGCAAAGTCCTCGACCATGCGCGCGACAATTCCGCGCGCCTCGCACTCGGCCATAATCGCCTCTGCCAGCGGGTGCTCGCTCGAGCGCTCCAGCGCGGCGGCCAGCTTGAGCAGCGCCTTTTCGCTCATGGCGGGCGAGCCGTCAGCGCGCGTGGCTACCACGATATCGGTCACGGCAGGCTTGCCGCGGGTGACGGTGCCCGTCTTATCGAGCACCACGGTGCCCACGCTGCGCAGGTTCTCCAGCGCCTCAGCGCTCTTAAACAGAATGCCCATCTCGGCGCCCTTGCCGGTGCCCACCATAATGGCGACGGGCGTGGCCAGGCCGAGCGCGCACGGACAACTGATCACCAGCACGGCGACAGCGGAGGTGAGCGCCTCGTTTATGTTGCCGGTCAGTGCCATCCACGCCGCAAAGGTCACGGCCGAGATCGCAAACACCACGGGCACAAACACGCCGGCGACCTTATCGGCCATACGGGCGATGGGCGCCTTGGTGGCGTTGGCGTCCTCGACGAGCTGGATAATCTTGGCGAGCGATGTCTCGGCACCCACACGCGTGGCGCGGAAGGTAAACGAGCCGGTGCGGTTGACGGTGGCGGCGTTGACGGTGTCGCCGGCGGCCTTTTCCACGGGGATGGACTCGCCGGTGAGCGCGCTCTCGTCCACGGCCGAGCTGCCCTCGAGCACCACGCCATCGACGGGAATGGACTCGCCGGGGCGCACGCGCAGGACCTGGCCGGGAAGGATGCTGTCGACGTCGACGGTGGTCTCGGTGCCGTCGTCGGCAACGACGGTCGCGGTCTTGGGCGCCAAGTCGATGAGCGCCTCGATGGCGCCGCCGGTCTTGGATTTGCTGCGCGTTTCGAGGTATTTGCCCACGGTGACGAGCGACAGGATCGTGCCCGCACTCTCAAAATACAGGTTGCTCATGCTCGTCATCATGGCCTCGTGGATTTGCCCGGCGGCCAGCTGGTCGGCCATGATAAACATGGCATAGAACGACCAGGCGACGGAAGCGGTGGCGCCCACGGCAATAAGGGCGTCCATGGTGGGCGCGCCGTGTGCGAGCGATTTAAACCCGTTGATAAAGTACGCGTCGTTGACATAGACGATGGGGATAAGCAGGACGAGCTCGGTGAGGGCGAGCGTCATGCTGTGGGTATGGTCGGTGAAAATGCCGGGCAGCGGCCAGCCAAGCATGTGCCCCATGCCTATGTAGAACAGTGGGATGAGGAATACGATCGAGACGATGAGACGAGTGCGCATGGCAGAGGCGGCGGCCTCCAGTTTTTTGGTGGGCGACTCCATATGGGCGGCGCCGGACCTGGCTTGCGTACTGCCGCTTTGGGCGGCGTCGGTGCCCGTGCTGACGGGTGAGGCCGAGTAGCCAGCGCGATCGAGGGCGGTGCAGATGTCGTCGGGGGTGACCTGCGCGGGGTCGTAGTCCACCAGCATAGAGCCGGCGAGCAGATTGACCGCGACGCTCTCGACGCCGTCGAGCTTGCTCACGGCACGATCCACGTGTGCCTGGCAAGCGGCACACGTCATGCCGCCCACATCGAATTTATCTTGAGCCATGGCTTCTCCTTTCTGTGACGTAGTGTCGGAAATGTTAACCAACCGATACTATACACCCATACCCCCTGGGGGTGTCTAGTACAGAAAGAAATATATGACTTTTCATTACGGATGAGGGCGGCTGCTCAATCGTTGGCAGTCCCTGCCAAACATCTCAATCTGTAACGTCTGGACCGGTTTTTGAACCATAGCTGTTACAGATTTAGACAAACAGTTGACGGGAAACTCAATGTCTCAATCTGTAACATCTAGCAGCAAATATGACCTCTAACTGTTACAGATCGAGACAGACTGTCCGCGGTCAACTCAAATGTCTCGATCTGTAACATCTAGAGAGGTTTTTAACCCCTTACTGTTACAGATTGAGATGTTGTCTCGCGGGGCGGGGGTTTGTCTCGATCTGTAACATCTAGACCTGTATCTGCCGAGCTAGTGTTACAGATCGAGACAATTGCCGGGGAGGGGTCCCGTCACGGCAAGACGCCCGCCGCCTAGATACAGAACCCGGGGATCACACAGGTTCGCTTATTTGGCTTGTCCGCAGGCGTTGCGTACGTAAAGACGTCGCCGTCGTGTCCCACGCGATTCAAATAGAGTGTGCCTCCACTCTCCGATGTGTCGGGGCTCACCGTGCGCTCCCACCAACAGGTGTCCTTGCCCTTCCACTGGCGGACCATCGTCTCGTTCGTGGAATACGGGCTCACCTTGAGCTCGCGGAAGAGCTGATACTCCTTGCCCTCGCCGTTGTAGATGTCTGCCAGGTAGTGATAGCCCTCGGCAAACGAATCGGGCGGTTGCGTACCGCACAGCTCGACCATGGCGGGCAGCCAAAGGGTTGCGGGCAACTCGCTCAGACACGATGCACTGTTGGCGGCGCCCACATTGTTCGAGACCTTCTTGACCCCTTTAATGAGCGCGCGCAACTCGTTGGGTAGCAGCTTAAGGCCGTCGCCGTTGAGCCATCCCCGCAGCTCGCAATCTGCCCAGCCGGCGCTCGGCGGTTCAGCCGTAGCGTTGCGCTCGGCAATACCCGCGTCGAACATAAACGTCAGCCCGGCCTTGCCCGTCCCGTCCAGAAGCTCATCGTGGCGGATGCCCACAAGCTGCGCGCCAACCTGTAGTCCGTTGGTGAGCGTGACACGCTTGGTGCACGGATAGGGGATATGCCCATCAGCGTCGAGCAGGTGGTAGCGCTTGGCAATCTCGCGTGCCTCGCTACGGGTCTCGGCGGCCTTAATCTTGAGCGAAATCTCCTGCAGCTGGTCCCAAGTGTAGTCGTCAAGCGAACCGCGGATGCCGTCCAGGTAGTCGGGGATGCCGAAGCCATGGGTTGCCGCGCCAACGACGCCGAGTCCCGCAACGACCGCGACAGCGCCACCGATAATAAAGCGGCGTCGGGTCATGGCATCGTGCCGGGCCTGCTCCAGAATCTCTCGCGCTCGCTCGCCGGCGACGTCGACCTTAAGGTGCGTGCCAGAATCGATATCAATCGCGGCCTCGTCTCCTGCGCTTTCGCGGCCCTCGGATTCAGCATCGGTGAGGTATGCCGAGAGCACCTCGAGCATCTGCTGCTCGGTGGGACGATCGCACTGCTCGACTGAGATGCCTTTCATGATGATCTGGACGAGCGCTTCATCGCCCTCGCAGCGCGGCTCGAGCGGTGCCGGCTTGGTCTTGGTCTTTACGAGATAGAACGAGCCGGTTGCAGCGGCGTCCGTCGACTCAAAGTCAAACGGTTTGCGACCGCTGTAGAGCTGGTACAGAATGCTCGAAAGCGCATAGACGTCGATTGCCGGCGAACGGCGAAGGGCCGTGATGCCTTCGATATCTTGCGTGAGCATTTCGGGCGCGGCGTATGCGGGCGTGGCAAAGCGCCAGATGTCGGCGCGCCGGGTGATCGTGTCGTCGCCGAGAGCCATGGTCGCGGAGCCCATGTCGATGAGGCAGGGGTCAAAGGAGCAATCGGCAATCTGCTGCTCGAGCGTTCGGCTGGTGGTGCGGAACATGATATTGGCGGGCGACAGGTCGCGATGGACGACCGGATTAACGAGACCCTTGGTCATCAGGAGTGCGCGAAGCACGGCGTTTCCAACGGCGGCCACCATCTGGGTGGTTAGCCCGCCCGAGGCATCGTGCGGAAGCAAGGGCAGCGCCTGCTTGAGCGATGTTCCCTCGACCCACTCCATGAGGATGAGCGGGTCGTCCTCGCATGAACCGTAGCCATAGACGCGCGGAAATCCGCGCAGGTGCGAGACGGTACACAGATGACGGTACTCCTCGAACAGCGCGGCGGTGTTGGCCAGGTGAGCGGCCGATTGCTCGGCGGAGCGGTCGGGGGCTTGGCCGGAAAGGACGGCGTTGTCCTTGAGTAGCTTGACGGCAAAGACCTCGCCGCTCGTGTTGGTCGCGCGCAGCACGTGCCCGATGTTGCCGTTGTTGCGGTGGGCCGTCTGGAGAATAAGCGTCATAAACCGACGCTTGGCGTCGTCCTCGGCGCTGGGGTCGACCGCCACGGCGGTATCGAACGTATCGAGACGGATGAGTTTGTCGCCATAGGCGCTATCGGTAGTATCCATGGCGTTCCTTTGTCTGGCATGGGTTGCCGCACGTATACGCGAGCAGTGCGGATATCGGTAAAGTACCATGATAGCCGCACTGCCCACGTATACCGCTGAGCATTGTCGTTTACGACGCAGAAGGTAGAAGACGAAAGACGGACGGCGACCGTCTTTCGATCGCCGTCCGCGCTAGTCCACAATGACAAGGAATGTCGTGTAGAGACCCAGATGGAGCCTGTCGCTGTTTTCGATTTCCACGGGGGGATAGATCTTGCCAGGCTCGCGTTGGTCGCGCGGCGGCTCAATCACAATATCGCCGTCGCCTGCACCCGATTCGAGTACCGTGCCGTTGGTCGATCCAAGGCCCTGGGCGTACCAGTGCTCACCCTCAAGCCAAATGCGAAGATGCTCGCGCGATGCGTCGGCGCCCACATCGGTGATGCTGGGCGAGGTTTTGGGCAAAGAACCAATCACGGTGCCGCGCGGATCGCGTGTGAGGGGATGGATTTGCATGTCGACGCAGTTGTCGGCATGTGTCCTGAGCAGACCGAGGTTGGGGGCGACGGTGCGTGGCTGCTCCAGGCTGCCCATAAAGCCACGTCCGACGGTAGTTTCGGTGGTGCCAAAGTGCCCGCCCGTCTTGCTGTCGCAAAAGCGCTCGACGGCGGCCACGCCTTGAACGGGATCGGCAAGTGCACCCGTTGCCACAAAGAGCATAAGGTAAAGCGTACTCTTCTCGCGCACGGCATTGCCGTCAAAGTTGTCGATGTGATTGAGGGCATTTGCATATAGGCGGCTGTCCAACTTGTAGCTGGCGAGAGCCGACATCATTTCGTTGGCGGCCGGGCCGCGATAGTGCTCGGCGATTGCCTGATAGGCGGACTCGCCGCCGCCGAGCTTGCTGCAGATTGCCGCGGAAAGATTGAGCGTGGTGACGGCAAAGTCGCTGTAGATGGCGGGCGCGCACTGGTCAGGCTCGCGATGGACGATGCAACGGGTGAGATACGAGCGGTTGGAAGAGCATTTCTCGAGCAGGGTACTGCCGAGATAAGAGTTTCCATTGATGAGCATTCGGGCGATCTCGAGATGTTTAAGACCGCCGAACGAGCGAATATCGTTATAGAGGACCGAGCAAGGCGTCTCTGCTGCCACGGATACCTCCTTTGATTGCTTCCTAGCCAATATGGCGATAGGAATTAATGGCCCCCGGTGGGCGACGTATTAAATGGCTGCGCAATATATAGCGTAACCAAAGCAACATTATAGGCCACATGTTCGAAATTGCAGGAAGACTGAGAGATTTGGTTTGGACTGGACGGAAATCCCCCTCTGTCTTGATCTATAACAATAAGGACCGATTTTACTCGGTAACTGTTACAGATTGAGACGTTTGTGAACCGTGTCGACCGTTTGTCTCGATCTGTAACACGTAGAGGAAGATTTGCCCTGTAGATGTTACAGATTGAGACAATCGGCCGGGCCCACCTCGAGCCCGCCCCGTTCGCTTCGTCATCTGTGGTTTACGTGGGGGCATGCGAAGCACGGGTATACTAACCCGCGGCGAATCTGCTCCATCGCTTAGGGCCGCTGCGTCTGGACGGCGCGTGATAGGGCTGCCAAAGCGATCGCCAGCGTGCTGAGCAACGTCCTCTCTGTGCGCACCCGTTTTTGTATGTATTAGCGCACTACCAAGCACGCCCGCGCGGCCGCATGCCGTGCCCATTGCGCGTGCAGATAAGGAACAACAACATATGCGTAATTCTGTATCCGACGTCACCGACGCCGAGATCCTGGACGAGACCCGCGAGGCCATGACCCAGGCTGCCTTCGATGCCGCCGATGAGGCCAATGCTGCCCAGGCCGTCGAGTCCGCTACCGAGAGCCTGCCCGCCTTTGACGAGCTGGGCCTTTCCGACGAGATGCTTCGTGCCATCGAGAACCTGGGCTACACGGCGCCGACGCCCGTGCAGGCCGGCTCAATCCCCGTGGTGCTCGAGGGCCGCGACCTGCTTGCTGCCGCTCAGACTGGCACCGGCAAGACGGCCGCCTTTTTGCTGCCGACCATGAACAATCTGGAGCACATCGCTCCGCCCAAGCCTGTGCGCGAGCGCAGCGGCCGCAACCGCCGTCGCGGCGCTAAAAAGCCCGAGGGCAACGGCCGCGGCCCCGTGATGCTCGTCATCACCCCCACGCGCGAGCTTGCCCAGCAGATCGACGAGGTCGCGAGCAAGATCGCCGACGTCACCGGTCATGTCGCCGTGACCGTCGTGGGCGGCGTGAGCTACAAGCCGCAGACCGCTGCCCTCAAGTACGGCTGCGACATCCTAGTCGCCACGCCGGGCCGTCTGGTCGATCTGATCGAGCAGGGCGCCTGCCACCTGGACGAGGTCAAGGTGCTGGTGCTCGACGAGGCCGACCGCATGCTCGACATGGGCTTTTTGCCCGCCGTCCGCCGCATTGTGCGCGAGACGCCGGCCGAGCGCCAGACGCTGCTGTTCTCGGCCACACTTGACGAGGAGGCTGTGGGCGAGATCACCGACCTGGTGAGCGACCCGGCTCGCGTGGAGATCGCACCGGCCACGTCGACCGCCGACACCGTCGACCAGTTTGTGTTCCCGGTGTCCATCGAGGCCAAGAACAACCTGCTGCCCGAGTTCCTCAAAAAGGAAGGCCCGGAGCGCACCATCGTCTTTATGCGTACCAAGCATCGCGCCGACAGCTGCTGCCGTCGTCTGGAGCGTAAGGGCATCAAGGCCGCCGCGATTCACGGCAACCGCAGCCAGGCCCAGCGCGAGCGCGCGCTTTCGGCCTTCCGCGACGGTACCGTCGACGTGTTGGTGGCAACCGACGTGCTTGCCCGCGGCATCGACATTAGCGACGTGCGCTACGTCGTGAACTTTGACGTGCCGGCCGAGCCGACCGACTACATCCACCGCATTGGCCGCACGGGCCGCGCCGGCGAGCTGGGCTGGGCCATTACGTTTGTGACCGAGCAGGACGTCGATGAGTTCTACGAGATTGAGAAGCTCATGGACAAGACCGCCGACATCTACGAGGCCGGCGACCTGCACGTGGGCCCCAATCCACCCGCGGTTGATCCCGAGCGCGACCCTGCGGCCTTTAAGGTGAAGAAGAAGACCAAGCGAGGCAAGTCCAAGAGCAAGAAGAAGCTTGAGCAGGCGCGTCGCGACGGCAAGCGCAACGGCGACGATTACGGTGATGTGGCCGGTCGTTCCAACCGCGGTCGTGACGAGCGTCGCGGCGACGGCGAGCGTCCGAGCCGTCCCAAGCGCGGCGGCAAGACCCGCGTGCGCGAGGGCGTTCAGGCTCGCGTAGACGAGGCTGTTGAGAGCGTGGCCCGCGAGGTAGCTGCCGAGGAGCGCGGCGGTGCCGCTGCCGTCGAGCAGGCCCCGCGCGGTAACCGTGCCGAGCGTCGTGCCAAGCAGTTCCAGGGCGAGGCGCATCGCCGCCGTCGCGAGGACGAGGACCGTGGAGGTCGTCGCCGTGTTGAGCGCGAGGACGAGGGCCGCGGTTCGCGTGGCGGCAAACGCGGTGCGGGCGACCGTCGTCGTTCCGGTCGCGATGGCGAGCGCGGCGGGCGCAATGAGCGCCGTGGCGGCGAAGGCCGTGGTTCGCGTGACGAGCGTGGTACCCGCGGCGGCGAGTCCCGCGGCGGCAAGCGCTTTGAAGAGCGCGGCGGCCGCGGCGGCGAGCGTCGCGAGGGTGCTCGTGGTAACGGCGGCCGCGGCGGCGCTGGTCGTTCTAACGAGTCGCGCGATCGTCGTGACCCGCGTGCCAGCCGCGATCGTCGCGATGACTGGCGCAACTACGACGATACCCGCGAGGAGCGTCGTGGCGGCTATCGTGGCGGGCGTGGCGGCAACCAGGCCGGTTCCCGTGGCGGCCGCGCCGGCGGTCGCGATAACCGTGGCAGCTATGGCAATAGTCGTGGCGGCAAGCGCGGTAGCAGCTCCCGCCGCCCCGGTGACGGCGGCGGCAAGCGCAAATAACGCACGCATCGCCCGCTAGAGCGAGGTGAACCAAGGGCCCTGAGCAACTACGCTCGGGGCCCTTTTTGTTTGCCGTATCCGATCGCTAGTTCAAATGTGATTTCCTCGGGAATGCATCTAGAGGATGCCGTGGGCCTGTTTCCTGCCATGCGGCAATGGGTCCCATGGGGTGCACCGTGCATTTTTTGGAGTATTCTGTAGTTCGAGTTGTCTGCATATGATTCGACGTCGCCAACGGTGGTCTTCGGATATCCCTAGCGAGCGTTTTGAGCCAGATTTCGCCGTTTTCCGGAGCAGGGACGCGTTATTCTCGCCATGTCGGGACTTAAAATGATACGGCGCCCTACAGTTTTGCCCACCCGCGGCGGTGCTGGCGCGGTCACGTTGCAGAATACTCCGTTTTTTGCACGGGCCAGGATGGGGTACCTCGGGAGAACACGGCGGTATCCCGTAAATATATACAATCTGTACCGTAATTTATACAAAACGAAGAGGCAGACAGCGTAGGGTGGGTGCATTGGGGTGCTTGGTGCATTAAAACGGGGACCCTACGTGCCGTATACTCTGGCTGGATGTGAAAACGGCTTGACGCGTTGCCAGGCGTAGGGGGAGGGTGTCTAGATGAGCGTATTCGAAATTGTGTTTAGTCCGACGGGTGGAACGCAGAAGGTGTCTGGCCTTGTGGCTGGAGCGCTGGACAAGAATACCGTTACCGTCGATCTGACCGATAGCGGGTTGGATTTCCACGAGGTCTCGATGACGAAGGACGACGTGGCTGCTATCTCCGTGCCAGCGTATGCCGGCAGAGTCCCTGCCATGGCGGTCGACCGACTGAACATGGTGCGCGGCAACGGGGCTCGGGCTGTTTTGGTTTGTGTATACGGAAACCGCGCGTTTGAGGACACGCTCGTAGAGCTGGAGGACGTTGCGAAGCGCGCCGGATTTAGGGTGGTTGCAGCGGTTTCTGCTATTGCTGAGCATTCCGTTGCTCGTCAGTTTGCTGCTGGGCGACCGGATGCGCAGGATGCGGCGCAGCTCGCAGAGTTTGCGCAGCAAATTCAGCAAAAGCTGTTGACTGAGGATGCATCCGAGCCCTCTATTCCCGGCAATCGTCCTTATAAACAAGCCGGAGGTCACCGCATGGCACCCGAGGCAACAGAGGATTGCGTCTCCTGCGGTGCATGCGCCGCGGCGTGCCCCGTTTGTGCTATCGACAAGGGCGACCCCAAGCGAGCAGCTGGCGAGGCGTGCATCTCCTGCATGCGCTGCATTGCCGTATGTCCGCGAGGCGCTCGCAAGCTTGATCCCAACAAGCTATCCGCTGTTTCCCAGATGCTGAGCAAGGCTTGCGTCGTGCGGAAGGAATGCGAGCCCTTCATCTAGTGCATACGAAATTGGTGCATTGGGGACAGGTTAATCTGCACCAACCTGGTGCAAACAAACCTGTTCCCAACGCACCAGAGTGAGGAGTGCCCCTGGGTGCCGGCGGGAAAGGAACGCCCCTAAGTGCCGCCTAAATACCGTTTATCGAAGAAATAATACCGCTCACCGGTCATAATGATTGTTCTGGCTTTGGGCTTGTCTACAATAGCTCCCGTAAAAAGAAATGCGGAAGGTTACCGAGTCCCTCGGACGTGGGCCTAACCAAAGTCTTTGAACGGGTGTGTCTCTATGGATGCATTCGTTTGATTTTGGTTGGGCTATATTTATGAAGGGACATGTCACCATGGGTTTCTTTTCTCGCCTTATGGGTGGCTCGGACAAGCAGACGACTGCGACTTCCGAGTTCGAAATCCTCGCCCCTGTTTCCGGCGAGCTTGTTAATCTAGAAAAAACCAATGATCCCGCTTTTAGCAGCCGTGCGGTGGGCGATGGCGTTGCCGTGGTTCCCCAAGAGGGAACGGTGTGCGCTCCTGTTTCCGGTACCGTCGCGGCGCTGTTTCCGACCGAGCACGCGCTGGGCATCATGTCCGACGACAGCTCTGCTCAGGTGATGCTGCATATCGGAATCGACACTGTTAAACTTGAGGGCAAGGGCTTCCATGCGCTTGTTGCCCAGGGTGACCATGTCGACGCGGGCCAGCCCCTCGTCGAGGTCGATTTCGACGCGGTCCGCGCCGCCGGCTTCGATCCCACGGTCTTCGTTATTGTATGCGAGCGTTCGGAGAACTCGACTCTTCGTGAGCACGCTTCCGGCCCTGTTACTGTTAAAGAGCCTGTCGTCTGGCTTTCCGAGTAAATTCTTGTGGTGGGTACCGTGGTTATCAAGCGAGTTTTCAACAATAACGTCGCAATGGTCACTTCGGACGATGGCTTCGAGCTCATTGTCATCGGTCGAGGCCTCTGCTTTGGCCGTCATGCCGGCGATGCCATCGACGAGGCATCGGTCGAAAAGACCTACGCGTTGCAGGAGGGAACTTCTCAGGATTCGCGTACGATTGACCGCTTGGCACATCTTTTGGAGTCCATTCCCACCGTCAACCTCGTGATTTCCGAGGACATTGTTCAGATGCTCCGTCGAGAGCTCAATGTTGATATCAACGACAAGATTCTCATTGCTCTCGCAGACCATATCAGCCTTGCCCTCGATCGTGAGCGCAAGGGCGTTCGCTGCGAGAACCCGCTGCTGCTTGAGATTCAGCAGTTCTATCGCAAGGAGTACGCGCTTGCGGGCCGTGCGCTGCAGATCATCAAGGACTACCTGGGCATCGAGATGAGCGAGGAGGAGCAGGGTTTCATTACCTTGCATATCGTCAACGCCACCATGCCGCAACGCTCCGACCGTCTCATCATCTCGGTCCAGCTTGTTCGCGACGTGCTTGCGATTGTTTCCGAGCGCTATGCTACGACCCTCGATGACACCTCGCTGCCTTACGAACGTTTCGTTCGTCACCTGCAGTTTTTCGCACAGCGAGCGCTCGATCCTGCGGCCGGGCAAATCAATGGCGACGCGCTGTTCCGAATCGATGAAACGGCGTATCCGTGCGCATTCTCGTGCGCGGACGCCATAGCTGCCCACTTGTCGTCTACCTATAACGTTGTCGTTACCGATGCCGAGAAGAGCTATCTCGCATATCACATTGTTAACCTGCTTGGAGAACCTGGTCTCTAGGCATAACGTGCCCACACATCGATTGATATAAGGCAGGGCTTATGGCCTTGTCCAGGGCACATCTGTCTTAATTTGCGGAAAAGGAAAGGGAGTACCGCTATGACCGCAAAAAAGAAGTTCAATTTCAAAGCGCCGTTGGAGGTGTTCGCGAAGTCGATCGTTCAGCCGATGATGTATCTCTCGGTTGCCGGCATTCTGCTCATCGTGGGCATTATTCTGACCAACAAGACCATCTGCGCCGTGATCCCCGTACTGGGCTCCGGTCCGTTCCAGCTTGTGGGCGCCGTTGTCTATCAGTCGCTGATGTTTATCATCAACAACCTCTCGATTCTGTTCTGCGTGGGCATCGCCGGCGCCATGGCAAAGAAGAACAAGGGCCATGCTTCGCTTATCGCCCTGATGTCGTTCTTCCTGTTCCTGCAGGCTAACAACATCGTGCTCAACGCCACCGGCTCTCTTGCCGAAGCGAGCGGCATGCTCGGCCTTACCGGAACCGGCCAGAGCACCGTTATGGGCATTCAGGTGCTCGATACCGGCGTGTTTGGCGGCATCATTCTTGGTTGCATCACCGGTGCCGTGTTCAACAAGTACTCGAACAAGCAGTTCCCCATTGCCCTTTCGATGTTCTCGGGCGTTCGTTTTCCGTTCCTGATCATGATCATCATCTCCTGGATCATGGGCGCTGGCTTCTGCATCGTTTGGCCTCCGGTTCAGGGCGCCATCTCCTCCGTTGCCGGCATCATTAAGGAGTCGGGCAACATCGGTCTGTTTATCTACGGCATGCTCAACAAGCTGCTCGTTCCCACCGGCCTGCACCACCTCATCTACACTCCGTTCCAGTTCTCCGATGTGGGTGGCACCCTGACGCTGGGTGATCAGGTTATCGCCGGCGCCTATCCCATCCGTGTCGCCGAGATGGCAATGACGGGCCAGCCCTTCTCCGATAGCACCTACTTCAACAGCTACACCTTCAACAACCTGTGGCCCTACATCGGTATCGGTCTCGCCTTTATCTTCACCGCTTACAAGGGGAACAAGGATAAGACCAAGGCCGTTATCATCCCGCTGATCATCACCGCCGTGCTCTCCTGTGTCACCGAGCCCATGGACTTCCTCTTTGTCTTTGCCGCTCCCGTGCTCTTTGTCGTTCACTCGGTTCTTTCCGGTATCTTCCTGGTCCTGCTCAAGGTCCTCTCCGTGCCCGCTTCGACTGCAGGCGGCATCATCAACATCGTGGTTTCCAACCTGGTCCTCGGTGTCGATAAGACCAACTGGCCGATGATGCTCGTGCTCGGAGTCGTCAACGCCGCTCTGTACTTCTTCCTCTTCACCTTCCTGATTAAGAAGCTCAACCTCCACACGCCTGGCCGCGAGGAGGAGTCCGAGCTCGCCGAGTCCGTTGCCGAGGGCGAGGCCGCCGCGTCTGTCGCGGTGAAGCAGGGCGCTGTTGCCGCAGCTCCCGCAGAGGGCGTCGATGCAGGTATTGCCGACCTGGTCGCAGGTCTTGGCGGCAAGGACAACATCGAGGAGCTCGAGAACTGCTTTACGCGTCTTCGCGTGAACGTTAAGAACCCGGACCTCATCGATGAGAACCTCATCAACCATGTGCCTAACAGCGGCATCAACCGTAACGGCAACAATATCCAGATCATCTTTGGCATGAAGGTCGCCGAGATGCGCGACAAGGTCGAAAACGCAATTGAGAAGGAGCAGTAAACAATGATCATTACTCTGTGTGGTGGCGGATCCACCTTTACCCCCGGCATCGTCAAGTCCATCGCCCTGCGCAAGGACGAGCTCGACGTTGACGAGATTCGTCTGTACGACATCAACGAGGAGCGCCAGCGCAAGATCGGCGTGCTCGTGGACTGGATTCTGCACGAGGACCTCGGCCTGGACATCAAGCTCACGGTGACCACCGACAAAAAGACGGCTTTTACCGACGCGAGCTTCGTGTTTGCCCAGATGCGCGTGGGCGGCTACGCCATGCGCGAGCAGGACGAGAAGATTCCGCTGCGTCACGGCTGCGTGGGCCAGGAGACCTGCGGTTGCGGCGGCCTTGCCTACGGCATGCGCACCATCTTCCCCATGGTCGAGCTGATCGATGACGTTGAGAAGTACGCTAAGAAGGACTACTGGATTCTCAACTACTCCAACCCTGCTGCCATCGTGTCCGAAGGCTGCCGCGTGCTGCGTCCCAACGCTCGCATCATCAACATCTGCGACATGCCGATCGCGATCATCGACGTGGTTTGCGCCGCACTCGATATCGACAAGAAGGATGTCGAGTACGATTACTTTGGCCTCAACCACTTTGGTTGGTTCACCTCGATCCGCCACAAGGGCGAGGAGGTGCTCCCGCAGCTGCGCGAGTACATCAAGGAGCACGAGATTCTGCTGCCCGATTCGTACCTCAAGGGCATGGGCTCGCTGATGTCCAAGAAGCCCGAGGAGGCCACCGACGAGCACCCCGAGCAGAACCGCCACACCAAGGGCAGCTGGTACTACGTCTGGAAGGGCGAGTACGAGATCATGGAGTGCTTCCCGGAGTACCTGCCCAACACGTACCTGAACTACTACCTGCAGCAGAAGGAGTTCGTCGAGCATTCCAACCCCGAGCGCACCCGTGCAAACGAGGTTGAGGAGACGCGCGAGAAGAACCTCTTCGACGGCATCGACCATTACGAGAAGACGGGCGAGATCGACGAGAGCACGTTCTATGCGGGCAGCCACGGCGACTGGATTGCCGACCTGGCCATCGCTCTGAAGAACGATACCAAGCAGCGATTCCTGGTCATTTGCGAGAACAAGGGCGCTATCCCCAACATGCCCTACGACGCCATGGTCGAGCTGCCTGCCTACATTGGCAAGAACGGCCCCGAGGTCATCAGCCGCGACAACATTCCGCTGTTCCAGCAGGGTCTTATGATGCAGCAGCTGAACTCCGAGAAGCTCGTGGTCGAGGCCACGATCGAGGGTTCGTACGAGAAGGCACTCAAGGCCTTTACGCTGAACAAGACCGTGCCTTCGATGAAGGTCGCCAAGGAAGTTCTTGACGACATGATCGAGGCCAACAAGGGTTACTGGCCCGAGCTTAAGTAAAAGCCGCAGGGTCGCTGACCGCATATCTGGAGCAATGCCCCGTCCACGTGATTGCGTGGGCGGGGCATTACCGTTTTGCGCAATGGGTTGATATAGGGGCGGGCAGCGCCGTCGCGTCGAGATCGCCCGAGCCCTGCTGTGTCCGGGCGGCGCGGTTATTCTGGACGAGCCCTTTACCGGTCTAGATACCGCTGCGCGCGACGCATGCGCCGAGGTCGTGCTCGACTTGCTCGACGGTCGCATGCTGTTGCTTGCCGCGCACGATGCCGTCGACGCTCAGGTCCTCAATATCTCGGATATCATCACGCTCTAAATACTTACTCAGCAACAAAATGATCCGTTTTTTCTCCGTCCCCATGGGGTCGGGTATGGTATTCTATCTGCGGGGTAATACTTAGGAATACCAAGTAATACCAACGCCGTAGAAACACACTCCAGATGCGGGCCAATCGGGTTGCCTTCACAGCCCGTCGCCCAGCCGCGTGGCCCGCATCTATCCGCACCACCGTCGTTTCAAAAAGGAAGCGCCATGGCAGAACACATGACCCCGGTTGTCGCGAAGGTCTTGCCCGAGGAAAAGGCGGCCTTCGCGGCGGCAACCCAACTCGTAGGCACCACGCCGTCCAACGCCATCCGCATGTTTATCGCCGCGTTCAATCGCTGCGGCACCTTCCCATTCGACATCTCGCCCAACGGGGCCTTTGGCAAAGACTGTCCCCAACAACTAGTCGTTGAAGAACGTCCCCAATGACTAGTCGTTGGGGACGTTCTTACATGACTAGCTGTCGGGGGGAGGTTGGCATGCTCAATGCGCTGGTTTGGGCGCTTGCCTGTTTTGGCGTCGTCGCTGCCGATATCGCCCTGAGCGTGGTTTTGTTCTCCGCTCTGGGCGTCGCATCGGTGTTCATGGGCTTTTCGATTGACGACCTCGATATTCAATTGCTTCAGGCCGCCGCTCAGACGGCATCGTTTTTGATGGCGCTGGTGTGGTGGCGTTATTTGTGGCCGCGATCGTTTATCGCGCGCTGGCAAGGTGAGCGTCCGCTTGGCGGGGGAGTGCGTAGCGCGTGGAAGCGCATTGCCTGCGTTATCGTGATTGGCCTGGCCCTGCAGGTGGTCGTTGGCTACGCGACCGACGCCGTACTGTCATTGTTGCCCGAGGTCGCGGCCGATTACAGCGAACTTGTCGAGGAAACAGGCATGGGCGACACGAGCTACCTGGCCGTCCTGACCACGGTGCTCGGCGCTCCGTTTTGCGAGGAGTTGCTGGTGCGCGGCATTGTTTTTGAGTTTTCGCTCCGAGCGTTTAATCCGCAGTGCCGCCCGCTTTGGAAGCGCAGGCGTCGTGCGAGCGCGCAGGACGGCGCCATGGTGCCCTGGGCGGCACCAAGCACGTGGGGTATCGCCGCGGCGATTGTGCTGCAGGCGGCAATCTTCGGTTTTATGCACATGAACTGGGTACAGGGCTGCTATGCGGGTGCCGCCGGCCTCATCTTTGGCTGGGTGCTCGTGACCACCGGAAAGCTCCGCTACACGATCCTGCTGCACTTTGCCTTTAACGCCGGGTCGTACCTGATGGGTCTGTTGTGGTTTGTGAACACACCGCTCGACGTGGTAATCACGGTCGCTATCGCCGGCGTCATCCTCGTTGAGGCTATGCGCTCGCTGCGCCACGCGTGTGGGATGGGCGCAGCGAGCGCGCCGCTGCCCTAGTTGCGACGCCCGCCTCCGTTGGCGCCCTGACGCCCCTGAGCTGCACGGTTGCGCCCGGCAGTGTTCTGTGCACGCGACATGCCGCCGTGCCCCTTGCTGCCTTTGGGTCCCTTGCCGCCAGCGCCACCGTGCGGCTTGCCGCCTTTCTTGCCGGTGCCATGCCCACCGCCAGCAGACGTCTCACCCGGGCGCGGCGGCACGGGGCGGATTAGACAGTGTTTGGTGTAGCCGATCAGGTCACGACGCCCGGCTTTTTCCAGCGCCTCGCGCACCAGCTTGTAGTTCTCGGGCTTGCGATACTGGATGAGCGCGCGTTGCATGGCCTTCTCGTGCGGGTCGCGTGCCACGTAGATCGGCTGCATGGTGCGTGGGTCCACGCCGGTGTAGTACATGCAGGTCGACATGGTGGACGGGGTGGGGTAGAAGTCCTGCACCTGCTCGGGCATGTAGCCCATGTCGCGCACGGCCTCGGCAAGGTCCACAGCTTCCTTCATGGTCGAGCCGGGGTGGCTCGAGATTAGGTATGGCACTACGTACTGCTTGAGTCCGTATTCTCGGTTCAAGCGTTCAAATTTACGGCAGAACGCGTCGTAGACGGCGCGGCTCGGCTTGCCCATCACAGAGAGCACCGCGTCGCTCACATGCTCGGGCGCTACGCGCAGCTGGCCCGAGACATGGTGTTCCAGCAGCTCGCGCAAAAACTCGTCCGAGGCATCTGCCATGGTGTAGTCAAAACGGATGCCGCTGCGGACGAAGACCTTTTTGACGCCCGGCAGCTGGCGCAGGTCGCGCAGCAACTGTGTGTAGCCGCTCTCGTCGACCACCATGTTTTTGCATACGCTCGGCCACAGGCAGCGCTTGTTCTTGCACACGCCGTGCTTGAGCTGCTTGTCACAGGCCGGGCGGCTAAAGTTGGCCGTCGGTCCGCCCACGTCGTTGATGTAGCCCTTAAACTCGGGATCGCGCGTGAGCAGCTCGGCCTCGCGCATGATCGAGTCGTGGCTGCGCATCTGCAGTACGCGGCCCTGGTGGAAGGTGAGGGCGCAAAACGAGCACTCGCCAAAACAGCCGCGGTTGGAGCTAATGGAAAATTTGATTTCGGCAAAGGCCGGTACGCCGCCCGCCGCGTCGTAGTCGGGATGCCAATCGCGGGCGTAGGGAAGCTCGGCCACATCGTCCATCTCGTCGGTGGTGAGCGTCGCCGATGGCGGGTTCTGCACCACATAGACGCTGTTGGGATAGGGCTCTACCAGGCGATGACCGGTGATGGGGTCCATATTCTGCTGCTGCACGTTAAAGCTGCGCGCGTAGTTGAGCTTGTCGGCGGTAAGGTCGTCCCAGCTGGGCAGCAGGTCGTAGTCGTAGACCTCGTCGAGCGAACCCGTGCGGTAGACGGTGCCGTTGATATAGGTGATCTGGTCGACGGGCAGTCCCGCGTCGAGCGCGTCGGCGATCTCGACAATCGCGTGCTCGCCCATGCCGTAGATGAGGATGTCGGCGCCCGAGTCGAGCAGTACCGAGCGCTTGAGCTTGTCCTGCCAGTAGTCGTAGTGGGCCAGACGGCGCAGGCTCGCCTCGATGCCGCCGATGATGATGGGAGCGTCCTTGAACGTCTGGCGGATGAGGTTGCCATAGACCGTGACGGCTCGGTTGGGACGGCGCCCCTCTTCGCCGCCGGGGGTGTAGGCGTCGGAGTGGCGGCGGTGCTTGGTCACCGAATAGTGGTTGACCATGGAGTCCATGTTGCCGGCACTGACGAGAAAGCTCAGGCGAGGCTCGCCGAGCACCGTGATGCTGGCGGGATCGGTCCAGTCGGGCTGGCAGATGATACCCACCTTGTAGCCGTGCGCGTCAAGGACGCGGCTGATGATAGCCATGCCAAAGCTGGGATGGTCCACGTAGGCGTCACCGCAGATGTAGACAAAGTCGCACTGGTCCCAGCCGCGCGCATCCATGTCGGCGCGACTGACGGGGAGGAACTTATCGCGGCCCGGACGCCAGGGGCGGGCGGGCGTCGCTTGGGAATGCTTGGTGCGGGCGACCGTGGCCTGCGCCTTACCGCCGCGCTTTTGCTGCTGGCCCTGTTTGCCCTGCTGACTGCGCTGGTTGTTCTGAGCGTGCTGAGGCTTTTTTGCCACGATCCCTCCCGGTGTTTGTATGCTGCACGTAATTGTAACCAGTCTTTTTGGGACGGGGCTAAAAAGACTGGTGGAGTACATGGGTTGGCGGATCGGCGTATCGATGCGGGTGCCGTTTGTTTCCAGACTGTGTATCCGCGCGTTGGGGAGCCCGTCTCGCGCGCATGCCATGTTGTCAATGGGTTACAGTATGAACGGCGGCTATGTTTCCGCCAACGCACGAGAGAGTCGTCAACAAGGAGGATGCACGACGATGCAGCGTGCCAAACAGATATCGGAGTCTATTGAGCTGGGCATCATCTTGGCGCTCGCCGGTGGCTTTATGGATGTGTATTCGTACATTGGGCGCGATCATGTTTTCGCCAACGCGCAGACGGGCAACATCCTGCTCGTGGGCGTGAGCATCTCGGAAGGCAACTGGGCACTGGCGGGGCGCTACTTCTTCCCCGTGGTGTCGTTTGCTGTGGGCATTATGCTTGCCGACCTGGTTCACGAGCGGTTTGGCAGTGTGATTCACTGGCGCCAGGTGACGGTGTTTTTTGAAGCCGTTATCTTGCTGGGCGTGAGCTTTATCCCGGGCGGCGGTTACAACCTGCTCGCCAACTGCCTCACCTCGTTTGCCTGCGGCATGCAGGTCGAGAGCTTCCGCAAGATCCACGGTCACGGCATCGCCA
Source organism: uncultured bacterium (assembly GCA_905215905.1). Lineage (GTDB taxonomy): Bacteria > Actinomycetota > Coriobacteriia > Coriobacteriales > Coriobacteriaceae > Collinsella. The sequence continues at coordinate 2,692 of CAJMRI010000011.1, read as the reverse complement.
CGACCATGTGTATCGGCAACCTCCGTAATGCCTTGCAAAACGTGGACGACTACATCATCACCCACAAGCGCGGCTTTTTGGAAAACGGCCTGCTGTACTTTGGCGTGATCTTTACCTTTGTGTTTGGCGCCGTGTTGGGCAACTGGTGTATTGAGCGCATGGGCCTGCACGCCATCGTCGTGGCGAGCGTGCTGCTGTTTGTCGCGTTTGCCATCATGTTCATCGACCGCGAGCGCGACTTGCGTTTTCGCTGGAAGGTTGCGGCCGAGGCTTGGAAAGAGGGCTGTCGAAAGTAACCGAATGCGGCAAAGGGACAGCCCCTTTGCCGCAATATATTTTCATCTCTATGTAGTACAGCTTCAGGAGCCAGGAAAAAACTATCTAGCTCCTGAATGTTGTTACGAACTGCTTTTTGCAATTTATTCGAGATGCTCTTCAATCCGAGCCCTCAGAAGGGCAATGGCTGTGGGTATTCCAATTGCGGCGGCTAATTCGGCTTTATCCAAAACCTGTATGTTAAAGCACGATTGTTTATCACATTGAAGGACGTTAACTGAAGATAGCTTCACTTCCCGTTGACTGAATATATCGTAATCTCCAAATAGGAAGTTACCTTTTATTGTGTAATTCGGTATGTTCGTTACGCACTTCATCTCAAGTCTGTTTAGGCCATAATCGAACACCGCAACTTCCTTGTGTTCGATGATGAGCGCAACCCTGGGCATGTTACTAAAACCACCGTCGACGACAGTAAAGAGCTTTTCATTTGCATCGTCATAAACGGTGTATTTAAGACTCAATAGCTGTCCTAGTGGACCCGTGAACCCATGTCTTTTGATGTTGAGGTTGTCTCCCGCTGGGTTGACGAGAGCCAGAGCATGCGGATAAGGGTTACCTTCAATTGAGATTCGATATTCGTTTGTAGCCGTCTTGCTCGATTTAGGACCAGTAGCCATCACGCGTCATCGCCTCGATCGAATTGGAACCGTCTTCTGCTTCGTGCGGAGAATTACGCTGTACGTTGCAGTACATGCAGCTGCAATAACCGCATGGGCAATTTCTAACAAAATGAATGACACTATTTGCTGCATGCATATTAATTACTATAAAGTATCCTTTTATAAACGTATTGTCAAACATATATTGCTAAAACAGAAACAATTTATAGACTGAGTTGGTCGTATTCTTTGGGCAATTGCTCCTATAATCTAGCCTTCGCTGCAGTCGGGAGGGAAGGGCTGGGGCTCCGTTATTATGTTGAAACGCTTTAACACTTTTGACGTTCTCATGCATTTTTTGTTTCAAAAGCGTTAGGATGGAACTTGCAGCGCGGGGCGTAATGGGTGCCCCGCACACGATGGGAGGCTATCAATGGCTAATCGTTTCGTTCTCAATACCATCTCTTATCATGGTTCCGGCGCTATCAAGGAGATCCCCGGCGAGCTCCAGCGTCGCGGCTACAAGAAGATCTTCGTCTGCTCCGATCCCGACCTGGTCAAGTTTGGCGTTACCGCCAAGGTGACCGACGAGCTCGACGCCGCCGGCATCGCTTGGAGCCTCTACTCCGAGATTAAGCCCAACCCCACTATCCAGAACGTCAAGGACGGCGTCGAGGCCTTCAAGGCCGCCGAGGCTGACGCTATCGTGACCATCGGTGGTGGCTCCTCCATGGACACCGCCAAGGCCATCGGCATCATCATCAACAACCCCGAGTTCGCCGACGTCCGCAGCCTCGAGGGCGTTGCTCCCACCAAGAACCACGCCGTGTTCACCATCGCCGTGCCGACGACCGCCGGTACCGCCGCCGAGGTGACCATCAACTACGTCATCACCGACCCCGAGAAGGTCCGCAAGTTCGTGTGCGTCGACACCAACGACGCCCCCGAGGTTGCCGTCGTCGACCCCGACATGATGGCTTCCATGCCCGCCGGCCTTACCGCTTCCACTGGTATGGACGCTCTGACCCACGCCATCGAGGGCTACACCACCAAGGGCGCCTGGGAGCTCTCCGACATGTTCCACTTTGAGGCCATTAAGTTGATCAGCGAGAACCTGCGCGACTCCGTTGCCGAGGCCAAGTCCGGCCAGCCCGGCTCCGGCCGCGAGGGCATGGCTCTTGGTCAGTATGTCGCCGGCATGGGCTTCTCCAACGTTGGCCTGGGCATCGACCACGCCATGGCTCACACCCTGTCTGCTCACTACGACACCCCGCACGGCGTCGCTTGCGCCATGCTGCTGCCGATCGCCATGGAGTTCAACAAGCCGGTCTGCGCCGAGCGCCTGGCCAAGGTTGCCGTCGCCATGGGCGTTGACACCACGGGCATGAGCACCGACGAGGCTGCCGACGCCGCCATCGCCGCCGTCAAGCAGCTCTCCGCCGACGTGAACATCCCGCACGTCTGCGAGGCCATGAAGGCCGACGAGATCGAGGTCCTGGCCAAGGACGCCATGGCCGACGCTTGCTTCCCGGGTAACCCGCGCGAGGCGACGCTCGACGACGTTATCGAGCTCTTCAAGAAGATCTGCCCGGCTGCTTAACCTGGTTCGGCGGGCCCCGCCCGTTAGCCCCAGAATCGTCCTCGGACATGTCGGAGGCCCCGCTGCGCACTACGTGCGGCGGGGCCTCCTTCTGTCCTGCGGAAAGATTCTGGGGCTAACGGGCGGGGCCCGCCGGCTCGTTGTCGTGGCGGGG
>CAJMRI010000010.1:0-80296 GCA_905215905.1 uncultured bacterium | reverse complement strand
CGATGGGTTTCCGGCGCGGCCCGCTTTACATGGCGTCCGTATGAGCGAGGTGTCGCGTCAAGCGGCGGCCTACTTTGCGTCGTAGGCCTCGGCATCCCACCAGTCGAGCTGGGCGATGTTGTCGCGGATGTGCTGGCAGCTCTTGTGGAAGCCCTCGAGCTCGTACTCGGACAGGTCGAGCGTGTAGACCTCCTCGACGCCCTCGGCGCCGATCACGCACGGCAGGGATGTGAAGATGCCCTCCTCACCATACTGGCCGGTCATGAGCGTGGAGGCGGAAAGCACGGCGTGCTCGTTGTGTAGCACGGCGGCGCAGACGCGCGCGGCGGAGTTGGCGACGGCGTACTCGGTGCACTGCTTGCCCTGGTAGGTCACATAGCCGCCCTTGCGCGCGAGCTCCTCGACCTCCATGTGGTCAAAAGTGTACTTGTCGGGGTTCTCGGCCTGAAGCTCGTTGAGGCTCTTGCCGGCGATGGTCGCGGCCTTAAAGGCGGCCAGCTGGCTAAAGCCGTGCTCGCCGATCATGTAGGCGTCGATGGACTTGGGGCTCACGCCGACCTTCTTGGAGATCTCGGTGCGCAGGCGGGCGGAATCCAGACCGCAGCCCGAGCCGATGATCTTCTTGGGATCGTAGCCGGTCAGGTGCCACAGCTCGGTGCACACGACGTCGCAGGGGTTGGAGATGCTCACAAAGATGCCGTCGAAGCCGGCGTCGACGATGCGCTTGGCAAAGGTGCGGGCGGCGTCGGTGGTAAAGAACAACTCACCGTCGCGGTTGCCAGCGGCCAGCGCGACCTTGCCGGCGGCGTTGACGATGACGTCGCAGCAAGCCAGCTCCTCGTAGTGGTCGTAGCAGTTGACGATTTTGGTGTTATACGGGACAAACGAAAGGGAGTCGCGCAGGTCCTGGACCTCGGACGTCACCTTGGCCTCGTTGATATCGCACAGGTACAGCTCATCGGCAATGCCCTGCATAAGCAGGCTGTTGGCGACATGTGCTCCTACGTGGCCCTGGCCGACCACACCGATCTTACGAGTCTGGTACATATATGTATCCTTTCGGCCGAGTTTTTCGCGTCGAACCATTGTAGCGTCCTGCTGCCACTTTGCTAGGCTAAAGCGCCGTAGATTTTTGGGACATGCCTTAATCTCTATTTTTGGAGTGATTCGGGCCGCTGACGGCATCGCTGAGCGATGTGCTCGCGCGGATGGGGCCGCTCGTTGTACCATAGCTACAACTGACTCGTAAGGAGCATCCATGCCCATTCGCATCCCCGACGCCCTCCCTGCCGCTGCGCAGCTCGAGAGCGAGAACATCTTTGTCATGACCGAGTACCGCGCGCTGCACCAGGACATCCGTCCGCTGCGCGTGCTCATCCTCAACCTCATGCCCACCAAAATCGCCACCGAGACGCAAATCATGCGCAAGCTCTCCAACACGCCGCTGCAGGTGGAGGTGGACCTGCTGCGCACCAAGACGCACGAGGCCACGCACGTAAGCGCCGGCCACCTGGAGACGTTCTACCGCACGTTCGACGACATCCGCGACATCCACTACGACGGCCTGATCATCACGGGCGCGCCCGTGGAGCAGATGCCGTTCGAGGAGGTCGACTACTGGCCCGAGCTCTGCCAGATCATGGACTGGTCCACCACGCACGTGCACTCTACGCTGCATATTTGCTGGGGCGCACAGGCCGGTCTGTACCATCATTACGGTATCCAGAAGCACGACCTGCCGGCAAAGGCGAGCGGCGTGTTCGAGCATTATCTGGTGAAGCCACAAAGCCCGCTGGTCCGCGGCTTTGACGACCGCTTCTATGCCGTGCATTCGCGCAACACCGATGTGCGTCGCGAGGACGTGGAGGCCGAGCCGCAGCTCGAGGTCGTGGCCGTATCCGACGAGGTGGGCCTGTACATCGTCAAGTCGACCGACAGCCGCCGCTTCTTTGTCTTTGGCCACCCCGAGTACGACACCGACACGCTGCGCCTGGAGTACGAGCGCGACGTGAAGCGCGGGCTTAACCCCCAGGTGCCGGCGCATTACTTCCCGGGCGACGACCCTACTGTCGAGCCGCGCAACGTCTGGCGAAGCCAGGCTCAGCTGCTCTATACCAACTGGCTCAACTATTACGTCTACCAGACCACGCCCTACGACCTGGCCCGCGCTGGCGAGGAGCACTAGGCTGCGGCCATAGCAGCTGCCGCTGTGGCGGTGGCAGCTGCTATGGCTGTGGCGGTTGCCGTATCTGTTGCCGTGACCGCTGCCGTGTCTGTTGCGTGATGAGCGTGGAAATCCGGACACACGAGCGTGGATAATCGGACGTTTGCAACGTGAGCGTGGATAATCTCCCGTTTTTGGCTCACAAGGGGTCTCAAAGTGGGAGATTATCCACGCTCATTTTTTTATAGCTGCCGTACCGTCGGCATCATCACACGTTGAGTACATGCGGACTACATCGCAAACTAGGTAGTTTCGAGCCACAGCATATTTTCTTTTAATGAAATCGGTGGCTTTTGAGGCATAAAAATGTGGAGACAGGGACCTCTGGACAACCGCTCTACCTGCAGATATGGAGCATTGGCCTAAAACATCCAAAACCGTCAAGCATTTGGTCAGCTGCTGGACAGCATTTGGTCAGACTTCGCATGAAACCGTCTGGTACGTTGGCGCCGTTCCAAGAGTTGGGAGGCGACATGGCAAACGCGACGGCGAATCAAAGACTTACAGGCCACATTAAAGCGTGCGAGCAGCAGATGAGCTGCGTGTACGCGCGCACGACGGCGGAGGCAAAGCAGATTGAGCGGCGGGTGGCGGCGGGAAGTCTCAAGGTGGTCATGCCGGGGTTGTATGCGCGTCCGGAATACTGGTCCGAGCTCAAGTTTCGGCAGCGTTATCTGCATCGGGTGCGGGCGCTTGCGCAAAAGCACCCCGACTGGACGTTTTGCTCCTATACGGCGGCCGTTGTCTATGGTCTTTCGGTTTCGCATGCCAATTTGACGCACATCCATATCGCCGCGATGCCGGCGCAATCGACGACGCCAGGCTCTCAAGTCGTTCGCCATCGGTATGCTTATCGGACACGGGTCAGCGAGATGGATATTGCCGTGACCGATATCGATCAAACGATTGCGGATTGCCTGGTCGATGCGTCGTTTGTCGAGGGGCTGATCATTGCGGACTCGGCGCTCCATGAGCAGCTTTTGTCGAAGGAGCATCTTGGTGAGACAGTCGACAGGCTTGGCTTGAATCGTCGCGGTGTTGTGACGGCGCGCAGGGTCGCGCGGTGTGCCGACGGCTTGTCGGAAAGCGGCGGCGAGTCCAAGGCGCGTGCGCTGATGATCGAGCGCGGCTGGCAGGTTCCGGAGCTGCAAGTTGAGCTGTTCGACCCGGTTGAGCCGGGAAGGCCGTATCGCGTTGACTACCTGTGGCGCGTGGGCGACCGGTTGATCATTGGGGAGTTCGATGGATTCGTTAAAAGCGAGAAAGCGGCGGAGGAGGGCAAGCTTGCAAAGGCGCAATTTGACGAGCGCCAGCGCGAGTCGAGGCTTTCGATGCTCGATAACTGCAAGATTGTGCGCTTGTGCTGGGATGACCTAAGGGATCCGACAAAGCTCGATCGCAAGCTCAAGGTTGCCGGCGTGCCGCGTGCATGCTGAGGCGGTGGCAGGGCGTTAGGCTGCACGAGCGTGGATAATCGGACACATGAGAGTGGAAATCTGGACGCGCATTGATTGAGCGTGGATTTTCAGACACGCGAGCGTGGATTTTCGGACGCTTGAGAAATGAGCGTGGAAATCCGGACGGATGAGCGTGGAAAAACGGACGTTTGCAACATGAGCGTGGATAATCTCCCGTTTTTGGCTCATAAAGGGACTCAAAGCGGGAGATTTTCCACGCTCATTTTTGTGGGGTGCAGCGTGCCAGCCGTTAGGCGCTGATGATGTGGGGTAGCGGCAGGTCGTGGGCGTCGGTGGGAACGTGGTCGACACGCTGTTCGTCAAAGGCGATGCCGATGATTTGACATGCGGGCGAGAGCATGGGCAGGTAGCGGTCGTAGCAGCCGCCGCCGTAGCCCAGGCGCTCGCCGGCGCGGTCGAAGGCTACGAGTGGCACGATGGCCATGTCGAGGGCCTCTGCAGACACGATAGGGAAGTGGTCGCTGTCGATGTCCATGGCCGCGAAGGCCCGCGTGGGGTGGGCGATAAACGGGGCCGCGGACGCATCGCCGACGGCAACTGCCCGCATGCACATGCGCTGGCCACAAGCTGCGGCGTCTGTTGCCGAGAGCATGCACGGATAGGCCACGCGCCAGCCGCGTTTGGCGGCAGCTGCGGCAAACGCGGCTGGGTCGACTTCGGAACCCATCGCGGCATAGACGGCAACGGTGTGCGGTGCCGCGGCACCCGAGCTGCCCAGCAACTCAACAAGCCGCGCGCAAATGACAGCAGACTTCGCCGCCCGAACATCCAAATCAAGAGCATCGCGCCGAGCAATCATCGCCCGCCGCACTTCAGCCTTGCCCATCCCAACCTCCTCTAGCAAACCTGCCAAAAAGGGACAGGTTTATTTTGGCAGGTTTTATCTGGGCAAATGTCGAAACCACCACAAAGGTGCCCGTCCCCTTTGTGGTGGTTTTGGCCCATGCGTTAACGCTATAGCGCCGCAGCGATCGCTTCAGTCACAAACTTATTGAGTGACTCGCCCTTCTTTGCCGCTGCCAGCGCCGCCTGTTTGTGGAGCTCAGAGCCCGTTCTTACGTTGAACGAGCCCTTAAAAGCCCGCTCGGGCTCTTTGCCCTTCTCGGCGCAAAACTCAAGGTAATCGTCGACGGCGTCGTGGAAGCATTGTTCCACTTCTTCAGCCGTGGAGCCTTCAAATACGATTGCGTCTCTAATGCCGGCGACCATACCTGTTAGTACACGCTGCTCGGCATCGAACTCGACTGGGGCGAAATAGCCCTTGTATGCCAAAACGTTACTCATGACTGCCTCCGACATCCTGCAGAAATCGAACGATGTTTCGAATTGTCCCCGCTGTCAATTCGTCAGATGGATGAGGCGCGTGCATCACGAACATCCTGCCATCTGAGGGCCTGTAGAAGCGAACGCGCGATCCGGAAGTCTTGCCTTTGCTGTCCATTTCAAAGCCATATGAGACCATGACTTTTAAAAAATCGGCATACCGATACGTCGAAGGGCAGCTAAACAGTTGGGCGATGAGTTTATCGGCTCGAGTCATCCCGCCTCACATTCTGCAACTATATTCTAGTTGCAATTTAAGTCCGACGCAAACACTCATAATATAGAACATGTGTACGTATAGAACAAGTGTTCGAATCACCACTGAGAAAGGGGACAGGCACCTTTGTGGTGGTCTGTGCTGTGGAGTGGGCGTCTGCGGCAGTTCGTCTCGATCTGTAACAGTAACTCGGCAAAAATGGGCCTAGCTGTTACAGATCGAGACAAAGAGCCGGCGACATTCGGAAACGTCTCGATCTGTAACATCTGGAGCCGATATTGCCGTCTAGATGTTACAGATTGAGACAAACCGCCGCGGTGGGCTGCGCCGCCCCGCCCAAGCCGCAGAAAAAAGGTAGATTTTCAGGCATGTCCCAAAAATCTACCTTTGCTGTGCGTTAGCCCAGCAGGTCGATGACGTTAAAGCCGGCGTTGCTCTTGGCGATGACGTCTCGGCCGCCAAAGACGCAGGTCGGCGACTCAGCTGCGATGCGCGTCACGTCGGCGCCGAGCGAGCGCAGCTCACCGGGCGTGGCGGCGAGCATCTGGGCGCGGCGCTTCTCGCGCGCATGCGGATCGAGCCCGGCCAGGTAGATCGTGTTGCGGCGCTTGGTGAGCGCGTACGGCTTCACCGGCGCGTCCATGCCACTCACGCAGCTCACGATAAATCCCTCAAAGGCGGCCTCGTCGGGCTCAAAGCTGCCGAGCCATTCGCCTGCGCGCTCCACGCGCTCAATCGAGGGGTCGATTGCCGGGTCGCGGTAGGTGTAGAACGCCGTTTGACGCTCGCCAGCCGCGCGGAATCCGCAGCCGTACGCACCGCCCTTCACGCGAATCTCGTTCCACAGGTAGTCGTAGGAGAGCGCGTTGGCGGCAACCGCCCAGGCGCCCGTCACGTCGAGTCCCAAGCGACGCGGGTCGCACGCACGCGCGGCAAAGCAGATGTCGCTGGGGATAACGAAAGCCTCGTGACGGTCGCGCGGCGTCGGCACCACGAGCGCGTTGCGGCCGGCATCGGCGCCGTCGCCTGCGCCAAGCCCCAGGTCGCCCGCGGCATCCCAGTACGCGTCAAAGTCCTCATCGCTGCCGGTAAAGCTCGCCATACAGCCGTCGGCCACAAAGATGCGGTCTGCCAGCTCGGCAAGCTTGGCACGCAGGCCGTCCAGGCGCTCGTCAAAGTGCTCGAGCAGATCGCGCAGGAACAGGTAGAAGTCCACGCCCGAGAGCTGTTCGCGCACCACGGCCGAAGGCGAGGTGTAGCTCATCGCGCGGCCGAGTGCCGCCGAGTGTCCGTTGTTGATAAAGCCTTGCTCAAGCCCAATGCGAATCTGCGTGAGCACGTCGCGCACGCGGTCGGCGTCAGCATCGAGCAACAGCGTGCTCGACCACACCTCGCGCGGCAGGCTCGCCAGCGCATCGATCTTCTCGGACAGGGCGCCGGCGCTCACCAGCAGGTAGGGGCGCACGCCGTCCACGTCGGGCTGTGTCATGACCTCGGTCGTAAAGCTCAAAAAGCCCAGCTTGCCGGCAAGCAGGTTGTCGAGTTCCTCGGCCGAGTGCTCGCTCGTGGGCAGCTGTTTGAGCAGGCGGCAGAGCAGCGTCACATAGGGCAGGTCCTCAAATGCGACGCAGCTCAGGTCGAAATACTGCATGGCGTAGGCCAGGCGGTTGGTGGGGATGCCGTGGCGCAGGCAGGGGATGGGTGCGGTGGTGTCCACGACCAGTTGCGGCTCAGGGCGCGCCTCGCCAATGTCGGACACGCGCAGGCGCGGCAGCGTGGCCTTGGCCTCGGGCGCGTCCTCGGCCTCCTGCGCGGCACGCAGCGCGGCCGTGCGCTCGACCACATCGGCCAGCTCGGCATCGGTCATGGCGTCGCGCTTGGCTGTCAGCTCGGCGGCCTCGGCACCCTCCGAACCCTCGGCGGCGTCCACCGGCACCAGCTCGACCAGCGCCATGTGGTCGTTTTCCAGCACGAGCTCGCGCAGCAGGTCCTCAAAGTAGGTGCCGTCCAGCTCGCTGCGCAGCTCCTCGTACACCGGGCCGTACTTGAGTGCCAGCGTCGCGGCGTCGTCATCGTAGAGCCAGGTGCTCAGCGCGTCGCACGCAATGGCCACGCCGTCGGCGATGCCGTAGTCGCGCTGGCGCAGATCGTATTCGTTGCTGCTGATGATGGCTTCCAGGCGCTCGCGCGGAACGCCGTGCTCGCACAGGTCGCGGCAGGCATCCTGGAACACACGACGCAGCTCGCGCGCCACGCCGGGCTGCGCGTTTTGCAACATGATGAGCTCGTAGGGCTGCAGGCTCTCGGCCGCGGTGTAGCTCACCACGTTGCCGCCCAGGCCGGCGGCCAGAATGGCCTTCTTAACCGGTGCTTCGTTGGAACCCAGCAGCGCCTCGAACAGGATGTCCGCCGCGATCGTGCGCTTGCGATCGAGCGCGCTGCCCAGCACAAGACCCAAGCCCACCAGCGCGTTCTCGGGCGTGGTGGCCATCTCGACGCGCTTATACTCGCAGGTCACAGGCGCTTGCACGTCCAGCGGATTAGGCGCCAGCGCGGACGGGTCCTCGCCGGCGGCAACGGCGGCGTCCATGCGGCGGCTTGCGGCACTCGACTGCGACAGATAGCGCTCGTCCAAAAACGCCAGCGAGCGGTCCATATCTAGGTCGCCGTAGAGCGTGATGTAGGAGTTGGAAGGATTGTAGTGGCGCGCGTGCGTATCCAGGAACTGCTCGTAGGTGAGCGCAGGGATTGCGCGCGGGTCGCCGCCGCTCTCGTGCGCATAGGCGGTGTCGGGATAGAGCGCGGCGTTGACGGCGTCGTCCAGCACGCTCATGGGATCGGACAGCGCGCCCTTCATCTCGTTGAACACCACGCCGTTATAGCGCAGCGTGCCCCCACGCAGGCTCGCGGAGCTGCCGTCGCCCTCGCCCTCGGCGCCCTCCGGCAGGTCCAGCTCGTAGTGCCAACCCTCCTGCTCAAAAATGGTGGGCTTGGTATAGATGGCCGGGTTGAACACCGCGTCCAGGTACACGTCCATCAGGTTGTACAGATCCTGCTCGTTGGTGGTGGCAACGGGGTAGATAGTCTTGTCGGGGTAGGTCATGGCGTTGAGGAACGTCTGCATGGAGCTCTTGATCAGGTCGACAAACGGCTCCTTGACGGGGAACTTGGCCGATCCGCACAGCACCGAGTGCTCAAGAATATGGAACACGCCGGTGGAATCGGCCGGCGGCGTCTTAAAGCCAATGGCAAAGGCCTTGTTTTCGTCGTCGCATGCCAGGTACAGCAGGCGTGCGCCCGAGGCGGTGTGGCGCAGCACGTAGGCGTCCGAGTCGAGCTCGGGCACGGTCTCGCAGCGCTCGACGGCAAAGCCGTGGCAGGTAGTGCCGGGCACCAGCAGTGCGGCGGCAGCGGCGCGCGGGTCGGTTGAGGTGGTGGGCATATGCAGTCTCCTTTGACGCCCCAGCGGGGGCGAATCGAGTCGAATCCTCGAGAGTATACCCATATGGGGCCTTCGACCAATCTGCCGCACGAGCGTGGATTTTCGGACACACGAGCGTGGATTTCCGGACGCATGCCGAATGAGCGTGGATTTTCGGACGAAATCGGCCGCCAAAAGCCCAAAAACCGTCCAAATATCCACTCTCGATATCTGACCGTTCATAATCCACGCTCATCCGCCGCCCGCACAACTCTCATATCTCATTCGTCTCTAATACGAGAGATAACAGATAGATGAGAGATAAATATGAGAGATAACAATGCTGCAAAGAGACGGGCAACCATGGTATTGTCTCAATATAGATTGTTTTACCAGCAACAACATGTTTAAATGAAACAGATGACAGACATCTTATCTTTCATCTCTCACTCATCTCTAATATGAGAGATAACAGAAAGATGAGAGATAATTACGAGAGATAACTGAGAGACGAGGGAAATCTATCCGCGGCATTCTTCGCAGAACCGAGCGAAAGGACGTGCAGATGAACGAAAACGAACTGACCGGTCTGCTCGAGTCTTTAAGGCGCATGGGCTCGGACGATCTTAACGTCGAGGTCAAGGAGAGCGCCACGACACTTTCCCGCGACGTATGGGAAACGGTCAGCGCTTTCGCAAACACCGCCGGCGGCATCATCGTACTCGGAGTGAGCGAGCACGCGGGTTTTGTCCCAGTTACAAACTTTGAGACCGAGAAAGTGCTCAACCAATTCGTGGCGGGCATGGGCGATGCCGGCGGTCGTGGAAAGCTGGCCAATCCGCCCAAATACACCATTGAGCGCGTGGAGCTCCAGGGCACCGTGGTTCTGGTCATCACGATTGAGGAGCTCGACCCGTCGAGCAAGCCTTGCTATGTCATAGAGCGGGGCGCTCAAGGTGGCAGCTACAAACGCATCGATGACAAAGATGTCCCGCTTTCGTCGACCGAGGTTTTGGCACTGTCGTCATATGAACGGACGAGTCCTAGCGATCGCGATGCGGTGCCCGGTACGAGTGTGGGCGATCTCGACGAGTCGATGGTCGACCGCACGATAGAGCGTGCCTATTCGCTGACGCCTCGAGCGATGCGCGGTGCGGCGGACAAGAAGACAAAGATGGAGCGTCTGAATTTCCTCGACTTCCAGGGCAATGTTACCAAGGCCGGCCTCCTTGCCGCGGGCGTTTACCCTCAGCAGTTCTATCCCAAGCTCTTCATTGATGTGGCTGTCCACGTGGGAACTCAAAAGGGAGCTGCGGGGCCACTAAGGTTTATGGACCGCACAGTCTGCGAGGGCACCCTAGGCGAGATGATTTCGGATGCCGTCGCAGCTGTCGCCAAAAACCTGCGCCGCATCTCGACCGTCCAAGGCGTCTCGCGTATCGACTCGCTGGAGATCCCCGAGGAGGTCCTGCGCGAGGCAGTCGCCAACGCGGTTATCCACAGGGAATACGGGGATCGGTTCTGTGGGCAATCGATCGCCGTCGACGTCTTTGACGATCGTGTCGAGGTGACGAATCCTGGCGGCCTTTACGGGGGAAAGACTCGAGAGAACTTGTTTGACGGCAGCTCCCGATGCCGTAACGCGACGCTCGTGAAACTCATGTCGATTGTCCCGCTTCCGGATGGCGCAGGTTCGCCGGCTGAGGGCAATGGCTCGGGCATCCCGATGATGATCGATGCCATGCGCGCGCATGGTCTGGCCGAGCCCCTGTTCTGCCCGGGGTTCGATCGGTTCAAGGTCGTACTTTACCGTTCAAAGATCGAGCCGGTCGATCATGGCGGAGGCTTAATTGTGACGGCACTCAAACACTACGGCGAGCTGGGGACGCGTGAGCTGGCAAAACGCACGGGGCTTACAATTTCCCAGGTTAGGTCGCGCGTCAACGCGCTCATTGCTCAAGGCGAGCTTGAGCCCACGGCGCCGTCGACAAGCCGCAACCGCAAATATCGACTGTCAGAGCGCGTGGAATAAATGCGTTAGTGGACGAGGCGACCCAATAATCGACCCTCGATTGGCGCCCACTAAGGTAAAGCGGTTGTTGCCCAGTCGACGGTGATGCTAAAGACTCGGCTTACGCCGGCATGGCCCCGAACCCGTCCATCAGGAACAGCCTGAGAACCAGCTTGATGACATTTCCCGGTTTGACTTCAGCCGTGCCAAAAACGTGGCGCTCGGCGAGCTCGCTGCAGTATGCGTAGATATCGCGGATAAGGTCCGCGCCCGAAAGCGTAAACATGTAGCCTGCGTCCGAAAGCGCATTGGGTGCGGCGGGCAACTTGGTCATGCGACAAAAGGTCAACAGGTCGGGGGCCATAGCGTCTTGGTAGCCAAGATGGCCGCCGTCTTCTTGTGCGGCGAGTTCCAGCTGGCGTACTCGATCCAGCGCCGCTGCCAGCACAAAGCTCGGTGTGGGCGCATTGACGTCTTCCGTGTTCGCCACGAGTTTGCCCGCCGCCTGTGTGACAAGCCAGGCGACCTCGCGCTGGCAACGCACGGCCTTGCGCGTAACCGGCTTGATGGACGAAGAAGAAACGCTCCCCTTAGGCGGATTCGAAGCAGCCATAAGACCCTCCCATGAACAATCCGGCCCAACAAGCCCGGATGAAACACGTGCTACATCAGTATACAGGGGAGTGGGGTAGCGGGGTACAAGCGCGCCAGCGGCAAACCGAGAGCATCAACAATGTGCCTCCGCTCTATTTGGACGATGGTACGTGGGTCATTAAGTACTCGGTTCAAGCGCCGGGTACCGTTGGTTTTCGAGACCAGAATTACAACCGTAAAATGCTCAACTGCATGGAATGTGACGTCCCAGCCGGAGTCATATTTGCAACCGAGGTGGGCTATAAGGTGCTCGGCCTTGCGTTTGTTGAGCGGTTCGAGCCCGAAAACGGATGGTTTGTTCTGCACGGTCCTGTTCATAAAGGCGGACCGGACCCTCGTTTTGCGCCCGACATGAGTTATCTGAAGCACATACCCGTCGATATTGAGTTTGCCGGACAGGGTGCGACCGACGATGAAATTTGGCTTTGGCGGTCTTTTACGATCGTGCTGTTTGATCGGATCGCGTGGCGATGCAATCTCGCACACGCCTGCCGGTGCATGCTCTTCCTGATTTGTATAGCGAGAGGGGAGCGAACGTGAGCTGGCGAGGCGATATTGCGATGGGGAAGTACGGAAAACTGCCGTGCGCCCTTATAGACAACAAAATGTTTCCGAGCGTAGAAGTTGATTGCGGGTCGTTTGTCGTCGCCTGTCCTTGCTGCGGCTCGCAAATACCGTGCCTCGACATTCGGTTCATCGATGCGTGCGACAGACTTAGCGACGAAGTGAGAAAACGGACAGGCGTTCATATGCCGGTGTATCAGGAGAAATGCCCTGTTTGTGGCCTCGATATCGTGTACGACGCCGGCGACGAGGGATAGGTGATGCGGAGGAGCTGGCTGTGAAGGCATCTCTGTCCCTATAAATAAACCCCCTCACCGAGCTGCTTGTGGAACTTGGCGTGATGGTCGCGTGCCCAGGTAAAGAGCGCCTGGTCAAAGTCGGTGCGCGTGGCCGGGACGCCAAAGACGCCGGCAACTTCGACGCGTACAAACTCCAGTGCCGGCAGCTTGTTGATGGCAGTGAGGGCAAACGGGGACGAGGGCTCCTCGAACAGATAGCGGCTGCCTTGCAGCGCGTCGCAACTGGTGCACGTGTTGCCGAGCGACGGGGCTTTGGAGGCTCGCGCGCCTACGGGCTTGTAGCCGCAGCGCTTAGAAAGATAGTCGCGGATCTCGCCCGGCACGCAGCCAAGAGCGGGCACGATGGCGAGTGCGTTGGCGTTGGCCGTGTCGATGGCAATGTGCCCGGCTTCGTTGGGCGCGTGCGCGATGGCGATGCCCTTGTCGTCATCGGTTCGATAGGGAATGCCGAAGGCCGCGACCGAGGTCTCTTTGTGACACTTCCAGCACTCGCGCTTGCCCAGTACTAGATATATATACGGCGCTGAGGGGTCGGATCGGTCAACACCGGGCAGCCACTCGGCAAAAGGCTCGGGGTTGACGCCGCTGGGTACATACCAGATCTTCTTGGTCCGGTCCCATTTGGCGCCCAGTGCCTTGGCTTCTTCTTTGTGCGAAAAGGGGACATCGAGCTCGGTGCGCATGGCGGCTCCTTGGTGCTGCAGGTGCGAGTGGCTCAAGGATACCGCAGGGCGCAGACATCGCGGCGTTTTGTTGAGAAGTTGCGGCGCGGACTGCTTGGTTACGCCGTTAGATAAATTGGCAAGTAGATGGTCGGCTTTTGACCAGTTGGGCGGTTGGAGCAGCTTGCGGCGCAGTTTTGTGCCTGGCTATTGTTGATGTTGGGGTATTGAATATATTTGGCTGCCATTCGTCAGGTGAATTGATGTTACGTTGCGATGACGGTTGGAACTGCCAGCGGATTTAGCGACATAAAACAAAACAGCCCAGAGGACATAGCCTCTGAGCTGCGAACATTTGGTGGGCGTTAGAAGATTTGAACTTCTGACCTCTTCCGTGTCAGGGAAGCGCTCTCCCCCTGAGCTAAACGCCCGATCAAGGGTGCGCAAGCGCGCATGGGATAATATAACGGAGCCTGAACTCGGTGGCAAGAACATTTTTAAAAATCGCTTACATTGTGGAATTCGGGGGCTTTGTCATATCCATTTCAAAAGAGCCTGCTGCCGCGATTTGACTGTCGCATAATGCAAGGCCATTGCGGTATCGAGCTATGGAAAGACGTCTGCGGAATTGTCCTACCGATAAGCGGACAAGCCTTCGGCTGGTGCCTTCGCCGTGGTAAGGTAAGCCGAATTGTTTCCAGGCTGCTTCGAGGGAATGGAATGAGCAAAGAGCGTGTCGAGCAGGTCGAAGGCGCAGGGGCTTCGGTGCCGATGACCGATATATCGAACATTGATGTGCCCGAGGGCACCGATGAGCTCAGCCGTAGCACCCGCCGCGCTTGGCGCGAGCGCCTGAACAGCGCTTCGACGCGCAAGATGATCACGGGCGTCTTGGCTACGTTGGTGGGCGGTTCGTTTTGGGGCTTCTCGGGCACCAGCGCGAGCTTTCTGTTCGATACCTACCATGTCGACACCTTGTGGCTTATGAGCGTGCGTCAGATTCTCGCCGGTCTACTCTTTATGGCCGTGGTTGTTACGCGCGACCGCGAGCGCCTGATTAAGCTCTGGACCACACCCGCCGATCGCAAGCAGCTGCTGCTCTTTACCGCCTTTGGTCTGCTGTTCAACCAGTTTTGCTATCTTTCGGCCGTGCGCCTGACGAACGCCGGAACCGCGACGGTGCTCCAGTGCCTGCAGCTCGTTATCATCATGGGCTACACCTGCGTGACCGATCGCCGCATGCCGCGTACTCGCGAAGTTATCGGCATTGGCCTGGCTCTGGGTGGAACCTTTTTAATCGCCACCGGCGGCGACCCCACCAGCCTGAATATCTCGCCGCTTGGCCTGGCAGCAGGTCTTATGTGTGCGGTCAGCGCCACGTGTATGGCGGTGATTCCCGCTAAGATCCTGCCCGAATACGGCAGCCCCATCGTCACGGGCTCGGCAATGCTCACGGCGGGCGTGGTCTCGTGCGTCTTCGTGCAGCCTTGGGCGCATATGCCGACACTCGACGCTGCCGGCGTCGAGGCGCTCGCGGTATTCGTGGTTATCGGCTCGTTTTTTGCTTACATGCTCTATATGCAGGGCGTTAAGGACATCGGCTCGGTGCGTGCGAGCCTCCTTGGAACCATGGAGCCGGTTTCGGCCACCATCACCAGCGCCCTTATGCTGGGAACGGTGTTTTTGCCCACCGACCTGGCGGGCTTTGCCATGATTATCGCGATGGTGTTTTTGACGGTGTAGCTGGCGCCGCCGCCAGGACGGAAAAGGTGTTGTGCCGCATTTTCGCCAATTGATGTCCGTGTCTGGAGTTTAGCTGTCGATGCTCAAAATGCCATAAACTAGTAACGTTATGGACTTTTTCATTGCGACTCAATTGCGAGGATTTCTTTATGGCTGGTAATCACTTTAAGGGCAGCGATAGCGGCCGTCCTGCAGTTCCGCCGCGTCCGAACGGGGCTGGTAAGGCCGGCACGCCGGGCGGCGCTGGACAGGGCGGTTCCGGTAAGCGCGTGTCCCCGGGCGAGACGGCGATGTTTACCGCTCTGTACGAGCAGTCTCAAAAGGCAAAAAAGACCGGCCGTGCAAGAGGGAATGTCTTTGCGGGCGGTGCAACCTCCGCGTCGCAGCCGAGCGGGGCTCCTTCGGTACCTGCGAACAACGCAGGTGCTGCCAACGCCGCAAATGCCGCCGGCAACGTTAATGCCGGCAAGGCCGCCAACAATACTCCCTCTGCCGGTGGCGCGGGGCTTACGGGTAACCTTGGTACGATTTACACCGGTGCCTCCGAGACTGGCACGTTCGCCCGCCTGGATGATAGCGGTGCCGAGTTTGCGGGCTCGGGTTCCAAGGAAGATTATTACGATTTTGGCTTGAACTACGGTAGCGACGCTTCGTCGAGTTCGACCTCTGACGGTCTGGTCCGTCATCGCCATCGCAAGGGCGAGCGCAAAAAGCGTCACACCGGCGCCATTGTTGCCGCTGTGGTCGCGGTGCTTCTCGTTGCGCTTGGCGCAAGCGGCTTTATGCTGCTTAACTCGGCAAAGACCGTAAAGAGCGAAGCGAAGGAGGCTGTCGAGATCGTCGGTGGCCTTAAGGACAAGGTCACGTCGGGCGATTTTTCGACGCTGCCTGACGACGCGAAGAAGATCGATGAGCTCTGCGACAGCATGAAGGCGGAGACCTCGAGCCCGCTGTGGACGGCGGCTTCGTTTATTCCGGTGTATGGCGGCGACATCAATGCGGCCCGCACCATGATCGACGCCCTGTCCGATGTCTCGAGCAACGCGCTGGTTCCCATGGCCGACAACCTTTCGCAGGCCACGCCCGGCAAGTTGTTTCAGGACGGCATGATTAACGTGTCCGCGCTGCAGGCCGTTGCCGATTCGCTTTCCGATAGCTCAAAGGTGTTCAAGAGCGCCAACGAGAAGGTCCAGGGCATTGGCGATACTCATATTTCCCAGGTGACCGAGCTGGTCGATAAGGCCAAGGACGGCTTTGCCACCCTCAACGGCGCGGTTGACGCGGCGGAGAATGTCGCCCCCGTCCTTCCCCAGATGCTCGGCGCCAACGGCCAGACGCGCAACTACCTTGTGTACGCCATGAACAACGTCGAGATTCGTGCCTGCGGCGGCTTTGGCGGTTCGCAGGGCCTGATTTCGGTCACCGACGGCCAGATGTCGATTGGCGAGTTTGTTCCCCGCATTGGACTCAGCGAGGATGAGGCAGTCGAGAGCGTCGACGAAGAGGATGAGGCGCTGTTCGGCAACCACAGTAACCTGTACAACTCGGGCAATACCTATTCGCCCGATTGGCCCCGCAACTCGCAGCGTGTCGCAGCCCTGTGGAAATCTCAATATGGTCAGGACGTTGACGGCGTCGTGGGTATCGACCCGGTGTTCCTGCAGTATCTGCTGGGCCTGGTCGGTAACGTGTCGCTGCCCGACGGAACGGTTGTCGACGGCACCAACGCCGCAAAGGTCCTCATGCACGATGTGTACTGGAACTATCCGGTCGAGGAGTCGGACGGTATCTTTGCGGCTGTTGCCAGCGCCGCCTTCGACAAGATCCTTGGCGGTATCGGCGATGTCGATGTTACGAAGCTTGTCAGCGCCGTTGAGCGCGGTGCCGAAGAGGGCCGCCTGATCGCGTGGATGAAAAACGATGACGAGCAGAACGCTATCAAGGAGATGAACATCGACGCCTCGCTGCCCGATCCGGATGACCCGAGTGAAGATCCCGTTGCTGGTGTCTACTTTAACAACCTGAGCTTCTCCAAGCTCGACTGGTACCTGAATGCCGATACGCAGATTGGGCAGGGCATCAAGAACGGTGACGGCACATGCTCGTATCGCATCACCGTTACCCTGACGAACATCATGACGCAGGAGGAGGCCGGCAAGCTGCCCGACTACGTCGCGGCGAGCGCGCCTGATGCCGCGCGCGACGACGAACGTCTGAATGTCTCGTTGTTTGCCCCGACGGGCGGCAACATTACTGGCCTGACCGTCGAGGGCACCCAGTTTGGTCTTGGCGCCGCTACGTGGCATGGAATCCCCTTCTATTCGGGCACCGTTGACCTGCATGCTGGCGAGACGACGACGATCACATATACGCTGACCACGTCAGCCGAGGCGGGGGACAAGCCGCTTACGCTGCGTCAGACTCCTACATGCCAGGCGGCTCGCGACAGCGCGTCGGCGTAGGGTTTTTCTGGTAGCGCAGATAATCGAGTACCATTTTGGGGCGGACAGGCAATCTGTTCGCCCCTATTTTGTAAGGAGAGCGCATGAAGTACTTTGGCACCGACGGCTTTCGCGGTGAGGCTAACGTTGGGCTGACGGTAGAGCACGCTTATAGGATTGGCCGTTTTGTGGGCTGGTATTACGGCGCCAACCGCGAGCGCAAGGCGCGCGTCATCGTGGGTAAGGACACGCGTCGCTCGAGTTATATGTTCGAGGCGGCGCTGGTGAGTGGCCTGGTCGCGAGCGGTGCGGACGCCTATATGCTGCACGTGATCCCCACGCCGGGCGTAGCGCATCAGACCGTGGAAGGCTGCTTCGATTGCGGCATCATGATCAGCGCGAGCCACAACCCGTTTTGCGATAACGGCATTAAGCTCGTCAATAGCGACGGTTTTAAGATGGACGAGGACGTACTGGAGCTCATCGAGGACTGCGTCGATGGCAAGAGCGAGGTGCCGCTGGCCACGGGCAACCACATCGGCGCCACGGTGGACTACATGCAGGGCCGCAACCGCTACATTGCCTCGCTCATCGCCAGCGCGAACTTTTCGCTGCAGGGCGTCAAGATCGGCATCGACTGCGCCAACGGCTCGGCGTCCTCGGTGGCCAAGCCGGTGTTCGACGCGCTGGGCGCCGACGTGCGCGTGATCAATGCCGCGCCCGATGGTTTTAACATCAACGTCGACTGCGGCTCCACGCATATGGAGCGTCTGCAGCGCCACGTGGTGGAGCAGGGCCTGGACGTGGGCTTTGCCTATGACGGCGATGCCGACCGCTGCCTGGCCGTGGACGAGCGCGGGCGCGTGGTCGATGGCGACCAGATCCTGTACGTGTGCGGCGTGTACCTGAACAAGCACGGTCGCCTTTCGGGCGGTACCGTGGTTCCGACGATTGCCAGCAACTTTGGCCTGATCAAGTCGTTGGAGCTTGCCGGCCTAAGTGCCGTGACCAGCGGTGTGGGCGACCGTCACGTGTATGCCAAGATGCGCGAGGGCGGTTACAGCCTAGGCGGCGAGCAGACGGGCCATACGATCTTTGGCGATATCGAGCGCACGGGCGACGGCATTATGACCTCGCTGCGCGTGATGGAAGTGATTCGTGCCGAGCGCGAGACGCTCTCGCAGCTCACGGCTCCGTGCAAGCTGCTGCCGCAGGCGCAGGTGGCCGTGCGCGTGGCGGACAAGGACGCCGCGCTCGAGAACATGGGCGTGCAGAACGCCATCGCCGAGGCCGAGGCTGCGCTGGCAGGCGAGGGCCGCGTGCTCGTACGCAAGAGTGGAACCGAGTCGGTTATCCGCGTGCTGGCCGAGGCACCCGACCAAGCATCCGCCGATGCCGCCATGAAGCGCATTGCCAACGCGCTCGAGGCTCTGTAGTTACGCGGTTTTACCAAACCGCGTAACTGCTCGACACTGCAAACGCCCCTAAGCGGCAATCTGACGTTCAATTTCAAGGGCGCGACCAGAAGGTCAGCGCCCTTTCATTTCACGTCACCTTGCTCGCTTAGGGTCGTTTTCGCTGACGTTGCCAAGACATTGGCGTCAACATAGTTGGCGTTGGCGATGGCGTGCTGGTCAATCCTTACAGCTCGTACAGTGTGGTGAACTTGTCCTGCAGGTAGCTGCAGTAGTAGCGGGCGTCAAAGGCCATGCCGCAGGCGCCCTTGATGAGTTCCGGCGCGTCTTTGGCGCGGCCCCACTGCCAAATGTGCTCGCCCAGCCAGGCGCGGACGGGCGCCAGATCGCCGCTCGCGCAGGCACCGGTAAGGTCGACGCCGTCGCGGCACATGGCCGGCACAAACATGGCATCGTAGGCGCTACCCAGCGCATACGTGGGGAAGTAGCCAAACGAACCGCCGCTCCAATGCGTATCCTGCAGGCAGCCGTGCGTGTCGTCGGGAACGGGAATGCCCAGGTACTCGTCCATAAAGCGGTTCCAAAGCGCGGGGATGTCCTTGGCCGCAGCCTCGCCGGCAAACAGCATACGCTCAATCTGGTAGCGCACCATAATATGCAGCGGATAGGTGAGCTCGTCGGCCTCGGTGCGGATCAACGACGGCTGCGCGATGTTCACGGCGCGGTAGAGCGTGTCTTCGTCGACGTCGCCGTAGACCTCGGGCGCGTGACGACGCAGCACCTCGAGCAGCGGGCCCATAAAGGCGCGGCTGCGACCCACGGTGTTCTCGAAAAAGCGGCTCTGGCTCTCGTGGATGCCCATGGAGGTGCCGCCCTCCAGGCAGGTGCGCGCGTAGGCGGGATTGACGCCCAGCTCGTACATGGTGTGCCCCGCCTCGTGGATGATGCTGTAGACGTTGGAGATGCAGTCGTCCTCGTAGATGTGCGTCGCGATGCGCGCATCACCCACGGCAAAGCCCTCGCTAAACGGATGCTCGGTAAAGGCAAGCGTGGTGTCGTCCAGGTCCAGGCCGACAAGCTTCATAAGGTCGAAGCTCATGGCGCGCTGGGCAGCCTCGGGCACGTGGGCGTGCAAAAAGTCGGCAGCCGGCTGCTGGCCGCGCTCGCCGATGGCGTGCACGAGCGGCACGACCGTGGCCTTGACCTCGTCGCAAAACGCGTCGAAGCTCTTGGCGGAAAGGCCGCGCTCGTACTGGTCGAGCCAAACGTCGTATGGATCGCGCTTGGGGTCCATGAGCTCGGCCTGATGCTTAAGTTGGGCGACGATTCTATCCACATAGGTCTCAAAGCTCGCCCAGTCGTTGGCTGCCTTGGCCTTGCGCCACACGGCGTCCGCCTCGCAGGTGAGCCTGGTCCAGGCCTCGGCTTCTTCGGTGGGGATGGCACTGGCCTCACGTTGATCGCGGCCGAGCACACGGATCTCGTCGAGCAGCTGAGGGTCGTCGATTTTGCCGCCGGCGACGGTCTCGCGCGCTAACGAGCGTACGAGCTCAACGGACTTCTCGCTGGTCAGCAGCTTGTGATGCTCGCCGGCAAGCGTGCCCATGGCGTCGGCACGCGCTGCTGCGCCGTTGGCGGGGGCAATGGTCGCGCCGTCAAACTCGGCAATCTTGAGCAGGTACTCACGAGTCCACAGCTTGCCTTCGAGCTTGCGGAATTTTTTGACGGCCTTATCGACCTTCATGCCTTTGGATGTCTTGCCCGCTGCAGGCTCGGCCTTCTTATCGAGTTTCTTTCCCATACCATATCCTTGATCTCGTGAGCCGAGCGCTTCGGGTGGGCGCGCGGCCAGTTTGCACAGCTACCTGCCTTGTACCCAGTGCGAACAAAACGGAACGCGGCGATGCACACGCAGAATGTGTTATCCTATAGCCCAATGCGTTGACGGAGAGGGTTTTGCCCGCCGCGTCGCCGGCAAGAGAGGGAAGGTCATGGGCTGCGAGCCTTCCTGCGGTGACAAGGGCCAAGCGTTCACTCCCGAGCAGCGACCTCAACGGGCACGCGGCCAGCGGCGGCGAAGCCCCAGTAGGGAAGCCGTGAGCCTCGCGACAAGGGGCACAGAGTGGGCGCGGCGGGCCAGACATCCGCCGGGTCAAACAAGGTGGTACCGCGGAATTCAACCGTCCTTGGGCAATGCACATGCCCGAGGGCGGTTTTTTTGTTACCGAACCGGGCCGCACATCCGCAGCTCCGGGTGGCTCCAGCCGCCGCGGCAAGTGGATGCGCGAGAGACGAAAGGGAAGACATGAGTCTGATTGATGATCTGGTCAAACTCGAGGAAGAGGCCAAGGAGCTCGTCGCAGGCGCCGATGACGCCGCCAAGCTCGAGGCTGCGCGTGTTGAGCTGCTCGGTCGCAAGGGTCGTATCACCGGCTTGATGCGCATGATGGGCAAGCTCGCCCCCGAGGATCGTCCCGTGATGGGCAAGCGCGCCAACGAGATGCGCCAGCTGATCGAGGGCATGCTCGACGAGCGAAACACCGAGATGAAGGCCGCCGCCCTCAAGCGCGCACTCGAGCACGACGCCGTCGACATCACGCTGCCGGGCATCCGTCCGCAGATCGGCCACCAGCACCTGATCAAGCAAATCATCGAGGAGGCCGAGGACATCTTCTGCGGCATCGGCTACACCGTCGAGTCCGGCCCCATGGTCGACACCTCTTACTACAACTTCACCGCGCTCAACGCTCCCATGGATCACCCGAGCCGCTCGGCCCGCGATACCTTCTACGTGGTCGACAACAACCCCGGCAGCGTCGCGCACCCCGAGGCTCACGCCCACGGCGAGTCCGACGTGCTGCTGCGCACCCAGACTTCGGGCGTGCAGATCCACACTATGGAGTCGCAGAAGCCGCCCATCTACATGATCTGCCCGGGCACCGTCTACCGTCCCGACACGGCCGATGCCTGCCACCTGCCGCAGTTCAACCAGATCGAGGGCCTGGTCGTCGACGAGGGCATCACCTTCGGCGACCTGAAGGGCACGCTCGACTACTTTGTTAAGTGCATGTTTGGCGAGGACCGCAAGACGCGCTACCGCCCGCACTTCTTCCCCTTCACCGAGCCTTCCTGCGAGGTGGACGTGAGCTGCCACGTGTGCGGCGGTAAGGGCTGCAACTTCTGCAAGCACAGCGGCTGGATCGAGATCCTGGGCTGCGGCATGGTCGACCCCAACGTCCTCATCAACTGCGGCATCGACCCCGAGAAGTACACCGGCTTCGCCTTTGGCATTGGCGCCGAGCGCGTCGCGGCCCTGCGCTACGACCTGCCCGACCTCAGAACGCTCATGACAGGCGATATGCGTTTCTTGAATCAGTTCTAGGCTGCGGCTTGCCCAAGCACGGCACCTCGGCGCTCATTCGTCGCTTGCGTACCAAAGTACGCGGCACTCCTCTTTCGGGCCGATCTGCCGCACTTGGACAACCCTCGCTTTGTAAGGAATGTTCACAAAGTTGAAGTTTCCACCTGCATCTCTTCGCAGGCTTTCAGTATGAAAGGAGAGCTAGATGCGTGTTTCTTACGACTGGCTCAAGACCATGATCGATATTCCGGAGGATCCCAAGACCCTTTCGGACGAATATATCCGTACCGGCACCGAGGTCGAGGCGATCGATACCGTGGGCGAGTCCTTCGACCACGTGGTGACCGCCCAGGTGCTCACCAAGACCCCGCACCCCGATAGCGACCACATGTATGTGTGCTCGGTCGACGTGGGTGACAAGAACCTCGACGCCGACGGCAACCCCGCCCCGCTGCAGATTGTCTGCGGCGCGCAGAACTTTGAGGCCGGCGACCACATCGTCACGGCCATGATCGGCGCCGAGCTGCCCGGCGACATCAAGATCAAGAAGAGCAAGCTTCGCGGCGTCGTGTCCATGGGCATGAACTGCTCCGCGCGCGAGCTCGGCTTGGGCGGCGACCACTCCGGCATCATGATCCTGCCCGAGGATACGCCCTGCGGCATGCCGTTTGCCGAGTACGTGGGCTCGAGCGACACCGTGCTCGACTGCGAGATCACGCCCAACCGCCCCGACTGCCTGTCCATGATCGGCATGGCTCGCGAGACCGGCGCCATCTTCGACCGCGATTTCCACGTTGAGCTGCCCGCCATCAAGGCCGAGACCGGCCGCGCGACGGACGACGAGCTTTCGGTCGAGATTGCCGACGAGGGGCTGTGCGACCGCTATGTCGCCCGCATCGTGCGCAACGTGAAGGTCGGCCCGTCGCCCGACTGGATGGTCAAGCGCCTCAACGCCCTGGGCGTGCGTCCGCACAACAACATCGTCGACATCACCAACTACGTGATGATGCTCACCGGTCAGCCGCTGCACGCCTTTGACCTGGACACCTTTGCCGAGCGCGAGGGCCATCGCCGCGTGGTGGTTCGCGCCGCCCAGCAGGACGAGAAGTTCACGACCCTCGACGGCGAGGAGCGCACGCTCGACGCCGGCATGGGTCTCATCACCGACGGCGAGCGTCCCGTGGCGCTGGCCGGCGTTATGGGCGGCATGGATTCCGAGATTGAGGACGACACCGTCGACGTGATGGTCGAGAGTGCCTGCTTCAATGCCGGTCGCACCTCGCACACCAGCCGCGACCTGTCGCTGATCTCCGACGCCTCCATCCGCTTTGAGCGTCAGGTCGACGAGACCGGCTGCGTGGATGTGGCCAACGTGGCCTGCGCGCTCATCGAAGAGATCGCCGGCGGCGAGGTTACTCCCGGCTATGTCGACGTGTTCCCCGCGCCCAAGACCATCGATAGCATCAAGCTGCGCTTGGCCCGCGTGCACGCCATCTGCGGCGCCGACATCGAGCCCGACTTTATCGAGCGCTCGCTCACCCGCCTGGGCTGCACCGTCGAGCGCGACGGCGACGACTTTATGGTCACTCCGCCGAGCTTCCGCCCCGACCTGCCGCGCGAGATTGACCTGATCGAGGAGGTCCTGCGCCTATGGGGCATGGGCCGTGTGACGGCGACCATCCCGGCTGCCAAGAACCACATCGGCGGCCTGACCCGCGAGCAGAAGCTCACCCGCAAGGTCGGCGAAATCCTGCGCGCCTGCGGCCTCAACGAGACCACGACTTTTGGCTTTGCCGCCCCGGGCGACCTGGAGAAGATCGGCATGTCCACCGAGGGCCGCGGCTGCCCCGTGGTGCTCATGAACCCGCTGGTAGCCGAGCAGACCGAGATGCGTCGTTCGCTGCTGCCGGGCCTGTTGCAATCCGTGGCCTATAACGAGGCCCACGGCACGCCCAACGTGCACCTGTACGAGGTCGGCAGCCTGTTCCACGGTCGCGAGAACGCCAGCCTGCCCAAGGAGACCAAGTCCGTGGCGGGTGTGCTCTCGGGCCAGTGGAGCGAGCAGTCCTGGAACATGAAGTACCGCAAGCTGCGCTTCTTCTTTGGCAAGGGTATTGTCGAGGAGCTGCTCGCCCAGCTGCGCATCGAGAAGGTTCGCTTCCGTCCCGTCGAGGGCGAGAGCTATGCCTTCCTGCAGCCGGGTCGTGCTGCCGAGGTGCTCTCGGGCGGTACCGTGCTGGGCTGGGTTGGCGAGATCCACCCCGAGGCACGCGAGGCTATGGGCATTGACGAGGTCGTCGTTGCCTTTGAGCTCGATCTGGACAAGCTGATCAAGGGCGCCCGCAACCAGGAGAACTACCGTGAGTTCTCGCAGTACCCGGCCGTTGAGCACGACCTCGCTATCGTGGTCGACAACACTGTGACCTGTGAGGATCTTGAGCGTCGTATTACGAGTGCCGGAGGCAAGCTGCTCGAGGGCGTGCGCCTGTTCGACGTCTACCGCGATCCCATCCGCATCGGTGCGGGCAAGAAGTCCATGGCCTTCGCGCTTACGTATCGCTCCGACGACCACACGCTCACCAGCGAAGAGGTCGAGAAGGCGCACCAGAAGATCGTCACCAAGGTGTGCAAGGGTGTGAACGGCGAGGTCCGCGGCTAGGACTTGCGCTGGGAGCGTAGGGCCTGATGGCGGTTGCTGTGGGCTCTGCGTGACCGCGGTGTTCGGAAAAGGCATCGCTGAGCCTGCATATATGACACACGCATTACATAACGGCGTGCTGCTTTGTCGGCAGCGCGCCGTTTTGCTATGATAGCCCGCGGCGTGTTACGAATCTGGCAATGCGTAACACTGGCAAGGTGATTCAAGCGGCGTTGCAATTCTGTGCGCCGACAACCGGGAGGCGTATATGCACATTCCAGACAACTACCTGTCCCCGCAGACCGATGCCGTTATGGCGGTGGCGATGGTGCCCGTATGGGTCCACTGCATCAAAAAGGTGCGCGCCACGCTCGATCGCGAGCATATGGCGTTCTTGGGCATTTGCGCCGCGTTCTCCTTCTTGCTCATGATGTTCAACGTGCCGCTGCCCGGTGGCACCACTGGTCACGCTGTTGGCGGCGCGCTCATCGCGTTGCTGCTGGGCCCCGAGGCTGCGGCTATCGCTGTCTCGGTCGCGCTGGCGCTGCAGGCGCTGCTGTTTGGAGACGGCGGCGTTCTGTCGTTTGGCGCCAACTGCTTTAACATGGCCTTTGTGCTGCCGTTTGTCGCTGCTATCGTGTTCCGTGCGCTCAACAGCCGTCTGCACGACAAGAGCTGGGGCACCTCAGTTTCTGCCATCGTAAGCGGCTGGGTCGGCCTGTGCCTGGCGGCCCTGTGCGCGGCAATCGAGTTTGGTATTCAGCCGATGCTCTTTACCAATGCTTCGGGCGCGCCGCTGTACTGCCCCTTCCCGCTGTCCGTGGCTATTCCGGCCATGTTGATCCCGCATATGCTGGTTGCCGGCGTGATCGAGGGCGTGGCGACGGCCGCGATCTACGGTTTCATTAAGAAGACGGCGCCGAGCATCATTGTCGGGCCCGAGGCCGTCGATGGCCAACTTGCTGCCGAGGGCGTTGCCGCCAAGAAGACCTCGCTGGTCCCCACGCTCATCCTGGTTGCCGTGCTTGTCGTAGCAACACCGCTGGGCCTGCTGGCCACGGGTGACGCCTGGGGTGAGTGGGACGCCGAGGGCGCCGCGACCGCCGTTCAAGAGGCTGGCGATGACAGCCTGCAGGCTTCGGTCGGTCTCGATACCCCGACCTTTGCCGATGCCCTGCCCACGGGCGATTATCTGCAGGCCTATTCCGAGGAGCAAGGCCTTGGCTTTGCCGGCCAGGCTACCATGTATATCCTTTCGGGCGTGATTGGCGTGGCGGTGCTCACCATCGCATTCCGCCTGGTCTCGCTGACGGTCAAGGAAAGCGGTGCTCATGGCAATAGCCGAGCTGCCTAGCTGGCTTGCGGTCGAGCAGCGTTACGAGCCCGCGGGGGCTCGGCATCGTGTGATGCAAAAGAACGTCCTGCACCTGGCGAGCCTGCTTGAGCGGGTTCGCCTGGGTGGGGGCGCGCACGAGGGCGGGTCGATGGTCGACCGCGCCCTTTCTTGCGTTTCGGCTCCGGTGCGCCTGGTGGGGATGTTCGTCTGCGTCCTGTGCGTGTGTCTGACGCAGAGCCCGCTGTACCTGATGCTGATGGCGGCTATCGCGCTGGTGTTGGTCGCGGTGCGCCCCGCTCGCGGGCTGCGTGCGACCTTTGTACCGGCGCTCGGCGCCACGGGGCTTGCGGTGGTTCTGGCACTGCCTGCCCTGCTGCTGGGCGCGTCTGCCGCGGGCGCCATGCTCAAGATTGCACTCAAGACGTTCATTAACGTGTCGCTGGTGCTGGGCGTTTCGTGGACGCTCACCTGGAGTCGCATGTCGGCGGCGCTTAAGATGCTGCGCCTGCCCGACGAGGTCATCTTTACCTTTGATATGGCACTCAAGCATATCGAGGTGCTGGGACGCACGGCGCACGATCTGTGCGAATCGGTCATGCTGCGCAGCGTTGGCCGTGCGCCTGAGGGATTTTCGCGCACCGACTCGCTGGCGGGTATCATGGGCATGACCTTTATCAAGGCGATGGAGTGCAGCCACACGATGGACGAGGCTATGCTCTGCCGCGGCTTTGCCGGTGCGTACCCGGCGCCCGGGCGGAGCGGCTTTGGCTGGCGCGATGCGGTTTATGCGGCCGTCGTGGTGCTGCTCGCCGTGTTGTGCGTGGTGCTGTAGCGCGGGCGGCCGAGCCGTCGATGTGGATAGGGAAGGGCGACGTTTTGGCAAACGATACGAATGGCGTGATGGGCGCGAGCGGTGCTACTGGCGCCAAGAGCGTGCCGCTCATCGAGCTGCGCAACGTGGTGTTCTCATATACGGGGCATACGGTGGTCGACGGCGTTTCGCTGCAGGTCGATCGTGGTGAACTCGTTGCCCTGCTTGGTCCTAACGGTTGTGGCAAGACGACGATCATGCGCCTTATTAACGGCCTTGAGCTTACGGACGCGGGTGCGTACCTGTTCGATGGGCGCGTGGTCGATGCGGCATATCTCAAGGATTCCGCAGCCGCTCAGCGTTTTCATCAGCGCGTGGGCTTTGTGTTCCAGAATGCCGACGCCCAGCTGTTCTGTGCCACGGTGGGCGAGGAAGTTGCTTTTGGTCCCGCGCAGATGGGGCTGCCGACAGACGAGCTCGAGCGCCGCGTCCGCGATGCCATGGAGCTGTTCCAGGTTGCCGATCTGGTCGATGCCTCGCCCTATCAGCTTTCGGGCGGGCAAAAGAAACGCGTTGCGCTGGCGGCGGTCGTATCGATGAACCCCGATATCCTAGTGCTCGATGAGCCCACCAACGGGCTCGATGAGGACTCGTGCGACATCGTAGTCAACTTTTTGCTGGCCTACGTTGCTGCCGGTAAGACGGTTTTGATGAGTACGCACCATCAAGATTTGGTGCGCCGCTTGGGGGCCCGTGCCATCTATATCGATCGATATCACCATGTGGTCGAGGCGCCTTCGCCGTCGTATGGAACCGAGAGCGGTGCTGCGGAATAGTTGCTGCGTAGAGGATGCGTAGCCGCCCGCGCGGCTTTGCCGTGATGGTATAGTTATCCAGGTTTTTTATGGGGGTGGCTATGCCAAGCTGGAACATTCATATCGCTCAAACGGAGCGCTTGCTGACACGTGCTAGCGTGCTTGCCGATAGCGTGCGCGACCGCAATGCCTTTTTGTTTGGCTGCGTGGTTCCGGATATCTTTGTGGGCTACATGGTTCCCGGCATTGCCGATCCCATCCCGTACCGCATCACGCACTTTGCTAAGCCCGAGCCTATCCCCAAACCACGCGAGCACGAGTTCTGGGATACCTATGTGACGCCGCTGCTTAAAAGTTCGCCCACCGGTGCGCCAGCCGCGGCGACCTCGATTATCGAGGAGCGCGAGCGACTGAACCGCGTGCACTATCCCCAGCGCTACAAGGATGCCGAGCCGGTTGCCGGTCCCGGCGCCTGTGAGTTCTCGCTTGCGTCCGAAGATGTGGCGCAGTCGCTGCTCGATTTAACGCTGGGCGTCTGGTCGCATCTGGTGGCCGATACCGTATGGAATACGCGCGTGAATCAGTACCTGGAGGCGCACGGCGGCAAGCCGTGCGAGGAATTCCGCATTAAAAAGCAGGGCGATTTTGACTGGTTTGGTAAGACGCTCGGCATTGTTTCCATCCCGCGTGCGACCGATCGTCTGTATACCGCTGCGGCACGTTTTGGGCAGTATCCCATCCATAAGGAGTATGTGCTCAAGACCATCGGCGTTATGCACGAGATTGTGCGCGAAAACCCCGGTGAGCCCGATCATCCGCCATACCGCCTGCTAACTGAGGAGTTTTTCGATGCAACGTTTACCGAGGTCATCGAGCTGACCGAGGTGGGCTTTGCGACTCGCGTTGCCGCTTCTGACGTCCCCGCAGTCCCTCTGATCACTAGCTGCTAGCTGGCCGGCTTGACGGCGAACAGCTCATCCCAATCGACCAATAGCTCCCGCCGCAGGGCATCTTCGGTGGTGCGTTTCTGATCGGTCTTTGGGATGTAGGGGAGCCCTGCCTTTTTATGGATGAGTTCGGCGATGTTGTTAAAGCTCTTCGTGTCTTTGATTTGCTCATAGGTTATCTGGATAACGTCATAGCCCATGCTTGTGAGGGCGGTGGTGCGCTCGGCATCGGAGAGACTTGCGGCTTCGCCATCGTGGGCGGAGCGGCCTTGGCATTCCAAGATGACGCCCATGCTGTCGGTGTTGCTCTCGATGAGGATATCGGCGTAGCAGCAGGTTTTGTCATACAGTGAGCGCGCGGCGTCGCTAAGTGGGATGCGCACGTTGTTTGCGATGTTGATGCCCATGCCGCCCTCGTTGCGGGGGAGCGAGACAAGCATAGAGGTCTGTACTTCGAAGGGCGAGGCGGTCTGCCCCGTCATGTGCTCGGCCGCCCAGCGCAGTTGTTTAACGCCGCGCAGGCCTGCAGCCTGCTTGGCGAACGCGGCGATATCCGCCGCGCTGAGGAGCGGCGGGCGCTTCCACAAATTGGTGTCATTGCCCTTGGTGTCGACAACACGCTCCCAACCGCAGTTGGATGGAATGAGCTTAAGCGAAATGGCTTCATCGAGTTGTTGTTGCGTTCGCTCGCAGGGCGTAAACACTGCAAAGGAGCCGCACATCTCGTAGCAAGCCATGAGTAACTGGTTGCGTGAGACCTGCGTAGCAAGGCTGAGCAGCGTAAACTCGGGCGACGTGACATCAAATCCATGTTCAGTTTGCCTAAACGACCCGGGAGGCGGCTCTTGGGTCAGGAGGTGCGATTTAAACAGGCTTCGCGACCCGGATTGTGCTCGAGTGAATACAAGCCTGTGAAGCGGTGCGTGAAGCAGGTCTTTTACAACTGCATGACTTCCGAGGCCGCAACATCTGCGATCCATATTGCCAAGGCTAATAGCGGGGTAAAGCCCTAATACCTGCGGCGGGATACGGTGATAGTAAAAAGCGGATTGACCGCATAGCGTCAGGTCCATGATATCCTCCTGGTCGAAATGTGCTTTTGGACCGTGCGATGCCAGCGTCAATTCGGAAGTATGCGGCAAAATCTGAACCCTGTGAGCAGACCTGGCTTTTGAGGCCAGTTTATCAGGCATTTTGTTGCGAAAAAACGGGGTGTGCTCGGAGGTCTCAGAATTTGCCGCATACTTCCGAAAACGCGGTCGATCTGGCTCTTGCTAAAACGATTTAGCAGCGTCGGGTAAGGTGTGGTTTCGCCATCGGGCGAACACTTTTAGCGCTTGGGACTTTATTTTTGGGCCTCGAAAGGTGGATTTCGCGCTTTTGGTAAAGAAATGGGTGCGTGTTTTGTCGTGTGCCGGCATTGACACAGAAAAAGGGCCCGGAAGGCGAAGCCTTCCGGGCCCTTTGCAATGCAAACATGCTTGCAAGTACGACTTAACGCACCTGAGCGACGTAAGCGACGTTGGTCGAGGAGACCTTGTCCTCGAGCTGGACGCTCATGCGGGGATCGCCGGCGGTAGCGACGGTCAAATCGCCAGCCTCGACGTAGCCGAGCTCCTTAGCGGTCTCGATCGCCTTGACGATCGTGCCGTTGACGGTGCCCTGGGTAATCTCGGCCTGATGCGGGATAACGCCCCAGTACATGATCATCTGCTGGACGGCCCACTCGTGGCGGGAGAACGCGCAGATCGGCATGTTGGGACGGAAGTGCGAGATCAGGCGAGCGGTACGACCGGTGGTCGTCGGCACGGTGATGCACTTGGCGCCAACGGTGGTAGCCATGTTCACAGCGGACATACCCACAACGTTGTTGACGACGCGGGTGCCGTGAGCATCGGCCGGAACCTCGAGCGGAGCGTGGGCCGGGAGGTACTTCTCGGTCTCGAGAGCAATGCTGGCCTGCATCTTGACGGCCTCGACCGGGTACTTACCGGCAGCGGACTCGCCAGAGAGCATAACGGCGTCGGTGCCGTCGTAGATGGCGTTAGCAACGTCGGCAACCTCGGCGCGCGTCGGGCGCGGGTTCTGCTGCATGGAGTCGAGCATCTGCGTAGCAGTGATGACGGGCTTGTAGGCCGCGTTGCACTTGGCGATGATCTCCTTCTGGATGTGGGGAACGAGCTCGGGCTTGATCTCGATGCCCAGGTCGCCACGGGCGACCATGATGCCGTCGGAAGCCTCGAGGATCTCGTCGAAGTTCTCGACGCCCAGGGCACACTCGATCTTCGGGAAGATCGTCACGTGCTCGCCACCGTTCTCGCGGCAAAGCTTGCGGATGCCGCGGACGGACTCGCCGTCACGGATGAAGGAAGCGGCGATGTAGTCGATGTTCTCGGTCAGGCCAAAGAGGATGTCCTGACGATCGCGCTCGGTGATAGCGGGCAGCGAGATGTTGACGTTGGGCATGTTGACGCCCTTGCGCTCGCCGATCAGGCCGTCGTTCTTAACGACGCAGGTCATGTCCTGGCCGCTGACGGACTCGACCTCGAGGGCAACCAGGCCGTCATCGATCAGGATGAGGGAGCCCTTCTCGACCTCGGAAGGCAGAGCCAGGTAGTCGAGGGAGATGTGCTTAGCGGTGCCGTGGAAATCCTCGGACGTGGGCTGAGCGGTGACGACGATCTTATCGCCGGTCTTGACGGCAACCTTCTTGCCGTCGACCAGAAGGCCGGTGCGGACCTCGGGGCCCTTGGTGTCGAGCAGGATGCCGACAGGCAGACCGAGCTCCTTGGAAATACGGCGGACGCGCTCGATGCGACCGTGGTGCTCGTCGTAGGAGCCGTGCGAGAAGTTAAAACGGGCGACGTTCATGCCCGCCTTGATCATCTCGCGGATGGTCTCGTCGCTATCGCAGGCGGGACCCATGGTGCATACAATCTTAGTGCGCTTGTACATTCAGACCTCCATCTGACATCGTCTTGCGCTGATAGATAAACCATAAGAAATAAAACCGAGATGATTATAACGAAATGCCGACCGAATACCCCAAAAAATCGACCGTATGCCGAAATGGAAGTTCATTTTTTGCGGGAAAAACGGTATATGAAAAATCTTTACCAACCACTCCAACCGCTGCTATCTGGGCGATATGTCAGTTTGGCGATGTGCCGAAGAAAAAACGTTTTACCAATGTTGAGCATCACACGGTCTGCACCGTTGCGTGCGGACCATATTTCCAAACCGATTGTTTTGGCTAGACGCGTCGCTTTGGGGTACCATAGCTCCACTATCAACTGCCGCTCAGCACGGCAGCCTTGATGAGCCCTTGCCCTTCTCCTGGGAATTATGATCGGGCATCAATCTGCTGAGTGGCCCGAATCCCAGGAGGGGACTCTATATGCAAAAGGAATACCTGTCCGCCGCGGCGGAGGTGCTCAGCGACCAAGGTGTCGATGAGAACCTCGGCCTGAGCAACGACGAGGCGTCGTCGCGCCTCGCCAAGACAGGCCCTAACAAGCTCGAGGAAGCTGAGAAGACGCCGCTGTGGAAGCGTTTCTTTGAACAGATGGCTGACCCTATGGTCATCATGCTGATCGTTGCCGCCGTCATCAGTGCGCTCACGGGCATGGTCAAGGGCGAGCCCGACTTTGCCGATGTTGCCATCATCATGTTCGTCGTTATCGTCAACTCGGTGCTGGGCGTGGTCCAGGAAGCCAAGAGCGAGGAGGCCCTCGAGGCCCTGCAGGAGATGAGTGCGGCGCAGTCCAAGGTGCTACGCGACGGCAAGCTCGTGCACCTGCCGAGTGCCGAGCTCGTGCCCGGCGACGTGATCATGCTCGAGGCGGGCGACTCCGTCCCGGCCGACTGCCGCGTGCTCGAGAGCGCCACGATGAAGATCGAAGAGGCCGCGCTCACCGGCGAGTCCGTGCCCGTCGAGAAGCATGCCAACGTGATCGAGCTCGCCGCCGGCACCGACGACGTGCCGCTCGGCGACCGTAAGAACATGTGCTATATGGGCTCCACCGTCGTGTACGGCCGTGGTCGCGCCGTCGTGGTCGGCACCGGCATGAACACCGAGATGGGCAAGATCGCCGGCGCCCTGGCCGAGGCCAAGGAAGAGCTCACGC
The DNA here is from genome assembly GCA_905215905.1 of uncultured bacterium. Lineage (GTDB taxonomy): Bacteria > Actinomycetota > Coriobacteriia > Coriobacteriales > Coriobacteriaceae > Collinsella. The sequence goes on along the minus strand of CAJMRI010000010.1, from coordinate 47,809 downwards.
CGCTGCAGGTGAAGCTCGCCGAGCTCAGCCGCATCCTTACCATTATGGTGATCGTCATCTGCGTCGTGATCTTTGGCGTTGACATCCTCCGCCACGGCGTGGGCAATGTCCTCACCGACCCGACTGCCCTGCTCGACACCTTTATGGTCGCCGTCTCGCTTGCCGTCGCTGCCATTCCCGAGGGCCTGGTCGCCGTCGTGACCATCGTCCTTTCGCTCGGCGTGACCAAGATGGCCAAGCGCCAGGCGATTATCCGCAAGCTCTCTGCCGTCGAGACCCTTGGCTGCACGCAGACCATCTGCTCCGACAAGACCGGTACCCTTACCCAGAACAAGATGACCGTCGTCAAGCACGAGCTCGCTGCGCCCAAGGAGAAGTTCCTGGCCGGCATGGCGCTGTGCTCCGATGCTCAGTGGGACGAGGAGCTGGGCGAGGCCGTGGGCGAGCCGACTGAGTGCGCGCTCGTCAACGACGCCGGCAAGGCGGGCCTCACTGGCCTGACTGCCGAGCATCCGCGCGTGGGCGAGGCCCCGTTTGACTCGGGCCGCAAGATGATGTCCGTGGTCGTCGAGACCCTGGATGGCGAGTACGAGCAGTACACCAAGGGTGCGCCCGACGTGGTGATCGGCCTGTGCACCCATATCTACGAGGGCGATAAGGTCGTCCCCCTGACCGAGGAGCGCCGCGCCGAGCTCGTGGCGGCCAACAAGGCCATGGCCGACGAGGCCCTGCGCGTACTGGCGCTGGCAAGCCGCACCTACACCGAGGTTCCCGACGACTGCAGCCCCGCTGCGCTCGAGCATGACCTGGTCTTCTGTGGCCTGTCCGGCATGATCGACCCGGTCCGTCCCGAGGTGGCCGACGCTATCCACGAGGCGCACGACGCCGGTATCCGCACCGTCATGATCACGGGCGACCACATCGACACCGCCGTGGCCATCGCCAAGCAGCTGGGCATCGTCGCCGATCGCAGCCAGGCCATCACCGGTGCCGACCTCGATCGCATGAGCGACGAGGAACTCGACGCGCACATCGAGGACTACGGCGTGTACGCCCGCGTCCAGCCCGAGCACAAGACACGCATCGTCGAGGCTTGGAAGTCGCGCGACCAGATCGTGGCCATGACGGGCGATGGCGTCAACGACGCCCCGTCCATCAAGCGCGCCGACATTGGCGTTGGTATGGGCATCACCGGTACCGACGTCACCAAGAACGTCGCCGACATGGTACTTGCCGATGACAACTTCGCTACCATCATCGGCGCCTGCGAAGAGGGTCGTCGCATCTACGACAACATCCGCAAGGTCATCCAGTTCCTGCTTTCGGCCAACCTTGCCGAGGTGTTCTCGGTGTTTATCGCCACGCTCATCGGCTTTACCATCTTCCAGCCGGTGCAGCTGCTGTGGGTGAACCTGGTCACCGACTGCTTCCCCGCGCTTGCGCTGGGCATGGAGGATGCCGAGGGCGACATCATGAAGCGCAAGCCGCGCAACGCCAAGGACGGTGTCTTTGCCGGACATATGGGTCTGGACTGCGTGGTCCAGGGCCTAATCATCACCGCGCTGGTGCTGGCGAGCTTCTTTGTGGGCGTGTACTTTGACATGGGCTACATCCACATCGCCGATATGATCGCCGGCAATGCCGACGAGGAAGGCGTGATGATGGCGTTCATCACGCTCAACATGGTCGAGATTTTCCACTGCTTCAATATGCGCAGCCGTCGTGCGTCGCTGTTCACCATGAAGAAGCAGAACAAGTGGCTGTGGGCTTCCGCCGCGCTGGCACTGGTGCTGACGGTGATCGTGACCGTGCAGCCGACGCTTGCCGAGATGTTCTTTGGCCCCGTGACGCTTGAGCTCAAGGGCGTTGTCGCTGCCCTGGGCCTGGCCTTCCTGATCATCCCGCTGATGGAGATCTACAAGGCGATCATGCGCGCTGTGGAGAAGGAGTAGATTAACCTGTCCGGGCCCGCCCCACGCCCTTTCTCCCTCACTGGTCCTCGCGCTTTGCGCTGCGGGATCGTTCGGGAGAAAGGGCTTCCGGGGCGGGCCCTGCGGTGACTCTGCTGGCTTTCCTCGCGCGGATGATAAAGGCTGGGGGAAAGTGTGTGAGTCGGTCGAGCATTTGCTCGACCGACTCTTTTTTGTGGGAAAATACCTGCTCAGTTGTGATTTGTGGTGCTGGGAGGCGCTTGTGGGCAAGGCTAAGGCTAAAGCGAAGAAAAAGACGACGGGGGCGCGGGCTAAGCGTGATCGTCGTCGGAAGCTCGCGACCGAGGCTCCCGCATCTGCTGAGGAGTTGCTGGCGAGTGTACCGGGGCTTGACGCGCTGCGGGACGTTCCGGCGTTTGATGACCTGCCGGTCGATGAAGCTCAGCAGGCTGCCTTTGATGATTTCTGCGCACATGCCGAGGAGCCCGAGCAGATGCAGCTTGGCGCCGTGGTGCGCTTGGATCGTGGGTTTCCGCTGGTGGCGACTGCCGACGATGCCTTCCGCGCCGAGCATGCCGTGGGATTTGCCAAGTCGCGCGGTGGGGACGAGGTCCTGCTGCCTGCCGTGGGCGATCGTGTGGCGGTGCGCCGCGCTCCCGGGCACGATATGGGCGTGATTGAATGCGTGCTGCCGCGCCGTACGAGCTTTGAGCGTTGGCGCGGCCGTGCCCGCGGAGAGCGCCAGGTGCTCTGCTCCAACGTGGATAGCGTGCTAATCGTGCAGGCGCTCGGTGCCGGCGAGGTGCTGCTCGACCGTGTGGCGCGTTCGCTGGTATTGGCGCTCGACTGCGATGCCGAGCCGGTGGTGGTACTCACCAAAGCTGACCGCTGCGATGCCGGGGAACTCGAGCGCGATCTGGACCGCGTGCGCCGCCTGGTGGGTCCGGACGTGCGCGTGATCGTGACGTCCTCTGCCGAGGGCCGCGGCCTGGACGAGGTCCGTGCCTGCGTGCCTGCCGGGAGCTGCGCCATGATTCTGGGCGAGTCGGGTGCCGGCAAGTCGACGCTGCTCAATGCGCTGCTGGGCCACGATACGTTGGCGACCGGCGGTGTGCGCGAACGCGACGACCAGGGCCGTCACACTACCGTCGCGCGCGTGATGGTGACGCTGCCGGGCGACGCCGGCGTGATCGCCGATGCCCCGGGCCTGCGCAGCCTACCGCTCGTGGGTCACGAGCGGGGACTGGCCCGCGCCTTCCCCGAGATTGTCGAGGCATCGCGTGCGTGCCGGTTTGGCGATTGCACGCATACCCATGAGCCGGGTTGCGCCGTTCGCGAGGCCGAGGACGCCGGGCAGATCGATGGCCTGCGTCTGGAAACGTTCCAAAACCTGGCGTCATCCATGCGCGTGAGTGCTCAAATGCTCGATCCCGATGTCCATCTGTAATTGATTTTTCCTATGACAGCCGTTTCCCAACTGTTCGGGAGACGGCTTTTTGCTGCGGAAAAGCCTCGAAACATGCAGTTTGCTGACGTGCTGACCAAAACCTTGCCACGAGCTTGACGGGCTGGTCAGCTTTTGGTCAGCGATTGGTTTGACATCGAAAACCAAGATTGCGATTGCGCCGCTTTGCACTCTGACCGCCCAGACAATGGTGGTACGGGCATTCGCCCGGCACTGCCATGAGAGGAGCGGCCGTGAACAAGAGCAAGCGCATCGCCATCAGTCTGGTCGCGGGCGTGCTCGCTGCTCTGCTCTGCATGGTTTACGGCTCATCGATCCGCTCACAAGCCGAACAGGTCCAGGCTGAGACCTTGGCCAAGTACGGTGGCGATCGCGTCGAGGTATGCGTCGCGGCGCGCGATATCGATGTGGGCGAGACCCTCGATGAGACCAATGTCATAACCCAGGAGTGGCTGACGAGTCTGCTGCCGCGTGACGCGGCGACCGAGCTGCGCCAGGTGCGCGGCGACGTGACGACTTCGCGTATTCCCAAAAACGCCGTGATCTGCAATGTCTACACCAAGGTCGAGAGCCGCAAGCTCGAGGTGCCTAAGGGCAAGGTCGCCGTTTCGGTGGCGGTCGATGCCGAGCACTCGGTCGGCGGTGCTACGGGCGTGGGCAGCTACGTGGATGTGTATGTGCAAAAAGACGGCGTGACCGATCGGCTGTGCGGCGCGTACGTGATCGATACCAGTGAGGATTCCGGTGCCACGCGCGAGGGCAAGATCGAATGGGTGACGCTGGCGGCTGACCCCGAAGACGTCAAGGAACTGCTGGGAGCCTCGGGCAAGGGAACGGTCAGCTTGACGATTCCCGCCACGGCGCGCGGCAAAAAGAGCGGAGGCGACGAGTGATGAAGGCGATCTGGCTTGCGTGCTGCGCGTGCGGCGATTACGGGCTGTTGCAGCGGGAAGTCGAGGGCCGTGATGCGGGTGCACAGGTGCTTCGCGTGGGTGACCTGGACGGGCTGGTTTCCATGGCGCGGGCGTTTCCGTCGCGCCGCGGGGCTGCCATCATCGCGGCGTCTCTGTTTGATACCGAAGATGTGCGCAAGACTGTTGCGCGCCTGACGGCCGAAGGCCGCGTGAGTCGCGTGGTCGTGTTGATAGAAGCGCTCGATCCGTCGGATATCGAGGGGCTGTTTCGCGCGGGGGCGACCGAGGTCATCGCTGCACACAGTATATGCGGCAACGGGCGCGCGGGCGAGGGAGCGGTTGATTCCGATCGGCGCATGACGATTGAGCCCGATGCTTTTGTTGATAGGGAACCCGGGGCGCCTCGCGCTACAAGAGGCCCGCGTGTTGATGATTATGGAAAAGCGGAAGCCGAGCATGGTCGGCGCCCCCGGAACCCCCTTGTATACGATGACGCTGGAGGGCCGGCGCAGCATGCTGGCGACTCCCCGGCAGTAGATATGGGATACGTGCACGGCGTGAATCTGGCGGATGAACTCGACGAAGTTGAGGGCCTTGCCGGGTGCGGCGAGTTGTCGCTGATGCAGCATGAGCAGATTGCGCAGAACGAGCCTGCCTCGCAGACCGAACAAGCAGCCATGCCGGCTTGGACGCAGCACGTGGTTGCGGCGGGGGAGACGGGGACGCTGTCACCGACGCCCGCCCCGCCGCCTCCGATGCCGCCGGCAGACGCTACCGCTCCGCCGCATCGAGCTCCAGTCATCTGCGCTATTTCGGGTTCGGGCGGTTGCGGCAAGTCGACGATCGTTGCCATCATGGCACACACATCGTCGCTGTTGGGCTTGCGTGCCGCCGTGCTCGACCTGGACCTGATGTTTGGAAACCTTTACGACTTGTTAGGCGTCGATGCTCCGCGCGATATGGCGGCACTTATCGAGCCGTCGGCGGCGGGCATGCTCACCGAGCCGGATATCGTAGCCGCTTCGATGCGCGTGGCGCCGGGCGTTACGCTCTGGGGTCCCGTCGCGGCGCCCGAGCAAGCCGAGCTCATGGCACGTCCGGTGGAGCTACTGCTTGATGTTCTGCGTCGCGAATCCGACGTGGTCTTTATCGATACCTCGGTCTTTTGGGGCGACGCCGTGGCGGCTGCGGTGGCGGCGAGCGACCGTTGCCTGGTCGTTGGCGATGCGGCGGTGTCGTCCGCGGCATCGGCATCGCGCGTCATTGAACTGGCAGGTCGAGTAGGTGTGCCGCGCACGCGCATGAGCGCCGTGTTCAACCGGTTCGGTGCGCGCGGGGCAGACGAGGACGTCGCCATGCGCTTTGAGATTGCCTGTGCGTTAAGCTCCAAGATTCGTATCGCCGATGGCGGGCAGGATCTCGCCGCGCTCATGGCGTTTGGGCGCGCTGACGAGGCAGTGGGGCAGACCAGCGCTTTTGCGACTAGCGTGCGCGAGGCCACGCGCGAGATGCTCGTGGAACTGGGGTGCGCCGTCGGCCCTTGGAGCGATATGGTCGCCGACCGTGCAACGCGCACCGAACGCCCGCGTATCCGCCTTCCCTGGTCGCGCGAGGGTGATCAGCGATGAGCCTGCAAACGAGGATTAAGGCTGCCGGCGCTGCGGCGGCGGCAGCGCCTGTAGATGTGGGGCGTCGCCGCGCCGTGAAACGACGCACCAAGCGCGCCGTGATGGACCGCATGGGTTACGACGAAGTGGCGCGTATCAGCGCCTATATCGACCCGGCACTTGCCCGCTCGGAATTGCGTCCTGCGGTGGAGGCGGCGCTCAATGTTGAGGAGCCGACCGATCTCGCGACGCCCGAGCGCGAGACCATCATCGACGAGATTTTGGATGACGTGGTGGGCTTGGGGCCGTTGCAGCCGCTCATCGAGGACGACACCGTTACCGAGATCATGATCAACGGCTGCCGCTCGGCTTTCTTTGAACGCGGCGGCGTCTTGTACCCCATCGAGCATGCGTTTGAGGATGATGAGCAGATCCGTGTGCTTATCGACCGCATTATCTCGCCACTTGGCCGCCGTATCGACGAGCGCAGCCCCATCGTCAACGCCCGCCTCAAAACGGGCTATCGCGTCAACGCGGTGATTCCGCCTGTGGCGATTGACGGACCGATTCTCACCATCCGAAAGTTCTCGGACCGTATCTGCTCGCTGGACGAGCTCGTGGGGTTGGGATCGCTGCCGCTTTGGTATGCGCAGCTGCTGTCGTGTGCGGTGTCGCTGCGACAGGACCTGGCGGTTGCGGGAGGCACGGGATCTGGTAAGACCACCCTGCTCAACGCGTTGTCATGTGAGATTTCCACCGGCGAGCGCATCGTGACGATCGAGGACTCTGCCGAGCTCAAGTTTGCGCATCATCCGCACGTGGTGCGCCTAGAGGCGCGCGAGGCTTCAATTGAGGGCGAGGGCGCGGTGACGATCCGCGACCTGGTGACTAATGCCCTGCGCATGCGCCCCGACCGCATCGTGGTGGGCGAGGTGCGCGGTGCCGAGTGCTGCGACATGTTGCAGGCCATGAACACGGGCCACGACGGGTCGCTCACCACGCTTCATGCGGGTTCAGAACAGGAGACCGTGGTGCGTCTGACGTTGCTTGCACGTTATGGCATCGATCTGCCGAGCGAGCTCATCGAGGAGCAGATTGCCATGGCACTCGACGGTATCGTGATGTCCGAGCGCCACGCCGATGGCAGGCGCTTCGTCTCCTCGTATTCGGGGGTGCGACGCGCCGCATCGGGCGGCGTAGAGCTCGAGCGCTATGTGACGTTCGATGCCGCCGAGCGCACCTGGACGCTTGACCGCGAGCCGCCGTTTATCGCAGAAGGCCTGCGGTCGGGGACGCTCACACAAGAGGAGGTGGACGAATGGAGATCACTGTGCCCCTCGTCGTAGGGGGCTTGGCAGGGCTTTCTGTCGCGACGGCGTGCGGGGCGGAACCTCGTGTGCCGCAGGTACCGCCGGCGGAGCTGGCACGTCAGGCGCTCGAGACGGTGGCAGAGAAGCTGCCGCGTGAGCTGGTGGAAAACGATCTGCTGAAAAAGATCGCCCGTTCGTGGGCATCGCTGGCTCCGGCGCATCGCCTTGGCCTCGTGATCGAAGATGCTTCGGGACGTTTGGCGTTTCTGCTGCTATCGAGCGGTGTCTGCTGCGTTTTACTAACGATGGTGTCGTTATCGCCCCTCGGATTTGCCTTGGGACTTGTTGCTCCGTTTGCCGTTGGTGCCGCTCGGGATGGCTTTGAGAGCCGGCGCGAGCAACACGATGCAGAAGAGGCAATGCCCGAGGCGTTTACCGCACTTTCCATGTCGCTTGCCTCGGGACATTCGCTGGCCCAGGGCATGCGCTTTGTGGGCGCTCATGCGCAAGAGCCAGTGCATACCGAGTTTTTGCGGGTGGCGGCGGCGATCGATTGCGGCATCTCGGCGACCGACGCGCTCGATGACTTGCTCGTGCGTATCGACGCCCCCGGTCTTTCGCTTGTGACCTTGGCGCTTAAGGTGTCTCAGCGCACCGGCGCTCCGCTTGCCGACTTACTGTCCGAGGCGTCGAGCATGGTGGGGGAGCGCATTGAGCTCAAGCGCCGCCTGGATGTTAAGACGTCGCAGGCTCGCATGTCTGCGCATATGGTCGCGGCGATGCCGGCGGGCATGTGCGCGGTGTTGGCGCTGCTTTCGGCAGATTTTCGTCGCGGTCTTGCGACGCCCGCCGGCGCGGGCGCTGTGGTGCTGGGTCTTGCCCTCAACGCCGTTGCCCTGGTGGTTATCCGGCGCATTATGCGGGTGGAGCTATGAGCGCCCCGGTTGCAGTTGCGGCTTGCCTGTGCGCCCTGAGTGTATTTGTCGCGACGGGTTTGGATCGGGCGGATGCACGCAAGATCGCAGGGGCCTGCAAGCGCGAGGCGGTGCTGGTCGCTGCCGCGGGTCGCTCGGTGGTCGATGCTCTGACCGCGCGAGTGAAGGGCGCGGTTGGAGCGGGCGGCCCGGCGCGAGTGTCGCTCGGCGAAGTGTCCGAGATGATCGATGTTGTGCGCTTGGGTCTTTCGGCCGGTCTTTCGTTTGATGCGGCGCTTGAGATTTTCTGCGCCAACCGCCGGTCAGTGCTGGCTCTTCGCCTTGAGCGCGCCTGCATGGCGTGGCAGGTGGGCGTGGGCACGCGTGAGGACGAGTTGTTGGCCGCCGCGCGCGACCTGGACGTGCGAGCGCTCGAGACCTTTGCCATCACGGTGGGGCAGGCGCTCGCCCTGGGTGCCCCACTTGCCGAGACGCTGGCCGCTCAAAGTCGCGAGATCCGTGCGGCTCATCGCGCCGCGGTCGAGCGCGAGATCGAGCGTGCGCCCGTCAAGCTGCTGATTCCCACCGGCACGCTCATCTTGCCGGCGTTGCTTCTGTCCATATTGGGCCCGCTGCTGGGAGCAGGCGGGATGATGTAGGGAGGAATACATGAACACGATGGTCGAAGTTGCTGACAAGGCTTGGAGCTGGGCTTTTTGCCGGGCGATTCACACTCGCCAGCATGCCAAGGAGCTGTTGCAGGAGGAGAGCGCGCAGGGTACCACCGAGTACGCCATTTTAGTGGGCGTGCTCGTGGTGATCGCGATCATCGCCATCGTCGCATTTAAGGGCAAGGTCCAAGATCTATGGAACGCTATCAGCGAGGGCATCAACAGCCTGTAGAGGGCGAGCGCCCCATCGGGGTGCTGCTGGTGTTTGCTTGCCTGACCGTGGCGATAGCGGTGGTGCTTTGGGGGCTTAACGCCGCGCGGCAGCAGCGTCCTGGGACCGCCTCCGATTTGGGCTCAGATTCGGCGGTGGCGTCTCAAAAAGATGAGATGCGAGATGCGGACGATTCGGATGTCGCTGTCACGGCGCAAACCTTTCTGCGGGCGCTCGACAAGCGGTCTGGCACTGCGACGGATTCGCCTGAGGGCAACGCGATTGCGGTCCGGCTTGCATGGTCCGAGGACCGACCGATGACCGAAGCGGCAGCGGATATGCTGCGTGCCTATCGCGAGGTACCCACGGCACAACTTGCTCTGAGCGGCTATCTCGATATCAAGGGCAACGTGTGGGGCGCCATCGTGCGCGACGGACGCGGCTGGGTCGATATGGTGACGGTTGCCGCGGATACTGGCGATGCTTCGTGTCGTCTGCGCGCCGTGCGCCTGGTCCCGCAAACAATAAACTCAAAGGAGGGATCGTGAAATGCATGGCGTTCTGCGTGAAGAGGTTGCCCAAGCGACTGTGGAATACGCCATCGTCACGGTGGCGCTGTTATCGATCGTGCTGGCGATTGCGGGACTTTGGCGTGCTGGCACCGATGGGCGCTTGGCGGCGCTGGTCGAGCGGGCGGCATCCCATGGCGTTGCCTCGATGTCGGTTATCGACGCCGCTGCGGGCGCTAAGGACATCGCGTTGTATTGATATCGCGTGCGAGGACCGGGCGCAGTCTACGGTCGAGGCCGCTTTTTTGCTGCCGACGTTTCTGACGCTCATCCTTCTCGCACTGCAGCCGGTGTGCCTGCTCTATACGCGCGCGGTCATGGAGTCTGCCGCCGCCGAGACCGCGCGGCTCATGACCACGACGACGGCGGAGGACGACGATCTTAAGGAGTTCACCCGCCGCCGGCTTGCCGCAGTGCCCAACGTTTCGATCTTTCATGCCGGCGGGCCGCTGTCGTGGGATATCGAGCTTGGCCGGGCCGGTGCGGGTGGCGTCTCGTCCGTGTCCGTTTCCGGCGAGGTCAAGCCGTTGCCCGTGATCGGTGCGTTTGCGCAGGCTATGGGTGGTGCCGCCGAGGGCGGCTACGTTGAGCTCAAGGTCGATGTCTCGTATCAATCGCGTCCCGAATGGCTGGAGGGAGATTATGATTCGTGGATTGCTACATGGGATTAAGCGTTTCTGGTCTAGACGCGTTTTGACGCGCCGTCCGAGCTGCCATTGCAAGCGAGGCGGCTTTATGGGTCGAGCCGGTGTCGATCTGTTTATCGAAGACGGCGCCTATACCACGCTTTCTTCTGCCGTGGTCATCCTAGTGGTGCTCACATTGTTGTTTTCGTCGACCGCGGCGATATGGAGCATGTCGCGTGCCGGGGACACCCAGGTGGCGGCCGATAGCGGCGCGCTGGCGGGTGCCAACGTGGTGTCGTCCTATCACACGGCTGCCACGGTGGTTGATGCGAGTATCTTGAGTCTGGGGCTGGCGGGGTTTGCCACGATCGGGACGGGCCTGGTCGCCATCCTCATCCCGGGTGCCGAGCCGGTTGCCGGCAATATGGTCGACACCGGGATCGAGATCATTAAAACGCGCAACAAGTTTGCCAAAAGCGCATCGGAAGGCTTACAGAAAATCGAGACGGCTCTGCCGTATCTGATCGCCGCGCGTGCCACGCAGGCGGTGTCGGCGCAGGATACCGATAGTGTGACCTATACCGGTACGGCGCTTGCCGTGCCCAGGACATCCGAGTCGGACTTTGCTGCGCTCAAAGGGTCAGAGATCTCGACCGATACCATTAAAGACACATCAGATGATTTAGAGCGTGCGGCCGAGGAGCTGCGGAAGGCCTCGGAGGAGACGGCGAAGGCAAAGGAGCGCGCTTGGCTGGCGGATTGTGGTGGGTCTGACAAGGGCTCGGTCGGCAGCTGTTCTTGTATGTGGGAGCGCGCAAAAAGCCTAACGGATCTTTCCGGTGTTCAAAATCCGCATTACTCATCGAGCGTTACGTGGGAGCCTCAAGTTGCCCTTGATCGCGCGAAGGACTACTACCATTGGCGTCTGACAAATGAGAAGCCCCAGGGCTCGAGTGTCGAGATGAAGGCAGAGTCTGCGGCGCGTAAGGCGTTTTATACCTATGCGAACGCGGAGGTCGATCGGGCATATATAACCGAGAACGGAGACAGGGTTTCCTCCTATATTCCGCTGCTGCCGCGCAACTCTGATGAGGTTCGGGCGACGGAACTCTATACCGATGCGGTGTGGCCGACTAGCGTAAACGATGACAAGGCGTATCTGCATTACGGGACGACCTGCCCCAACTATAAGAAAGGGACGCCGAGCGGATTTGCTTCGGTTGCCGATTACGATGGACAGGATAAATGCAGCAAATGCCATTTTGGCGTTTTGTCGCTTGGTGCTGTTGCGGCGCCTTCAACCTCTATCGAAAACGGCTTCGAGTATCACTTTGACAAGTTTAAAGACGCCCTGGAGGACTACGTCGACTGTCGCAACAAGGAGCTCGAGCTCGAGCGTCAGACCGAGGACGAAGCCGACCGTGCGGGCAATGCGTTCGATACCGCCATCAAAGAACTTTCCGGTGAGCGTCCGCGTATCGCTCCGCCCGGTCGCAACGGCGTGGTTGCCTTTGCGGTTTCGGGTGCCATCTCGAGCCCCGATGAGCTCAACTCTTCGTTTAACACGGCAGTCAGGCTTGGCGATCGCGGTGCCATCTCTGCCGCGGTGCTGGCGCCCGATGGGGCGACGGCGCAAAACAACGTGCTTTCGCGATTTTTCTCGACATTGAAGGAACGCTCGGGTGGCGTTGCCGGCGTACTCGATGGCGTCATGGATGTCTGGGGACGGCTGCTTGTGGGATACGGAGACATCCAAGGTTCGGCCGACGAACTTATGGACGAGATGATTAAAGGCCTAGGAGGGGGCAGCGGCGCGTTGGGCTCCATCGCATCGTGGCTCGGCGATACCGTTTCGGCGTCCGTGGCGGCGTTGGGTCTGGAGCCGTGCGACTTGCGCCTGCGAAAGCCGGTGCTGACCGATTCCGCCAACGTCATTAAGAGTCCGGGGTCTGACATTGCTGGTTTCTCTCAAGCGCAAGACAAGCTGCGAAGTATTCCGTTGGGCGTGACCGATCCCAAGGCGCTTTGCGAGGCGTTGGAATATCAAGTCGAACGCACCATTAGCGGCACGGTGTTCACGCTTGCGGAGATTCCTCTGCCCGGCGGCGGCTCCATCCCGCTCACCGTCGATGTCGCCACGCTGGTTGGCGCTCTGGGCGGTGGGTCGTAATGAGTATCCGCATGCGTCTGCGCGAGGAGCGCGCCCAAGCGACGGTGGAGATGGCAGTGGTTACGCCCGTTTTGCTGGTGCTGGCACTCATCGTGTACAACGTCATGATCTTTGCCAGCGCTGTCGCGCGCTTCGACCGCGTGGTGCCCGACATCGTGTTGGCGCACGCCGTGGCGTCGGAGGGGGAGGGCGACGAAAGCTCTGCCGATGCCTCGGCGACGGTTCAGACTCAAATTCTGAATGCCATGGAAGGCTATGGCTTGCAGATCGAAGTGTCGAGCGAGCAAGGCGCGGAGGCATCGGATGGTGGCCTGCTCTCCCTATCCGGTACGTTTAGGACCTACACCTGCACCATGCACTATGAGCCGTGGCCGACTTCTCTCAGCATCGCTGGCGTTCCGCTGGGGGCGCCGACAACGTTGTCGCACGAGCGCGCGGTGACGGTCGATCCATGGCGTCCGGGGGTGGTCATGTGACCGCGGTCTCGTCCTACATCGCCTACGCGCGGGCACTCAATAGGCTGGGCTGGACGCCGGCCGAGTTTGCGGTGGCGGAGTCGTTTGCCGTGCGCCTGCGCGGCATGCTGGGACGGTGTCCGGTTGCCGCCAACGGTCTGCCGCTCGTCATGGCATTTCCACGCTGCTCTTCGGTCCATACGTGTTTTATGGCCTATCCCATCGATATCGCCTTTATCGATGCACGTGGCTATGTCCTCGTATGCTACGAAAACGTACGTCCCTGGCGTATGTGCTCCTGCCCCGGCGCCTGGGCCGTACTAGAGCGTCCTTCAATCATTGTTTCGACCCCTGCTCTCCAACGCGTGCCGGCTTAAGAATTGGCGACAGCGGACTTTCGTCATACGAAATTGGGTAAGATGGAGGAGAAGATGCATGGATGTTGAGATCCATCCCAACGCTAAAAAGCACCTGACGGAAAAGCAGGTGCTTAGCGCTTGGCTTGCGGTTACTGAGTGCATTCGTCGCGAGCCGAAGGACGAGCCGCCGAGATGGCTTGCGATTGGATGGCTCCCAGACGGACGAAGCGTGGAGCTTGTCGCGGTCGAGCTTGTCCGTGGGGGCTTATCATTCATGCCTTGTCTCCAGTCCAGAAGAAATTTTGGCAGGAGATTGAACGGGCTCGGCAAAGGGGTCGATGATGGGCAAGACGTATACGGCCGCTAATGGTCAGGTTGTAACGGATGAAATGATTGACGCGTGGTGCGAGTCGTACGAGCGCGGAGAGTTTCCGGATGGCGAACACACCGTTGGTGGGATCGTGCATGGACGGCCCCCACTCTCAGGTGAGGGGACGGCAACGCTGTCGGTCAAGATTCCTCTGGGAATGAAGGAGGCCATTCGTCGACGGGCGGCTGCCGAGGGGATGACGCCAAGTGAGTTTGCCCGTGCGGCTCTGAGCGAAAAACTTCTTGCTGCCGGCTGATGCCTCTGACGTGCCGATTTATAGAACCGAGGCTGTGCTCAAAAACTTTTTTAAAATTCTCGGTTGACCGGAACGCGTCCTTGGTTATACTAATCAAGCCTTGAAACAAGGCACACCTCAAATGGCTGGGTAGCTCAGTTGGTAGAGCAGAGGACTGAAAATCCTCGTGTCAGGGGTTCGATTCCCTTCCCCGCCACCTTGAATTGACTAGGACCCCTGCAAAGGGGTCCTTTTCTTTTATGCATGGCTCTGCGGAAAATGCATCCCAGTCTTTTGCGAAAAAACGGGGCACGCTTTCCGGCCGCCTGCTTCCGACGCACGTGTACATCTCGGGTTCCGCCTGCCCGGACATTCCTCCCACTTTTGCGCCACTTTGTAGACCGTTCGGTCGCCTGTCCGCACGCGCGGGTATACTCAAAACGATACTTTTCCTATGCAATACGATGCAGGTTCGACCTGCGCGATTTGAAGGGGGCCGTGATGGAGAGGATTCTCGGCGTTAATCTCTCTGGCTGGTTTATTCCCGAGCCCTGGGTGACCCCGTCGCTCTATGCAGCGACCGGAGCATCCAATGCAGCCGAGCTGCAGGAGGCCATGGGCACCGCTGCCTATAACGAGCGCATGCGTCGCCATTACGAGACGTTTGTGAGCGAGGACGATTTTCGTCGTATGGCGCAGATCGGTCTCAACGCCGTGCGCCTGCCGGTGCCGTGGTATGCCTTTGGCTCGCAGGAGTCCGACGCTTCCTATATCTCGGTCGTCGATTATATCGACCGTGCTATTGAGTGGGCCGCCAAGTACAACATCCGCGTACTGCTCGATCTGGCGACTGTACCCGGCGGTCAGGGCGATTCCAACGATTCGCCCACGACGCCGGAAGTCGTCGCTGAGTGGCATTCGTCCACCAATGGCCGTCACGTTGCGCTCGATGTACTCGAGCGCCTGGCCGATCGCTATGGTGAGGCCGAGAGCCTGCTGGGCATCGAGCTGTTGGATACGCCGCAGATGAGTGTACGCAAGAGCCTCTTTACCGTGACGGACGGCATTCCGGCGCACTACCTGCGCAACTTCTATCGTGATGCGTACGAGCTCGTTCGTTCGTATATGCCCGAGGACAAGATTGTCGTCTTTTCCTCTTCGGGACACCCTGGCGAGTGGAAGCACTTTATGCGCGGTGCCAAGTACAAGAACGTCTACATGGACCTTCACCTGTACCATTACCGTGACGAATATGCGCTCGACATCACGAGCCCCCGCGGGCTGACGACGGCGATTTCGCGCAACAAGCGCGAGCTCAAAGAGGCGATTTCGACTGGGTTCCCCGTGCTGGTGGGCGAATGGTCGGGTGCGGCGATCTTTGCCAACTCGTCGGTTACGCCCGAGGGCCGCAATGCCTACGAGCGCGTGTTTATCGCCAACCAGCTGGCTTCGTTTGCGCCGGCTGCCGGTTGGTTCTTCCAAACGTGGAAGACCGAGAAGCGCATTGCAGCATGGGACGCCCGCGCGGCGCTCGGTACGCTCGAGCGCGGCATGATTGAATAGGTTGATATGACGCAAAACAGCGCCCATACGGGCAAACTCTATGTGGTCGGCACGCCCATCGGCAACCTAGGCGACCTGTCCCCGCGCGTTGGCGAGGCTTTTGCCGCCGCCGATGCCATTTGCTGCGAAGACACGCGTGTGACGTCAAAGCTGCTGATGCACCTGGGCATTTCCAAGCCGCTTGTCCGTTGCGACGAGAATGTGATCGCTAGCCGCGCTGCCGGCCTGGTCGACCGTCTGCTGGCGGGGGAGACCCTCGCCTTTGCCTCGGACGCCGGCATGCCGAGCGTGTCCGATCCCGGCCAGGCGCTGGTCGAGGCGGCGCGTGAGGCCGATGTGCCCGTCGAAGTTATTCCCGGGCCCTCTGCTTGCGTCACGGCGCTCGTTTCGTCCGGCATTCCCTGCGAGCATTTTTTCTTCGAGGGCTTTTTGGGCCGAAAGCACGGCGACCGTGTGCGCCGTTTGCAGCGCCTTGCCGTGGTGCCTGGCGCACTCATCTTCTACGAGTCTCCACATCGCATCGTGGCGACGCTCGAGGCCGTGGCGGAGGTCTTTCCCCAGCGTGAGGTCGCCGTCTGCCGCGAACTCACCAAGCTGCACGAGGAGGTCTTGCGCGGGCCCGCTGACCAGCTTGCCGAGGAGCTGCGTGCTCGCGGCGAGGTAAAGGGCGAGATTGCGCTGGTCATCGCGCCGCCGAGCGAGGACGAGGAGGCCGGCATCGCGCCGGTTGGCGCTGCGGTAGCGGATCCCGACGAGGCCCTGCGCGAGGATATCCGCACCGCGCTCGAGGAGGGGGAGCCCGCCTCTGCGGTGGCCAAGCGCCTGTCTCAGAAGTATTCGCGCCGCAAGCGCGATGTCTATGCCATGGTGCTCGATATGCAATAGATGGAGGATATCCAGCCCTTGCGCTAGAATCATCCCCTGTATGCAACGTTTTTCTGGAGGACAAACCCCATGGATCAAAGCAAGCCTTCGTTCTTTATCACGACGCCCATCTACTACGTCAACGCCGATCCGCACCTGGGCACGGCTTATTCCACCATCATCGCCGACGTTCAGGCTCGCTATCGCCGCTCCGCCGGCTATAACGTCAAGTTCCTGACCGGCATGGACGAGCACGGCGAGAAGGTCGCCGAGGCCGCAGCCAAGCATGGCATGACGCCGCAGGAGTGGACCGATAGCCAGGCCCCGCACTTCAAGGAGCTTTGGAGCAAGCTCGAGATTTCCAACGACGACTTCATCCGCACCACCGAGCCGCGCCAGCATCATGCCGTGCAGTATCTGTGGGAGCGCATGAAGGAGTCCGGTTACCTGTATAAGGGCAGCTACGACGGTTGGTATTGCGTGCCTGACGAGACCTACTTCACCGATACGCAGGTCCAGAAGGGCGACGAGGAGTACGGCAGCGTCGGCCAGCATCTATGCCCCGACTGCCACCGTCCGCTTGAGCGCGTGCAGGAGGAGTCCTACTTCTTTAAGCTTTCCGCCTTCCAGGACAAGCTTCTCAAGCTCTATGACGAGCACCCCGACTTTGTCGAGCCTGCGTTCCGCATGAACGAGGTACGTAGCTTTGTCGAGGGCGGCCTTAACGACCTTTCCGTGAGCCGTACGAGCTTTGACTGGGGCATTCAGGTCCCGTTTGACGAGGGTCACGTGACCTACGTGTGGTTCGATGCGCTGCTCAACTATATGACTGCCGTCGGCTACGGTGTCGACACCGACGAGGCCCGTGCCGAGCTGGCCTATCGCTGGCCCGCGCAGTTCCATATTGTGGGTAAGGACATCATTCGCTTCCACTGCGTCATTTGGCCCGCCATGCTCATGGCCATCGGCGAGGCCCTGCCCGAGCACGTCTTTGCCCACGGCTTCCTGACCGTGCGCAATGCCGAGACCGGCAAGGCCGAGAAGATGTCCAAGAGCCGCGGCAACGCCATCGCTCCGCAGGATGTTATCGACATGCTGGGCGTCGAGGGCTACCGCTATTACTTTATGACCGACGTGGTCCCCGGCACCGACGGCGCCATCAGTTTCGATCGCATGGAGCAGGTCTACAACGCCGATCTGGCCAACAGCTGGGGCAACCTCATTTCGCGCTCGCTCAACATGAGCGCAAAGTACTTTGACGGCTGCGCCCCGGCTAAACCGGCGTCTGCCGACGCGTTCGATAACCCGCTGGCAAAGATTGCCGATGGCCTGGTCGACCGCTACATGGCCAAGATGGACGTGCTCGATTACGGCGGAGCCAAGGATGAGGTCATGGAGCTCATCCACGCCGCCAACCACTACATCGAGGACTCCGAGCCCTGGGCGCTTGCCAAGGACGAGGCCAAGGCTGACGAGCTGGCATTTGTGATCTACAACCTGCTCGAGGCCATCCGCATCGCCGCCCACCTGCTGATGCCGCTCATGCCCCAGACTTCTGCCGAGGCTCTGCGCCGCCTGTCCTGTGAGGGCGAGGCCGCGAGCGACGACCTCAAGGGCATTTGCACTTGGGGCCTGCTTGCTGGTGGTCAGCCCGTCGAGAAGGGCGATCCGCTGTTCCCGCGTCTGGGCTAAGACGCCGCGCGCCATATCGGCAATTTGCTGTTTAGATGTAAGGGCATGGCCGCAACGGTCCATGCCCTTTTGTTTCAAGACGCCGCCATCATGCTAAGGAGGCAACTATGACAACTTTGCCTTTGGCAAACCCCACGGCAACAAGGGAGCTGCTGGAGGAGTTTGGCCTTGCGACCAAGCATCGCCTGGGCCAGAACTTCCTGATCGACAACCATGTAATTGAGCGCATTTGCGAGCTTTCCGAGCTCACGGGCGATGAGCGCGTGCTCGAGGTTGGCCCGGGCGTTGGTACGCTCACGCTCGCGCTGCTGCAGGAGGCGGCGTGCGTCACGTCGATCGAGGCCGATCCCGAACTCGAACCGGTGCTCGATGCCCATGCCGCCGACTATGCCAACTTCCGCTTTATCATGGGCGACGCGCTCAAGGTGACGACGGGGCAGATTGAGCAGGCTGCAGGCGGTGAGCCGACGGTATTTGTCGCGAACCTGCCCTATAACGTGGCGGCGACGATCATCCTGCAGTTCTTCCAGACGATGCCCGCGCTCAAGCGTGCCGTGGTCATGGTTCAAAAGGAGGTTGCCGATCGCATTGCCGCGGTGCCGGGTAACAAGACCTATGGCGGCTACACGGCAAAGCTCGGCCTGTATGCGCAGGTTACGGGTCGCTTTGAGGTGCCGCCACGTTGCTTTATGCCGGCACCGCACGTGGACTCGGCCGTCGTGCGTATCGACCGTGTTGACGGCGTGGCGCCCGAAGGACTCGATCGCGAGTTTGTGGCCCGCGTGATTGATGCTGCATTTGCTCAGCGCCGCAAGACCATCCGCAATTCCATGAGCGCCAACGGCTTTGCCAAGGACGTGCTCGACGCCGCCTTTGAGGCTTGCGGTATCGCACCCACCACGCGCGCAGAAACGCTTGATGTTGCCGACTTTATCCGCCTGGCTCAGGAGCTCATCCATGATGCCTAATGCCGAACGCGTGACGTTTACCAAGAAAAAGAAGACGGTTGCTTGTCCCGTGCCCTTGGCACCGCTTGCTGACACGCATGCGCATCTGCTTTCGTTTTGGGGGAAAGAAGTGCCCGAGACGCTCGTGCGCGCCAAAGCCGCGGGCGTCGACCTGTTGGTGACGATGCTCGACCCCATCGCCGACAAGCGCAGCGTGACGGACTATAGCGACTGGCTCGTGCGCGAAATTCTGCCGATGCGGGATATTCCGCAGATCAAGTATCTCGCTGGCGTTCACCCCTATGGCGCGCCGGATTATACCGATGACATTCACGCGCAGGTTGTTGCTGCGCTCGATGACCCTTTGTGCGCCGGTATCGGCGAGATCGGTCTGGACTACCACATGGATTACGACGACGACATCGCGCCGGCGCCCCACAGTGTGCAGATTGATTGCATGGCGCGTCAGCTCGAAGTTGCCGTGCGCCGCAATGTGCCGGTGGAGCTGCACCTGCGGCACGAGGACTCGGATGGGGAGCGCACCTCGCATATGGATGCGTACAACGTGCTGCGCGAGGTGGGTGTGCCTCAGGCCGGTTGCGTGCTGCACTGCTTTGGCGAGGACCGCGCCACGATGGAGCGCTTTGTGGAGCTGGGCTGCTATATCGCCTATGGTGGTGCGGCCACCTTTAAGCGCAACGACGACGTGCGCGAGGCATTTGCGGCGACCCCGCTCGACCGCATTTTGTTCGAGACGGATTGCCCGTATATGGCGCCGGAGCCCATTCGCGGTCTTGAATGCGAGCCAGCAATGATCTCCATTACGGCAAACGCGCTGGTTAACGACCGTGTCGATCGCACTGGTGAGGACGCCGAAACAATCGCGCAAGCCGCTTGGGAAAATGCCTGCAAACTTTTTCAAAAATAGTTCTTGCGTTCGCGATGGCGCTCCGTTATTCTAATTCCTGCACGCGGGCGTGGCGGAATTGGCAGACGCGTACGGTTCAGGTCCGTATGGGGGCAACCCCATGAAGGTTCAAGTCCTTTCGCCCGCACCATTAAATGAAAGAGCTCCCAGCAATGGGAGCTTTTTTGTTATGTGCCCATCGCAGGGACTTGAACCTGCGAAGGAGCGAGCGTCAAGAAAACGCGGAGCGTTTTTAGCGAGCTGGCGAGTCCGCCGGCAGGCGGCCGAAGCCGGTGCGGATCCGCGAAGCGGATACGCGGACGTCCTTTCGCCCGCACCATTAAATGAAAGAGCTCCCAGCAATGGGAGCTTTTTTACGGGCCGTTTTTGGCAGATTTGACCTATCGATTTCGCGCGGTAGATGCCTCTGTGGTCAAAAAGTGGCAAATATGAGTACTGGCACGAAAATAGAGACATTTCACGAAGCCATTTTTGCTCATTTTACGCAACAGATGTACGCTAATTTGGCTCAACCTTGAGACAAAATGGAGTAATTTCGATAGGCCTCGGTGGCGCGCGCAGACGTGGTGTAAGAGCGTCCTGAGGTCCGTCGCTGCAAGTCCCGATGTTACTCCTTCTTGAGACCGCGCCTCTCGACTATCTCGTCCACTATCTCCCTGGCGCGCCGCCCGAGCGCGCGGCGCCTCCCCTCTGTCGGGGCCGGCCTGTCCGCGGGCTCGGCGAAGCCCTCGGCGGCCGAGGCCTCGGAGAACACGCGCTGCTGGGACCACTGTCCCTCGGTCTCCATGAGGCTCGCGCGCGTCAGGCGCAGCATCGACTCCCTCGAGGGGAAGGACTGCACGACCCTGTAGCGGCGCTTGATCTCGCGGTTGGCGCGCTCCTGGACGTTGTTGGTGCGGAGCTTGGCCCAGTGCGCCCTGGGGAAGGCCGTGAACGCCAGCGCGGAGTCCTCGGCCTGCTCGAAGACCTCGCCGGCCCTGGCGGACACCGACGCCACCCAGGGCGCCGCCTCGGCCCACACGCAGCGCGCGAGGTCGGGGTCGTCCTGGTAGACCGCGGCGTGCACGAGGTCCCTGACGGCCGCCTTGGAGTCCTCGGGCCTGCCCGAGCAGGCGCTCTGGAGGTTGCGCTGCAGGTGCGTCACGCAGCGCTGCCAGGCGCAGCCCTGGAACAGGCGCGAGACGGCGGCCACGAGCCCGGCGTGGCTGCCGGAGACCACGAGGCGAACGCCGGCCAGCCCGCGCTCGCGCAGCCCGCCGAGGAATGCCGCCCAGGAGTCCTCGCTCTCGGTGTCGACCACGTCGCAGCCCAGGAAGTGCTTGCGCCCGTCGGCGCCCAGCCCGATCGCGGTCACGACGCCCTGCGAGACGACCGACGAGCCGACCCTGCAGCTCATGTAGGTGGCGTCGAGCCACAGGTAGCAGCACGGCGTGCCCGACAGGTCGCGGCGGCGGAACTCCGCCACCTCGGCGTCGAGGTCGGAGCAGAGGCTCGAGACCTCCGAGCTCGACAGCGAGGATATGCCCAGCTTGGACGCCACGCGCTCGACCTTGCGGGTGGATACGCCGCATACGTACATCTCCTGCACGATGGCGGCCACCGAGGTGTCGACGCGCGACCATCGCGCGAGCATGCCCTCGGGGTAGTAGGTGCCGTGCCTGAGCTTGGGTATCTCGAGCTCCACGTCGCCCACGGCGGTCTTGAGCGACCTGGGGCGGTAGCCGTTGCGGCTGTTCTCCCTGCCGCCGCTGCGCTCGTTGCGGCTCGCGCCGCACATCTGCTGGGCCTCGGAGTCCATCAGCGCGTTCATCACGCTGCCCAGCACCCTGCACGCGAACTCGCGCGCGTCGCCGCACTCCTGCCAAAGCCTCGCCGCCTCGAGGGCCTCGTCGCGGCCGAGGCGCAGTACACTCTCTTCTTGGGGCATCGCCTTTCCTTCCATTCGTCACCTTCATTACTCCAACGACGAATTCTAGGCGGTGTCCCCTCCCTTTCAAGAAAGGGCGGAGGCGGGGCATGCCCCGCCTCTTACACCACATCTCTGTGCGCTACCTAGGCCTCGGGTTCAAAGAGGCGATTTTGACCCAAATACGCTGTTACTAAACTGGTAACAGTACTCATATTTGGCCTTTTTTGACCACGGGTCCTCTTGTTGGTGTCACACAGCTGCTTCGTGCGGGTATCCTAGTGCCAACGTGCGCCTATCAGAGGAGAGACCATGCTGTTATCCGGTATCATCGCCGCCCTTACGAGCCTACTGTTTCCCATCATCATCTTGTTGCTGCTGCTTCCCAACGCCTGCTATGTCGTTGAACAGCAGCATGCTGTGATCATCGAGCGTCTGGGCAAGTTCAACCGCATCGTCAACGCGGGCTTCCACATGAAGGTGCCCGTGATCGACCGCAAAGCCGCCACGGTGAGTCTGCGCACCATGAAAAACGGTTTTGGCATCGACGTTAAGACCCAAGACAACGTGACTATCGGTCTTGAGGTCTCTGCTCAGTACCACGTGAGCTATGACATGGGCGCCGGTCCGGCAGATTCGGGCATCTACAAGAGCTACTACATGCTGCAGGAGCCCGTCGACCAAATGCGTGACTTCATCACCGATGCCTTGCGCTCCTCCATCCCCGTCTACACGCTCGATGAGGTCTTTGCCAAAAAGGATGACATCGCCAAGGACGTCAACGCCACCGTGTCCGAGCAGATGGCCGCCTATGGCTTCACCCTCGTGTCGACGCTCATCACCAAGATTGCGCTGCCGACGGAGGTCGAGAACTCCATGAACGACATCAATGCCGCCCAGCGCAAGCGCGCTGCGGCGCAGGAGCTCGCCGAGGCCGACCGCATCAAGCGCGTCACCGAGGCGACCGCCGAGGCCGAGGCCATGGAAAAGGCAGGCGAGGGCATCGCCAACCAGCGCAAAGCCATCGCGCTGGGCATCAAAGACTCGCTCGAGATTATCCAGGAGACGGGCGTCGGCAACGATGAGGCCAACCAGCTGTTCATGTTTACGCAGTGGTCCGAGATGATGACGGAGTTCGCTCGCACGGGCAAAACCTCGACGGTCGTGCTACCGAGTGATTTCTCGCAGTCTGCCTCGATGTTCGAGCAGATGCTGACCGCCGGCAAAGTTCAGAACGAGTCGAAGGAGTAGGTGCGCGTGAAGTACACCGTTGTATGCGTCGGTAAGCTCAAAGAGCGTTTTTGGAAGGATGCCTGCGCCGAGTACGCCAAGCGCTTGGGTGCCTATGCCAAGGTGGATATCCGCGAGGTGGCCGATATCGACCCGGCCAAGGCGGGCGGTGTGGATGCCGCGCGCGACAAGGAGGGGGCGGCGATACTTGCAGCCCTGCCGCCTCGAGCGCATGTGATCTTGCTGGCCATTGAGGGCAAAGAGCGTTCGAGCGAGGAGCTCTCGACCCGTCTCGATGACCTCATGCTGAGGGGTAACAGCGACATCGCTTTTATAATCGGAGGATCGGACGGCGCGAGCGATGCCGTGCGCGCCCGCGCCGACGAGATGCTCAGCTTTGGGCGCATTACCTTGCCGCACAACCTGGCGCGCGTGGTGCTGCTGGAGCAGATCTACCGCGCCTGCAAGATTAGCCGTGGCGAGCCGTATCACAAGTAGGTCGGCAATACGAAACAATAGCGTGGGACAATGGCTTTCGTTTTGAGGAACGCATCTGAGAGGACTGTGTGATATGAAGATCGGATTTGTCGGTTTTGGCAATATGGCGAGCGCTATGGCCGATGGCTGGATTGCCGCCGGCGTGGCCGCGGGCGACATGTGCGCCTGCGCAGGCCGTTACGATGCTCTGGTCGAGCGTTGCGAGGCGCGGGGCATGGCTGCCTGCCATGATGCGGCGGAGGTTGTTGCCGCGTCCGATATCGTGGTTGCGGCGGTCAAGCCGTACATGATTGAGAAAGTCTTCGCTTCACTCAAGGATACGCTAGCCGACAAGGTCATCCTTTCGGTCGCCTGGACCTGGGATAGCGCCAAGTGGGAACAGGTCCTGCCAGGTGTCGCTCATATCTCGACGGTGCCCAACACGCCGGTTTCGGTGGGCGAGGGCGTTATCGCCTGCGAGAAGGCTTCCACGCTTAGCGATGGGCAGCGTGCCACGGTGCTCGGTCTGCTCGGAAAGCTTGGCACGGTGGTCGAGCTCGATTCGAGTCTGCTGTTTGTAGGCGGTACCGTGGGCGGTTGCGCCCCGGCGTTTGTCGCCATGGCGATCGAGGCTCTGGGCGATGCGGCCGTCAAACACGGTATTCCGCGCGCCGATGCCTATCGCATTGTGAGCCAGATGGTACTGGGTACGGCAAAGCTGCAGCTTGCAACCGGTCAGCATCCCGCAGCGATGAAGGATGCCGTGTGCTCGCCCGGCGGTGCTACCATCAAGGGCGTCATCGCGCTCGAGGACGCCGGCATGCGCAGCGCCCTCGTCAAGGCCATCGACGCCACCCTCCAGTAAAACCTTCCATTTAGGGACAGGTTTATTTTGGCAGGTTTTTCCTGCGGTTTTATCTCTATAGCAAAAAGCGCCTCGCAACTGGCTCAATTCCAGTTGCGAGGCGCTTGCGTTTGCCCAGATAAAACCGACCAAAATAAACCTGTCCTTTTTGGCAGGTTAGTCCCAGAAGCTGTCTTCTTCGTCCTCGGACTTGGGGCCGCGGTCGACATACATCTTATGGGTGCGCTTCTCCATCACAAAGGCAAGAATCGCAAATAGCAGGATACCGCCGGCGAAAAGGATGGCAAAACCGGTGCGGGTGCCAAACAAAAAGGAAAAAACTGCGTCCATTGGGTGCCTTCTTGCGTAGTTGAGTTGGGTCGTAAACGCTCATAAGTATATACTTGCCCATACATGTACAAGGCTGCAACCTAAATGGAATGTATATCGCCGGAGGATCTAATGCTTGATATCAAGTTTGTTCGCGAGAACCCCGATGCCATCGATACCGCCATGGCAAATCGCCAGACGTCTTGGGATCGCGAGAAGTTCTTTGAGCTCGACGACGAGCGTCGTGCCGTTATCACCGAGGTCGAGGAGCTCCAGGCCACGCGTAATGCCGAGTCCAAGAAGATCGGCGCCCTGATGAAGGAGGGCAAGAAGGACGAGGCCGAGGCCGCCAAGGAGGCCGTGCGCGCCGTCAACGAGAAGATCGACGGTCTGGCCGAGCGCCGTACCGCTCTTGAGCAGGAGCAGTACGACTTCATGTCTCACCTGCCCAACATTCCGTGCGAGGCCACCCCGTACGGTAAGGACGAGGACGAGAACATCGAGCGTCGCCGCTGGGGCACCCCGCGCGAGTTCGACTTTGACTTTAAGCCGCACTGGGATCTGGGCACCGATCTGGACATCCTCGACTTCGAGCGTGGCAACAAGCTCTCCGGCAGCCGCTTCACCGTTCTCGGTGGCGCCGGTGCCCGCCTGGAGCGCGCCCTTATCAACTTCTTCCTGGACACGCACACGAGCCGTGGCTTCAAGGAGTGGTGGCCGCCCATCGTCGTCAAGCGTCAGACCATGTTCGGTACGGGCCAGCTGCCCAAGTTTGAGGACGACGCCTATCACGTCTCGGGCGACAACTTCCTGATTCCTACCGCCGAGGTCGTACTGACTAACCTGCATGCCGGTGAGGTCCTCGATGCCGACACCCTGCCGCGCCGCTACACTGCCTTCACCCCCTGCTTCCGCGAGGAGGCCGGTTCCGCCGGTCGCGACACCCGCGGCATTATCCGTCAGCACGAGTTCGACAAGGTCGAGATGGTTAAGTTCGCTAAGCCGGAGGAGTCCGACGAGGAGCTCGAGAGCATGACCGCCGAGGCCGAGTACCTGCTGCAGCAGCTGGGCCTGCCGTATCGCGTGATTAGCCTGTGCACCGGCGATCTGGGCTTCTCTGCCCGTCAGACCTACGACATCGAGGTTTGGCTGCCGAGCTACAACGCCTACAAGGAGATCAGCTCCTGCTCCAACTGCGGTGACTTCCAGGCCCGTCGTGCCAACATCAAGTATCGCGACCCCGAGAACTTCAAGGGTTCGCGCTACCTGCACACCCTTAACGGTTCCGGCCTGCCGGCTGGTCGTACCATGGCTGCTATTCTGGAGAACTACCAGAACGCCGATGGCACCATCACGATCCCCGAGGTTCTGCGTCCCTACATGGGCGGCCTCGAGAAGATCGAGCCGGTCGCGTAAACTAGCTGCATAGGCGATTTGCGAGGGCGCTCCTTTTAGGGGCGCCCTTTTTGTGTACGGCTATACCATGCCGTGCGGACAGCTCGATAGAAAACACACGAACAGACGTTCTGTATACATGCATTTACCTGCTATTCTTTTGTTGGCTAAGAGCAAGAGAAAGGGGATGTGATGGAGCTGTTCGACGAGCGGGTTGTTTTGTTCCAGAGCGATGAGGGCGGGGAACACCTGCTGGTAACGTGCGAGCCATCGGGTATGGGTGGCTTGGTGGTTCGGCAGACGAGTGAGGGACCATTGACGCAATGGTGCTTTGAGGAGTCGCCGCATGTGGTCGAGACGTTTGTGGCGCATGAGGGGCTTGTGGCGCTTGAGCGGTTTTATGAGGTGGGAACTTCTAACCAGGTGGCGCGCATGCTGGGTATCTCGTTTGCCGACTACGACTGTGCCCAACGGGTGCGTTCGCTTCTGGGGGAGCTTGGCGCCGGGTTCGATGTGATTGAGAAGCCAATCGATCGCACAAGAAGCGCTGATGCTTGTGGTGCAGCGTGACAAATTGCGGCCCGCGCAAAAAAAGTTTGAGATTTTGCTTGACTCTAACGAACTAAAGTGGTTTTATATGTCTTGCGCTGCGGCGTTACCTCAGCTGGATAGAGGGTCTGACTACGAATCAGAACGTCATAGGTTCGAATCCTATACGCCGCACCAATTGAACTTGAAAGCCTCCGGCAACGGGGGCTTTTCTTTTAGGCGGGCGAAGCCGGTGCGGATCCGCACGACAACTTAATCAGCGCTTCGGAAAAATTTTTCAAATTGTCGCTTGACCCATCGGGGGCTCGCGTGCATAATAATCCGTGCGTTGCGGCGTTACCTCAGCTGGATAGAGGGTCTGACTACGAATCAGAACGTCATAGGTTCGAATCCTATACGCCGCACCAACTGAACTTTAAAGCCTCCGGTAACGGAGGCTTTTCTTATATGTCGACATACTTGAGGAGTTGCTTTCGCCGTGTTTGAAAGTATCGAGTCGATCGACTGCATCAAATGAGTAAAAATCAAATTCGATAACTTTTTTTGAAAAAATGCTTGACCATTATTCAGTCCCTGTGCATAATAATCAACAAGTCGCGGCGTTACCTCAGCTGGATAGAGGGTCTGACTACGAATCAGAACGTCATAGGTTCGAATCCTATACGCCGCACCATTTGAGATTAAAGCTCCCGGCAACGGGGGCTTTTCTTTTACGTAAGCACCGCATGGATTCGAACCTCGGTCGAGGCGCGGGCGTAAAGAAAACGCGGAGCGTTTTTAGCCCGCGGGCGAGCACGCCGGCAGGCGGGCGAAGCCGGTGCGGATCCGCGCAGCGGATGCGCGGAATCCTATACGCCGCACCATTTGAGATTAAAGCTCCCGGCAACGGGGGCTTTTCTTTTGCGCCAGCTTGAGTGCCTTCGTCCAAAGGGACGATTTCCTGTCGACTCGTGTAAGATTCCGAGTAGATGTCGTGACTTATTCGCGACCACTCCTTCTCAAGCGACCGATCAGGGTGATATTTCGTGGCAGAGCGTCCGACATACAAGCTCAGGTTTCTCGATCCTAAGAAGCGCTTTCCGGCGATGCCCGAGCAGCCTGCGGGACGCTCATATGGCGTGGTCTGGAAACTCTTTGGCGAGGATCAGCATGAATCTTGTTATGTCGTCGAATTCGTTGGCAAAAGTCATGTGTCGCTTTTGGGCTACGTAAGCGTTTCGGGTGAGGTGTACAAGGTGGACCGCCCCGTTAGCGAGGCTCCGCTGCCCAACGATCCCGACATGGAACTGGTCCTTGACGAGTCGGACTCCGGTATTGGTGAGATTGTGGTTCGGGGAGCCAACGGCACAATGCGCGCGTGCGCGCGAACCGTCGGCTCTCCCGAAGGCCCCATGCGCGAGCAGTCCGACCACGAGACATGGAATTCGACCCGCGCCCTTCCTTACGGCGAGTTCATGGCCTCGATGTTCTTGCGCTACGTGATATTTGCCAACTCCGAAAGCGCTTTTGCGAGCACGGCGGACGCCGGCGGACTCGACGAGGGTATGCAAAATGTTATCGACAAGATCAAGCTCGTAAAGTTGCCCGAGCCGGTCGAGGTGTTTTTGGGCTTTAACACGGCACCGCTCCCTGATGCTATCGAGACGCTGCTTTACCGCGTTGACCATGCCGAGAATCCGAGCGGTATCGAGCGCTATGCCGCTGCCCTTATGAGTGAAATTGACTTGCCCCGCCTGCGCACCATCGCTGCCAAGTCCGAGATGAGCCTGGCTCGCATTGATCGTTCAAAGCTTTTCTATCTCAATTTTGATCGTAGCCTGCTGGACCAGGACGAGATTGACATGCTGCTTGCCATCGAGTGCCGTCTCAACCGCCTCTCCGGCATCCTTGAGCGCATCGGGGCTGGATTGGTCCCCGCGGCCTCGTCGCCGAGCCTTGAGGGCTGCGCGCTCTTTGATGCGTGGCATATCGCTAAGACGACCAACGATGTTCCTCGACTGCTCGATACGGCCTCGAGCGATAACCCGTGGGGCGAACCGGGTACGGTGGCTTGCCAGCCGGGCGGTGAGTGGGATGTGCGTACCCGCTTCGCGCGTATTGTCGAGGCGCTTAACGTGGTCACGCGGCTCGACTATACCTATCGGGCAAACGTTGCCGAGGGGATTATGCTCGTTCGGTTTGGGCAGTCTGTCGTTGATGCCATGCCGCAACGTGAATACGACGCTCAAGATGACGCCTGGCACGAGCTGGACGAGGACACGCGCACGATCTGGGCCGCGGAGCACGATGCGCGCGTGGCGCTCACGCTTGCGGCAGCGTGTTTTGCCGCGGGCACCTGCATCACGCGCTGCTATGTGCAGATTGCTGCTCCCGACAGTGAGCAGGGCGAGTGCGTTGTCGCAACGTATTTCTTTGGGCGTGCGGCCTATCTGGCCGATTGCGTGCCTGTCGCCAAGGATCTTGAGAGCATGGACATGGACGATATGCCGTGCAAGCGTGTGCTTGAGGCGTATGAGTCAACCGCTCCGGAGACGATTGAGCCGGCGGAGGTTCATGCTCGTCCGCGTGATGACCATCGCATGCTGCCGCCGGCGCTGCGCGATCTGCTGCTTGCCGATACGGCTGACGAGCTGGAGGTCATGGAAGAGGACGACGACCCATACGTGGCCCGTGTTGTTGAATTGCGCGAGCAGGCAAAAGTCGACCGTACAGGTGCTTTTGAAGGCTTTTCCCGTCTTGTCGAGGAGTTGGAGGCCAAGTGCGCCGTCGCCGAGCTTTTGGCGACAGGTCCGGTTCAAACGCAGTTTTGCGATAACCAGCTGGTGCGCATGGTGCTACCGGTGTTGGAAGAAGACCGCTCTGTGCGAATCCTTCGTGCGCCCGATGCGCTGTACTTTGCCCAGCACGAGATCTGCAGCTTTTACGCCGAGCAAGAGGACTTTGAACGAGCACTGCCCGAGGTGCGCCATCTTTACGATCTGGCGCGCTCGTCCATGCAGTCGCACTTTGCGCTCATCAACGTGCTTGCGCGTCTGGAGCGCTTTGACGAGATTATCGAGGTGGCGCGCCACGGCCTACGTATTGCCAGCGATCGTTCTGCAATCGGCTACCTGTTCTATCGCTTGGCGTTTGCCTATTGGAATTGCGATCAGCTCGACCTGGCGCTGGCTTGTTACCGTCTGGTGCCGCGCGGCGAGGAGTCGGGCAGCAGCGCGCTGGAAGAAATGCAGGGCCTTATGAACGAGATGGGCGTCAGCGAGCCTCCGACGTTCGAGGAAGCGGTCGAGACCATCCACAGGGCTGGACTAGAGCTGCCGCCAGTGTCCGCCGTGACGAATCAGCTGGCAGATGCCGCTGTGCAACTGGTCGACAACGGTTTCTTTTTCCTGGCGCGCGGTTGTATCTTCCAAATGTGGCGCACCATGGGCAACGACGAGCTCGGCTCCCTCAACCGCTCGCTGGGGTAGGCGAAGCTTTCAAGAAGGAAAGGCTGCTAGGCAATTAGAAAATTTCCTCTTGCTCATCCTTGGCTGTTTGGTTACTATAGAACGGCTGTTACGGAGAGCTGACCGAGAGGCCGAAGGTGCTCGCCTGCTAAGCGAGTATGCCCCAAAAGGGCATCTGGGGTTCGAATCCCCAGCTCTCCGCCAGTATGACTTGAAAGAAGGGTCCCATTTGGGGCCCTTTTTTGTGCGGAGAAAGGAGGCTGGGGATTCGAACCCGAGAGGGCACGGGCGTTAAGCAAACGCGAAAGCGTTTGTAGCCCGTGGGCGAAAAGCCGCCAGGCTTTGAAGCCGGAGGGCATGCACAGCATGCCCGGACATCCCCAGCTCTCCGCCAGTATGACTTGAAAGAAGGGTCCCATTTGGGGCCCTTTTTATTATCAAGAATGGCGGCTGGGGATTCGAACCCTCAAAAAAAGAAGGCATCCTTTCGGATACCTTCTTTCAGTGAGCGTATTGTTCTTTGACCCTACACCTCGGGCGCCTTGGCGACGGTCTCGCTTTCTGCCGTGAGTGGGCGGTTGTCGATGCGACGGCCCAAGCGATCGAGCTTCACGAGCAGCCATTCAATGGGATTCGGCCCTGCGCCTTCCTCGTCGGCAACTAGGTCCATGACGGCGATCTTGGTGCCGTCCTGCTTGAGCGTGACGCTGCCCACCTTGTCGCCCACATGCACCGTGCCCGAAAGATCGTCGTAGCTAACCTTTTCGGTCACCTCGCCGGCAAGGGAAAACACGGTCGCTTGCGCCGTAGGATCGGCGAGTGTGGCGTCGATCGTCTTATCCGTCCAGTCGGTTTGGCCAATGCGCGCCATAAGTGGGTTGCCGTTGGCGGTCTTTTCCTGCGTGTTGGCGATTGCGACCGTCACCTTGTGACCGTAGTACCAATTGGCAAGGGTTGCGGTATCGGTAAAGCGCTGGTCGGTGGTGGTGGAGTTCAAAACGACGGTGTAGATCTCGTCGCCATCGCGGTTGTAGGCACCCGTAAAGCAATAGCCTGCATCATCGGTGGTGCCGGTCTTGCCACCGATGTTGCCATCTTGG
The DNA here is from genome assembly GCA_905215905.1 of uncultured bacterium. Taxonomy (GTDB): domain Bacteria; phylum Actinomycetota; class Coriobacteriia; order Coriobacteriales; family Coriobacteriaceae; genus Collinsella. The sequence continues at coordinate 16,731 of CAJMRI010000010.1, read as the reverse complement.
CCTAGCAAATAGTTATGCGTGTCCATGGAATGCGAATGGTCGGTGCCGTCGGCGCCCGTGACCTCGATCCAGGAATCTTCGCTCGCTACGACCTCGCGGATCGTGTCGTTTTTCATGGCCTCCTGCATCATCAGCGCTACGTCGTGTGCGGTTGAGTGCATATCACCAGCCCACTCATCAAAGTCCAGACCATGCGGGTTTTCAAAAAGCGTGCCGGTGCAACCGAGCTTCTTAGCGCGCTCGTTCATGGCTTTCACAAATGTTGCCTCGGCGTCTTTGGTCTTAGGGTCGATCTTCTTGCCCACATATTCGGCGAGCACGATGGCGGCGTCGTTGCCCGAGGGAATCATCAGGCCGCGCAGTGCCTGCTTCACGGTGAGCTCGTCGCCTTCGAGTAGGCCGGCTGTTGAATTGCCCACGGTGGCTGCGGCGTTGCTCACCGTGGCCTTCTCGTCCATCTTGCAATTCTCGACGGTTAGGATTGCGGTCATGACCTTGGTGATCGAGGCAATCTTGACCTGCTCATCGGCGCCGCGGGCATAGTAGACGGTGCCGTCTTTGCCCATGACGAGGGCATTGGTCGCATCGATATCGGGCAGGTTTTCGGCCGTGATGCCGCGCGCATCGGCGGTTTTGCCGCAAACATTGTCGGTCGTGAGTACTTGGGCGCCGGCGACGGTGGGCACGCCAGCGGCAAGGGCGATAGCGCAGACAAAGCCGGCGGCAAGCTGGGCTGAGCGCTTTGCAAAAGAGGTGAGGGACTTCACGGATTTCGCTTTCGACGGGATGGTCTCTTCTGGAACTAGAGTATATCGTTTGCCGGCGTCGGCGATCATCGCGTGCGTGCGTGGCCCACATCCGCGCCCGAACGGGCACAAGGGTGCTTAAGGCCGACTTAATCACCCACGCTTGTTGTGTGTGGCGTGCGTCGCCTCGGGCATAATGGAGCGCGAGAGGAGCACGCATGAACGAGCGCATTTTGGTAGTTGATGACGAGAAGGCCATCGCCGACTTGGTTGGTATCTACCTTACAAAAGAGGGCTTTGATGTCCAGATTGCCTATAGCGGGGCCGATGCTGCCAAGGCAATCCTGGAGCAGGAGTTCGATCTGGCACTGTTGGATGTCATGCTGCCCGATATCGATGGCTTTGAGCTACTGCGTACGATCCGTTTCAGCCATACCTATCCTGTGATCATGCTGACGGCGCGCGATGCCCAGCAAGACAAGATCGAGGGCCTTTCGCTTGGCGCGGACGATTACGTGGTTAAGCCGTTCCGTCCGCTGGAGCTCATCGCGCGCGTGCACGCTCAGCTTCGCCGCTACACCAGCTACGGTAGCCGCTCGCAGGCGGCCGAGTCGCCGACCATCCAGCTCGACGGCCTGGAGATCAACCGCGATGCTCGTTCCGTAACGGTGGACGGTGCACCGGTACGCCTCACGCCCATCGAGTATTCCATCTTGCTGTATCTGGTTGAGCATCGCGGCAGCGTGGTAGCCGTGGAGGATCTGTTCCGCGCGGTGTGGAACGAGGATTTTATGCCCGGCTCCAACAATACGGTGATGGTGCACATTCGCCACCTGCGCGAAAAGATTGGCGACGACGCTCAAAAGCCGCGCTTTATCAAAAACGTCTGGGGCGTCGGCTACATAATCGAATAGCGCCTTTGATGGTGGGGAAGTGGATATGACAAAAGACGATAGGCAGGCATTCGAGGTGCCCGATCGACTCTTTGAATACGTACGGGCAGTCGTCGACAACCGCGCGCTTGCGACGGTGCTGCTCTTTTTGCTGAGCCTGCTGCTGATTGGCATCGACAACATCGCCGGAGTCTTAGCGGTGCTGCTTGTCGGCTTTTTGCTGATCGATCGATTCGAAATCGTGCGCCGTTGCGTGGTGATTGGCGGTGCCGCGTGGGCCATGACGTTGGCGATTGGCGCCATGGCGCTCGGCGGCATCGAAGGGCCGGTGTTGTTCGATGCCGGCTTTGTATTCAACATGCTTGGCTTTGTGCTGGCGCTTGCCGTGTGCGTGCTGTTCTTTTGCGGCCGCGCCCTGTACTACCATGGCTACGAGCAGGGCGAGCAGCATGCCGATTGTGTGCTGGCCGCTCGTATTCAAGATCGCCTGATCGATCACCCCGACACCTGGGATAACATCGACGGCGACTTCTTGGAGGTCGAGGGCGCCCTTAACCGCGTGCGTGACCGTGAGCGCAAGGTGCAGCAAGCTCTGCGTGACGAGTCGCATCGCAAGGACGATTTGGTCACGTACTTGGCACATGACCTACGCACCCCGCTTGCCAGTGTGGTGGGCTATCTTTCGCTGCTGCAAGAGGCTCCTGAGCTGCCGGTTGAGCAACGTGCGCACTTTACGGGCGTGGCGCTCGACAAGGCGCACCGGCTCGATACGCTCATCGAAGAGTTCTTCGATATCACGCGCTTTGACTTCCACGATATCGTGCTCACGCGCGGCTATGTTGATCTGGGGTTGCTGCTGGCTCAGGTGACTGACGAGTTCTATCCCATCCTCAACGAGCAGCATAAGGAAGTCCAAGTTGATATTCGCGAGGACCTGACGGTGCTCGTGGATGGCGACAAAATGGCTCGCGTGTTCAACAACATCATGAAAAACGCTATTGCCTATAGCTATGAAGGCTCGATGATCACGATTGAGGCCAGACGTTTGGGTAACGGCGGCGTGCGCGTACGATTTATAAACCAGGGCGATCCGATCCCTGAGCCAAAGCTCAAGGTGATCTTTGAGAAGTTCTATCGCCTGGATGCGGCGCGTGCGACCAATCGCGGCGGCGCTGGGCTGGGTCTCGCCATCGCCAAGGAGATTGTATGCGCGCATGGCGGCGCCATCGCGTGCGAATCGACACCCGAGCATACCGTTTTTACCATCGAGCTGCCCGCCGCGTAGCGTAGGCGCCCTTACAAACACCTGACAATGCGCTCACGTGCGTATGAGCCGCGGTTTCTACTATCGATACTGCTGAATTGATATCGACGTGGAGGTATGCGGTATGACGGCTGGTGTGGCTATGGAGCCCACGGAGCTCGAGGAGCTAATGGAGGCGCGAGCCGAGGCTGCGCACGAGCGCGAAGTCGGAGACGCGACGCGCCCCACGGCGCAGGACCTTGCCGCCTCGCCGACGCGCATCGACGTCGAGGGCCTCGACCTGTTCTATGGCGACCATCATGCGCTCAAGGACGTGAATATCAAGATCCGCGACAAGCAGATCACCTCGTTCATCGGGCCTTCGGGCTGCGGAAAGTCCACGTTGCTGCGCTGCTTTAACCGCATGAACGACGGCATCAAGGACTGCCGAATCGAGGGCAAGATTGCGATCGATGGTCAAGATATCCTGGGCGATTACGACATCTGCCGCCTTCGCCAGCGCGTGGGCATGGTGTTCCAGCGCCCCAACCCGTTTCCCATGAGCATCTACGACAACGTCGCGTACGGCCCCCGTGGCATGGGCGTGCGCGATCGCGTCGTGCTGGATGAGCTGGTCGAGGATTCCCTTTGTCGAGCCGCTCTGTGGGATGAGGTCAAGGACAAGCTCAAGGAGTCGGGCCTGGGTCTTTCGGGTGGACAGCAGCAGCGCCTGTGCATCGCCCGTGCACTTGCCGTGCAGCCCGACATTCTGCTGATGGACGAGCCCACGAGCGCCCTCGATCCCGTGTCGACGCTGGTGGTGGAGCAGCTTGCCTGCGAGCTCAAGGAGACCTGCACGTTGGTGGTCGTTACGCACAATATGCAGCAGGCGGCGCGCATCTCCGACTCGGTCGCGTTTTTCTTGCTGGGCGAGCTGGTGGAGCACGCGCCCACCGCTCAGCTCTTCAAAAAACCGACCGATTCGCGCACAGCGGATTATTTGACGGGACGTTTTGGCTGATACCATCTCGTTAAGGTACCTTTAGGGTTAAGATGCGGTCATGCCGGCCGCAAAGGGGTTCAACATGATCTATTACGTCGAGGACGATGACAACATCAGGGATTTGACGGTCTATGCGCTGCGCAAGCAGGGGATCGAGGCCGAGGGCTTTTCGTGCGACGGCGAGTTTAAGGCCGCCGTGGCGCGACGGGTACCCGATGCCGTCCTGCTCGACATCATGCTGCCCGATACCGATGGCCTGGCGATTATGCGTCGCCTGCGCGCCGACCGCCTGACGGCGACGGTGCCCATCATGATGCTTACTGCCAAGGACACCGAGCTCGACAAGGTGATGGCGCTCGATGGCGGTGCCGACGATTACCTGACTAAGCCGTTTTCGCTCATGGAGCTTGCGAGCCGTTGCCGCGCACTGCTGCGTCGCGGCGGCATGGTCAAGCAGGCGAGCGATGTGCTCAGTGTGGGCGACATCGTGCTCTCGCCCAGCCATCGCGAGGTGACCGTTGCCGGCGAGCCGCTTAAGCTCACCCTGCGCGAGTTCGACCTGCTTGAGTATCTCATGCGCAAGCCCGGCGTGGTCTTTACCCGCGAGTCGTTGCTGCAGAGCGTGTGGGGCTGGGACTTCGACGGCGGTTCGCGCACCGTTGACGTGCACGTGCAGACGCTTCGCCAAAAACTGGGCGAGCATGCCAGCGCCATCGAGACCGTGCGCGGCGTGGGCTACCGCTTGGCTGAGCCTTCTGCCGGTGATGGTGCCGAAGGTGACGACACCGCGTCCACCGCATCGGAGGAGTAACCCGTGGTCTTCGCCCCCCAGGGAAAACAAACGCTATCGCACCGCGTTTTTGTGACGATCTTTGTTTGCGCCATGGCGGTTATCGTGGCGTTTACGGTGCTGGGTGCGTTCTTTGTGCAAAACACCTTGGCGGATGCCACGAGTGCCAATCTGGCGCAGGAAACCGAGCTCATTGCTGCCGCCCTCGACGAGCAGCAGGAGCCCATCCCGTTCTTGCGTAGCCTCGATCGCGAGGACTTACGCATCACGCTGATTAACAAGGATGGATCGGTTGCCTACGACAACGAGGCGTCGCCTTCCACACTGCCCAACCATGGCGATCGCCCCGAGGTCATCGAGGCCTTTGAGAGTGGTTCGGGTTCCGCGGAGCGCGCAAGCTCTACGCTCGACGAGATTATGCTGTATCGCGCCGTCGCCCTTGATAACGGCCAGGTTGTCCGCTTGGCGCAGGCCCAGCCTGGCGTTGCGGCGATTTTGCTGTCGATGGTGGCGCCGATGCTGCTTATCGCAGCAGCGGGTGCGGTACTCTCGTTTTTTATGGCGCGCCGCGAGTCCCGTGCCATCATCGCGCCGTTGCAAGAGGTGGATTTGGACCACCCGCGCCGTAGCTATGAGCACGCCTATGCCGAGATGGTCCCCATGCTTGAGCGTATCGAGTCGCAGCGCCAGGAACTCAAGCGCCAAATGGCGGTGCTAGCGGACAACGACCGTATGCGCCGCGAGTTCACGGCGAATATCACTCATGAGCTCAAGACGCCGCTTACGGCGATTTCGGGCTATGCCGAGCTCATCGCAAAAGGCATGGTTGAGGGCGAGGATGACCTGCGCAACTTTGGCGGTCGTATCTATCGTGAGGCGGGCCGCTTGGCAGCGCTTGTCAACGATATCCTTACGCTGTCTAACTTGGACGAGGCCGAGCGTGCGACTGAGGGCGAGGCGGTGCCCATTGGGTCCACGGAGCCTATTGAGCTCTCGCGTGCCATCTACACGGTTGAGCAGCGTCTTGAACAGGTCGCCCGTCAAGCGAATGTGACGATAAGTCATGAGACCAAGCCTGTGGTCATCGAAGGCGTGTCGCGCTTGATTGACGAGCTCATCTACAATCTGGCAAGCAACGCCATCCGCTACAATCGACCCGGCGGTATGGTTGCGCTGCAGTGCGGCACCAACGACGAAGGTCATCCGTTCCTCGCGGTCGCCGACACGGGAATCGGTATCGCGCCTGAAGAACAGGGCAAGGTATTTGAGCGGTTCTATCGCGTGGACAAGAGTAGATCCAAGGCACGCGGCGGAACCGGCCTGGGGCTTGCCATTGTCAAACATGCGGCCCTGTATCATCACGCCACGCTCGATCTGTCGAGCGAGTTGGGCGTGGGAACCACCATTACGGTGACGTTTCCCATACAGCAGGACGAGCCATTCGCATAGCGATACAACATAGATATTGATGTAGACGTCGCATCGGACTTTCGGGTGCGGCGTTGTTGTGCAATTTTACGATTGCTTCCGTCATTTTTACAGGAGAGCCTGTTTCTTATGTATAGAGTTTGGTCTCGGTAAAAAGATGCGATAACATACGGACAGTTTTGTCAATCCGAACTGGGGAAATGAAAGGCAAGCTGCATGACCCTTCTCGAACTGTTCCAGCTGCTCAAAAAGCACCTCAAGCTGGTCATCACCCTTCCGGTGGTCTGCGCGATCGCCATGGGCATCGTGTCCTTCGTTGCGATGGACAACACCTATACCGCGACGACGAGCATGTACATTCTCGCCAAGACCGACGATAGCGGTCAGATGAGCTACAACGATCTCTCGGCGAGCCAGATGCTTTCCAACGATATCGCCACGCTGCTTGATAGCGATAGCGTTAAGAGCGGCGCCGCCAAAGAACTGGGCCTCACCGATCTGGATGACTACAAGGTGTCTGTTTCCTCCGAGACCACCACGCGTGTCATTACGCTTTCGGTTACCGGTACCGATGCCAAGGAGACGGCTGAGGTCGCAAAGGCCATTGCCAGCTCGGTGAGTACGGTCGCTCAGAACGTCGGCGCTGCCCAGAGCATCAACGTTATCGACGAGGCTAAGACCCCCGAAGCCCCCAGCGGCCCCAAGCGTACGCTGTATATTGCCGTCGCGTTCCTCGCCGGTATCTTTATCGCAGTTGCCTATGTCGTTTTGGCAGACATGCTCAATACCCGCATCCGCGGTGCCGAAGAGGCAGAAGAGCTCCTGGGTATTCCCGTTGTTGGCCGAATTCCGGCTATGAAAGGTGGTAAATAGGCATGGCTAAGGCAAAGAACACCGATAAGCTCGTTGTACAGAATGCCGCCAAGACCCTTCTGGCCAATATCCGCTTTGCGAGCGTGGACGACCCCATTCGCACCATCACCGTTACCTCCTCGATTCCCAACGAGGGCAAGTCTACGGTTTCCATTAACCTTGCTCAGGCAATCGCCACGAGCGGCAAGTCCGTGCTCCTGGTCGAGGCCGATATGCGCCGCAGGTCCCTTGCCGATATGCTCGGCGTCCGCTCCCGCGGCGGACTCTATGCAGTCTTGTCCGAGCAGGTTTCTATCGACCAGGCGATTGTCGAGACAGGTCAGAAGAATTTCTACTTCCTCGATGCTGAGCCGCATATTCCCAATCCTGCCGACATCATCGTCTCCCATCGCTTTGCCAAGCTGGTCAAGGCACTGTCTGCTAAGTTCCAGTACGTCATCTTCGATGCTCCTCCGGTCGGCACCTTCATCGATGCTGCCGAGATTGCCAGCCTGACCGACGGCGCGCTGTTCGTGGTGCGCGAGGACTTTACCAAGCGCGAAGAGGCGCTCAACGCTATCGCCCAGCTTAAGAAGTCCGAGAAGGTCAAGCTCATCGGTACCGTCATGAATTACTGTGAGACCGAGACCAGCGAGTACTATTATTCTTACTACACCAAGGACGGTAAGAAGGTTAAGAAGGGCTCCGACGGTCAGGGCACTTCCAAAAAGGGCATCTTCACCAACCGAGCAAACGTTTAGTTGATTAAGGCTGACCTATGCGTGACATTCATTGCCATATCTTGCCGGGTGTAGACGACGGCGCCGCCGATCTCGAAGAGAGCTTGGCGATGCTCGAGGCTGCCAAGCGGGCCGGTGTAACCAGAATCGTTTGCACTCCTCACTGCCGTGATCCCTATTTTGATTACGACAAGATGTGGGATGCCTTTGAGCTGCTGCGCGATAACGCTGACGGTTTTCCGCTCCAGATGGGCTTCGAGGTCAACCATCGAAAGCTCGTTGAGCTTGGTATCGATGCCGCGGATCACTTGCATTTCGATGGGACCAACGAGTTTCTGCTCGAGCTTTCGACGCATGCCGATGCGTATGCGTTTAGAGAGTACGAGAACACGATTTACGATTTGCAGTGCCGTGGCTATCAGGTGATCATCGCTCATCCTGAGCGCTATCGTGCGGTTCAAAAGGATGTAAGCGTGGCGGAGCGCCTGGTCGATATGGGCTGCAAGCTGCAGGCTTCGGCGGACTTTATTGCCGGCGGTCGCTTTGGTCGCGAGAAAAAGCCGGCACAGCGCCTGTTCGATCAGAACCTGTACAGCTTCATCGCGAGCGATGCCCATAACGTGGGTCATTACGACTGTCTGGCGAAGGCTCGCGCGAAGTTTAGCGTGCGCGGAGCTCATTTTCGCTAAAATCTGTCCCTAACGTTCGCGTTGAATGAAAGGGCAGCTATGGATATCCAACTTAAGACGGGATGCTTTGATGACGCGGCGTTGGTGCGCCGCGTCGTTTTTATGGACGAGCAGGGCTACGAGAATGAGTTCGACGCTATCGACGAGGATCCGAACTGCATCCATGTGACGCTCTATGTAGACGGTGAGCTTGCCGGTTGCTCGCGCGTGTTTCCCGAAGAGCTTGAGCGCGCGGCTGACGCAGAGGCTCCGGTGTCGCCGGCGTGCGATTTGGACGAAGACGTCGCGGCGGGGGAGACCTATATTATGGGGCGCGTGGCTGTACTGCCGAGCATGCGCCGTCGCGGTCTGGCGAGCAAGATTGTCGAGGCCAGCGATACGTGTGCGCGTGATGCCGGCGCCAAGCTCATTAAGCTGCACGCGCAGGAATACGTGCTGCCACTCTATGCCAAGGCAGGTTACACGCAGATTGCCCCGGTGGACTATGAGGATGAAGGCCAGCCCCATGCCTGGATGGCTAAGCGCGTAGATGGCAGATAGGGACGTTCCTTTTCTGCCGGCAGCTGGGGACACTCCTTGGCAATTGGCGCATCGGAGCGTTTGGACATGCAGTTTTTCGATTCCGTATGTATATATGCGCGCTAATGGGTTATAAAATCTAAGTCTGAACATAGCAGGTCTGCGATGCGGCTCGGGCAACCGGGCCGTTTTTGCGGACGGGGGTAGCGCGAAAGGACTGCACATGCGTCAATTTAAGACCGAGAGCAAAAAACTGCTCGACCTCATGATCAACTCCATCTACACCAATAAGGAAATCTTCCTGCGCGAGCTTATCTCCAACGCGAGCGATGCCGTCGACAAGCTCAACTTTAAGAGCCTGCAGGATCCGAGCGTCAAGCTCGACCAGGGCGACCTGGCTATTCGCGTCTCCTTTGATAAAGACGCCCGCACCATTACCATCTCGGATAACGGCATTGGCATGACCGCCGAGGAGCTCGAGCGCAATCTGGGCACCATCGCCCATTCCGGCTCCGAGGAGTTTAAGACCGAGAACGCCGAGCAACAGGGTTCGGATGTCGACATCATCGGCCAGTTTGGCGTGGGCTTCTACTCGGCCTTTATGGTCGCCAGCCATGTGAAGGTCGTCAGCCGCGCCTATGGCGAGGACACCGCTCACGTGTGGGAGTCTGATGGTCTTGAGGGTTACACCATCGAGGATGGCGAGCGCGCCGAGCACGGTACCGATGTCATCCTGACGCTGCGCGAGAACGAGAAGCTCGACGCCGACGGCGAGGCCGAGACCTACGATCGCTTCCTGACCGAGTGGGGTCTCAAGAGCCTGATTCAGCAGTACAGCAACTATGTGCGCTACCCGATCCAGATGATGGTGAGCAAGAGCCGCCAGAAACCCAAGCCCGAGGACGCCGGCGACGACTACAAGCCCGAGTACGAGGACTACCAGGAGCTCGAGACCGTCAACTCAATGACGCCGATCTGGAAAAAGCGCAGCTCCGATGTCGAGCAGAAGGACTACGACGAGTTCTACAAGTCAACGTTCCACGACTTTGACGATCCCGCACGCACCATCAGCTTCCATGCTGAGGGCACGCTCGAGTACGACGCCCTGCTGTTTGTGCCGGGCCGCGCCCCGTTCGATCTGTACAGCAAGGACTACGAGAAGGGCCTGGCGCTCTACAGCTCCAACGTGCTGATTATGGAGAAGTGCGACGACCTGCTGCCCGACTACTACAACTTTGTGCGCGGTGTCGTGGATTCCGCCGACGTGTCGCTCAACATCTCGCGCGAGACGCTGCAGCAGAACCGTCAGCTCAAGGTTATCGCCAAGCGTGTGGAAAAGAAGATTACCGCCGACCTTGAGGACATGCGCGACAACGACCGCGAGGCATACGAGAAGTTCTTTGAGAACTTTGGCCGCGGTCTGAAGTACGGCATCTACTCGAGCTACGGCATGAAGGCCGACGAGCTCGCCGACCTGCTGCTGTTCTGGTCTGCCAAGGAGCAGAAGATGATCACCCTTGCCGAGTATGCCAAGGGCATGCCCGAGGGCCAGAAGGCAATCTACTATGCCGCCGGCGATTCGCGCGAGCGTCTGGCCAAGATGCCCGTCGTGAAGGGCGTGCTCGACCGCGGCTACGATGTACTGCTGCTGACGCAGGACGTGGATGAGTTTACCTTCCAGGCCATGCGTGAGTACGTGGCTGCCGATATGCCCAAGGTCTACGAGGATGACGCTGCTCGCGAGGCTGCCGAGAAGGCAGTTGCCGATGGTGCCGAGCCCGAGGTCGAGGATCGTCACCTGGAGCTTAAGAACGTCGCGACCGGCGATCTTGACATGGCGACCGAGGACGAGAAGAAGGAGGCCGAGGACGCCACCAAGGAAAACGAGGACCTCTTTAGCGCTATGAAGGAGGCGCTCGGTGACAAGGTCGAGAAAGTTGCCGTCTCCGCGCGCCTGACCGATGCCCCCGCTTGCATCACCACCGAGGGTCCGCTTTCGCTCGAGATGGAGAAGGTGCTCCAGAAGGGGCCCGAGGGCGCGCCCAACGGCATGCCCAAGAGCCAGCGCGTGCTCGAGCTCAACGCCAAGCACCCGGTCTTTGACAAGCTTGTCGCTGCCCAGAAGGCAGGCGACGCCGATAAGATCAAGCAGTACTCCGGCTTGCTCTACGATCAGGCCCTGCTGGTCGAGGGCATCCTCCCCGAGGACCCCGTTGCCTTCGCAGCAGCTGTCTGCGAGCTTATGTAGTTTGGTAGTTACGCGGTTCTACGAACCGCGTAACTACTCGACGCTGCAAGCCCGCCAGGGCGGCAATCTGCCTTTCAGCTTCGGCGGCATGACCAGAAGGTCAATGCCGCCTCGTTTCAAGGCACCTTGCTCGCTCTGGCGGGCTTTCGCTGTCTGCGCCAAAACATCGGCGTTTTTGTTGTTGGTAGCCGTTGGCGATGCGGCAGTTAGGGACGTTCCTTTTCTACCGGCACCTGGGGACACTCCTTAGTCATCGGGGACGTTCTTGTTTGACTAGTCGTTTAAGAACGTTCCCAATGACTATTCGGATTGCTAATTTGTGCGGGCTGTGGTTTTGTGACCTGCTGATATTAAAGATACTGTACAACTGTACACTAACTCATCTTCGTAGTATATTGCTACCCGCAAAACTCAATACCATTGTGCTTCGAGACGCTAAAGCGCCTACGTACAATGGTTTTGATAGTACGATTTGATTCAACGACAGGATGGATGGTCCAAGCGTGAGTCTCGGCAGCAAACTATCCGATGCAAAGGTCTCCTTTGCGATATTTAAGCGCGACATTAAGCGACTGCTTGTGAACCCCGTCGCCTTGGTGGTTACCCTGGGCGTGTGCGTTATCCCCTCGCTGTATGCCTGGTACAACATCGTGGCAAACTGGGATCCGTACGGAAACACCCAAGGTATCAAGATTGCCATCGCCAACAACGATCAGGGCACTCAGAACGACCTAGTGGGCGAGCTCAACGCGGGCGATAAGGTAGTCGATCAGCTCAAGGAGAACGATCAGCTGGGCTGGACCTTCGTCGACTCGGCTGCCGATGCCAAAGAGGGTGTCGAGAGCGGGGAATACTACGCTGCGATCGTAATCCCCAAGAACTTCTCCGACAATCTTGTCTCGATGCTCGATGGCAATTACCATCAGCCGAAGCTCACCTATTACGTCAATGAGAAGAAGAGCGCCATTGCGCCCAAGGTCACCGATACCGGTGCCAACACCATCGAGGAGCAGATCAACTCGGAGTTTGTCTCCACGGTGGGCGAGACCGTAGCGGGCATCGCCAAGGATGCCGGCATCGACCTTAAAGACAAGGCAACCCAGACCCAGGATTCGCTGGCGGACTCGGTGTCCGAGGCGTCTGATACCCTGGGCGAAGTACGTGATTCCATCGGCGACATGAACACCGCCATCGACAAGACAAGCAGCTCGATTGCTTCGGCCGATGCTGCGCTGGCGGGCCTGCAGGGGCAGGCGCCTTCGCTAACGCAGGCAATCGCTCAGGGTAATAATCTGCTGGGCGAGGCTCGCGCCACGGCGGGCAACTCTATCACCTCGCTCTCCAAGGCACTCTCGGAAGGTAGCCTTGCACTCACCAAGACGTCAGCCTCCGCGAACGCTGCGATTGGCAAGCTAACGGGTACGGTCACATCTACGACCACCCGCATCGACAACTCGCTCGAGTCTCTCCAGGCGACGATCGATCACAATAAGGCCGTTATCGGGCACTTGGAGATTCTCGTTAATGACACGTCGACAGGTTCCGAGGAAATTGACGCGCGCATTGTATCGACCATCGATTCGCTTCGCGAGCAAAACCAGAAGCTGCAGAGCATCAAGGATGGCCTTTCTGCACAGTCGAGCGCCATGGCAAACGACGCTACGGCAATCTCGAACGCGAGCAACGCACTCAACGCGGCAATTCAGACCGGTACGGCTAGCCTCGGTCAGGCTCAGACCGATCTGGGTCAGAACGCACTTCCGAAGGCTTCGAGCGCGCTTGACTCCTTTGCCGCCGTTTCGGGCGATTTGACCGGCATTGTGTCGGGTATGACCCCCACGATAGCGAGCGCGCGCGGCACGCTGGCGCAGCTCGACGCCACGCTCAAGCAGGCAAAGACCACGCTGTCCCAAACCGACGCCTCCCTTGCCAAGGTTCAGGACAAGCTCGCGACCGCCGCCAATGACATTGCGGCGCTGCAGACCTCTGAGTCTATGGGCGAGTTCGCCGACCTCATGGACGTCGACGTCAATGACGTGGCAGATTTCATGGCATCTCCGGTTGAGCTGACGTCCAAGTCAATCTATCCGGTCAAGAGCTTTGGCTCGGGCATCGCGCCCTTCTACACCAATCTGGCGCTGTGGGTAGGCGGCTATGTGCTCATCGCTATCTATAAACTCGAGGTCGACCGCGAGGGCATCGGTAGCTTTACGGCGCGTCAGGGCTACTTTGGCCGCTGGCTGCTGCTGGTGATCCTGGGCGCGTTCCAGGCCATTATCGTTACGGTGGGCGACCTGGTCATTGGCGTTCAGTGCGTCAATCCGCTGCTCTTTGTACTGGGCGGCATCGCTATTTCGTTCACCTACGTCAACATCATCTATGCGCTGTCCACCACGTTTAAGCATATCGGTAAAGCCATTGGCGTCATCCTCGTCATTGTGCAGATCCCCGGCTCGTCGGGCATGTATCCCATCGAGATGATGCCCGGCTTCTTCCAATGGCTGCATCCGCTGCTGCCCTTCACTTATGGCATCAACCTGCTGCGCGAGACCGTCGGTGGCATGTATTCGTTCAACTACCTGTTCAACCTGTGCGTCCTGGGCGTGTTCCTTGCCATCGCGCTCTTTATCGGTCTGCAGCTGCGCCCGTTGCTGCTCAACCTCAATCTGCTCTTTGATAAGCAGCTTTCCACGACGGGTCTCATGATCTGCGAGTCCAACGACCTGCCGCGCCAACGTTATTCGCTGCGCACGGCCATGCGCGTCATGCTCGATTCGGATTCGTACCGTCGCGAGCTGCTCGATCATGCCGTGGCGTTTGAGCATCGCTACCCGTACTACATCAAGGGCGGTTTTGCCGCCGTGGTAGGCGTGCAGGTTCTGCTCTTTGTGCTTTCGACGGTGCTCGATATCGACAATAACGGCAAGATCATCCTGCTCGTTATCTGGATCATTTCGGTTATCGCCATCTGCGGCTGGCTCATCAACATCGAATACATCCGTGCGAGCCTCAATACCCAGATGCGTATCTCGGCGCTTTCGGACGAGGACCTTCGCCGCGAGATGCGCGAGCACACGGCGGCGATCCCTGCCGCCCGTCGCATGTTTGGTCTCAACGCCAGCGAGCGTGGCGCCAAGGGAGGCGAACAGCCTACGAGCCGTCTGCCGCATATCGGTGCGCATCGTAAGGCTCAAGATGCCGACGGCGCTGACAACGTAAACGGAAACGACGGGGACACCACCTCGCTTGGCAAGCACTCTAAAGGAGGTGAGGCATAAATGAAAAACATCCTGCACCTGTTTAAGCGCGATGTCCAAAACGTGTCTCGCTCCGTGATCGGCATGGTCGTCGTGATGGGCCTGATCATCGTGCCATGTCTCTATGCATGGTTTAACATCGCCGGAAGCTGGGATCCCTACGGCAATACCGGCAACCTTAAGATCGCCGTGGTCAACACCGATGAGGGTTACGAGAGCGATCTGATTCCCGTCGAGGTCAACGTGGGCGAAAACGTAACCGCCACCCTGCGCGGCAACGAGAACTTCGACTGGGTCGTCCTCAACGACCGTGATAAGGCGATTGAGGGCGTTAAGTCGGGCGCGTACTACGCTGCCGTCGTTATCCCTAAAACGTTTAGCGCCGACATGATGACGCTTTTCTCGACCGAGGTGAAGCACGCCGATATCGAGTTCTATGAGAATCAGAAGGCCAACGCCATCGCACAGATCGTGACTGAAAAGGGTTCGAGCGCCGTCCAGAGTCAGGTCAACGAGACCTTTACCAAGACCATCACGACCATCGGCCTTAAGACCGTGTCCAGCCTGCTCGACTATATGAGTACCGACCAGGTGAGCAGCTTTATCGCCAATCTGTCCTCGACGCTGGGCGATTCGGTCGAGGACCTGCAGGACGTTCAGGCGAGTGCGACGTCGCTCGCGGGCATTTTGAGCTCCACGTCCGATTCACTGACATCGGCGGGCGGCATGCTCAAGCAGACGGGCACCGTTGATGAGTCGGCGAAGCAGCTGATGGAGCACGCCAAGAGTGGCATCAATGATTCCAAGGAAGCGCTCAAGGCCGCCAACGATGCCGTTGACGCGGCGATTGACGGAAGCGCGGGCTCGTTCGACAACGTGTCCGCCGAGCTTGCGAAGGCATTCGATGCCGCGAATCAGCATGTTTACCTTACGGTGTCTCAGCTCAACGAAGCCGCAGCGGCGCTCAATACGCGTGCTGACGATATCGATGCGATGGCCGATCAGCTCCGTAACCTTGCCGACCAGGTGAGTGATGACAAGCTCAAAGACGGTCTCGAGTCCGCTGCGACGTCGCTGGGCAGAATTGCCGTGGAGTACCGCAACAATGCGAAGGACCTGACGGCGACCGCAAAGTCCCTTTCGGACGGCATGGCGGAGGTCAACAACTCGCGTGCCGAGGTCGACCAGGCCATCGCCGATGCCAAGGCGGGTATCTCGGGAGCCAAGTCCGACTACGATTCCACGTTCTCGGTTAAGGCCAAGGAGCTCAAGAAGACCATTTCGGGCGTTCTGGATTCCCTGAACGGTATCTCGGGTGACTTGGATAGTGCCGTGAGCGGCCTCACCGATGCATCCGGCTCGCTCGCAAAGGGCCTCTCCAAGGCTGCGACGCTGGTCAACAAGGCTTCTGATCAGTTGGGCGAGGCGTCGGACAAGATTAGCGCTTTCAAGGACGAGCTCGACGGTGCCCTTATGTCGGACGATCTGGCCACGATTAAGACGATGATCGGCAACGACCCCGAGGGCCTCGCCGTGTCGCTTTCCGGCCCCGTCGCGCTCGACCGCAAACCGGTCTATCCGATCCGCAACTACGGTTCGGCCATGGCACCGTTCTACACGATTCTGTCGCTGTGGGTGGGCTCGATTGTACTGGCGGCCATGATGAAGGTCTCGGTTGACGATGAGCTCATCAACGAGCTGATCCCCGTGCGCCTGCACGAGATCTACCTGGGCCGCTACCTGTTCTTTGGAGGTCTGGCCCTGCTGCAGGCGACACTCGTGTGCGCGGGCGACATCCTGTTCTTTGGCATTCAGTGCGACAACCCGCTGCAATTTGTGCTGGCGGGTTGGGTCGCGAGTCTCGTGTTCTCCAATATCGTCTACACGCTTACGGTTTCGTTTGGCGATATCGGCAAGGCGCTCGCCGTCGTGCTGTTGGTTATGCAGGTCGGCGGTTCGGGCGGTACGTTCCCCATCGAGATGACCGGCCCTGTGTTCCAGGCGATCTATCCGTTCCTGCCGTTCACCCACGGCATCAACGCCATGCATGCCGCCATGGCTGGCGCCTACCATATGGAGTACTGGATTGAGCTAGGCATTCTGGCGAGCTATCTGATTCCGTCGCTGGCACTGGGCGTCGTCTTCCGCCGCCCGGTCATCAAAGCCAACGACTGGATCATCGAAAAGCTGGAATCAACAAAGCTTATCTAGTACAGCAACGTTAACGCCGATGCAGCGCTAATGCCAGCGAGCGAGCCGCATTTGCGCCAAGGTGACGTGAAATGAAAGGGCGCTGACCTTCTGGTCGCGCCCTTGAAATTGA